>NZ_SJFN01000003.1 GCF_004328075.1 Siculibacillus lacustris | reverse complement strand
TGATAGGCCCTGCTCATGGGTCAGGCGCAGGATCGTCCGGATATCTCTCACGGTCGTTCGTCTCGCTTGCTTCCGTCTGGGCATGTCGGCCTCTCTTCTTCGTGAGAGCCCAACCTGCCAAACGGCGCAGCCGAGAACCGGCCATCAAAACTGTCCGGGAATTACCGGAATTGCTGTCCGGGAATTAGTGAAAGAGCTGTCCGGAGATTACCGAAAACGCTGTCCGGACATTACCGAAACCCGCAGTCCAGCTTGACGACCGACCCGGCGAGCGTGATCACGGGCGATGACGAGCCCATGTAGGCCTCCTTCTCTGCGTTGCGCTTCGGTCGCTGGAAGGCGACGACATTGGAGACGTGAGCCTTCGTCGTCTTTGCCGCGGCACGGTCGGAGGCGTCGCGGGCGCGCACTTGGGCCAGCGTCGGCGGTTTGCCCTGGGCGACGAGGTGCGTGGCCCATTCGAGGGTCGACGGCTGGCAGCCCGGTGCCGAGAGCGTGTCGAGAATGCCAGTGGGCAGCATTCCGAAGTTCGTCCGGTCGAGAATGCCAGACCGGACAATCCTCAGACAGACGTATGCTCGCGTTTTCTTGATGGGGAAATTCGGACGCTTGATGATGTCAGCAAGGTTTTCACCTGTTGTGCTGTGCTTCAATATTTCATCAAGTACGATACCCGTTTCTATATCAACCTTAGTTGACTTTTCAACGACCGTAAAGAGAAGATCATCCCAGAGTTCCTTGGCGCCATCCTTCGTGTTGGACATGCGCTCTGCTTCTCTTGTGACTTCGATCAGGTCCGGATACTTTGAAAGCGCGACACCGCTATTCATGTCGTAGTCGTGGATCGCCTGGGCTTTCTCGGCGTCGCGGGTCAGGCGTTGAGCGATTTTGGAAATGGGGGATCGGAAGTCGGGCATAGACTTAGTCTCGCATTGCAAGAGGTCGGGGTCGGCTGGGAGGGCCGATGACGATCAGTGGTGGGCAGAGCGACGCCAGTGCTGCGTCAGGACGGTGGGGTGCTCGGTGTCTGGATGAAATCGAGCGGTACGCAGCGGGCGGCGCTGATGCTGCACTGCGGGGGAGGTCGAGAAGCAGGTCGGGAAGAAGATCGAGAAGCGGGACATGGTGATGCCTTCCTCGGGCTGGTGGCGCCGTGGTTGCTGGAGGTCAGAGGATGTTCGGGCTGGGGTGGCCTCGCCGAGGCTCCAGGGCACGCTGGTGCGGGCTGGGCAGGGTGCGAGGTCAGGGGCAGGTAGGAGGCGATTACACGAAGGCGGCAGCGACGTCGTCTCGGGGCTTGCCTGCGGCGATGCGGTCGATCTCGGCGGCTGGGATCATCGTGCGGCGACCGAGTTTGACCGTTCGGACGTCGCCCTCACGGATCAGTTTTTCCAGGGTCGACCGGCTTGTGTTGAGCGCCTGCGCCGCCTGAAGGAGCTGGAGTAGCTGGGCAGTCATGGAGGTTCACCTCATTGTGGAGGACACAGAAAACCCGCCTCGACAGGTGCCGGGCGGGCTTGCGGATCTGGTGTTTGCGCGAGGGAGGGGTTGCGGTCTATGTCCCGCGCGGCGCAATTCTGCTGATGATCATTTCATGCCATTCCGCGGACCGCGTGTCAACCGCTGATTACGACGAATTCAAAATAAATCGAAAGTCGTCGGGGGGATGGGACGACGGAGGAGCCAAGCGCCTGCGGAGTTGCCCTTGCCGGTCGATCGTCGGCTTCGAAGGGAGGCGGCGCCTTTTTGATCTGTGCCGGCAGGACCATCGTATCCGGCGGCTCAGAGCTACCCCTAGCGGTCGACATGGCCCCAGAGCCATATGGGTAGCGGTCTACCCCTAATCGGACGCTGGCGGCGCCTCCCTGGACGGCGTAGCAGGTCGGAAAAGAGGGACAAACGGTCAAACATGGCGGTGGGCTCAGGCCCCGCTTCGCTCTGCGGGTTCGCCGGGAGGACCCGCGCTTGGGTTGTTGCCGTGAGACCATAGATGCCAAGGCCGCCGGAGTGTCGATAGAACCAGCCGGGACGAACCAAGGCGAGCGCTGGTCCGGCATCTTCCGCCCCCACAATCGATGCAGGGGCGTGTGGGTCGCGCCGGCCGGCTACGGCTTCCTAAAGTCGATAGCCCTGTGTCATTTTTGACGCTCCGTATCGGCAGCACCAGCACCGCACCGCGCGTCCTCTACAAATCGGGAAACCGGTTGTCTGGCCGCGGCAAGCCAGTCAGGCTTGGGTAAAAGGACCGTCTCAAAACCCCATAGGTGGTGATAATGACCCCAATCGTCTTCGTACCCGGCCTGCTCTGTTCGGCAGAGGCCTTCGCTCCTCAATCGGTAGCCCTGTGGGAATTCGGGCCGGTCACGACCGCGTCGACCTTGGCTGGAGAAACCATCGCCGAGATGGCGGCCGCTATCCTGGACGATGCTCCACCGCGCTTCGCATTGGTCGGGATCTCGATGGGTGGGTATATTTGCATGGAGATCATGCGGCAGGCACCCGAACGGGTAGCAAGGCTTGCACTCCTCGACACGTCAGCACAATCCGACACACCCGAGCAGTCAAACCAGCGCCGGGCGATGTTGGCGCAAGCTCGGGAGAGCGACTTCGCCGCCTGGAGCGAAGAAGCGCTCACCTCGATCCTGCATCCCTCACGCCGTGCGGACGCAAACCTGCGTCAGATTAATAGAAGGATGGGCCTGGCGGTCGGCTTGGAAGGGTTTGCTCGGCAAACCGAAGCGGTGATCAACCGCCCCGATTCCCGCCCGGGTCTCGCGGCGATCCGAGTTCCGACGCTCGTCCTCGTCGGCGACTGCGATGCGCTCACGCCGCCGGAGCGGTCGGAGGAGATCGCGTCCCTCATTCCCGGAGCAACTCTGGTCGTCGTACCCGATTGTGGGCATGCTTCTACGATCGAACAACCGCTGCTGGTCTCCTCGTCCCTTGCCCGATTGTTACGGGAATGAGCATCGCCGTCGACCAGCCGCAATCCACGGCAGCGGAAGCGTTCCGGTGATAGACGCTCACAAGCCCCATGATAATCATCTGCTGTCGGCCAACTTCGGTAAATCGAGCGAAGCAGGTCGAAAGTCCGCGCTCGGGCGTAAAGCAGTGCTGGAGCGACCCAGCGTCGAGCGCGTGCTGGTCTTGCTGCCGTTGCCCCCCACACCCTGGGTAGGGGCGTGGGGTATCGCGCCAAGCTCGGTACCCCAACATTATGAATGGGGTTGAGTCATGCACCGCGGCTGACGGCAGCTAGACTCGGCGTTCATTCCGACATATTGAATATCACCATGAGCATTCAGCATTTTTTTTGGTAAGTCGGGAACCTCTGAATGAGATCTTCCCGAGAGGGAGGGCAAACCTGAGATCGAGCACTGTTACTCTTCCTCGAAAGAAATTCTATGTGGAACCGAATCGGCAATTTTCTATTCAAAGCAGCCCTCCTGGGACCAATAGTCATATTTTTTGCAATGGTCTTCTTTGGGCTCACCGCCAATCATAAGCCAGTTCGGGTTATAGATGTTTTTGTATTTTTCGCAATTATAAGCTGTGTCTTCATATATTTTCGCATTGGTATCATTGATGACAGCATATTTAAGTATAAAATAGTTCACTTTATTAATAAATCTTTTCTCTGGGGCGCGTTGTTTCTATTTGTTTTTTATCATTCAGCTAGAATGGAAGACCAGCATCTCTCCGTATTGGTGATTATCACAATTTTTGATTTTGTTATGATACTGCAGTCCACCATTTATAGGTGGATTAAAAATTCCAGATACTTGGATTGAGTGTGATTTATCTGCTTATAAATTGGTACTTACATCAATTTCCCGATCTGAGTACAGGCATGGCGCCGGACTAGGGATGTCCCTGATCTGAACGCCCAGATCGAATCGCGCGCAGTCACCGACTGGTCCGCGAGGAAAGCGGCGACGTCAATGTCCCCACACCCTTGCTGAGGTCGTGGGGGGGGAATGCCGAGCCATCACTCGCGGCATCTCGAAAGCGCGGAAAACTCGATGTGGCAGAGGCCTCGGCCGATACATCAATGATTTCAATAACATCATCCGCGTACCCCCCCTTTGGCCTCCTATATACTATTCTTTGGAGGCCAAACGGGGGGTACGCGCTTCATGTACCTGTTTTCATTTAGCTATCCGCCGAGGCCTCTGCCACATCGCCCTTTCAGAGGCAACCCGACGCCATGACGTCCTCACCATGGCGGGCATGAGCGCGCTTCAGCATCTCGGCGAAAGTGCCCCCCGCAATGCTCTGCTCCCGCCAACGGCCGATCGCGGCTTCGACCTCCGGCGCATCGTATCCGAGCGCTCGAGCCCATGCCGCCAAGCCCGAGCGGTCGTCGCCCGCGGCGATCACGGCCACGGCTTCGCCCGTCGCCGTCGTCGGTTCGAAGTGCTCCAGCGCCGACCACTCGACGTTCGTATACACCACGCCCGGCAGCGGCGACCGAAGGCAATGGACGATGTCGATCCAATCGAACGTGTCGCCACGAACCGAACGACCGCGGCCATCGGCCTGGATCAACTCGCACGTCACCAGGAGGTCGTACGCCACCTGAAGCGCCGGATCGTCGAAGCCGGATACCTCGGCCAAGGTGGTCCCGGCGACTGGGTAACCCTGCGCATCCGTGCCGACCTTCACGAAGACCTCTCGCATGTGCTTCCGCCACATGTCGTTGTCGTCCTCGGTGCGGTCGACCCGTTCGCCGAACAGCGCTTCCGCCGTGAGGATCATTTCCCTGATCTGAGGCGTCGATTGCCCGAAAACCAGAAGACGATCTACGCCCTCCAGGTCGTTCCGGCCGCGCTGCTTGCCGAAGTGCAGCGTCGACAGGTTCGCCCGCTTCAGCTCAGCAAAGGCACTCTCGGCGACCTTCGGTGCGACGATGCCGATCTTCATCGGGCGCTCGGCGTCGAAGAACGCCCCGTTCCGTGTTCCCGCCGAGAGGTAGTTCAACAGGTTCACGGCGCGCGGGCCGACGTCGGGGACCTTCCCCCGCTCACCGTCCTTTGTGCGGTCCCTCAGCGGCAGCTTGGTACCATCCGGGTACCGGACACCCCGGAACCGGCAACGGGACTCACCAACCTCGCCGACCGCCATGGTGGAGGCGCCCAAGGTCCGAAGTCCCGGCCCCTGCGAGACGAAGACCCGCCATGTCCCCCAGCCATCCCGCGCCCGTGCCTCGGTGAAGGCGAGCCGCGGGAAGAACTTCCTCAGCGCGACCTCGTGAGCGGTCGCGTCGAGGATCAGCATTGGCGTGTTGCGCCAGTGCTGGTGCATCCGAGACCGGCTGAAATAGCGGAGTTTGCGCTCCTCATCCTCTGTCGTCGCCTCGACCTCCAGCTCGAAGCCGGCGGACGGGTGGATGAAGGAGAGGTCCATCAGCCGGTCCAGCTTTTGGTTGAACTTCAGCTTCTCGCGGATGCGCTTCCGCGCCGCCCCGTTCACGGCCTCGTCGGTGTTGCACACCACCTTGGCCTCGGCAGCACTCGGCCGCCAATAGGCGCCCGTGCACATGCCTCGGCACGCTGCGAGTGCGCCCCTCTCCCTCACGAAGTCGAATGCCCAGCCCTCGGGTGATGCCTTGAGCTTCGCACTCATGGTCGCCGCGACGCGCTTCACCCGCTCCAGCCAATAGCCTCGACGTCCGCCGTCACCTTCCGCGGTCCCGGTCGACAACGTGGCGAAGTCGTCGAGCGTCTTGACGTCCAAGAGGTTCCCATCCACCCATTTGGCCGGATTGGCCTCGTCGGCGATGATGAGGTCGAAGGCGCCGCTGGTCAGAGAGAGACGTTCGCCGAGATCGATACCGTTCGCCTCGTAGTACGCGAAAGCGGCATCCCACTCGTCGTCGTCGATCTGGTCGCCAATGGCGCCCCACGTATCCGCTTTCGCGCCGTCGTCGTCCTCGTGGATGGCCATATCGGAGCCGTTCAGCGGATCGCCGAAGACCTGATTAAACCCGGCCCGGCGCATCATGACGGGAGAGGACCCGAAGATGAGCCCCGGTCCGCACAGGATGACCACTTCGGACTGCCGGGCGAGAAGCCTTTGACCGTTGTACTTGCAGTCCCCCGCAAGGCTACAGCCGCGACACGCCGCCGTGGCCTCGCCCTTCGCCCCGACGAATTCGAGCGCGCTGTTGTCGTCGTGCTCGGTCTTCAGGAGGCACATCCGCTCCAGGCCCTGATACCGCATCACTCTGACGCCGTAGCCGCGGAGCTTGGCCTCGTGCGCCTGCGCAAGATCGTGGTCCGGCACCCACAGGGCGACGCGAAGACCGGAGCCCTTGAGCGCCTGCAAGGCCAGGAGCATCAAGTACGATTTGCCGACGCCGGTCGAAACCGACACCACCTCGACCGTCAACTCCTTCACCATGGCCTGGAGCTTCTCGAATGCCACCGTGTGGCGAAGGACGGCGCCGAGGTGATGCCGCTTGACCTGACGCTCGGCACGGCGGACCACGAGCTTCTGCACCTTGATGCCCTTCGCCACCGCGATGACGCGGTCGATGACGCCTTGAGTGACGGCCGATGCCTCGGCGATGGTGAGCGCGGGAACGCCCGGCCGATAGGCGGCAAGGCTTCCGGCTGAGGGAGCGCGAGCGTCTTCGTAGTGGCGCCCGATGGACTGGACGACGCTGGCGATCTCTCGCTTCTCGGTCGCGCAGTCGCCCTGAAAGCGGCCGTCGCGTCGGGGGTTATCCTTGACCAGCCGGCCCTCGCTCTTGGCACGGCGAGCCCTTTCCAGGGCAGCATCGTTCTCCCGCTTGATGACGTCCAGGCGGGCAAGGAGAAGGGCCTCGACATTGGCGAGCGGCCGGTTCGGCTTGTTCCTGATGAGGGCGCCAGCGGCTACCAGGAGCGATCCGTGGAAAGGGTCGGCCACCATCACGGCGAGGGCCTCGCGGTCGTCCTTGGTGCGGACACGGGGGCTGGGTGTGCTCCCCTTGGCGACGTGGCGCTTGCCGTCCTTGCTGCGAACCGGGTTCGTCCGATCGGCCTTCAGATCTTCGGGGACTACGGCGTAGGGCGTCCCCATCGCACGGAACAGCCGCGGGGCGAAAGGATCGTCGGTCATGACGACCCTCGCCGTATTCAGAGTTCTCCCCTCGGTGGTAGGGCTCTCGATGAAGGTGTTGATGTAAATCGGTTGCGCCGACTTGAAGAGCGCCGCGTCGAACACACGCCAGGGATCGGGGTTGCCGCTTTCGATGAGCCGGTCGGCGATGACGTTCTTCAACTCGGGCAACGTGAGAGGCTTCGAGGTCACGAAAAACACCCGAAGCCGGACGGCATCATTCCCGGCGCCGAAGCCGTGCGACGCCGACAACTGGACCACGAAAGCCGCGGTGCGCAGCCATTCCGGCAATATGGCCCGCGTCAAGCGCACGATCTCGGCGCGGTTCTGGGGATCGAATGCGCTATCCTTGTATTCCACCAAATAGAAGCCCGGGTCGATATGTTCGACGTCGAGCGCGAAGACGGTATTCGGAGCATCCCGGATCGTAGGAAGGCTGTGCTTGTCGTCCACGGAACGACGCTGAGCGTTGAGACAGAACCCTTCGTCCGCTCCGATGATGTCGCCATGCACCGCTCCAACGATGTCGCCATGCAGAAGCGCGCTTTCGCGCCTGATCGCGGGCGTACCAGTGAAGGCGGCATCCTCGCGGGTCTTCAAGAGATTAAAGACGTCGTCGAGCCCCCATACGGGAAAGCGATGTAGATCCCACAAGGTCGGCATGTCGTATTCGCCAACCGTTTTGTAATTCCCGTTCCCGTCGCGCTGCTCGAGAGTGATGCGGTTGCCGCTGTTATCGACAAATCTGCGCTTTCCGATCGGCATACGCGGGAGGTGGGATCTAGGCATCCCGCGGGCCACCCAATGTGGGAGCGAAAATCGCGAGTCGCGAGGTTCATCGTGATAGTAACGCTTCCCCTTTCCGTTACGCGCATTACCCTCGACGCCGCGACGAGCAATAGTCACGTAGCCATGAGGCATACCACGGGCGTCGACGACTTTTTGTAGCTCGGCAGATACCTTGCGCTCGGGCGCCGGGACAATATCTGCGTTTTCTGCTTCAAGTTCATTGACGTCGATTGCTGGTACGCCTACAGTGCGAACGTTCATAGAATGCTTCCCATCTAGCCCGCGACACCGGCAAGTGTTGCGGGCTTTTCGTTTTAATTCTCATTCTTGGGTTTTGTTGCAACGGATGATTTCGTCTTGCGGGCCGCGATGGCGGCGTTGACCATCTCCTCCGTGACCGGGCGGCCCATGATCGCCTCGACGCAGCTTCGATCGATCCGAAGGGGGGAGGTCGAATTGCCGAGCTTGAACCCGGTAAGGGTGCCGGCCTTGAACTTCTGGGCAACGCCCGCTCTGGTGATGCCGAGAAGTGCTCCGACTTCCAATGACGTCAAATATTCGTCCACGATCGCCCCTCGACGGTTGGCCGTGCGATGCACGTCCGTCCACATTGCACATACTGTCAAGTTTGTCATCTCGGGGTAAAATCATAGTGCGCGCGAAAATAGTGGCAACCCCGTACTGGTCCTTGCGGGCACCCCCCTGCGAACTATAATTTCCCGTGGGCTGTGGGTCCTCTACCCGGCCGACCACGGATCGAGCGCCAGCGAGGGGGTAAGGTCCTAACCTCTTGCTGGCAGCTCTCCCCACGATCAGATTAGACGAATTTCGAGTAGGCCCAATAAGGGCGAGTATCCCAACCTTGTTTCCGGATACGCCAGACCTTGCCGTCGTTCGGAAGGGCGCCCCAATCGTTGCCTTCGCAGGGGGAGCGAGGATACAGAGGCCGTTTACGCGTGGTCATGGATCACCTTTTGTCATGATGAAGGTGCCACCGTTTACAGACGGCGGCGTTGTGCTGTTGAACACATAGGCGTTATCTGGCATAGAACGCATCCAACTTGGCGCGCAACGCTCTGTCCTTCTGCTCGTTCTTTACAAATGCCTCGAACGCGCCAGGTCCTCCCCGGAAGCTGTACCGTTCCGGCAGCGCGGGGGTGCGCTCGGGGCGACGGATCGCGGCAATCTGCCGCTCGACCTCTTCGGCGATGCTGTCCGCGCCGTCGGCCTCGAGCCGGAGGTCGGCCGCCTCGCCGACGAGGTCAGCGGCGCCGCTGAACAGATCCTCGGCACGGCCGAGGGCGTCGGCGATCAGATCGCCGGCTTCAATGATCTTCCGGGTTGCGGTGCTGTGGAGCTGGTCGGAATGCTCGCGGCAGAGTTCGAGCATGGTGTCGGCCGGCATCACGAAGGTGGGGGTGCTGGGCATGACGATGTGGTCCCTTTCTTGGGGGCTGGGCAGGCGCGGGAGATGGTCGGTGGGGTAGCGGGCGACACACGGCGTCAGCGCCGGCATCAGGGTCGTGCAAATCCGAAGGTTTCGGAATGGGCCGGGCGTCGGCCCGAGATGAAACGGTGCACCCGAGTTGCCGTGTTGATCAACACCCCGCGCGCGTGTGCGGGGTATCGCAGGTCTGGGTAGATGCGGTGTCACGATGGCAAGGCGCTCGCCCCGGGACCACCACGCAGCAACGGAACCGAGAGACACAATTTTCCACAACACCCCGCTGCACAAAAAGCGATCAGGTTGTGATTGTGTTTATGGCAACAGCATTCTGCAGGTTGACAAACATTAATGATTGATTAACCTTGGGTAAGCCACCTGAAATGCGATGGCAGATTAGAGCGGGAAGCGAATTTTTTGCGTAGGAGACAGAGATATGCGTATTTCCCATGCCATCAAAGCGATTTGCTTGAGCTACATTTTAATTTTATCCGCGACACCAGCCAGCCATGCAACTGATGTAACGGTTGGGACCCATGAATTTGATTGGGGAATACTAAACGATGTCGCTGAATTTCAACAAGTTTACTCGTCTTCATTGTTTAATGGAACAACCACAATAAATAGTCTTTCTCTTTATAATGCTTCTACATCGACAAATTTCTCAGACCCGACGCTTCTCACCGTGTCATTCTATCAAACGACAAAGAATATCGGCGCCCTCAGTACCGATCTTTCTTCAAACAAGGGAAATCTAATTTCCAATTTTGGATCATTCAATATCTCTGCAAGCCTAACTGGCGGAATATACCAATATGGCTCGTTTATTGGCGGCCTTCTCACGTTTGCCGGGAATGCCTTTACCTATGATCCCTCGAAGGGCAACCTTCTGGTGGATTTTGTGGCGAGTGATTCGCCTTATCGGGACCAGCCAACGCTGCAAGCATTTGGAGCAAACCCTCTCGTATCAATTGCGTATAACGGCTCCCTTGGGCAAAGCGACGCAGGTGCATACGCCGGAAATTATGGATACGTGACAACCTTCGGAACCGTTGCCGCAGTACCCGGACCACAAGCGGGTGTCGGGTTGCCCGCAATACTCGGCCTCATGGGGTTCTGGCTTTATCGGCGCAGATCAATTCACGCTCGCGCCGCGTGATCTTTATGGTCGGCTTTCACTGCCTTCAGCCAACCCCGCCAACTTCGGCGGGGTTTTGCTTTCTGCCCAGTCGGGGTTCCGACCCGCCCCGCTCGCGTCCGACTGCCACGCTCACCACATGCGCCTTGCGCTGGCGGAGACATTGCCGCTCCGCCACTCCGCCGCCCTCGCACTTCGTGCGAGGGCAATCGGGATTATGCGCAGGCAGAGCGCTCTTTACCGGTGACGTAGGCGGACCAGTCGTCCATCAGCACCCGCCGCTTCGCCAGCGCATCGCCACGACGGTATGCGGCCTCGACGGCGTTGCCGACCTGATGCGCAAGCGCGGCCTCTGCCACCTCGCGAGCATGGTCGGTCATCTCGCCGGCCCAATCGCGGAAGGTGGACCTCATGCCGTGCGCGGTGGCGCCGTTCATCATCAAGTTGAGCTTGGACCGCGACCCGATCGAGGGGAACGCCTTGCCGTTTCTGTGCCCAACGAAGACGAGGTCAACCCCATCTCGGCGAAGTAGAGCGACCCTTTGCAGGACCGCCAGGGCGCCCGCTGACAGGGGGACGCGATGGGTGCGCCCCTGCTTCATCCGCACCGCCGGAATGGCCCACACGGCGGTCTCCCCGTCGATCTCGGACCATCGGGCGCCGGCCGCCTCGGACCATCGTGTCGCGGTCAGGATGGCGAACTGGAGAATGAGCACTGGCATGCTCGGCGCTTCGATCTCATCGAGGCGTCGCCAGAAGGCCGGCAACTTGGCGAAGGCCATCGCCCCATGGTGGGCCGCCTCCCTTCGCGGCTTGGGGGGCAGGATGTAGGCAAGGCTGTCGCGCCACCGTGCGGGGTTATCCCCCGTCCTCAGCCCCCGCGCTTTCGCCGCGTCCAAGACGATCTCTATCCGCTGACGCGTCCGGCTTGCCGTCTCCGGTGTGACGGTCCAGATGGGCCGTAGAACCGCGACGACGTCATCAGTGGTCACTCCGTCAACCGGCTTCGCTCGAAGGGCTGCGAGGGCGGCAGTGCGACGCCCGAAGGCGGCGTTGTCTGTTCGGGAGCGGTCGGGGTCGGTCGGGATCGTGCCGAGGGAGCGCGCCCACTGCGCGCCCTGGATCTTGCTGGTGAGCCCCGCGCGGCGAGCCGCCACCACGTCGTCTGCCACATCCCCAAACGTCGGCACCGAGGTCTTCGTCGTCAGGTGAGGCGGCTCGCCCTGCTTCACCGAAGCCTGGATATCGGCCGCCCGCTTCCGAGCTTCGGCGAGTGTCACCGCGGCTGGACCATCAGCAGTCCCAAGCCCGACCTCGAACTGTTTCCCATCGTGCCGATATCGGAGCGTCCAGCGTCGCCGGCCGGTGCTTCCGTCCTTCGTCGGTTCGCCGATGAGGAGGGCAAGACCGTCTCCGTCGACATGCCGCCCGGGTTCCTTGAGGTGTCGGATACCCATGGCGGTGAGGCGAAACGAGGCGCGGGCCATGGCTGGTGTTCCTTTGTGGTCCCTCAGATGGCCCCTCATACGCCCGACGCTTGGGGGGTGCAAGGGAAGAGCCGGGAAACCACCAAGGCCGCATGAAACTGGCAGAAAAGCGCCACATAGGTGGTGGTCTCTGACATCGCATGATTACCGCTGATAACGTAGATCGGAGGTCCACCGGACCTCCGCGTCGGACGCCGACGGCGTCCGACCGGACCTCACCCCTCCATCGCCTCCAACTCGTCGATCAGGCCTTCGATCACCGACAGCCCGACCGACCAGAACGCCGGATCGGTGGCGTCGAGGCCGAAGGGGGCGAGCAACTCGGTGTGGTGCTTGGTGCCGCCGGCTTCCAGCAGTGCGAAGTACTTCTCCGGGAAGCCTTCGGGGGCGCGCTGATAGGCGCCGTAGAGCGAGTTCACCAGACAGTCGCCGAAGGCATAGGCATAGACGTAGAACGGCGAATGCACGAAGTGCGAGATGTACACCCAGAAGCTCTCGTAACCGTCGGCGAGCCGGATCGACGGCCCGAGGCTCTCGCCCTGAACCTCCATCCAGAACCGACAGATGTCTTCCGAGGTCAGCTCGCCCGCCCGCCGCGCCTCGTGCACCTTGCGCTCGAAGGTGTAGAAGGCGATCTGGCGGACCACCGTGTTGATCATGTCCTCGACCTTGGAGGCGAGCATCGCCCGCTTCTCGTCCTTGGACCCGGCGTCGGCGAGCAGCGCCCGGAAGGTCAGCATCTCGCCGAACACCGAGGCGGTCTCGGCCAGCGTCAAGGGCGTCGGCGCCATCAGCGGCCCGTTGGCGCCGGCCAGCAGCTGGTGCACGCCGTGGCCGAGCTCGTGGGCGAGCGTCATCACGTCCCGCACCTTGCCCTGGTAGTTGACCAGCAGATAGGGATGGCTCGACGGCACCGTCGGATGGGCGAAGGCCCCCGGCGCCTTGCCCGGCCGGGTCGGCGCATCGATCCACGGATTGTCGAAGAAGCGCTTGCCCAGTTCCGCGAGCCTCGGCGAGAAGCGGCCGTAGGCCGACAGCACGGTGTCGCGCGCCTCGTCCCAGGCGATCACCCGGCTCGGCGCGCTGGCCAGCGGCGCGTTGCGATCCCAGTGCTCGAGCCGCGTCTTGCCCATCCACTTGGCCTTCAGCGCGTAGTAGCGATGCGACAGCCGCGGGAAGGCGGCGCGCGCCGCCGCCACCAGCGCATCGACCACCGCCCGCTCGACGCGGTTGGAGAGATGGCGCGCGTCGGCGGGATCCTCGAAGTGGCGCCAAGTGTCGGAGATCTCCTTGTCCTTGGCGAGCACGTTGGTGATCAGCGTGAAGGTGCGCAGGTTGGCGCGGAAGGTCGCCGCCAGGGCTTCCGCCGCCTCGCGCCGCCGTCCCTCGTCGGCGTCCTGGAGCCGCGCCAGCGTCGGCTCGAGGGTCAGTTCCTCCTCGCCGAGCCGGAAGCGCAGGCTCGACACCGTCTCGTCGAACAGCCGGTTCCACGCCGCCGCCCCGGTCAGGTACTTCTCGTGGAACAGTTTCTCGATCTCGTCGGAGAGCTGGTGCGGCTTCTCCTTGCGGATGTCCTCGAACCACGGCCGATAATGGGCGAGCCCGGCGTCGGCACCGATCAGCGCGTCGATCGCCGCGTCGTCGATGCGGTTGAGCTCGAGTTCGAAGAACAGCAGGTGGGTGCCGGCCTGGGTCAGCTTGTCCTGGACGTCGCCGTAGAACTTGGCGCGGCCGGCGTCGGTGGTGTCGCCGGCATAGACCAGACCGGCGAAGGAGCCGATCTTGCCGAGCAGATCCTGGATCGCCTCGTAGGCGCGCACCAGACCGAGCAGCGCCGTCGCGTCGCCGGTCGCGGCGATGGCGCCGAGCCTGCCCTTGGCGCGAAGCTCGAAGTCGCGCGACGTCGCGAGGCCACGGGCGAGGTCGGCGGCGACCTCCGGCCCGTCGATCGACGGATAGAGATCGCCGAGATCCCATTCGGGCAGGGCGCCGAAGGGCGAGGACGACCCGCCCGAACGGGCCTGATCGGAGACGACGGAGAGACGGGCGGGGGAGACGGTCATCGGCGACGCGATCCTCGGGCGGTGGATTGTGGGGATGAGCGCCGCCCCGATCGAGCGACGCGCTTCTCCTTCCATATCGGGTCGCGCGGCCCGGCTTCAACCTTTGCCGCCGTTCTTCCCGCCGGCGATCGCCCGGAACCGGGACTGCGAACGCCGGCGGCGTTAACCAACGATCAACCTCCACCCCCCACCATCGACCCGATTCGGGACGAAACCCCTAACGGGCGACCAGCACCCCATGGCCGAGCGCATCCTCGTCGTCGACGACGACCCCATCCAACGCCGCCTCCTCGAAGAGGCGGTGCGTCGCTTCGGGCATCTGCCGATCGTCGTCTCCGGCGGCGCCGAAGCCCTGCGGGTGATGGCCGGCCCCGACGGCCGCACCGTCGCCCTGGTCGTGCTCGATCTGGTGATGCCCGATCTCGACGGCATGGCGGTGCTCCTCAAGCTGCGCGAATCCGGCAGCGCCGTGCCGGTGATCGTCCAGACCAGCCAGGGCGGCATCGACACCATCGTCTCGGCGATGCGCGCCGGCGCCTTCGACTTCGTGGTCAAGCCGGTGTCGCCCGAGCGCCTCCAGGTCTCGATCCAGAACGCCCTGAAGCTCGCCACCCTCGAGGGCGAGGTGGTCCGCGCCCGCCGCACCGCCACCGGTACGCTGACCTTCGACGATCTCGCCTCGGCCTCGCCGGCGATGGAGCGGGTCATCCGCCTCGGCCGTCGGGCGGCGGCCTCCAACATCCCGATCCTGATCGAGGGTGAGAGCGGCGTCGGCAAGGAGCTGATCGCCCGCGCCATCCAGGGCTCGTCCGACCGCCGCGCCCGGCCCTTCGTCACGGTGAACTGCGGCGCGATCCCCGAGCATCTGGTCGAGTCGATCCTGTTCGGCCACGAGAAGGGCGCCTTCACCGGCGCCGTCGATCGCCACGTCGGCAAGTTCCAGGAGGCCCACGGCGGCACCCTGTTCCTCGACGAGGTCGGCGAGCTCGCCCCCGACATCCAGGTCAAACTGCTGCGCGCCATCCAGGAGGGCGAGGTCGATCCGGTCGGCGGGCGCCGTCCGGTCAAGGTCGACTTCCGCCTGATCTCGGCGACCAACCGGTCGATGCTCGACATGACCAAGGAAGGTCGCTTCCGCGAGGATCTCTATTATCGGCTGAACGTCTTCCCGATCTTCGTGCCGCCCCTGCGCGAGCGCAAGGAGGACCTGCCCGATCTGGTCAAGACCTTCGTCGCCCGCTTCGCCGCCGAACAGGGCCGCCGCCGGGTGATCGGCGTCGACCGCGAGGCGATGGCCCTGCTCGAGGCCTACGACTGGCCGGGCAATGTCCGCCAGCTCGAGAATGCGGTGTTCCGCGCCGTGGTGCTGGCCGACGGCGAGGTCCTCGGCCCCGACGAATTCCCGCAGGTCGCCGCCCAGGTCGGCACCGTCGCGGTGCTCGATCGCCACCGGCCGCTGGTCACCGGCGAGGCGGCCCGCCCGACGCCCCGCCTCGGCGACGGCGAGGCCGGACGCGCCGACCCGCTGGCGCCCCGTGGCGGCGACGCCATGACCGGCTGGTCGCCGAGCCCCTCCGGCCTGACCATGGGATCGGGCCCGACCCCCTTCGGATTCCTGCGATCGCTCGACGGCGACGGTCACGTCCGTGATCTCGCCGCGATCGAGGAGGAAATGATTCGCATCGCCATCGATCACTACGGCGGCCGCATGACCGAAGTGGCCCGGCGACTGGGGATCGGGCGCTCGACGCTCTATCGCAAGCTCAAGGAATATGGTTTGGAGGAGGCGTCCGACATCGTGGCGGCAGAGTGACTCGGGACGGGCGTCCGGAATCCTCTCGACGGAACGATCACTTCGGGCGGCCTCCGAGCCGATCGCATCTCGCAATGGACGACGACAGCGGAGTTGTGTCGGAATGAAAGCGATCGGCTGGTCTTCCCTTCTTCTCGGAACGATCCTGGCGACCGGCCTGGCCCCGGCGACGCGCGCCGAGGAGGCGCTCGCGCCCTCCGCCCAGGATCGGATCGACGCCCTCACCACCGGATCGATCGCGCCGCTCGGCGGCGCACCCTCCGGTGGACTGGTGCCCCCCGGAGCGGCCGCGAGCGGATCGCTGCGTGAACTGACCGCGCCGGCCGGCACGCCGCCCGCCCTGATCCCGCCCCGCGAAGCCCCGGCCACCCCGGCGCCCGCCGTCTCCGGTCAGGCGGAGACGCAGCTCCCCGAGCCCGTCCGCGCCGACGCCGCACCGGCCCCGGTCGCCGCCGAGCCCGTCCCGACCGCCGCCGCGACGCCCGCGTCCGACTCCGCGCCGGTCACGGCCGAAGTCGCGCCGGCCCCGATCGCCGCCGAAGCCGCTGCGGCGGCGCCCGCCGTGGCCGTCGCCGCGCCCGCCGAACCGGCCGCTCCGGCGGTCGTCGCCACCGAGCCGACCCCGGTCGAGCCCGCCGTCTCGACGCCCGCCGTCGCCACCACCGAACCGAGTGCGCCCGTGACCGACGCYGTCGCGAGCGCGCCGGCCGCCGAGCCGCCGCCGGCCGCCGCCGCCGAGCCCACCGCCCACGTCGCGCCGCCGGTGGCCGAAACCGCGGCCGCACCGACGCCGAGCTCCCCGCCGACCGAGGCCGTCGCAACGACCATCGCGGCGCCGGCCCCGACTCCGGAGCCGCCGGCCGCCGTCGTGCCCCCCGCGTCCCCGGTCGAGACCACCGCCTCGACGCCGGTCGCGGTCGCGCCGGTCGCCGCGCCGCCGTCGCATGAACCCACCGCCCCGGCCCGCCTCGCCGCCGTCGACGCCCCCGCCCCGGCGACCGCCGTCGAAGCCCCGGCCGATCCGGCCCTGCGCACCGCGGAACTCGCCGAAGCCGCCGCCAGCGACGCCCTCAGGGCGGCGCTCGATGCGCTGCATCCGCTCGGCGGCAGCGCCGAGGAGCGCGCCGACCGCAGCGACGTCGCCGCCTTCTATCAGGCGCGCGGCCACCGCTTCCTGTTCGGCGCCGCGACCGGACCGACCCCGGTCGCCGTCGCCGCCCTCGACCGCCTCGCCCACGCCGACCGCGACGGCCTCGAGCCCAACGACTACGCCACCCCGGCGCTCGTCGCCGGCCTCGCGCCCGAAGCCCGCGCCAAGGCCGAGATTGCCGTCGCGACCACCGTGGTGCGCTACGCCCGCCATCTCCAGACCGGCCGCTTCGCCCCCGGGCGGGTGTCCGAACTGGTCACCCCGCGCACGACCAAGACCTCCGCGGCAGACGTCCTCAAGGCCGTGGCGAGCGCCGCCGACGCCGGGGCCGCGCTGGCCGCCTACGCCCCGCCGCATCTCGGCTATCAGCGCCTCAAGGCGGCGCTGGCCGACCTGCGCGGCACGGCCGTCCGCACCCCGACCGTCCAGGTGCCGATCGGCCCGCCGCTCAAGCCCGGCCAGCGCAACGAGCGCGTCGCCCTGCTGCGCGAGCGCCTCGGCGTCGCCCCGGTCGCCACCGACGCCACGATCTTCGACCCGGCGCTCGGCGAGGCGGTCAAGGCCTTCCAGCGCGATCGCGGCCTCGTCGTCAACGGCACCGTCGGCCGCGACACCGTGGTGGCACTCAACGATCCGACCGGCGGCAACGCCGACAAGATCGCCGACGTGGTGGTCAACATGGAGCGCTGGCGCTGGCTGCCGCGCGACCTCGGCACGCTGCACGTCTTCGTCAACATCCCCGACTTCCACCTCGACGTGATGAAGGACGGTCGCTCGATCCTCCACTCCAAGGTGATCACCGGCCGCCCGGAGAACCAGACTCCCCTGTTCTCCGAGATGATGCAGTACGTCGTGGTCAATCCCTATTGGAACGTGCCGATCTCGATCATCCGCAAGGAGATGCTGTCCAAGGCCCAGGCGACCAACGGCGGTTCGCTGACCCGCGGCAACTACGAGGTGGCGGTGGGCAACCGCACCGTCGATCCGGCCACCGTCGACTGGGCCGCGGTCCCGGCCGAACAGGTCGAGATCCGCCAGCGCCCCGGCGACGGCAATGCGCTCGGCAACATCAAGTTCATGTTCCCCAACCAGCACTCGGTCTACATCCACGACACCTCGTCGCGCGGCTTGTTCGCGCAAGCCTACCGGGCGCTCAGCCACGGCTGCGTGCGGGTCTTCGAGCCCTTCGCCTTCGCCGACGCGGTGCTGTCCGAGGAGCCGACCAAGCTCGACGGCGCCCGCCTCAAGGCGATGCTCGGCGGCGGCGAGAAGTTCGTGAACCTCAAGCGCTTCGTGCCGGTCCACATCGCCTATTTCACCCAGTGGGTCGACGACGACGGCCATCTCCAGGCGCGCCGCGACATCTATTCCCACGACGCCCGGATGAAGCGCCTGCTCGGCCTGTGAGCGGCGCGAGGGCGGGCCGGCGTCGCCGCGCGCCCTCGCGCGACCGGCGCACTCGGTGAAAAGACGTATCTCGTCACCGCGAGCCTACCGTCGAGCCAGTGTTTCGACGCTTTGCGTTTACCGGCCGTTCAGGTAAAAGATTCATTAACCCTTGTGGGGGAAAGTGGGTGCTCGTGACGAGGCGCCGGAGAAAGGCCACGATCGGGCTTTCTTCTTCGGGCGATCCGTGGAATGACACGTTGGGTTCCTTCGAGGCGCATGTAATGGTGAATTGCCGCAAGGTGGCGAGGTTTCTCGCCGGAACGTGTCTTCTGGCCGTCACGGCCGGTGCGGCGCATGCCGAGGTTCGGTCGCTCAATCTGATCAACACCCACACCCAGGAACGGGCGAGCGTCGTGTTCAAGCGCGACGGCGCCTACGACCAGGACGGTCTCCAGGAACTCAATCGTCTGCTGCGCGACTGGCGCCGCAACGAAGTCACCCGGATGGACCCCGCCCTGTTCGACCTGATCTGGGAAGTCTACCGCGACACCGGCGCCCGCGAACCGATCCACATCGTCTGCGGCTATCGCTCGCCCGCCACCAACAACGCCCTGCGCGAACGCTCGCGCGGCGTCGCCAAGTTCTCCCAGCACATGTTGGGCAAGGCGATGGACTTCTATCTGCCCGACGTCTCGCTGACCACGCTGCGCGAGACCGGCATGAAGAAGCAGATCGGCGGCGTCGGCTTCTACCCGACCTCGGGCTCCCCCTTCGTCCACATGGACACCGGCTCGGTCCGGGCCTGGCCGCGCATGTCGCGCGAACAGCTGGTCCGTCTGTTCCCGGACGGCAAGACTGCCCATCTGCCCGCCGACGGCCAGCCGCTGCCCGGTTACGAGATCGCCCTCGCCGAGAGCCAGTCGAAGAAGGCCCACGGCGGCGGCACCACCACCGGTTCGTCCGGCGGCGGCCTGCTCGCCGCCCTGTTCGGCGGCTCCTCGACCAGCCGCTCCGCGTCCCCCGAGGACGAGGACGAGGTCGTGGTGGCGACGCCGCGCAACCAGGACCTCCGCCAGGGCCCGCTGCCCGCCGGGTCTCGTCTGGCCCGCACGGAGACCCCGCCGGGCGTGTCGCCGACCCTCGTCGCCCCCGCCCGCCCGGTCCAGATGGCCGCCGCCGTTCCGGCACCGATGCCGGCCCCGCCGGTCCCCACCACCACCGCCCGCGGGTCGGTGGTGCCGATGCCGGTGCCGCAGGCCGCCCCGGCTCAGGTCTTCGCCGGCCGTTCGATGGCCCCGCTGCCGGCTCCGGCGATGGTGCCCTCGCGCTACGCCCCGACCGGCAACGAACTGCCCCCCGGCTGGGTCCAGGGCCCGAGCGGCCGTCCGGTCGCCGAAGCCCCCGAAGCCCGCCCCGCCGCGCCCGTCGCCGCCCCCCAACTCGCCCGCATCGAAGTGCCGCTGCCGGCGCCGCGCCCGGGCTCGGAACGCGCCGTGCTGGCCCTCGCCGCGACCGCCGTACCGATCGACGTGGCCCTGCCGCGGCCGCGCCCGACCCCCGGCCTGCAGCGCGTCGCCGATCTCGGCACGCCCGTCCCCGGTGCGCCGCGCATCGATGCGACCGAAGCCTTCTCGATCCTCACCGGCGACAACGACGCCGCACCGGTCGCCCTCGGCTATGCCGCCAGCGGGGAAGCCGCAGCCGCCGCATCGGCCGCCGCCGCCGCTGCGGCGCTGCCGAACACCACCGCTTCGCTGCCGCCGCTGCGTCCCGACCTCAAGGCCGGCGCGATCGGCGGCACGCTTGCCGAACGCCCGCAACTCGCCGCGCTGACGCCGTCGAGCGCCGCCCCGATCGCGCCCGCCTCGCGCCTGGTCGCCAAGACCGATCGCGCCCTGCCGCCGGTCGCCCGTCCCACCGCCAAGTCCGATCGCTCCGGCGAAGGCCGCCTGCTCGACACCGCGGCCGCCGCCGACGGCCGCGGCTTCGCCCTGCTGCGCCACCCCGACCAGGGCAGCCTCGACGGGCTGATGGGCAAGCCGCGCGAGGCACTGGCCGGCGGCTTCGTCTCCGCCGCCCTGTCGCCTCTGCCGACCGCCACCTTCAGCGGCCCGGCGGTGGTCGCGCTGCCGATCGTCCGCATCGAGTGACCGGCCCCACGGGCGCCCGCGGACCGTCTCGAACGCGCTCCAGACAGAGAAACGGCGACCCTCGAGGTCGCCGTCGCCGTTTCGGATCCTGGCGTGAGCCGCGTCAGGCGGCCGGGCCGGAGCCCGGCAGCATGCCCAGCGCCGCCAGATAGAGATCGAGGATCGCCTCCATCTCTTCGCGCTCGGTGCGGTCCTGCTTGCGGATGCGGATCACCTGCCGGAGGATCTTGACGTCGTAACCGTTGCCCTTGGCCTCGGCATAGACGTCCTTGATGTCGTCGGAGATGGTCTTCTTCTCCTCCTCGAGCCGCTCGATGCGCTCGACGAAGGCCTTCAACTGATCGGCGGTCACACCACCGATGGAATCGGACATGATCGGTCTCCTGGATGCGGGCGCCTGGGTTCGGGCCGCGATCGGGCGCGGGATCAAGCCCGAGTCGGTGCCCTCGGTCAAGCGCGACGGTCGATGCCGTCGATCGGCCCGGTGCGCGAGCCCCAGAGCCGCGGCTCGCCGAGCGCGGCGTGGGTCACCGCCTCGCGCAGGATCGGCTCCAGCCGCCCGGCCCAGCTCTCGACCCCGGCGGCGTCGGCGATGAGATCCTGACGCACCTCCAGGATCGCGTGGGCGAGGCCGCGCAGCGTGCCGTGGCGATACATCGTGTCGCCGATCAGCGCCCCGTCGTAGGGCTCGTTGTCGCCGACCACCAGCTCGGTGTCACCACGCAGCCGGTCGAGCAGCAGATCGGGCAGCCGCGGATCGGCGTCCCACAACACGCCGCAGTGCCACGGCCGAGGCCGCCCGCGCCAGATCGGGGTGTAGGAGTGCAGCGACAGCAGCACCGGCGGCCGCCCGGCGGTGAAGGCCGCGTCGATGGTCCGCCCGATGGCAGCGTCGTAGGGGCGCCAGAAGCGCTCGATCCGCGCCTGCCGCCCCGCTTCGTCGATCGATCGATTGCCGGGGATCACCGCGCCGTCCGACAGCCGCATCACCAGGGTCGGATCGTCCTCGGCGCGGTTGGGGTCGATCACCAGCCGCGAGAAGCGCGACAGCACCGCCGGCACCCCGAGCCGCGCCGCCAGCGCCCGGGTCAGCGGCGCGACGCCGATGTCGTAGGCGATGTGGCGCTCGAATTCGGCCGGCGGCAGGCCGAGCGCGACGAGGTCGGCGGGCACGCGGTTGGAGGCGTGATCGGCGAGGATCACCAGCCCGAGCCGCGGATCGCCGGGGACGATCTCGAAACCTTCGGCAATTTCGGCGGCGACCGCCGGAGCGGATCGCGAGGGACCATCGTGCTGGGACGTCATGTGGGAACCGGTGGACAACGCAGGTGGAGATGGTAAGCGTTCCCAACACCGCTGACCAGTCCCGTCGGCCCCCGCGCGCGCCGTCCGGCCGTTCCTCCCAACCGTCCGAGCCCGATGTCGCCCACGCCCGCCGCTTCCGCCCGACGTCCCGTGCCGCCGCTCGCCCTCGCCGCCCTGCTGGCGGCGGCGGTGGCGATGGGCGTCTCGCCGGTGTTCGTGCGCGAGGCCGGCGTCGGGCCCTTCACCAGCGCCTTCTACCGGGTGTTCCTGGCCCTGCCGGCCCTCGCCGCCTGGGCGGCGTGGGAGCGGCGGGCCCCGCGCTCCGACGGCACACCCGTCGTCGATCCCGGCTGGACCCGCAGCATCCTGCTCGCCGGGGTGTTCTTCACCGTCGATCTGTTCTTCTGGCACCTCGCGGTGCTGCACACGACCATCGCCAACGCCACCCTGCTCGCCACCATGGCGCCGGTGTGGGTGATGTTGTTCTCCCTGGTGATCGGCGAGCGGGTCACCGCGGCGATGACCCTGGGGCTCGCCATCTGCGTCGTCGGCGGCGCCCTGCTGGTCGGCTCGAGCTGGCATCTCGCCCCCGAGCGCCTGCTCGGCGATCTCTACGGCGTCGCCACCTCGGTCGGCTTCGGCCTCTATTTCCTCGCCGTCCGGGTCGCCCGCCGCACCGCGTCGACCGGCATCGTGCTGCTGCGCTCGACCGTGGTCACCGCCGCCCTGCTCGGGATCGTCGCCGCGGTCGCCGAGAACCGCTGGATCCCCGGCACCCTCGGCGGTGTGCTGGCGCTGCTCGCCATGGCCAACGTCAGCCACGTCGGCGGTCAGGGCCTGCTCGGCTGGGCGCTCGGCCACCTCTCGGCGGCCTTCTCCTCGTTGGTGATCTTCCTCGAGGCGCTGGCCGCGGCCTTCTTCGGCTGGATCCTGTTCGGGGAGACGCTCGGCCCCTGGCAGTTCGCCGGCGGTGCCGCCATCCTCCTCGGCATCTGGATCGCCCGCCCGCGCGAGGAGACCCCGCGATGAGGCACCCAGCCTGCCGAAACACCGCGGCACCGTCCGCAACATGCGCCGTCCCCACGTTTTTCCGGCTTCGCCCGGGTCGTGGCGACCACTCTCGATTGACACCGACGCCGGAACGTTGCCAACGTGACGCCGGCGTGACGAGAAGATCCGGGACGGATGACGACAGACACCCCTGAGCCCCCGCGCGGCCGGCCGACGACAGGCCCGCTCGTCTCCTGTTTCGCGTCGCTTCGGCCCGGAATGCGCTTCGCCGTGGCGGCGATCGCGCTGGTGCTGTTCGCCCCCGCCGCTCTCGCCGATCTGCGCATCTGCAACAAGACGACCAGCCGCGTCGGCATCGCCGTCGGCTACAAGGACGAGGATTCCTGGAAGACCGAGGGCTGGTGGAACATCGGCGCCAATTCCTGCGAGACCTTGCTCGCCGGCCCCCTGGTCTCGCGCTTCTACTATCTCTACGCCGTGGACTATGACCGCGGCGGCGAGTGGAGCGGCCGCTCGTTCATGTGCACCCAGGAAAAGACCTTCACCATCAAGGGTATCGAGGACTGTCTGCGGCGCGGCTACGAGCGCACCGGCTTCTTCGAGATCGACACCGGCGAACAGCGCACCTGGACGGTGCAGCTGACCGAACCCGGACGCGCCGGCGGCAACCCCGCCCCCTGACGTCGCCGGCGTCGCCCCCTCCCCCGTTGTTCCGCCCCTCGTCCACGCCTTGCTCATGGCGCAGCGCAACACGAAACGAATGCATTGCAATATCTCGCCGGATCGCAAGAATTTGCTCTCTTCGTCGAATTTCCGCCTGTGCAGGGTCCGAAACCCGGTCTAGAAATCGGGCGATGCGACGCCGCCGCGACGTCGCCGACGCAGAGTGACGACATGAAGCGCAATCGTCGTGTGAAGATTCTGGCCACCCTCGGACCGGCCTCCTCCGACCCCGCGGTCATCGAACAGCTGTTCCGGGCCGGTGCCGACCTGTTCCGAATCAACATGAGCCACACCTCGCACGAGCGGCTGTTCTCCCTGGTCGCCGACATCCGCGCCATCGAAGGCCGGGTCGGCCGGCCGATCGGCATCCTCGCCGACCTCCAGGGTCCGAAGCTGCGCCTCGGCACCTTCGCCGCCGGCCCGTCGGAACTGGCCAACGGCGCCACCTTCGTGCTCGACGGCGACCCCACCCCCGGCGACGGCAACCGCGTCTTCCTGCCCCATCCCGAGATCCTGACGGCGGTCGAGGTCGGCCATCACCTGCTGATCGACGACGGCAAGGTCAAGCTGCGCTGCATCGCCAAGCCCGATCCGATGACCATCGTCACCACCGTGGTGGTCGGCGGCCGCGTCTCCGACCGCAAGGGCGTCAGCCTGCCCGATACCGACCTGCCGATCGGCGCGCTCACCGAGAAGGACCGCGCCGACCTCGACGCGGCGCTCGCCGCGGAAGTCGACTGGATCGCCCTGTCCTTCGTGCAGCGCCCCGACGACATCGCCGAAGTCCGCAAGATCGCCAAGAACCGCGCCGGCATCATGGCCAAGATCGAGAAGCCCCAGGCGATCGAACGCCTCGCCGAGATCATCGAACTGTCCGACGCGATCATGGTGGCGCGCGGCGACCTCGGCGTCGAGATGCCGCTGGAGCGCGTGCCGAGCCTGCAGAAGCAGATCTCCCGCGCCTGCCGCAAGTTCGGCAAGCCGGTGGTGGTCGCCACCCAGATGCTGGAGAGCATGATCACCTCGCCGGTGCCGACCCGCGCCGAGGTCTCCGACGTCGCCATCGCCGTCTACGAGAGCTCCGACGCGATCATGCTGTCGGCCGAATCGGCCGCCGGCAAATATCCGGTCGAAGCGGTGGCGATGATGAACTCGATCGCCGAGGCGACCGAGCACGATCCGACCTGGCGCCCGATCGTCGCCGCCCAGCGCTCCGAACCCGAGGCGACCGGTGCCGACGCCATCGCCGCCGCCGCCCGCCAGATCGGCGAGACCCTGGCGGTCGCCGCCATCGTCTGTCTGACCCAGTCGGGTTCGACCGGCCTGCGCGCCGCCCGCGAGCGGCCCTTCAGCCCGATCATCGCACTGACCGCCTCGCCGCCGATGGCCCGCCGGCTGGCGCTGGTGTGGGGCCTCCACTGCGTCGTCGCCGAGGACGCCCGCGACGTCGACGACATGGTCGACCGCGGCTGCCGCATCGCCCATGCCGAGGGCTATGCCCGCCCCGGCCAGCGCATCATCGTGGTCGGCGGCGTGCCCTTCGGCACCCCCGGCTCGACCAACATGCTGCGCATCGCCTTCGTCGGCGCCGACGGCACCGGTTCCGCCTGAGCGATCACTCCGCGACCTTCGCCGCCGGCGCCCGCGCACCGGTCCCGGCGGCGTCGACCTCGGCGACGAGTCGCTCGATCTCGGCGATCACCCGCGCCCGCGCCGCATGGTGCGGCATGTGGCCGATCCCTTCGAGCCGCACCAGCCGCGACCCGGCGATGTCGCGGGCGAGCCCTTCCGAGTGGATCTCCGGCCAGACGATGGCGTCGCGGTCGCCGGTGACGATCAGCGTCGGCGCGACGATCTCCCGGTAGCGCGGCGACAGCGCCCGGACGTTGTCGGCGAGATCGACGACGTCCTCGGCATTGGCCACGAAGTCGTCGGGCCGCAGCACCAGAGCCGAGCCGGTGGTCGTGCCGTAGCCCTCGGGCACCGAGTTCGGGGCGAACACCCCCGCCGTCGCCCGCGCCATCATCAACCGACCGGCCGGCGCCACGCAGCAGGCGGCGAACAGGCGGCCGATCACCGGCGTCGTCGCCAGGTGGTAGAGCGGATCGATGCCGCCCGGCCAGGGGTGGCTGGCCGGCGCCAGGAACACCAGACCGGCTGTCATTTCCGGGTGGGCCACCGCGAAGGCCGCGGCCACCGCCCCGCCCCAGGAATGACCGACGATCACCGCCCGCTCGACCCCTTCGGCCCGCAACAGATCGGCGATCAGTTCGGCTTGAGCGAGCGGCGCCGAATCGCCGCGCCCGCCGCGGCTCGACCAGCCGTGCCCGGGCCGGTCGACGAACAGCCGCCGATGGCGCGGGAAGGCCTCTCCAAAGGCCAGCAGCGGGTCGCGCAGGTTGCCGCTGGCGCCGTGCACGAACACCAGGACGGGCGCCGCGGGCGCCGCCCCGGGGCGATCCACGAGGTGCAGGCGATGGCCGTCGACCGCGACGAAGCGGCCGAGCGGCGGCGTCGCCTGTTCCGCGGCACGGGTGGACAGCGCGGTCGCCGCGACGCCGGCGAGCGGCAGCCCGAGCAGCACACCGGCGGCCACCATCGACCAGATCGAAATCGCCAAGGCAGACCTCCGCGGCAGGAACGTGACCGATCCTACGGCGATCGGCGCGCCGTGGATCGCGCGCACGTCGCAGGGCTCCCATGCCGACGGTGGAGCAGGTTCAGATCTCGCGGCCTTCGACCTCGATCGCCATCACCCTTATGTGCTCGGCCAGCGCGGCGTCCGAGGGATCGACCGCCGCCGCGCGCCGCGCCCAGGCGAGCGCCGCGACCCGGTCGCCGCGCTGCTCGGCCAGCATCGCCAGGGTGATCATCGCCGGGAACTGGCGCGGCTCGCTGCGCACCGCCGCTTCGAGGTCGAGTCGGGCGCGATCGACGTCGCCGCGCATCAACCGCATCATCGCCCGCCGCCGCCGTCCCTCCGCCCAGTCGGGCGCCACCGTCACCGCGGCGTCGAGGAGATCGAAGGCGGTGCCGGCGTCACCGGCGCGCAGCAGCGTCGCCGCCCGCGCCGACAGGAGATCGGCGGTGTCGCTGCCCGACAGGCCCCACAGCGCGGCGATTCGTGTCCGCAGATCCGCGGCGGCGTGCGGGCCGGGGCGCGAGGCGAGCATGTCGAGGAACTGATCGGTGGGCTGCGGCGCCGCCACCGCGCCGCTGGCCGGCGGCGGCGAATCGGTCGCGAGGGCCGCGGGCGCGCCGAGGACGGCGCACAGCAGCGCGGCCGCCAGCGCCGGCCACCGCGAAGAACGAGAGGGGAGAAACGAAACGAGCCGCATGAGGGGATCTTGATCTCCCTCGTGCGGCTCGTCGAGACCTTTCGCGACGGCGGCGCAGAACGCGCTCGACCGAAGCCGATTCGGCTCAGCCCTGGCGGGCCTTGTAGCGCGGATTGGTCTTGTTGATGATGTAGACGCGGCCCTTGCGGCGCACCAGACGATTGTCGCGATGGCGCGTGCGGAGCGACTTCAGGGAGTTCTTGATCTTCATCGTCTGGTACCGATCGGTTGCTCTCCGACGAGGCGCCCGACCGGCGGCCCGTTGGGGAGAGGTCGGCGGATAGTCCGGAGCCCGATCGGCCCCCGCATACCCCACCGGCGTGGAACAGGAAACGAGCCCGGTCGCCCGCGCTCGCTCGTGAATTCGGCCGGGACCATAGGCAGGCCACCCTTCGCTGTCAATCGATTCCGGCACCGCCGGCCGCGCGCGCCCACGCCCGATCCGCCGGCCCGAGGTCGATCCGCTGCACCGACGCCACCCGCGTCCGCGCACGCCCCGGCAAGGCCCGTCCGACGAGGCCACGGCGGGCGCCCTCGGGACCTCGCGGCGAGGTCCCGGCCCTCATTTTTTCGATGTTCGTACATCAAATCGTCAATGCGATGCAACAGACCGCCGCGCGCCGTTTTCTGCGAGATTCCCGGCGGATACGCGGAACTTCCGTGATCGACGGCGCCTTGAGGGCGCCATTCGAAGCGATTCATCACGCAATGCAGCAATGAATTTGAGTTGCGTACCTCAGATTTTTGATGAATCAGTCTTGCGTGCGAACGACGCAACCGATCGGCGACGCGCCCTTCCCCCGGGCACCGTCGCGTCGAGTGGCCGCCGTTTCGCCGAAAGCCACGACCGATCGAACGGTTCGGGCCGCATGGAACCCGTCGGCGAACGACGGCAAAGCCCTCGCGACAGGGCACATCAGGAGGATGAACGATGAAGCTGCTTAGTGTTCTGGCCGGTTCGCTCACGGCCGCCGTCATCTGTCTGCCGCTCGCCGCGGTGGCCAGCCCGGACAAGCCGGTGATCGGCTTCTCGATCGACGACCTGCGCGTCGAGCGCTGGGCCCGCGACCGCGACTACTTCATCGCCGCTGCCAAGGATCTGGGCGCCACCGTCAGCGTACAGTCCGCCGACGGCAACGAAGAGAAGCAGGTGAAGCAGGTCGAGAACCTGATCGCCCAGAAGGTCGACGCGATCGTGATCGTGCCGATGAACTCCAAGGTCTTCGGCGCCGTGGTCGACGAAGCCAAGAAGGCCGGGATCAAGATCCTGTCCTACGATCGCCTGATCCTGAACGCCGACGTCGATGCCTACATCTCCTTCGACAACGAGCGGGTCGGCTACCTCCAGGCCGAGGCCGTCCTCAAGGCCAAGCCGGAAGGCCGCTACTACCTGCTCGGCGGCTCGCCGACCGACAACAACGCCAAGCTGCTGCGCGCCGGTCAGGAGAAGGCCCTCAAGGCCGCCGTCGACTCCGGCAAGATCAAGGTCATCGGCTCGCAGTGGGTCAAGGAATGGAGCCCGACCGAAGCTCTGTCGATCATGGAAAACGCTCTGACCGCCAATCAGAACAAGATCGACGCGGTCGTCGCTTCGAACGACGGCACCGCCGGCGGCGCCATCCAGGCTCTCGCCGCGCAGGGTCTCGCCGGTAAGGTCGCGATCTCCGGTCAGGACTCCGACCTCGCCGCCGTCAAGCGCGTCATCGCCGGCACCCAGACGGTCACCGTCTACAAGCCGCTGAAGCTGATCGCCACCGAGGCCGCCAAGCTCACCGTCCAGCTGGTCAAGAAGCAGGCCCCGGCCTACACCACCAAGCTCGACAACGGCAAGAAGCAGGTCGACAGCCTGCTCCTGACCCCGATCGCGGTGACCAAGGACAACGTCGACATCTACGTCAAGGACGGCTTCTACACCAAGGAGCAGCTCGGCAACTGAGCCGAGTGATCATCACGGGACGGCGGCCACCGCCGCCGTCCCGGCGATCTCCTCCGAGCGCGACCCGCCGTCGGCCCGCCGCGACGGATCGCTCGTCGGAGCTCCGACCGAACGACCCTCCGCCGTCGTCGGTCGGGTCGAACGATGCGCCTTCGCTCGAAGTCGCGTCTGCATGAGATCTCTTCTCGCCCGATGTTCCCGTCCCGGCATGCGACGATCCCCTGACGCGGTGTACGCGCCGATGCTAGGATCGCTTCGCAGACGCTCGACCGACCGGGGTGGCGAGCAAGGGACGGCGTCCGATCCGGCCGAGCCGCGATCAGGACCGCGACCGAGGGGAGCACGACCCATGTCCGAATACCTCCTGGAGATGTACGACATCACCAAGGAATTCAGCGGCGTCAAAGCGATCGACGGGATTCACCTGCAGGTCCGCGCCGGCGAATGCGTCGGCCTGTGCGGCGAGAACGGGGCCGGCAAGTCGACCATGATGAAGGTCCTGTCGGCGGTCTATCCGTTCGGGACCTGGACCGGCTCGATCCTGTGGGAAGGCAAGCCGCTCGAAGCCCGCTCGATCCGCGAGACCGAGGAGGCCGGCATCGTCATCATCCACCAGGAACTGATGATGGTGCCGCATCTGTCGGTCGCCGAGAACATCTTCCTCGGCTCGGAACTGACCAACGGCGCCGGCTTCATGGACTACGAGGCGATGAACGCCCGTGCCACCGAGCTGATGAAGCAGCTCAAGATGCCCGACATCAACGTCGCTCTGCCGGTGCTGTCCTATTCCGGCGGCAAGCAGCAGCTGATCGAGATCGCCAAGGCGCTCAACAAGAACGCCAAGCTGCTGATCCTCGACGAGCCGACCTCGGCGCTGACCGCGTCGGAGACCGCGACGCTGCTCGAGCTGGTCAAGGAGTTCAAGGCGCGCGGCATGGCCTGCGTCTACATCTCCCACAAGCTCGACGAGGTCGCCGAGATCGCCGACACCGTGACCATCATCCGCGACGGCACCCATGTCGCCACCCGGCCGATGGCCGAGCTCGACACCAATTCGATCATCACCATGATGGTCGGTCGCGAGATGAAGAACCTCTTCCCGCGCGAGGACCATGACATCGGCGAGGTGATCTTCGAAGCCCGCAACATCACCTGCTGGGGCACCACCAACACCGAACGCAAGGTCGTCGACGACGTCTCCTTCCAGCTGCGCCGGGGCGAGATCCTCGGCGTCGCCGGCCTCGTCGGCGCCGGCCGCACCGAACTCGCCTCCAAGCTGTTCGGCTGCTGGCCCGGCGACCACCAGGGCCAGATCTTCCTCGAAGGCAAGGAGATCACCGTCCACTCGCCGGCCGACGCGGTCCGCCAGGGCATCTGCATGGTGCCGGAGGACCGCAAGCGTCAGGGCATCGTGCCGCTGATGGGCGTCGGCTACAACATCACCATGTCGGTGCTCGGGCGTTACACCAAGAACCACCTGATCGATGCGGAGGCCGAACTCGCGGCCATTCAGCACGAGATCCTGCGGATGAAGATCAAGACGGCGCACCCGATGCTGCCGATCGCCAGCCTGTCGGGCGGCAATCAGCAGAAGGCGGTGGTCGGCAAGATGCTGCTGCCCGAGCCCAAGGTGCTGATCCTCGACGAGCCCACCCGCGGCATCGACGTCGGCGCCAAGTACGAGATCTATAAGCTGATCTTCGAACTGGCCAAGCAGGGCGTCGCGGTGTTGATGATCTCGTCGGAGCTGCCCGAGGTGCTCGGCATCTCCGACCGGGTGCTGGTGATGGGCGAAGGCCACCTGCGTGGCGACTTCCCCAACAACGGGCTCAGCCAGGAACAGATTCTCACCGCCGCTATCGGCAAAGCGGACAAGGCGGCCGCCTGACGGCGTCGCGAAGACAAACGTGGTAGGCGCATCATGACCTTCACCAAGAAAGACGTGAGAAATTTCCTCTCGTCCTACAAGATCATCGCACTCGTCATCGTCATCGCGATCATCTGGACGTTCTTCGGGTTCATGACCTACGATGCCGACCTCGGCGGCTCGCAGTTCCTGACCGCTCGCAACTTCTCCAACCTGCTGCGCCAGATGGCGATCACCGGCATGTTGGCCAGCGCCATGGTCTTCGTCATCGTCGCCGGTGAGATCGACCTGTCGGTCGGCTCCCTGCTCGGCTTCCTCGGCGGCGTCGCGGCGATCCTCGACGTGATCTATCACTGGCCGCTGTTCGGGACGATCGCCGTGGTGATCCTCCTCGGCATCGCCATGGGCCTGCTGGTCGGCTGGCTGACCGCCTATCAGGGCATCCCGTCGTTCATCGTCACCCTCGGCGGCATGCTGGTGTTCCGCGGCGCGGTGCTCGGCGCCACCGGCGGCATCACCGTCGCCCCGGTCTCCGAAGGCATGAAGGTCATCGGCCAGGGCTACATCCCCGGCACGATGGGCAATCTGATCGCCGCGGCGCTGTTCGTGCTGCTGGTGGTGATGGCCTTCCGCACCCGCGCCGGGCGCCAGAAGCACGCCCTGCCGGTCGCCTCGATGCCCACCGAGATCGCCAAGCTGGTGGCCATCGGCGTGGTCATCCTCGGCTTCGTGCTGACCCTCAACAGCTACCAGGGCGTCCCGGTCCCGGTGCTGATCCTCCTGGTGATCCTCGGCGTGTTCACGGTGATCGGCAACCAGACGGTGTTCGGCCGCCGCATCTACGCCGTCGGCTCGAACATGGAGGCGACCCGGCTCTCCGGCGTCAACGTCAACCTGGTCAAGCTGATGGTGTTCGGCCTGATGGGCCTGATGTGCGCCTTCGCCGGCCTGACCACCACCGCCCGCCTCGCGGCCGGCACGCCCTCCGCCGGCTTCGGCGGCGAGCTCGACGCCATCGCCTCCTGCTTCATCGGCGGCACGTCGATGCGCGGCGGCATCGGCTCGGTGGTCGGCGCGCTGGTCGGCGCGGTGATCATGGCCAGCCTCGACAACGGCATGTCGATGCTCGGCGTCGACACCTTCTGGCAGCAGATCGTCAAAGGCATCATCCTGGTGCTGGCGGTGTGGATGGACATCGTCTCGTCGGGCAACCAGCGCGCCTGATCGATCCGACCCCTCCCTCTTCGCGCGCCGCGGGCTCACCCCCGCGGCGTCGTCGTTTCTGGGCGACCACGAGCGCGACGACGGGCGAACCGGTGCCTCCTTGCGGCAGCATTGCCCCGGTGGCGCTTCACCCCCCACGCGCCCCTGCGGGCCGCCCGACGCCCCTCGGCGGACGACCGCGAGCCGGAGCGCCCGCCACCGCCAACGGCCGCCCCACCGCTTCGCCCTCGCGCCATCACCGCGCAAGGCCATCGCATTTGAATTTCGTCGAAACCCAAACCCTCCCAATCGATCGCATCTTGCCCCTGCCGTCGTCCCCGGCGAGCCCGAAGGGCGAGGGAAGGGGACCCAGAAGCCACACGGGAAACGCCGAAGGCTTACCGGCATACCCCCTGGATCCCCTTCCCCTCCGCCGGCAGGGCGGCTCCGGCCGGGGATGACCGGCGAGGGTCAGGTCGGCTCGAAATGCGATGGCCCTGCATCACCGCCTCCCCCCGAAACGACGACGGCCGCCGAACCCTCGCGGGGCTCGGCGGCCGTGTCGGATCGAGACGCGGTCGACGGGAGATCCGTCGACCGCGGGATCGGTCAGAGGCGCATGGCGACCAGCGTCTCGAGATATTCCTGCTTGCCGGAGCGCGGCTTCGGCGCGAGGTTCTCGGCGATCGCCCGGTCGGCGACCTGATCGAGGGTCCGCTCGCCGGCGAGGATCGCCTTGCCCTCGGCCCCGTCCCAGCCCGCATAGCGTTCGGCCAGCGGCTTGGCCAGGGTGCCTTCGGCGAGCATCTTCTCGGCGATCAGCAGGGCCTTGGCACAGGCGTCCATCGAGCCGACGTGGGCCTGGACCAGATCGACCGGATCGATCGACTGGCGGCGGATCTTGGCGTCGAAGTTGAGGCCGCCGGTGGTGAAGCCGCCGTGCTTCAGGAGCTCGTGGAACACCAGGGTCAGTTCGCCGACGTCCATCGAGAACTGGTCGGTGTCCCAGCCGAGCAGGGCGTCGCCGCGGTTGATGTCGATCGACCCGAAGATCCCCAGCGCATAGGCCAGCGCCACTTCGTGTTCGAAGGTGTGTCCGGCCAGGATCGCGTGGTTCTGCTCGATGTTGACCTTGACGTCCTTGGTCAGGCCCCAGTGCTCCAGGAAGCCGTAGACCGTGGCGACGTCGAAGTCGTACTGGTGCTTGGACGGCTCACGCGGCTTGGGCTCGATGAGCAGCGGGCCGTCGAAGCCGATCTTGTGCTTGTGCTCGACCACCATCGACAGGAAGCGGCCCATCTGCTGGTATTCGCGCTTCAGATCCGTGTTGAGCAGGGTCTCGTAGCCCTCGCGGCCGCCCCACAGCACGTAGTTCTGGCCACCGAGCCGCTTGGTCGCCTCGAGGCAGGCGCGCACCGTGCCGGCCGCGAAGGCGAACACGTCCGGATCGGGGTTGGTCGCCGCACCCGCCATGTAACGGCGATGCGAGAACAGATTGGCGGTGCCCCACAGCAGCTTGGTCTTCGAGCCGGCGATCTTGCCCTCGAGCACGTCGACGATCTCGGCGAGGTTCTTCAGGTGCTCGGGCAGCGTCTCGCCGACCGGCGCCGCGTCGGCGTCGTGGAACGAGAAGAACGGCACGTCGAGCAGGCGGAACAGGTCGAAGGCGACGTCGGCCTTGGCCTTGGCCAGCGCCATCGGATCGGTGCCGTGCATCCACGGGCGCATGAAGGTCTCACCGCCGAAGGGATCGCCGCCCGGCCAGCTGAACGAATGCCAGTAGCACACGGCGAAGCGCAGGTGATCTTCCATGCGCCGGCCGGCGACCATCCGGTCCTTGTCGTACCAGCGGTAGGCGAGCGGGTTGCGGCTCTCCGGTCCTTCGAAGCGAACCGGCTCCATCGGACCGAAATAACTGACGGAAGGGGCATTCATCGGCTGATCTCCTTGGCGAAGGGAGCGAGGTGGCGCCAGCGCGCGTGACTCTCGCTGAAGGAAGCGGCTCGCGCCGCATCGGGTTGAAAACTCTCGAGCCGGCGGGCCCGCCGGCAGACTGCGGTCGGCGCTTCGCCGGTGGCCGCGAGCCGACCCAGGCGGGCGGCTCCATGGGCGGCGCCGACGGCGCCCTCTTCGACCCGGTGCACCGGGATTTCCAACATGTCGGCCATCATCTGCGCCCACAGCCGCGACCGCGAACCGCCGCCGACGATGTCGATCTCGGCGACCGACGAGCCGGCCGCGGCCAGCGCGTCGCGATTGTCGCGCACCGCATGGGCGACGCCTTCGAGCACCGCCCGGGTCAGGGTCGCCCGGTCGGTCTCGGCGCCCATCCCCGCGAACACCGCCCGCAGGTTGGGATCGTTGGCCGGCGTACGCTCGCCCGAAAGGTAGGGCAGGAACATCACCGACGAGGCGCCCCGCGGCGTCTCGCCGAGTTCGGCCATCAACTCACCCTCCTTGCGGCCGGTGACCCCGGCCCACCAGGCGAGCGAGGCCGCCGCCGACAGCATCACCCCCATCTGATGCCAGGTGTTGGGGATGCAATGGGCGAAGGCATGGACCGCCGAGCCCGGATTGGGCGCGAAGCGGTCGGTGGTCACCCACAGCACCCCGGAGGTGCCGAGCGACAGGAAGGAATCGCCGGGGCTGATCGCCCCGAGCCCGACCGCGGTCGCGGCGTTGTCGCCGGCCCCGCCGGCCACCACCGGCGCCGTGGTCATGCCCCAGCGCTTCGCGAGCTCGCCCGACAGCGTGCCCGAGACGTCCGAGCCCTCGACCAGCCGCGGCATGTGCTCGCGGGTCAGCCCGGTCGCGGCCAGCGCCGCGTCCGACCAGTCGCGCGCCGCCGGATCGAGCCACAGGGTGCCGGAGGCGTCCGACATGTCCTCGGCCATCTCACCGGTCAGGCGGAAGCGCACATAGGCCTTGGGCAGCAGCACCTTGGCGACCCGGGCGAAGATCTCCGGCTCGTGGCGGGCGACCCACATCAGCTTGGGCGCGGTGAAGCCCGGCATCGCCAGATTGCCGGTGATCGCGTGGAGTTCGGGGAAGGCGGCCTCGAGCTCGCGGCATTCCGCGCCCGAGCGGCCGTCGTTCCACAGAATGCACGGGCGCAGCACGGCGCCCGCCGCATCGAGCAGGGTGGCGCCGTGCATCTGGCCGGAGAGGCCGATGCCGGTGACCGCCGCCAATTCCGCGGCATGGGTTTCGGCCAGCCCGTCGACCGCACCGACGGTCGCCGTCCACCAGGCTTCCGGATCCTGTTCCGACCAGCCGGGATGCGGGCGCGAGACGACGAGCGGGCGTTCGGCCGCAGCGATCAGCCGATCGTTGCCGTCGACGAGAACCGCCTTCACACTGGACGTGCCGATGTCGAGACCGAGAAACACGGGCGTAGGCTCCTTCCGATGTCCGCGAGGACCGGCCGTCAGGGCAGGTTGTCGCGGATGACGATGTCGATGCCGATGTATTCCTGCTCGGCGACGATCGGCTCGTTGCGCGACAGGGCGAGCAGAACGCGGGTCGCCGAGCGTGCCTCGTGGCCGGGATTCTGCGAGATCACCGCGTCCATCACCCCGAGCAGCAGGAACCGCCGGGTCTGCGGCGTCAGATCGTGGCCGACGAAGACCACGTCCTTGGCGCGGCCCGATTCGATCAGGGCCGTGCCGATGCCGGTGGTGCCGGCGCCGATGTTGTAGAGCCCGACCAGGTCGGGATGTTCGTCGAGCAGTCGCCGGGTCAGCGCCCGGTTGTGATCGTCGTCGTCGCGGCCTTCGACCGGCGCCAACAGATCGAGATTGGGGAAATCCGCGGAGATCACCTGCGACACGCCGAACAGGCGTTCGGCATGGTCGCGCAAGCTGAGCGAACCCGCCACCACCGCGACCTTGCCGCTGCGCCCGCCGAGGAAGCGGCCGATCAGCGTGCCGGTGGTGCGTCCGGCGGCGATGTTGTCGATGCCGACGTAATAGGCCCGGCGCGACGAAGGCGCGTCGGAGACCAGCGTCACCACCAGCACCCCGAGCCCGACCAGCTCGTCGATCGCCGCCCGCACGCGCGGATGATCGAGCGCCACCACGGCGAGACCGTCGTAGCGCGGCCCGATCTCCTCCAGCGTCTCGGCCAGCACGTCGGCGTCGAACACGTCGGTCTCGACCACGTCGACCAGCGTCCGCCGCGCCGCCAACCACACCCGCACCTTGGAGATGTGCTCGACGATCTCGGCCATGAACACGTTCTGGTTCTTCGGCATGACGAAGCAGAAACGATGGCTGCGCCCGCGCGCCAGCTCCGCCGCGGCGGCATGCGGTCGAAAGCCGAGCCGCTCGATCGTGTCTTTGACGCGCCTGATCGTGGCGTCCCGCACCCCCGGGCGACCATGCAGCACCCGGTCGACGGTCGCCGTCGACACCCCCGCCTCACGGGCGACGTCCTTCAGTGTTGCGGTGGTGGCTTCGAACGGATCGCTCATGCCTGATGGATTGCGCAAAAAAATGATGTACGCAACTCGATTCGTCGCTGCATTGCGCAACGCCGAACCGCCCATTCCCGCGGCATCGCCGAAGAAGATCGCCGAAAACCCACCAATTGCAGCCGTATCGGTCTCGCGGATCCCGGATTGCCGCAATGACGCATTGCAAAAGAACTTGATGTACGAACATCAGAATATCCGCCGCGGCCGTCATCCGAGGCGCGCGCCGCGTCACCACGGGTGATGTGCCCACCTCAGGGCGCGGCGGTCTCCGACGCCCGGCGGCGTTGTCGCCGGGCCCGCCATTCGTCGCGCAGACGCTTCAACCGCGTCCGCAGCGACAGCGCCAACAGGACCAGCCGCCCCTTGATCCCGAGCGGCACCCGCAGCTCCCACAGCGGCATCGATTCGACCCCGAAGGTGCGCTTGTAGGGCTCCTCGCCGACCGTGAAGTCGTAGGTCTCGATGCCGGCGCCGCAGGCCCAGGCGACCGAACTCTCGATCGCCAGGAGACCCGCCGACCAATTGTCCCAGCGCGCCTCGTGACCGACCGCGATCAACTGGAACGAGGTCCCGACCAGCGTGCCGAAACAGCCCGAGATCGGCACGCCGTCGAGGGTCAGCGTCGCCACCCGCACCACCCCGGTCTCGGCCGCCAGACGGCGATAGAACGCCCAGGCACGCCCGTCGGCGGCGGTCTCGGCGGCGGTGGGGAAGCGGCGGCTGCGCCATTCGAGGACCCGCACCAGGCCGTCCAGCACCGCCGGGCCCTCTTCGATGCGGAACTCCAGCCGCCCCTTGGCCTGGAGCTTGCGCCGCTTCTTGGCGAGCGAGCGGCGGGTCGAGCCGTCGAAGCGCTCCGCGGCCATGCGTTCGTAGTCGGGCGACAAGCGCAGCGGATGGCCGGAGAAGATCGAGGGAATCAGCCCGTCGAGCAGGGTCAGCGGATTGACCGCTCCGCCGATCCGGCCGGGGCTCTTCTCGAACATCAGCACGTCGGCGGCCGGCAGCGCGGCGACCAGCCGCGGCCACAGCTGCCGCAGCATTTCGGGTGGAAAGTCCGGGGCGACCAGCGGTCCGTTGTAGTCGGCGACCCCGCGGTCCCAGGCGGAGAGGCGGACGATGCCGCGGCGCGTCTCCCGGATCAGCGGCAGCACGAAGGCCGGCGCCCCGGTGGTCCCGTCGGCGATCTCCGCCACGACGAGCTCGACGCCCGGCTCGGCGCCGAGACTGTGGCGCCAAGCGGCGAGCCAGCCGGCGTCCTGGAAGGGCGTGCGTCGCAATCCGGCGTCCGGCCCGATCAGCCGTGCCACCTCGTCCGGTTTCCACCGGACCGAGATCCGCCATCTGTCTGCCGACATCACCATCCCCCGGGTCCCGTCTCGATCCTGCCCGAAAGTGCCTAAGGAATGACGAAGACGTGTCCCTGCGTCATACCTTTGACGTCGGCCCGATCCGGAGGCACTCTCGCCCCCCCGAGTCCCCGCGGGGAACCGTTCCCCGTCAGCATCCGGAGCCCTGCATGACCCGTGTCCGCATCGAGGACCTCGACGTCGACGCCGACCTCGCCGCCTTCCTCGCCGACGAGGCCCTCCCCGGCACGGGAATCGCGCCGGCCGCCTTCTGGTCGCGCTTCGCCGTGATCCTCGCCGAACTGGCGCCGGTCAATGCCGCCCTGCTCGCCACCCGCGACCGCCTCCAGGTCGAGATCGACGCCTGGCACGGCGCCCGCCGCGGCCGCCCCCACGACCCTGCGGCCTACCGCGCCTTCCTCGAGACCATCGGCTATCTCGTCCCGGCCCCGGCGCCGCGGCCGATCTCGACGGCGAACGTCGATCCGGAGATCGCCACCCTCGCCGGGCCACAGCTGGTGGTGCCGATCGACAACGCCCGCTATGCCCTCAACGCCGCCAATGCCCGCTGGGGCAGCCTCTACGACGCCCTCTACGGCACCGACGCCCTCGGCGCGGCCCCGACCCCCGGCCCCTTCGATCCGGCCCGCGCCGCCGGCGTGGTCGCCGCCGCCAAGGCCCGGCTCGACGAGATCGCCCCGCTGGTCGCCGGCGGCTGGGCCGACGTGGTCGGCTTCGCCGTCGAGGGCGGCGCCCTGCGCCTGTCGCTCGCCGACGATCGCGAGACCGATCTCGCCGATCCCACGCGCTTCGCGGGCTTCCGCGGCGATCCCGAGCGGCCGACCGCGATCCTCCTGCGCCACCACGGCCTCCACGCCGAGATCGTCGTCGACCGCTCGGGCCCGATCGGCGCCGTCGACCCGGCCGGCATCGCCGACGTGATCCTCGAAGCGGCGCTGACCGCGATCATGGACATGGAGGACAGCGTCGCCGCCGTCGACGCCGCCGACAAGGTCCGGGTCTATCGCAACTGGCTCGGCCTGATGCAGGGCACGCTGACCGACACCTTCGACAAGGGCGGCCGCGCCGTCACCCGCAAGCTCGCCGCCGATCGCCCGTGGACCGCCCCCGACGGCCGCGCCTTCGCCCTGTCCGGCCGCGCCCTGATGCTCGCCCGCAACGTCGGCCACCACATGGCGACCGACGCGGTGCGCGGCGCCGACGGCGCCGAGATCCCCGAGACCCTGCTCGATGCGATGGTCACCGCGCTGATCGCCCGCCACGACCTCGCCCGCCCGGCGGCATCGCGCAATTCGCCGGCCGGCTCGGTCTACATCGTCAAGCCCAAGCTGCACGGCCCCGCCGAGGTCGCCTTCGTCGACACGTTGTTCGCCCGCGTCGAGGACGCCGTCGACCTGCCGCGCCACACCCTGAAGATCGGCATCATGGACGAGGAGCGGCGCACCAGCGTCAACCTCGCCGCCTGCATCCTCGCCGCCGAGCACCGCGTGGTGTTCATCAACACCGGCTTCCTCGACCGCACCGGCGACGAGATCCACACCGCCATGGCCGCCGGCCCGGTGGTGCGCAAGTCCGAGATGAAGGCCTGCCCCTGGATCGGCGCCTACGAGGACAACAACGTCGACGTCGGCCTGGCGCTCGGTCTCGCCGGACGCGCCCAGATCGGCAAGGGCATGTGGGCGGCCCCCGACCGGATGGCCGACATGCTGGTGCAGAAGATCGGCCACCCGCTGTCGGGGGCGTCGACCGCCTGGGTGCCGTCGCCGACCGCCGCGGTGCTGCACGCGCTGCATTATCACGAGGTCGACCTCGCCGCCCGCCGCCGCGCCATCGCCGCTCGGGAACCGGCGTCCCTCGACGCGATCCTGACCTTGCCGCTCGCCCAGTCGAACTACCCGCCCGACGACATCCGCGCCGAACTCGACAACAACGCGCAAGGCATCCTCGGCTACGTGGTGCGCTGGGTCGATCTCGGCATCGGCTGTTCCAAGGTGCCGGACATCCACGACGTCGGGCTGATGGAAGACCGCGCCACCTTGCGCATCTCCTCCCAGCACATCGCCAACTGGCTCGCCCACTGTATCGTCGGCGCCGAGGAGGTGATGGCCACCCTGCGCCGCATGGCGGTGGTGGTCGATCGTCAGAACGCCGGCGATCCGGCCTATCGGCCGATGGCCCCGACCTACGACGGACCGGCCTTCCGCGCCGCCGTGGCGCTGATCTTCGACGGCCGCGACGCCGCCAACGGCTACACCGAGGCGACGCTCACCGCCTACCGTCGCGAAGCCAAGGCGGCGCGGGCCTGATCCGCACCGCACCGCCCGTCCCGTCACTCCCGAATGGAGTCCGTCCCGTGACCGATCTCGCCCTCTCCGTCGCCCGCTCGATCGTCGACCACGCCCTGACGATCGCCCGCGACCGCAATCTGAAACCCATGGCGGTGGTGGTGCTCGACGCCCGCGCCTCGCTCAAGGCCGCGGCGTCCGAGGACGGCGCGCCGATCGCCCGCTGGAAGATCGCCCAGGGCAAGGCCAACGGCGCCCTGACGCTCGGCATGTCGTCGCGCCGCCTCGGCGTGCTCGCCGTCGAGCGTCCGCACTTCCTGGCGGGCGTGCTCTCGTCGATCGACGGCGGCGCCATGCCGGTCGCCGGGGGCGTTCTGATCCGCGATCGCGCCGGCGTCCTGGTCGGCGCGGTCGGTGCTTCCGGCGACACCTCCGACGCCGACGAAGCGCTGCTGGTGACCGCGGTGGAGGCGTCCGGCCTGATCGCCGACGTCGGCTGAGGCGACGGGCCGAAAAGGCGCGCCGCCGCCGGGTGGCGCTCCTCAGGCCTTGGGCGTGGTCACCGTCTCGCGCAGGCGCAGTTCCGGGTGCACCAGCACCCGGGTCTGCTCCGGCGCCCGTCCGGCGATGACGTCGATCAGGGTCAGTGCGGCGATCCGCCCCACCTCCTGCTGACCGTTCCACACCGAAGTCAGGCCCGGCGACCACACCGAGGCCTCGTCGATGTCGTCGTAGCCGATCAACGAGATGTCGCGGCCGGGATCGATGCCGCGCCGCTTCAGCTCCATCAGCATGCCGAGCGCCAGCAGATCGTTGAAACAGACGATCGCGGTCGGCGCCGCGGCCAGCACCTCGCCGCAGATGTCGCGCCCGGCCCGGCGGCTGGCGTCGGCGGGAAACTCCAGATCGGACGCGATCGGCAGGCCCGCCGCGGTCAGCGCGTCGACCCAGCCGGCACGCCGCTCCGAGCCGCTGGAGGAGGCCTGATGGCCGCCGACCAGGGCGATGCGGGTGTGACCCAGCCCGATCAGATGCTCGACCGCCGCGCGGATGCCGGCGCGGTCGTCGCCGCGGATCACCGGCACGTCCGGCAGGCCGGGCAGTTCCCGGGCGATCAGCACCGTCGGCAACCCGGCCTCGACCATCCGCTCGACGTCCGCCGCGCGACTGCCGGCCGCCGGGCACAGGATCATCCCGTCGGCGCGATACTGCAGCAGCGTCTCCAGGAAGGCCCGCTGGCGCACCGGATCGTCGCCGTGGTTGAACAGGATCACCGTCTGGCCGAGGCGGCCGAGTTCGGTCTCCACGGCGGAGACCAGTTCGGCGAAATAGGGATTGAGGATGTCGTGGACCACCAGCCCGACGATGTTGGTGCGCGAGGTGCGCAGGCTGGCGGCCGAGCGATTGTAGATGTAGCCGAGCTCTTCGGCGAGCGCGTGGACGCGCTTGCGCGTCTCCTCGGCGACCAACGGCGAGTTGCGCAGCGCCAGCGACACGGTGGCGGTCGACAGATCGAGCCGTTCGGCGATCATCGCCAGCGTCAGCCGCTTCTTCGGCGTCGCTCCTGGATTGTCCATGGCACACTCTGGTGTTCGGGCGGCGGCGGTCGCCCGTCGCAGCCTCGCTGGCCCCCGAGCGGCTTTGTGCCGGAAAGCGGCCGCGCACGCAACAGGCCGAGGGGTCGCGGCCCCGCCCTCAGACCGCCGGCGCCTCGACGCGGCCGTCGACCGGCGGTTCGACCGGCGCGACCGCCGGGGTGGCGGGCGGCGCCGGGGGGCGGGTCTCCAGGCGCTCGCGATGGATCAGATAGAGGCCGCTCGCGGCGATGATCGCCGTGCCGATGATCGTCTCGTGGCTCGGCACGTCGCCGAACACGAACCAGCCGGCCCCGGTCATCCACAGGATCTGGCTGTAGGCGAAGGGCACCACAACCGAGGCGGGCGCCCGCGCAAAGGCCAGGATGATCAGGAAATGGCCGATCGCCCCGCACGAGCCCATCAGCACCACCACCGCCCAGGGCACGACCCCTTGCGGCCAGACCCAGATCGCCGGCATCGCCGGGGCGAGCAGCACCACCGCGATCCCCGCCGAGATCACCAGCATGCTCGCCGCGGAATCGACGGTGGAAAGGATCCGGGTGCTCAACGCATAGACGACGTAGCAACCGACGTTGGCGAAGGCCAGAAGCATCGCCGGATCGAGATGCGACGGGCTCGGATGGGCGACCACCAGCACCCCGAGGAAGCCGACCAGGATCGCCGCCCAACGCCGCGGACCGACCACCTCGCCGAGCAGCGGACCCGACACCAGAGCGATCAGCAGCGGCGCCGAGAAGAAGATCGACATCGTCTCGGCGAGCTGCAGATGGCGCAGGGCCAGGAAGTTGAACACCGTCGAGCCGAGCAGGCACAGGCCGCGCAAGCCCTGCAGCCACGGCCGCCGCGTCGTCCAGGCGTCCGGCATGCGGAACGGATGGAACACCGCCGCGGCCACGAGGAAGGCGACGAGATAGCGGAAGAACGACACTTCGAGGGTCGGCAGGGTCAGCGACAGCCACTTGGCCGAGGCGTCGATGCCGGTGAAGCAGAACAGCGCCAGACACATCAGACCGATCGCCTGGAGGCGGCGCGGCAGGGCCGCGGCATCCGGGCGCGGGAGGGGCGCGTTCGACACTTCGCAGTTCCTTCGACGGCTCGCGAGCGGCACGACACCGCGACGGTGAACCGGGCGGTTCGCCCAAGGATCGGGCGAACCGTCGCTGGTGCCCATCCATTGTGCTCGAAATGGGGCGTTATGCCGCATCCCAGACGCGCGTCCGACGCAGAGCCGGCGGCCGTGCACCACCGCCGGACGAGGGTCTCACTCTTCCGGATCGTCCTCGGGCTCGTCGGCGATCGCCACGTCGTCGAGCGAATCGAGCTGGAGGGTCAGATTGCGTTCGACCGCCCGCAGGAACTTGCGCAGCTTCTTGCGGTCCTTGTCGTCGAAACCGGCCAGCGCCTCGCGCTCGATCCGCTTCCAGATGCGGTCGATCTCGTCGATCCGGCCGCGCCCGAGCTCGGTCAGGTGGACCCGCGCCAGGCGTCCGTCGGTCTGCGAGGCGACGCGCTGCAGCAGGCCCTGAGCGGACAGGCGCGACACCATCTTGGTGACGGTCGGCGGCTGAACGCCGAGCGCCTGGGCCAATTGGCTCATGGTCCGGCCGTCCTCGTCGGCCAGTGCCTTGAGCACCGCCTCCTGGCCGGCGTGCAGACCGATCCGGGCGAGATGCGTCCCGGAACGGGCGCGATGAGCCTTCGCGGCCATCGCCAGTCGGTGGGTCACGGATTTGCGGTGCTGAAAGGTCATGCCGAACACCTATCGTTTGCCCATTTCGATTTTACGACAGCCGACGAAGCAATCATAGGGACCGCCGCAACGCCGCCGAAACCATCGCGCAGCGTTCGGCGAAGTCGCGCGTCACCCGCGGATCGCCGTCGCCGGCGGCGGCACCGCACCCCGGCAGCTCGGCGACGATCCGCCCGGGCCCCGCCGCCATCACCAGGATACGGTCGGAGAGATGCACCGCCTCGGGCACCGAATGGGTCACGAACACCACCGAGAAGCCCTGGCGCCGCCGCAGCCGCAGCAGTTCCTCGTCGAGCGCGACGCGCGCGATCTCGTCGAGCGCCGCGAAGGGTTCGTCCATCAGCAGCAACTGCGGCCGAGTCACCAGGGCGCGGGCGATCGCCACCCGCATCCGCATGCCCCCCGACAGCTCGCGCGGAAACAGCCCGGCCGCCGCCTCGAGCCCGACCAGCGCCAGTGCCCGGCGCGCCCGCGCCTCGGTGTCGCCGTCGACCGTGCCGGAAAGCCGGAACGGCAGTGTCACGTTGTCGAGCGCCGTCGCCCAGGGCAACAGCGTCGGATCCTGGAACACCACCCCGAGCCCGTCGGTCGGCCGCAGCACGCGGCCCGCGTCGGCCGGCTCCAGCCCGGCGACGATCCTGAGCGTCGTCGACTTGCCGCAGCCCGAGGGGCCGAGCAGCGACACGATCTCGCCGCGCGCCACGGTGAGCGACAGCCGATCGAGCACCACCCGCCCGGCGAAGGACTTGGAGACCTCGGCGAGCGCCACCGCGATCCCCTCGGCGGGCGGTTCGGCGGCGACGGCGGACGGCGACACGGGTGGCACCTCGCGACAGGGGGCGGCGAAGGATCGACCCTAGCCGAGCGCGCGGCCGCCGTCGACGCCGCCGCGGGCGGGCGGGTGACGCTGCCGCCCGGCCCGTCTAGACTGGTGCCGACCCGAGGGAGGAGATCGTCATGCGCCTGTGGCTCAAGGATCCGCTCGCCGTGCTCGCCGACGAGGCCGCCCGCGGCGTGGTCGTCGAGGGCAGCCGCATCGTCGAATGTGTCGGCGCCGGCCGCGAACCGATGGCGCCGGTCGACGCGGTCTTCGACGCCACCCGCCACGTGCTGATTCCGGGCCTCGTCAACACCCATCACCACGTCTACCAGACCCTGACCCGGGCCCATCCGGGAGCGATCAACAAGGAACTGTTTCCCTGGCTCCGGGCGCTCTATCCGATCTGGACCAAGGGGCTGAACCCCGAGGCCTTCCGCCTCGCGGTCCGCCTCGCCGGCACCGAACTGCTGATGTCCGGCTGCACCACCGCCGCCGATCACCACTACATCTTCCCCGCCGGTCTCGAGGACGCCATCGACATCGAGGTCGACGAGGCCCGCGCCCTCGGCCTGCGCATGACCGTGTCGCGCGGCTCGATGAACCTGTCGGAAAAGGACGGCGGCTTGCCGCCCGACACCGCGGTCCAGGACGAGGACACCATCCTCGCGGACTGCGAACGGGTGATCGGCGCCTACCACGACCCCTCGCCGGGCGCGATGATCCGCATCGCGCTGGCGCCGTGCTCGCCCTTCTCGGTCACCCGCTCGCTGATGACCCAGACCGCCGCGCTCGCCGCCCGCCACGACTGCCGCCTCCACACCCATCTCGGCGAGACCGAGGACGAGAACGCCTTCTGCCTGGCGAAGTTCGAATGCCGGCCGGTCGACTATCTCGAAGAGGTCGGCTGGATGAGCGACCGCACCTGGCTCGCCCACGGCATCCATTTCGACGACGCCGAGGTCGCCCGCCTCGGCCGCCACGGCGTCGGCGTCTGCCATTGCCCGACCTCCAACGCCGTGCTCGCCTCCGGCCTGTGCCGCACCCGCGAGTTGGAGGCGGCCGGTGTGCCGGTCGGCCTCGGCGTCGACGGTTCGGCGTCGAACGACAATTCCAATCTCATGGAAGGGGTACGCCACGCCCTGATGCTCGGCCGCCTGCGCTACGACGCGACGCTGTCGCATCTCGACGTGCTGCGCTGGGCGACGCAAGGCTCGGCCCGCTGCCTCGGCCGCGACGACATCGGCCGCATCGCTCCCGGGCTCCAGGCCGATCTGGCACTGTTCACGCTCGACGAGTTGCGCTTCTCCGGGGCCGGCGATCCGCTGGCGGCGCTGGTCCTGTGCGGCGCCCATCGGGCGGATCGGGTGATGGTCGCGGGCACATGGAAGGTGATCGACGGCCTGCCGGTCGACGTCGACGTGGCGCGCCTGCGCCGCGAACATGGGGCGGCGGCGAAGAAGTTCTTGGCGCCGTAGGGTGGCTCCGTAGGGTGGATCGAGCGCAGCGAGTTCCACCGGCGGCGCCCGTGACCGACCACCGGCCTCCCCATCACGACCGCCCATGGTGCAAGTCGCTCCGCTCCATGCACCCTACGCCCGCACTCCACGACCGCTTCCGCCCCGTCGCGGCGCGGGTGTATGAAGACCCGATCGCCGGCCGCCACCGAGGACCCGCCATGCCCCGCCCCTACTGGTCCGACCTCGCCGCGCCCGACTTCGCGGCCCCCGATGTCGCCACCTGGATCGCCGTGTTGCCGGTCGCGGCGATCGAACAGCACGGGCCGCATCTGCCGCTCGGCACCGACACGATCATCGCCGACGGCCATGTCGCAGCCACCATCGCCCGCCTGCCCGCCGACCTGCCGGCGATCTTCCTACCGACCCAGGCCGTCGCCTGGTCGATCGAACACGACGCCACCCCCGGCACGCTGACCCTGCAATGGGACACCGTCACCCGCGTCTGGCTGGAGATCGGCGCCGCGGTCGCCCGCGCAGGTCTGCGCAAACTGGTGATCGTCAACGCCCACGGCGGCAATTCGCCGATCCTCGACGTGGTCACCCGCGAATTGCGCGTTCGCCACGATCTGTTGGCGGTCGCCACCTCGTGGTCGCGCTTCGGCCGGCCGGACGGTGTGTTCGAGGCCGACGAGCTCCGCCTCGGCATTCATGCCGGCGACGTCGAGACCTCGTTGCTGCTGGCGTTACGCCCGGATCTGGTGCGCGAAGTGGACCGCGCCGCCTTCCCGTCGCAGCAGGCGGCGTTCGAGCGCGACTTCGCCCGGTTGCGCGCCTATGGGCCGCACGCCTTCGGCTGGCGGATGGCCGATCTCAACCCGTCGGGCGCGGTCGGCGACGCCCGCGTCGCCTCCGCCGCCAAGGGACAGGCGGCGATCGATCACGCCGTCACCGGCTTCCTCGACCTGCTCGCCGACGTCCACCGCTTCGATCCCGACCGGTTGTGGACCGCCGGCTGACGGTGCCCGCGTCAGCGCAGCAGCACCAGCTCCGGCGCCGCTCCGACGGCGCACCACAGGATCGCGTCCTGGCCGAACCGAGCCGCGATGTCGATCGCCGCGGCGCGGCCGATGTCGAAGATCAGCCGCCCCAGTTCCTCCGGCCACACCCCGTTCGGATCGACGCCGGCGGTGACGAGGCTTTCGAGACCGAGGTCGGCGATCGCCGCGCCGAGCGCCGCTTCCGCCGCCGTATTGGCCGACGGGTCGGCGCGCCGGCCGCGCGGATTGTGCGCGGTGATCAGCGCCGCCGAACGCGCACCGGCGGCGGCGAGCAGCCGCTCGAGCCCGGCGTGGCACTCACTGCAGACGACCGTGAAGGCCCCCTCCGGCGCTTCGATGCGGTAGCGCGCGCCGCCGTAAGCCGCGATCAGCTCGGCGGCCACGGCGCTTTCCGCCGGATCGACGCCCATGACGGTCGGCTCAGTAGGTCTTCTGCGGGTGCAGTTTGAACAGCCAAGTTTCGGTCAGGGCCGTCTCGCCGTCGCGCAGGAACACCCGCAGGTCGATCGGATCGGCGCCCTCCGACTTGATGTCGAACTGCAGCCGCCAGGCGTTGTTCCACGAGGTGGTCTCGCAGAAGATCGACGAGATCTCGCCGCGCGAGGTCGAGATCACCGCCTCGGGCTTGCGGTCCTTCGGGAAGGCCTCGAGCGGGCCGCCGGCGAACTCGATCGAGAAGCGCTTGATCTCGGGCGGGTTGGCGCGGGTATAGGGGAAGCCGCCGCGTCCGATGCGTGTGGCGATCGGCCGCGCCAGATTGGTCGGCGGATTGGGCTCGTCGGCGTTCCAGTGCATCCGGTAGCGGAATTCGAGCGCTTGGCCCGCCTTGATCGGATCGCGCGGCACCCAGAAACAGCCGAGATTGTCGAAGTCCTCGTGATCGGTCGGGAACTCGACCAGATGCACCGAGCCGCCGCCCCAGCCGCCGATCGGTTCGATCCACAGGCTCGGCCGCCGCTCGTAGTTGAGATAGCGATCGAGATAGGTCTTGGGGTCGCGGTTGCGCTGCATCAGCCCGAAGCCGCGCGGATTCTCGTCGACGAAGGTCGAGGTCGACGGCCCCGGCGGATTGACGATCGGCCGCCAGATGCGTTCGCCGGCACCTGTCCAGATCGCCAGGCCATCGGAATCGTGAGCGCCGCGGCGCCACTCGAGCTGATAGCTGCGGTCGTATTCGGAGAACCAGTACATCGAGGTCATCGGCGCAATGCCGAGTTTGACGATGTCCTTGCGCGGGAACAGGTTGGCCTCGACGTCGACGATCACGCCGTCGGTGCGGCGGATGGTGAACTTGTAGGCGCCGGTGATCGACGGACCGTCGAGCAGGGCATAGACCACCACCGGCTGCTTCTCGGCGCTGGCCGGCTGCAGGTAGAACTCGGTGAAGTCCGGGAACTCCTCGGGCAGCGGGCTGGCGGTATCGATCGCCACGCCGCGCGCCGACAGGCCGTATTCGTTGAGCGAGCCGATCGCCCGGAAATAGGAGGCGCCGAGGAAGGCGACCCAGTCCTGGGTCTTCCAATCCGGCCGGCTCTTCGATTCGCGGATCTGGAAGCCGGCGAAGCCGGTGTCCTCCGGCAGCTTGGCCGCCGGGCTGTCGTCCGGCATGTCGAAGTATTCCGGCTCGTAGAGCACCTCGGCCGCCTTGTCGCCGTCGACCGCGTGCATCTTCACGGTCTTGGCGAAATACTTGCCGACCGGGAAGAAGGTGATCGGGTAGACCCCCTTGTCGTCGCCGAACAGCGCCCGATCCGGCCGGAACTTGATCTTGCCGTGTTGGGTGTAGTCGATCGCCGCGACGATCTCCGGGGCCGGCCGCTTGGGCGGCAGATAGGCCTTGGTCGCGGCCTCGCGCGCCCGCTGCACCAGATTGCCGAAGGCGAAGGCGCGGGCGGGGCCGAACTTGAGAGCGGCGGCGGCGGCCGGGCCGGTCACACCGAGCAGGCCGGCGACGGCGGTCGCGAAAGAGGCGGAGAGGAGGTCTCGACGCGAGAGCTGCGACGTCATGGAGGGTCCTTCAGGAAGGGCCGACGAGAGGGCACGCCGCCCGGGGACGGCCGTTCGAGCGGCGACGAGATGGTTCTAGGACACCGCGGATGCGACCGCAATCGGGCGGATGGTGGGCAATCACACGGATCTGATGGTCGCTGCCGTGGTCTTCGGCCGCCATCGGGTCAAGGTCAGAGCATTGGCCACCACCGACACCGAGCTCGCCGCCATCGCCGCACCGGCGAGCGCCGGCGTCAGGTGGCCGGCGGCGGCCAGCGGCACGCCGACGACATTGTAGAAGAACGCCCAGAACAGGTTCTGGCGGATCTTCGACCAGGTCGCCCGCGCGATCTCCAGCGCCGCCGGCACCAGCCGCGGATCCGGCCGCATCAGGGTGATGCCGGCGCTCTCCATCGCCACGTCGGCGCCCGAGCCCATGGCGATGCCGACGTCGGCCGAGGCCAGCGCCGGCGCATCGTTGACCCCGTCGCCGACCATCGCCACGATCAGCCCGGTCGAGCGCAGCCGGCCGATCTCGGCGAGCTTGTCCTGGGGCGAAACTTCGGCCGCGAAGGCATCGAGGCCGAGTGCCGTCGCCACCGCTTCCGCCGCCCGACGGTTGTCGCCGGTGAGCAGACGCGTGGCGACCGACGCGGCGTGCAGACGCGCCACCGCGTCCGCCGCCTCCGGCCGAATCGCATCGGCGAGCGCCACCAGCCCCAGCGCCTCGCGGTCGCGGGCGACCGCCACCACGGTGCGCCCGGCCGCCGCCAATCGCGCCCGTTCGGTCTCGAACAGCCGCAGATCGACCCCGAGATCGGCCATCATCGCCGGATTGCCGACGGCGATGGTTCGTCCCCCGACCGTGCCGACGACACCGCGCCCGACCACCGCGCGGAACTCCGAAACCGGCGCGATCGTCACACCCCGTGCGGTGGCGGCGGCAGCGAAGGCGCGGGCCAGCGGATGTTCGCTCGAACTCTGGACCGAGGCGGCCAGTCGGATGGTCTCGTCGCCGTCGACGCCGAGGGTGAACACGTCGGTGATCGCCGGCCGCCCTTCGGTCAGGGTGCCGGTCTTGTCGAACACCACGCAGTCGACCCGGTGGGCCCGTTCCAAGGCCTCGATGTCGCGGATCAGGATGCCGGCCTTGGCCGCAGCGCCCGTGCCGGCGACCAGCGCGGTCGGCGTGGCGAGGCCGAGCGCGCAGGGACAGGCGATCACCAAGACCGCCACCGTCGGCACCAGCGCCGCCTCGAAATCGGCCCCGGCCAGCCACCAGCCGGCGAAGGTCGCCGCGGCGATCGCCACGATCACCGGCACGAACACCGCCGCGACCTTGTCGACCAGCCGCTGGACCGGCGCCTTGGCGATCTGCGCCTGTTCGACCAGATGGCCGATGCGGGCGATGGTGGTGTCCTCACCGACCGCCCGGACCTCGACGGTCAGCGTGCCGACACCGTTGATCGTTCCGGCGATCACCGCCGCGCCGACGCTCTTTTCGACCGGTACGCTCTCGCCGGTGACCAGGCTCTCGTCGACCTCGCTCGCCCCCTCGATCACTCGCCCGTCGGCGGCCACCCGTTCACCGGGGCGAATCAGAATGCGGTCGCCGCGGCGCAGCGCGTCGATCGCCACGGTCTCGGCGCCGCTCCCGCCGAGTCGCGTCGCGGTGTCGGGCCGCAGAGCCATCAGCTTGGTCACCGCCGCGGAGGCCGAGCGCTTGGCCCGCGCCTCCAGCGCCTTGCCGAGCAGGATCAGGGTCAGGACCGTCGCCGACGCCTCGAAATAGAGATGCCCATGGGATTGATCGCCGCGCTGGACGACCTGAGCCACCGAGAAGCCCCAGGCGGCCGACGTCCCGAGCGCCACCAGGACGTCCATGTTGGCGGCCCCGCCGGCGAGCGATCGCCAGGCGCCGCGATAGAACCGCGCCCCGGCGACGATCTGCACCGCCGTGGCGAGCCCGAGTTGCCACCACGGCGTCAGCCATTCGGCGTGGCCGCCGGTCAGCATCGGCACCATCGCCGCCAGGAACGGCAAGGTCGCGATCAGCGAGAAGACGAACAGGGCGAGTGTACGGCGTTCTTCGGCCGCCCGCTCGGTCGCCGCCCGCGCCAGCGCCGCGCGCCGCGCCACCACCGCCCGGTCGCGCGGCCGCGCCCCGAAGCCGGCCCGCTCGATCGCCGCGACGATCGTTTCCGTGGGAACCCCCGGCGCGTCGATCTCCGCGGTCTCCAGCGCCAGATTGACCGTCGCTCGCTCGACCCCGGAGACCCGGCCGACCACCTTCTCGATGCGTGCGGCGCAGGCCGCACAGGTCATGCCGGTGACGTCGAACAGCGCGGGTTCGTCGATCACGGCGGGATCGGCGACGGCGGTGGCGGGGGGGGCGGGGATGGTCATGGCGCCACTGTGCCGCGTCGCGCCCGGCGGGTCGAGGGGGTCGCGGGTCGCAGTCGCGTGATCACCCCCCGACGGAGGTCGTGTCGGTAACAGTCCGCATGCCCGTTGATCTCCCCGCCGTCGCGGGCCAAGGTCGGAGATCGAACGAACAGTGAAACGATCAGTCAGAAGGGACTCCCCGCCATGCCGGGACACAACGACGAGCGGCCGGTCGGCCCCTTGGTGGAAGGCTGGAGCGAACGCGCCCGCCCGGTCCGCGGCACCATCGCCGGCAACTGGGGCCGCCTCGAGCCCCTCGACGCGGCCCGCCACGGCCACGACCTGTTCACCGCCGTCGACGGCCACGACTCGGTCTGGACCTATCTCGGCTACGGTCCCTTCGAGAACGAGAGCGCGTTCCTGTCCTGGCTCACCGGCCGCGAAGCGCTGACCGATCCGCTCTATTATTCGGTGATCGACACCGCCTCGGGCCGCGCCGTCGGCGTGTTGACGCTGATGGAGACCCGCCCCGCCTTCGGCGTGGTCGAGATCGGCCACATCTTCTTCGCGCCGGTGCTCCAGCGCACCCGCGCCGCCACCGAGGCGATCTTCCTGGCGATGCGCCACGTCTTCGACGACCTCGGCTATCGCCGCTTCGAATGGAAGTGCGACGCCCTCAACGCCCCGTCGCGGGCCGCGGCGATCCGCTTCGGCTTCACCTTCGAGGGCATCTTCCGCCAGCACGTGGTGGTCAAGGGCCGCAACCGCGACACCGCCTGGTACGCCATCACCGACAAGGACTGGCCGGCGGTGCGCGCCGGTTTCCAGGCCTGGCTGCGGCCGGAGAACTTCGACGCGGTCGGCCATCAGAAGGCGGCGCTCGGCGATCTGCGACCGAAGTCGAAGACAAAGCTCGGCGCCCACTGAGGCGCCCACGAAGCCGCAACGAGATCACGCTCGGGCCCGCCATTGCGGGCCCGAAGTCGTTTCGGACGTCGGGGGAATCGTTCAGACCGGCAGGGCCGGCGTGCCCAGGCGGCCGTCGGGGGGAACCGTCAGGCCGCCGTTGCGCTCCGCCGGCAGGGCCTCGGGCGCCGCCGGGCGCGGCGCTTCGATCACCTCGCCGGCCACCCGCAGCGGATGGACCGGCGGCAGCGCCGCCACCACCAGAGCCGCAGCGGCGAACAGCAGGCCGTAAGGAGCGATCATCGGTCTTCCCCCCGGGGAGGCGGCCGCGATCTGACGTCGAGGTCCGCCGAGCGGATCTGCATCCGCGAATGGAATGGATCGAACCGCCGCGACCCTCACGTGCAGAGAGCGCCGCCGCGCCGTCACGAACCCGCCTCTCGGCGCGCTACGATGTCCGGGCGACGACTAAAAACCCTGTCGAATCCGTTGGCAAGCACCCCGCCGACCGTCTTTCGTCTAGGCCGGGGCAGAACGCGGAATGCATGCGCGATGCATGTGATGACGAACCGATCACGCCGCCGATCGAACCGATCGGTCGATCCCCGCTCGCGCACGAGCTGCCGCCACGGCAACGGCGACGCCCACCGCTACGGGTCCCGGCGCCCCGGAGGGCGCCGAACGGAGGGTCACTGCCCGCCGTAGATCAGGTGCGGCAGCCACGTCGCCAGATGCGGCCACTGCCACAGCACCCACAACATCGCCAGCTGGATGCACACGAAGGGGATGATGCCGATATAGATGTCGATGGTCTTGACCTCTTTCGGCGCCACGCCGCGCAGATAGAACAGCGCCACGCCGAACGGCGGATGCATGAACGAGGTCTGGAGGTTGACGCCCATCAGCACGCCGAGCCACACCGGGCTCATCCCCGAACCGTCGGGCATCGGCATCTTGAGCAGCACCGGCGCGGCGATCGGCACGACGATGTAGCAGATCTCGATGTAGTCGACGAAGAAGCCGAGCACGAACATCGCCACCATCACCACCGCGGTGGCGCCGAGCGCCCCGCCCGGCAGCGACGTCAGATAGCTCGACACCAAGTCTTCGCCGCCGAGCCCGCGGAACACCAGCGAGAAGAACGCGGCGCCGATGACGATCGCGAACACCATCGCGGTGATCTCGGTCGTCGCCCGCATCACCGGGACCAGCACGCCCTTCTTCCAGGTCTCCCAACTGGCGATGGCGATCGACACGATCAGCACCGCCACCAACAGCCCGGCACCGATCATCGCCACCGTCTGGCGGGTGGCGACCACGCTGCGCCCGAGCCTCATGTCGACGGTCGAGGCCAGCACCACCAGCCCGGCCAGCGCCGCCCAGCCGACGACGAAGATCCACGCCTTCTTCGGCGACTGACGCTGACCGGCGAGCAGCACCGTGCCGACCGCGCCGACCGACGCCGCTTCCGACGGCGTGGCGATGCCGGCGAGGATCGAGCCGAGCACGCACAGGATCAGGGCGATCGGCGGCACCAGAGCGCTCATCACCTCGCCGAAGGTCACCCGGCCGAGCTCTTCCGGCGCCGCCGGCGAGCTCTTCGGATCGAAGATCGCCACCAGCACCTGATAGAGGATGTAGAGCCCGGACAACACCAGCCCGGGGATCAGCGCCCCGGCGAACAGGTCGGGCACCGACACCGTGTCGGGGGCGAAGTTGCCGAGGTCGGTCTGGGCCTTCTGATAGGCGTTGCCGAGCACGTCGCCGAGCACCACCAGCACGATCGCCGGCGGCAGGATCTGCCCGAGCGTCCCGGCCGCGGCGATCGATCCGGCGGCCAGCCGCGGGCTGTAGCCCCAGCGCAGCATCGCCGGCAGGGCGAGCAGGCCCATCATCACCACGGTGGCGCCGACCATGCCGGTCGAGGCGGCGAGCAGCGCGCCGACGATGGTCACCGAATAGCCGAGCCCACCGCGCAGCCGGCCGAACAGCCGCCCCATGGTCTCGATCAGCAGGATCGCCACCTTCGACTTCTCGAGCATCACGCCCTTGAACACGAACAGCGGGATGGCGATCAGGATGGTGTTGGTCATCACCCCGAAGATCCGCTGCGGGATCGCCGCCAGGAAGGTCGGATTGAACAGGTCGAGCGACCAGCCGAGCGCCGCGAAGGCCACCGCCGTGCCGGCCAGGGTGAAGGCCACCGGATAGCCGGCGAGGATCAGGAGACAGGCGACGACGAACATCAGGACGTCGAGGAGATGAGCCAATCCGGTCATGATCTCAATGCCCCACGCGCAAGGTGGGGACAGCGTCGTCCTCAGCGGGCGGCACCCGCCCGGTCAGAACCCCGATCGATCGGATCACCGCCGACAGGCCCTGCAGCGCCAGCAGCACGGCGAAGATCAGGATCTCGGCCTTGAGCAGGTAGAGCAGCGGAATGCCGCTGGTCTCGCGCGAGCCTTCGCGGATCGCGAAAGACCGGGCCACGTAGGGGAACGACTCGTAGAGGATCAGGCCGGTGACCGGCCACAGGAACACCAGCGTGCCGAGGAGATTGACGATCGCCCGGCCGCGCGGGCTCGCCTCCCGGTACCAGATGTCGACCCGGACGTGGCCGTCGGTCAGCAGCGCCGAGGCCGCCCCGAGCATGAACAGCGAGGCGAAAACATAGGTGATCGATTCCTGGATCCACACCGAACCGATGCCGAACACGTAACGGGTGATCACCATCGTGAACTGCAGGACGCCCATCACGATGGTGCCCCAGGCGATGGTGCGCCCGATCCATCGGTTCAGCCCGTCGATACCGTCGGCCAGTCCATACATCGCGTCCGCCCGCACTGCCGTTGCCCCGAAAGGCCCTTTCATAGACGGGCCACGGCGGTGGGTCGAGCACGCAAGATGCCTGAGATCCGCCCTGCGCGCGCAGCTATCGTCAATCGTCGTCGATCGTGGCATATCTGCCGATCGGCCGACCCCGTGCCGGCACCGACATCGAACGCCTGCGAGGTTCCATGGCTCCCCGTCCGCTCGTCCTCCTCACCTGCGACCAGCGCACCGTCGACGGCACCACGTGGCACGCCACGCCCGCCACTTACGTCGAGGCGATCGTCTACGGCGCCGATGCCGTGCCGATCCTGCTGCCGGCGATGGGCGGCGCGATCGACGTCGACACCGTCCTCGACCGGGTCGACGGCGTGCTCCTGACCGGCGCCCGCTCCAACGTCCACCCGATGTTCTACGGCGAAGACCCGACCCCCGAACACGAGCCCTTCGACGCCGCCCGCGACGCCACGACGCTGCCGCTGATCCGCCGAGCGATCGAGCGCGGCATCCCGCTGCTCGCCATCTGCCGCGGCTTCCAAGAACTCAACGTCGCGCTCGGCGGCTCGCTCCATGCCGAGATCCAGACCTTCGAGGGCCGCATGGATCATCGCGCCCCGGCCGCGCCCACCGACGACCAGCGTTACGGCATCCGTCATCCGGTCCATCTGGTCGACGACGGCTGCCTCGGGCGGATCGTCGAGGCCGACGAGATCACCGTCAATTCGCTCCACCATCAGGGTCTGGCGACGCTGGCGCCCGGCCTGGTGGTCGAGGCGACCGCCCCCGACGGCACCGTCGAGGCGGTGCGGGTCGAAGCCGCCGCCGCCTTCGCGGTCGGCGTGCAGTGGCATCCGGAATATTGGGTGCGTTCGGACAAGCCCTCGGGGAAGATCTTCGCCGCCTTCGGCGCGGCCGTGGCGGCCCACGCCGCCGCCCGCTGAGATCAGCCGCCGCCGCTGCCGCCCCACAGGGCGGCGCCGGCCAGCAGCACCCCCATCGCCAGGACCACCAGTGCGCCGCCGATCTCGGCCGCCCGCAGCACCCGGCGCTCCCACGGGCCCTCGTCGCCGGCCCAGCGCAGGGCGACGCCGCGCGCCAGCACCGCCAGCGAGGCGAGTGCCGCCACCGTCGCGCCGGTGCCCAGCGCCATCGCCAGCACCGCCAGGATGCCGGCGCCGATCAGCCCTTGGGCGAAGGCGAAGACCAGCACGATCAGCGCGCCGGTGCAGGGCCGGATGCCGACCGCCGCCACCGCTGCGAGCGCCCGCCGCCAATCGAAGGGACCACCGAGCATCGCCGGATCCGGCGCATGGAGGACGCCACAGTCGCAAGGATCGGCGACGATCCGCCGCGACGACCCCGAAACCGCGGCCGTCGCCGCCACCGGCGCGCCGATCCGCAACTCCCGCGCCAGCCCGTCGCGGCGCGCCGCCGGCGGCACCCCGATCCGCATCTCGGCGACCGCGACGTCGGGCTCGGCGGCGACCGCCACCGGCCGCGCCACCAGGGGCCGCACGATCTTCTGCCAGGTCAGCCACAGGCCGAGCGCCAGGATCGCCGCGGCGCTGGTCCGCTCCAGCGCCAAGGTCGCGTCGGTCATCTGCAGCGCCGTGGTGTGCAGCACGCCCACCGCGACGCCGACGAAGAGAATCGCCACCGCGCCCTGGACGAAGGCCGAGACGAAGGCGAGAGCGATGCCGCGCCGCAGCGTCTCGCCGTCGGCGAGCACATAAGAGGTGATCACCGCCTTGCCGTGGCCCGGTCCGGCGGCATGGAACACCCCATAGGCGAAGGACAGCGCCACCAGCCACCAGCCGGCGTGGGGATCGGCGCGCATCGCCCTGAGCCCCGCCGTCAGACCGCGGTAGAAGGTGCTCTGCTGCGCCGCCACCCAACCGAAGATCCCGCCGGCCGCGACGCCGCCGCCGGCCTCCGGCGCCGCCACGCCGAACGGCCCGGCCTGCGCCGCCGCCGGCTCGCAGGCGGCCGACAGCATCGCCCCGGCGATCAGCGCCGTCACCAGCACCGGCACGGCGATCCGCAGCCCGCGGCCGAATCGGGTCGGGGTACTCACGGGCATCGCACCGTCACCCGATTGGCGAGCTCGGCGGTCAGCGCCTTGAGCGAGGCCGGCAACTCCCGTTCGGTCGCCGGGATCTGGCCGAGGATCGCCGCGGTCGCCGCATCCGGATCGCCCTTGCGCTTGACCTCCATCTTGCAGGCGGCCGGCGCACCGATCAGCCGGGCCGGTTCCTGCTCGACCAACTGGTAGTCGACGAAATAGGACGGGTCGTAGACGTCGATGGTCACGCCCTCGGGGCTCGGCTTGACCGGCTGCATCAGATTGAGCGTGTAGAACAGGGTCAGGTAGCCGTCGTTCATCTGCAGCCAATATTCCGTCGGGATCTTGAACCCGACACGTCGCCCACCCGAGCGCAGGGTGGTGAAATAGTCGTAGTCCTTGAGGGAATCGATGTTGACCTTGGCCAGCGGCTTCAGCTCCTCGATCGTCAGGATGCCGTCGCCGTCGGTATCGAGGCCCTGGGTGGCGAAGGCCGAGAAGGCGTCGTCGAAGCGCCACACCTGGCGCAGTGCGACGATGCGGCCCTCGCCGTCGAACACCGCCTCGACCCGGGCATCGACGAAGACGTGCGGATGCGCCGCCGCCGGTCCGACGAAGGCCGCCGCCACCAGCCCGGCGAGACCGACGAGGCGGGCGAAGGGCGCGAAGAACGAGATCATGGAAGCCTCGGGTGGTGTCCGGTCGCAGCGGCGACGCGGGAGAAGCGTCGGGCGGCGGCGGCCATCACGGCCGCCGATCGTGGCGGAAACAAGGGCGCGCCGACCCTCGGGCGATCACGTCGTCGGATCGATCTTGCGCCGCCGTTCGAACCAGGCGACCAGGAAATCGACGAAGGCCCGCACCTTGCCCGACAGATGCCGGCGGTGCGGATAGACCGCGTTGATCGCCAGGGTCTTCGGCTCGTAGGCCTCGAGCAGCAGTTCGAGCCGCCCCTCCTCGACCGCCCGGCGCACCGCGAACCACGGGATCCGCGCCACCCCCAGGCCGGCCTCGGCGGCGACCGCGGTGACCAGCGGGCTGTTGGCGTTCATCCGCGCGGTGACCGCGACCACCACCCGTTCATTGTCCACCAGGAATGGCCAGTGGCTCCAGTTGCGGGCGTTGGTGTCGACGATCGCCGGCAGGCCGGCGAGATCGGTCGGCACCGCCGGCCGGCCGTGGCGGGCGATCCAGTCGGGCGAGGCGCAGCACACCACCCGGAAGGTCGACAGGCGTCGGGCGATCAGACTCGAATCGAGCGGTTCGGAGACTCGGATCGCCACGTCGAAACCTTCTTCGACCAGATCGACGAATCGGTCGTCGAGGCGCAGGTCGATGGTGATGTCGGGATGGGTCACCAGGAACTCGGTCACCGCCCGGCCGAGGTCGGCGTCGCCGAGCGACCGCGGTCCCGACACCCGGAGGTGCCCGCGCGGTTCGCCGTGGCTGTCGCTGACCGAGGCCGCCAGCTCCTCGAGACGCTGCAGGATCTCCACCGCCTCGCGGTGATAGGCCTGACCGACCTCGGTCATCGACAATTGCCGGGTGGTGCGGTTGAGCAGCCGCACCCCGAGCTCGTCCTCGAGGTCGCGCACGTATTTGGAGAGGAGCGCCTTCGACTTGCCCGCCTTGCGCGCCGCCGCCGAGAAGCCGCCGGCCTCCACCACCTGAATCAAGGCCTGCATCCGCGTGAACGTGTCCATGGCGCACTCCCGCTGACCACCTCCGCCATCCCTACCAGATCGATCGGCCGAACTCACTCGATTCGGCGCTGCAAAACGTTGGAGAATCCCTGTCTCGGCGGGGGGTTAGAGAGAAATGTCGCACCCCCGCGATTTCCTCTTGTGTCGGGGGGGGTGTGGGACTAAATAACCCCTCGCCCAAATTCGCACGTGCCTGTGGCCGCGTGCCGGTCGTTGATGTTCCAGGGACAAGAGGCCCGGACCATCAGCGGGGCAACCGGCAGCCGGAGTTAACCGGCGCACCCTGTGTCTCACACGGGGGACGTGGCTTGAAGCAACGACGTAGAGGGCTTTTTTGGTCTCTGCCGGCTCTCCAAAGGCCGGGGTTACTGAAGAGGCAACTACTTCCTTGCCGGCGTGCGGACGGGGCTCTCCCATCCAAGCCATGGCAGCAAATCCGGTCTTCCCGACGATAGGCGTCGTCTGGGGATCGGAGGGGTCCGCGCCCCTTGATTGCGCGGGTTCGGGTCGGCTTCGCCGCCGGCTCATCGGGTGCTCGTCGCCATCGTACGACCGTCTCCAAAGCGGTCCGCACGATGAAGTCGAACCCCCCGAACACTTTCGCGCAGCGGTTGGATCCGCGGCGCGGAGGAAACGCCCGAAGGAGGCCGTCTCGACGGCCCGACGCGGGGATGACCGAACGCCGGCCCGTCTGCCGGCACGCTCTGCCCGGGGGGAGACCCGACCATGACCGACCGCATCCGTGAGTTCCTGCGTACCCGACGTCCCGATGGTCCCTGCCTGGTGGTCGACCTCGACGTGGTCCGCGACAAGTTCCTGTCCTTCGCCAAGGCGATGCCCGACACCCGCGTGTTCTACGCGGTGAAGGCCAACCCGGCGCCGGAAGTGCTCGCCCTGCTCGCCGAACTCGGCTCCTGCTTCGACACCGCTTCGGTGGCCGAAGTCCGGATGGCGCTCGCCGCCGGCGCGACCCCGGACCGCATCTCCTTCGGCAACACCATCAAGAAGGAGCGCGACATCGCCACCGCCTTCGAGCTCGGCGTGCGCCTCTATGCCGTCGACTGCGAAGCCGAGGTCGAGAAGATCGCCCGCGTGGCGCCGGGCGCCCGCGTGTTCTGCCGCATCCTGTCGGACGGCGCCGGCGCCGAATGGCCGCTCAGCCGCAAGTTCGGCTGCGAGCCGGCGATGGCGCCGCGCATCCTCGAACATGCCCATCGTCTCGGCCTCGAGGCCTATGGCGTGTCCTTCCACGTCGGCTCCCAGCAGCGCAACACCGGCGCCTGGGACGCCGCGGTGGCCTCGGCCGCCGGGATCTTCCGCGAGATGAGCGATCGCGGCATCACGCTGAAGATGGTCAACCTCGGCGGCGGCTTCCCGACCCGCTATCTCAAGAACGTGCCGGCGGTCCAGGCCTACGCCCAGGCGATCTCCGACGCGATCCTGACCCACTTCGGCAATCAGGTGCCCGAGACGATCATCGAGCCCGGCCGCGGCATGGTCGGCTCGGCCGGCATCATCAAGGCGGAAGTCGTGCTCGTCTCCAAGAAGAGCGACACCGACGACGTCCGCTGGGTCTATCTCGACATCGGCAAGTTCGGTGGTCTCGCCGAGACCATGGACGAGGCGATCCGCTACCCGATCCGAACCGAGCGGGACGGCGACGAGATGACACCCTGCGTGCTCGCCGGCCCGACCTGTGATTCGGCGGACGTGATGTACGAAAAGGACCCCTACTTCCTGCCCGTCTCCCTTGAGATCGGCGACGAGGTCCTGATCGAAGGCACCGGCGCCTACACCACCACCTATTCGGCGGTGGCCTTCAACGGCTTCGAGCCCTTGAAGAGCTACGTGATCTGATCGCTCGATCGGTCACTCTCCGGCTCGGGAGCCTCGCGCGCCCCGAGCCGTGATCCCCACCTCCGCTCCCGACCGGCCGGCTGGCGACAGCCCGGTACGAGGGTCGTCGTCCCCTTCGGCACCCCGAGGACCGCGACCGATGACGTCGTTTCGCCCGCATCTGACCGCTCTCGCCCCCGCCGCCTTTCGCATCCGCGACGAACGTTCGTTCGACGTCGCGCCGCGCGAGGCGCTGCTCGACACCGCCTTCGGCGCCGGCCGTTTCGCCAAGACCTGCGAGCGCCTGCGCGAAGGCCGCCGCCCGGCCGAGGGTCTCGCCCTCGTCGCCGAGGACCGCGCCGGCCGCCTGATCGGCACCGTGCGCCTGTGGCACGTCGAGGCGGGCGAGGCGGGGCCGAGCCTGATGCTCGGGCCGATCGCCGTCGCCGCCGCCGCCCGCTCCCTCGGCCTCGGCGGGGCGTTGATGCGCGCCGCCATCGCCCGCGCCGGCCGTCTCGGCCATCGCTCGATCCTGCTGGTCGGCGACGCCGCCTGGTACGCCCGCTTCGGCTTCGCGCCCGACCTCACCCTCGGCCTCGACCTGCCGGGCCCGGTCGAACGGGCCCGCTTCCTCGGCCTCGAACTGGTCGAGGGCGCCCTCGCCGAAGCGAGGGGCCTCGTCGTCGCCACCGGCCGACCGCTCGCCGCGGTCCGCGCCGCCTGATCCCCGCCCGGCTGGCCGAGATCTTGCTCGGCCGGCGCGAATCCTCGCGACCGCGGTCGCGGGGTCCCGCGCTCGACCGCCGTCCGAGGAGCCTCGCCGTGTCCGATTCCGAAACGCTCGATCCCGTCGACCGCCACGCCGCCGCGCTCGCGGCGCTCGAAGGGGCGCGTGCCGCCCGCACCGATCCGGTCGCCGCAGAAGCGGCGGTGGCCGCGGCGCTGGCCCTGGCGCCCGACTCCTGGGAGGTGCGGACCGGCGCCTACAAGTTCTATTTCTACGACCACCGCCTCGCCGAGGCGGTCCCCCACGCCGCCTTCTGCATCGCCGCGGCGGCCCGCGCCCTCGGTCTCGACGAGGATTGGCGCCGGATCGCGCCTCGTTCCGCCGCCTTCGACGGCTTCGACGCCGAGCCGCGGCGCCTGCTCCACGCGCTGGTCGCCTGGGGCTATTGCCGGATCCGCACCGGCGACTTCGAGGGCGGCGCCGCGGCGCTGGCCAAGGTCGCCGAACTCGATCCTGCCGACCGCCTCGGCGCGGCGCGGCTGATCGCCGTGGTCGAGCGCGGCGGCCGCGAAGACCCCGATTGACCGCCGGCGCCGGTCCCGCGGCGTCGATCTCCGCCGCGGATGACGGTTTTCCGACAGGAATAGCCGTTGACCCCGGGGCGCCCGCTCTGTTCTGTGAGATCCGACGCGCCGACCGGCGCTCCCCCCTTCCCTCGGGCCCGCGCCCGCCGCTTTCAGGAGACCACCCGCATGACGACTTGGCCGATCTACGGCGAGATCACCGGCCCCATCGTGATGATCGGCTTCGGCTCGATCGGCCGGGGCACCCTGCCCCTGATCGAACGTCATTTCGTCTTCGACCGAACGCGCCTGACGGTGATCGATCCCTCCGACGCCGACCGCCGGCTGGTCGACGAGCGCAGCTACAGCTTCATCCAGGAGGCGGTGACCCGCGACAACTACCGCGACCTGCTCGGGCCCCTGCTCGCCGCCGGCGGCGGCCGGCCCTTCATCGTCAACCTGTCGGTCGACACCTCGTCGCTCGATCTGATGAAATATGCCCGCGAGATCGGCGCGCTCTACATCGACACCGTGGTCGAGCCCTGGCTCGGCTTCTATTTCGACACTGCCAAGAAGACCGCCGAGCGCTCCAACTACGCCCTGCGCGAGACGGTGCGCGCCGAGAAGGCCGCCAACCCCGGCGGCTCGACCGCGGTCTCGTGCTGCGGCGCCAACCCCGGCATGGTCTCGTGGTTCGTCAAGGCGGCGCTGCTGAACCTCGCCCGCGACACCGGTGCCGCCGTCGACAAGCCGACCACCCGCGAGGGCTGGGCGAAACTGATGCAGCGCCTCGGCGTCAAGGGCGTGCACATCGCCGAACGCGACACCCAGCGCGCCCGCACCCCGAAGCCGCGCGGCGTCTTCGTCAACACTTGGTCGGTCGAAGGCTTCGTCTCGGAAGGTCTGCAGCCGGCCGAGCTCGGCTGGGGCACCCACGAGACCTGGATGCCGCAGAACGGCCATCGCCACGAGGCCGGCTGCCGCGCCGCGATCTACCTGTTGCAGCCCGGGGCCAATACCCGCGTGCGCTCCTGGTGCCCGACCCCCGGCCCCCAGTACGGCTTCCTGGTGACCCACAACGAGTCGATCTCGATCGCCGACTACTACACGGTCGGCGAGCCGGCCACGCCGGAGTTCCGCCCGACCTGTCACTACGCCTATCATCCCGCCGACGACGCGGTGCTGTCGCTGCACGAGATGTTCGGCGCCGCCGGCGTCAAGCAGCCCGAGAACCACATCCTCGACGAGCACGAGATCGTCGACGGCATCGACGAGCTCGGCGTGCTGCTCTACGGCCACGCCCGCAACGCCTATTGGTTCGGCTCGCAGCTGTCGATCGAAGAGACCCGGGCGCTCGCCCCCTACCAGAACGCCACCGGCCTCCAGGTCTCCTCCGCCGTGCTGGCCGGCATGGTCTGGGCGCTGGAAAATCCGGAGGCCGGCATCGTCGAGGCCGACGAGATGGACCACGAGCGCTGCCTCGCGGTGCAATCACCCTACCTCGGCCCGGTCGCGGGCTACTACACCGACTGGACGCCGCTGCACGGCCGTCCGGGCCTGTTCCCCGAGGACATCGACCCGGCCGAGCCCTGGGCCTTCCGCAACGTCCTGGTGCGCTGAAGCGTCGCAGATCCGTGACGATCGCAGGGGACCGCGGTGAAAACTGCGGTCCCCTCGACATTTTTGCCCATCATTTCGGCAATCGTCGCGAATCTCATATGCGCCTTCAACGATTTCTTCATCGTGATGATCGCACCTTCGACGGCAAAACACTCGAAGGAAGATCCCCATGAAATCGTGGTCCCTGTCCGGCAAGCTGACGGCTCTGTTCGTCGCGACCATCGTCGCCGCCGTGGTGCTCGGCGCCTTCGCCGAATGGGCGGGATCCGCTCAGCGCCGGCTCGACGCCACGATGCGCGACACCTCGCGCGGTCAGGCCACCGTCGAGAAGCTCAACGGTCTGGTCTACGCCGTGGTGATGGACAGCCGCGGCATCTACATGTCCGACGAAAAGGACATCCTGAAGAAATACGCCGCGGCGATGTCCGGCTCGCTCGACCGAATGGTCGCCACCGTCGCCGAATGGGAGAAGAACCTGACGCCCGGCCTCGAGGCCGACTTCCGCACCCTGAAGGACCGGGTCGCCCAGTTCCGCGAGTTCCGCCAGGAGACCGCCCGGCGCGGCATCGAGATCGGCCATCAGGCGGCCCGCGAACACGGCGACAACGATGCCAATCGCGCGGTGCGCACCGCGCTGAACAAGGACCTCGAGACCCTCGCCGGTCGTCTCGCCACCCAGGCCGCCGCCACGTCGTCCGAACTCGACCGGCTCGCCGACACCAGTCGGACCGCCACCGTGGTGCTGATCGCCCTGGCGATGGCCGCGGGGCTGTTCGGCATCTGGATCGCCCGGGCCCAGATCACCCGGCCGATCGGCCGCCTGATCGAGGTGATGATGGAAATCGCCGCCGGCCGCACCACCGTGGTCGTGCCCTGCCGCGACCGTGGCGACGAGATCGGCCGCATCGCCGGCGCGGTCGAGACCTTCCGCGACGCGGTCGCCCGCTCCGACGCGATGAAGGCTGAGATCTCCGACGAGAGCCGTACCCGCGCCGATCGCCAGAACCGGATCGAACAGGCCGTCACCGCCTTCGACGCCGAGATCAAGAGCCTGGTCGCGGCGCTGGCCGGCGCCGCTTCGACCCTGTCGGGCGCCGCCCACGAGCAGATCCGCGCCGCCGACGACGCCTCGACCCGCACCCGCCGGGTCGCCGGCGCCTCCGATCGCGCCACCGGAAACGTCCAGACCGTCGCCGCCGCCGCCGAACAGCTGTCGGTGTCGGTCGCCGAGATCAATTCGCGCGTCGCCGAGGCCGCACGCACCGCCCAGGGCGCGGTCACCACCGCCGAGACCTCGTCGGCCGCCGTCCAGGGTCTGTCGAGTTCGGCGCAGCGCATCGGCGACGTCGTCGGTCTGATCCGCTCGATCGCCGAACAGACCAACCTCCTCGCCCTCAATGCCACCATCGAGGCGGCCCGCGCCGGCGACGCCGGCCGCGGCTTCGCGGTCGTGGCCACCGAGGTCAAGGCCCTGGCCGAGCAGACCGCCAAGGCCACCGAGGAGATCGCCCGCCAGATCGTCGACATGCAGTCGACCGCCCGCGCCTCGGTCGACGCCATCGAAGCGATCCGCGGCACCATCCGCAGCATCGACGGCATCACCATGACGGTCGCCGCCGCGGTGGAGGAACAGGGCGCCTCGACCACCGAGATCGCCCGCAACGTCGCCCACGCCGCGCGCGCCACGGCCGAGGTCGACGCCAACATCCGTGAGGTCGACGAGGTCGTCGCCGGAACCCTCCACAGCGCCGAAGGCCTGGTCGGCCTCGCCGAGAACCTGACCCACCGCACCGGCGAATTGTCCCTGCGGGTCGAGACCTTCATCGGCGCGCTGCGCGCCGCGTGAACGGAATCGATAGAAACATCGGGCAGGATCCGACCGGGAACGATCGGAGGGGACGATGCGGAACATGATCGGTTACGTCGGGGCGGCGGTCGCCTGCGCCCTGCTCGCCACGGTCCTGATCTCATGGAACATCGGTGACGCCTTCGTCGTCCGCGCCCTGACCTTCCCCGACGCGGTCGGGGCGGTGCTGCCCGATCTGGCGATCCAGGGACGCCGCTTCGCGCGCCTGCAGAGCGGGGCGGGTCCCTTCACCGCCATCCCGCTGATCGCCCTCGGCGCCTGTCTGTTCCATCTGGTGATGAACCTCGGCGCGCTGATCCTCTATCGCGCCGCCGACCATGCCTGGCATGCCGAACCGCTGTGGGAGACCGGCAAGCCGGCGTGGTGCGCCGCGATCTTCGCGGTGATGACCTCGGCGACCTTTCTGGTTCTGGAACTGGCCGGCGGTCCCTTCGTCTATCTCCATCTCGATCCGCTCGGGATCGCCGTCTGCGCCGCCTTCGGCGGCTTCGCCTTCGGCCTCGTCCAGCCGAAGAACCTGCGCCGCGCCTGGACCCCGCCGGCCGCCGCCACCAACGTGGTGACGGTGCGCAAGGCCAACCGCGCCCTGACCCGCTGACCCGCGCGCGTCCGGCCTGCACCGATCCTCAGGCGCGGATGTCGATCACCCCGGCGGCGCCGTTCTCGCAGCCGTAGGCCAGCCGCACGCCGGCGCGATCCCAGGCCAGGGCCGAGACCGGCGACCCTTGGGAGGCCAGCAGCAGCGCCTCGGCGGAATCGCCGAACCGCACGCCGAGGATCATCCCGTCGTCCCAGCCGATCGCCACCACGTCCTCGCTCGGATGGCAGGCGACCCGGCTGACCAGCTGTTCGCGCACCGAGAGCTGCAACGGCGCCTTGCCCATCGGTCCGTCCTTGGACAGGAACGGCCACAGGATCGCCGCGTTGGCCCCGGCGGTCGCCAGGAACCGGCCCTTGGCCGACCACGACACCGATTTGACCTTGGCCGGATAGCCGGTCATCCGCATGTTCTTGGCATCGTCGATGCGCCAGCCGTGCAGCGCCGGCTCCTGCATGGTGGTCACCAGGAAGCGCCCGTCGGGCGAGATCACCACGCCGGTGTGGGCGCCCTTCCACGGCAGATCGACCGGCGTGCCCTTGGCGGTGATCCAGTGCAGCCGCGCCATGTCGGTGGTGGCGGTGGCGAGCCGCAGGCCCTTGGGCAGGAAGGCGACGCCGCCGACCGCCTTGTCGTGGGGAAACTCGACGATCGTGCCGTCGGCGAGCCGCACCCAGGCGGTGCGCCCGGCGGCGCAGGCGATCGCCCCCTGCGGCCCGACCGCGAGCTGGTCGAGCCATTTGCCGGGCTTCTCGAACAGCAGCGTCGAGGCGCCCTCGGCACCGGTCGCCATCACCCGCCCGTCGTCGCCGCCGGTGAGCAAGGCCTTGCCGTCGGCGCTCGCCACCGCCGCCAGGATGCCGCCGTCGTGGACCACCGAGCGATCGGCGCGGATACCCTCGCGCCGTTCGATCGTGCCGTCGCCGCAGGCGAACAGCGCCGCCTCACCGACGAAGGCGGTGGCGACGACGTAGGACTCGAGAGACCAGGAATCGACCGTCGCCATCATCTCACGCCTTGCAGGAGTCGAAGCCGGCGGCGATCGCCGCGAAGTCGAGATCGCGACCGATGAACACCAGCCGCGTCTCGCGCGTCTCACCGACCTTCCAGGGCCGCTGGTGATCGCCCTCGACGATCATGTGGACGCCTTGGACGACGTAGCGCTCGGGATCCTTCTCGAAGGCGATGATGCCCTTCAGGCGGCGGATCTTCGGTCCCTGCTCCTGGGTCGCCCGGTTGATCCAGTCGAAGAAGGCATCGGGCTTCATGTCGCCGGCGCGGAGCGAGATCGACTTCACGTCCTCGTCGTGGTGGGTGTGGGTCGCCTCCAGGAAGTCCGGCTCGACGGTCAGGATGCGGCCGAGATCGAAGGCGCCGCGGTCGAGGATCTCGCCGAGGTCGACGTCGCAGCGCTCGGTCTCGATCACCCGGGCGTAAGGATTGATCGCCCGGATCTCGGCGCGCACTGCGGCGAGCTGGGCCGCGTCGACCAGATCGACCTTGTTGAGCAGGACCACGTCGGCGAAGGCGATCTGGTCCTCGGCTTCCGGGCTGTCCTCGATGCGGGCGAGGAGGTTCAGGGCATCGACCACGGTGACGATCGCGTCGAGGCGGGTCTTGGCGCGCACGTCGTCGTCCATGAAGAAGGTCTGGGCGACCGGCGCCGGATCGGCGAGGCCGGTGGTCTCGATCAGCACCCCGTCGAAGCGCCCCTTGCGCTTCATCAGACCTTCGAGGATGCGGATCAGATCGCCGCGCACGGTGCAGCAGATGCAGCCGTTGTTCATCTCGAAGATCTCTTCGTCGGTGTCGACGACCAGGTCGTTGTCGATGCCGATCTCGCCGAACTCGTTGACGATCACCGCATATTTCTTGCCGTGATCCTCGGTGAGGATCCGGTTGAGGAGCGTCGTCTTGCCGGCACCGAGATAGCCGGTGAGCACCGTCACGGGGATCGGTGCGGGAGCGGACGTGGTCATCACGGAGATCCTTTCGATGGAAGACGACGAAGCCACGGCCGGGTCGATCCCGGTCGCGGCCTCGTCGGAAGCCTCGGTGTTTCGGACGGACCGGCTCAGCTGCCGATCATCGCCCGGGTCAGAAGCCGAACGTTGTGGCGGACCATATCGACATAGGTGGGGGCCGGTCCACCCTTCGGCGAGAGGGCGTCGGCGAAGAGTTCACCGCCCGGGGTCACGCCGGTCTCCTTGGCGATGCGGTCGATCAGCCGCCGGTCGGACATGTTCTCGATGAACACCGCGGTGATCTTCTCCGCCTTGATCTGGCGGATCAGTTTGCCGATCGCCTTGGCGTTGGCCTCCGCCTCGGTCGACACGCCCTGCGGCGCCAGGAACTCGATGCCGTAGGCCACCGCGAAATAGCCGAAGGCGTCGTGCGAGGTGATCACCCGGCGCTTGGGCTGCGGCACCGCCGCCACCGCGGCGCGCACCTCGCCCTCGAGAGCGGAGAGTTCGGCGAGATAGGCCTCGGCATTGGCGGCATAGATCGCCCGGCCGTCCGGATCGGCGGCGGTGAGCGCGTCGCGGATGTTGGCGGCGTAGATCCGGGCATTGGCCACCGCCTGCCAGGCATGGGGGTCGGTGACGATCGGCTTCTTGCCGGCGACCGGCTTGGCGTCCTCGTCCTCCATCTCGCGCGGCGCGATGCCCCGGGTCGCCGCGACGATCGTCGCCTTGGTCGCCGAGGCGCGGCTCAGCCGCTCGATCCAGCCCTCGAAGCCGAGGCCGTTGATCACCACCAGCTTCGCCGCCTGCACCGCGCGGGCGTCGGCCGGGGTCGGCTCGTAGACATGGGCGTCGCCGTTGGGCCCGACCAGGGTGGTCAGCGCGACGCGGTCGCCACCGATCCGGGTGACGAAATCGCCGAGAATCGAGAAGCTGGCGACCACCGGCAGCTTGGCGTCCTCGGCGCGCGCCGACGGCACCGCGGCGAGGGACAGGAGGGCGAGGCCCGCGAGGGCGGCGGAAACGAGGCGACGTGAGACCTGCGTCATGGGGCGAACCTCCGACGTTGGGGGAAGAACAGGACGTGAGATGCGGATGTCAGGCTTCGAGATGTCGCCGCCCGATCCGGGCGGCCAGCAGTCCGCGCCGACCGACGATCAGCGACAGAAGGTAGAAGGCGCCCGCCACCAGGATGATCGCCGGCCCGGCCGGCAGGCTCTGGTGGTAGGAGAGCAGCAGTCCGACGACCGCCGAACCGGCACCGATCGCCGCGGCGAGCCCGACCAATTGCGTGAGGTCGTCGGTCCACAATCGGGCGCTCGCCGCCGGCAGCATCATCATGCCGACCGCCAGCAGGGTGCCGAGCGCCAGGAAGCCGCCGACCAGATTGAGCACGACCAGCGCCATGAAGATCAGATGGACCGGCGCGCCGACCCGCCCGACCGAGCGCAGGAACACCGGATCGACCGATTCGAGCACCAGGGGCCGGAAGATCGCCGCCATGGCGAACAGCGTCAGCGTGGCGATCGCCGCGATCAGCACCAGCGCCGTGTCGTCGAGCGCCAGCACCGAGCCGAACAGCACGTGCAACAGGTCGACATTGGAGCCCTTGAGGGACACGATGGTCACACCCAGCGCCAGCGACAGCAGATAGAAGGCGGCGAGCGTGGTGTCTTCCTTGAGCACCGAGGCGCGCGCCACCGCCCCCGCCCCGACCGCCACCGTGACCCCGGCGACCAGTCCGCCGAAGGTCATCGCCGGCAGCGACAGTCCGGCCACCAGATAGCCGAGCGCCGCCCCGGGCAGGATCGCATGGGCCATCGCGTCGCCGGTCAGCGACATCCGCCGCAGCATCAGGAACACCCCGATCGGCGCCGCGGCGATCGCCAGCGCCACCGCCCCGACCAGGGCCCGGCGCATGAATTCGAATTCGGCGAAGGGCGCGATCACCAGATCGTGGAACAGAGCGAACATCGGGCGTCCTCGGGGGTCAGGCGGCGTCGCGGGCGCAGACCGGCGCGCCGGCATCGAAGGCTTCGATCATCCGCCGGGCGAGCGACAGATTGTCCGGGGTCACCACCGTCCCGGTGGCGCCCCAGGCGACCGGTTCGCGGGCGATCAGCAGCGCGTCGGGGAACACCCGGCGCACCATCGCGTGGTCGTGCAGCACCGCCACCACGGTGCGGCCCTCGGCGTGCCAGCGTTCCACCAGCACCAGGAGGTCCTCGACGGTGCGCCCGTCGACGGCGTTGAACGGTTCGTCGAGCAGGATCACCGCGGTGTCCTGCACCAGAAGGCGGGCGAACAGGGTGCGCTGCATCTGGCCGCCCGACAGGGTGCCGATCGGCCGCGTCTCGAAGCCTTCGAGCCCGACGGTTTCGAGCGCCGTGGCGATCGGCCCGGCGGCGCCGCGCCCGATGCCGCCGAAGGCTCCGACCCGCCGCCACAGGCCCATGGCGACGAAGTCCCACACGGTCACGGGGAAGCTGCGGTCGATCTCGGCGGTCTGTGGCAGATAGGCGATGTCGCGGCGATCGCAGCCGACGAAGCGCAGTGTCCCGCCGAGCGGCGGCAGCGCCCCGACGATGCCCTTGAGCAGCGTCGACTTGCCGGCGCCGTTGGGACCGATCACCGCGGTCAGCGTGCCCTGGGCGATGCGGCCGGAGAGATGGTGGACCGCCGGATGGCGGTCGTAGCCGAGCGTCAGATCGTCGAGTTCGATGGCGAGGGTCATGGCGCGCGTCTTTCGATCAGAGCCCGGAAATCGGTGTGGTCGCCCAGGCGACCGCCGCCCAGATCGCCGCCGCGGCGCCGCCGGCGATCGCCAGCCGCACGGCGAGCGAGGCGCGCAGCAGCGAGAACGGCACCGCCGCCGGCCGCGGCCGTGCGACGGGACCGTGCGCCGGACGATGCCCGTGGGCATGGTCATGAGCATGGGTATGGGCGTGATCGTGGCGAGCATGGCCGTGCTCGGCCCTTCCCGCCGCGCCTTGGACGGGCGGAGTCGGAGACTGAGTCGCGCGGGCGGCGACGAGGAACGGTTCGGAGAGGCGCGGGGCATCGGTCATGGCGAATGTTATAACGTAACACTTTCGCCCCGACAAGCCGTCCCGGCGGGATTGCCCGCGGCCGCGAACCCCGTATGATCGCCGCCCGCGCTGCCCCTCCTCCGTCCGAAAGCGATGCGATGTCCGTGCCGTCCCCCGCTGCCGCCCCCGACCGGTACGTCTCCTTCCGCGGCATCGACTTCGAAGCCAACATGACCGCAGTCCTCGGCCATCTGCGCCGCCTCGTCGCCGTCGACGGCGTGCCCGATCCGTTTTGGCAGCGCTTCGAGGAACGGCTCGCGGCGGCGGACGCCGGCACCACATCGATCGCCGACCGCCTGCTCTTGATGCATTCCCACGTCACTTACATGTCGGACCTGTTCGAGGATCGCGACGACGCCGAAGCGATCGCGGCGCTGGCCAAGCTCGAGCGCGAGTGTTTCTGAGCCGCGAGCGATCCGCCGCGCCTCGCGCGGCGTAGGACAGGGGCCGGCGGGACACCGTCGGCCGAACCGAACGAGCCCCGCGATGACGCCCTCCGAGACCGCCGCCCGCGCCGCCCGCCCTGCCGGCCACCCCGAGGTGGCGACCGGCCGGATCGGCGTGCTGATCGTCAATCTCGGCACGCCGGAAGCCACCGACTACTGGTCGATGCGGCGGTACCTGCGCGAATTCCTGTCCGACCGCCGGGTCGTCGACGTGCCGCGGCTGATCTGGTGGCCGCTGCTCAATCTGGTGATCCTCACCACCCGGCCGGGCCGCAAGGGTCGCGACTACGACACCATATGGAACCACGAACTCGGCGAAGGCCCGCTCAAGACGATCACCCGATCCCAGGCCGCGCACCTCGGCGAGCGCCTCGCCGGTCTCTCCGACCGCATCGTCGTCGACTGGGCGATGCGCTACGGCCGCCCGACCATCGCCGACCGCATCGCGGCGCTGCTCGCCCAGGGCTGCGAGCGCATCCTGCTGGTGCCGCTCTATCCGCAATATGCCGCCGCGACCTCGGCGACCGTGGCCGATGCCGCCTTCGATGCCCTGAAGGCGATGCGCCGCCAGCCGGCCCTGCGCGTCGCCCCGCCGTGGTACGACGATCCGACCTACATCGACCGCCTCGCCGCCGACCTCACGGCCGCGATCGCCGCCGCCGACCACGAGCCCGAGGTGATCCTCGCCTCGTTCCACGGCATCCCCAAGCGCTTCCTCGACGCCGGCGATCCGTATTTCTGCCACTGCGCCAAGACCGTGCGGCTGCTGCGCGAGGCGACCGGGCTCGGCGACCGCCTGCGCATGACCTTCCAGTCGCGCTTCGGCCGTGAACCGTGGTTGCAGCCCTATACCGACGAGACCATCGTCGCGCTGGCCCGCTCCGGCGTGCGGCGGCTGATGGTGATCGCACCCGGCTTCGTCGCCGATTGCCTCGAGACCCTCGAGGAACTCGGCCACGAGAACCGCGCGGCCTTCCTCGCCGCCGGCGGTGAGGACTTCCAGTTGGTGCCCTGTTTCAACGATTCGCCCCGCGGCCTCGACGTTCTCGAGGCGGTGGTGACCCGAGAACTCGCCGGCTGGGTCTGAAACGTCGTCGCACCACGAAGTCTTCCCGCCGTTTCCGTCGCGCTTCGGTCATGATGGTTGCGCAGATTCGCGCCCGCCGATCGACGGGCGAATCCGCACCGCCGCGTGCGGCACGGGTGGGAGAGTGCGATGAACGGATTCATGCTGACGGGTTTCGACATGGTGGTGATCGCCTTCGTGGCGATCGTCGTGCTGGTGTTCTTCGCCGGCGTCAAACAGGTCCCGCAGGGCTACAACTGGACGGTCGAGCGCTTCGGCCGCTACACCCGCACCCTCAAGCCCGGCCTCAACGTCATCACCCCCTTCATCGAGGTGATCGGCGCCAAGCTGTCGGTGATGGAACAAGTCCTGCCGGTGCCCGACCAGGAGGTCATCACCAAGGACAATGCCAATGTGAAGGTCGACGGCATCGCCTTCTATCAGATCCTCGACGTCGCCAAGGCGGCCTACGAGGTGCAGAATCTGGAACTGGCGATCCTCAACCTGACCATGACCAACATCCGTACGGTCATGGGCTCGATGGATCTCGACCAGCTGCTGAGCCATCGCGACGCCATCAACACCCAGTTGCTGCACGTCGTCGACAGCGCCACCTCCGCCTGGGGCGTCAAGGCCACCCGCATCGAGATCAAGGACATCCTGCCGCCGGCCGACTTGGTCGCCTCGATGGGCCGCCAGATGAAGGCCGAGCGCGACAAGCGCGCCGCCATCCTCGAATCGGAGGGCCTGCGCCAGTCGGAGATCCTCAAGGCCGAGGGCCAGAAGCAGGCGCTGATCCTGGAAGCCGAAGGCCGCCGCGAGGCTGCCTTCCGCGACGCCGAGGCCCGCGAACGCGGGGCCGAGGCCGAGGCCAAGGCGACCGAGGTTGTGTCCAAGGCGATCGCCGCCGGCGACGTCCAGGCGATCAACTACTTCGTCGCCCAGAAATACGTCGAGGCCCTGAAGAGCCTCGCCTCGGCGCCGAACCAGAAAGTCCTGATGCTGCCGATCGACGCGACCTCGCTGCTCGGCTCGATCGCCGGCATCGCCGAGATCGCCAAGGCGTCCTTCTCCGACTCCGCCGATCAGCAGCGCCGTCGCCCCGGCGTGCCCGACACGCGCGGGTGAGTGACGTCGACGCGCGCCCGAACCGGAATCTCGAGGTCCGACCATGATCGACACCATCGCCGAACTGTTCGTCCGCTACGGAGCCTGGAGCTGGTGGCTCCTCGGCTTCCTGCTGCTCGGGCTCGAATTGGCGATGCCGGGCTTCGTGCTGCTGTGGTTCGGCGTCGCCGCGCTGGTGGTCGGCGTGCTCGCCCTGACCGTCCACTGGTCGATCCAGACGCTCGCCCTGATCTGGGCGGCGACCTCGATCGTCCTGTTGGTCGCCGGCCGGACCTGGTTCCGCCGGACGGCGCCGCAGGCCACCGACGATCCCCTCCTCAACGATCGCGGCGGGCGGCTGGTCGGGCGGATCTTCACCCTCGCCGAACCGCTCGGGGAGAACGGCGGGCATCTGGCGATCGACGACGGCATGTGGCGGATCACCGGCCCGCTGCTGCCGGCCGGCACCCGGGTCGTGGTCCGCGCCGTCGACGGCAATCTGTTGATCGTCGAAGCCGCTCCCGACTGACGCGACGCCCGACCGGGCGTCGCCGCTCTGGCAGGGCAATTGCAGTCGGATTTCGTCGAAACTCACGTCCTGCCGGCCGGTCGCACCCCCGCCTCGGCGGTCGTCCCCGGCGAGCCCGCAGGGCGAGGGAAGGGGACCCAGAGGCCACACGGGAAAAGCCGAAGGCACACCGGCCCAAGTCCTGGATCCCCTTTCCCCTCCGCCGGCAGGCCGGCTCCGGCCGGGGATGACGGCCGAGGATCGGGCCGGCTCATGGCCGACCGGGCGGCGTCCCTCAGGCGACGCCGACGCGGAGCAGGTCGTGGACGTGGACGATGCCGACCGGGCGGCCGGCGTCGAGCACGAACAGCGCGGTGATCGACGCGACGTTGAGGGTCTCGATCACCCGCCCGAGCAGGATCTCCGGCCGCGTCGTCTTCGGATTGCGGGTCATCACCGCGTCGACGGTCAGGGCGAGCAGCCCGTCGGAGAGGTGGCGGCGCAGATCGCCGTCGGTGACGATGCCGATCAGCAACCCGGTGTCGTCGATCACCCCGACGCAACCGAAGCCCTTGCGCGACATCGCGACGATCGCCTCCTTCATCGACGTGCCGCTCGCCACCAGCGGCAGCGAGTCGCCGACGTGCATCACGTCGCGCACCATGCGCAGGCTCGCCCCGAGCTTGCCGCCGGGGTGGAAGATGCGGAAGTCCTGGGCGGTGAAGCCGCGGCCCTCCAGCAGGGCGATGGCGATGGCGTCGCCGAGCGCCAGTTGCAAGAGCGTCGAGGTGGTCGGCGCCAGTCCGTGCGGACAGGCCTCCTCGACCCGCGGCAGTTCCATCACCACGTCGGCGGCGCGCCCCAGCGCCGAAGCCGCATTCGAGGTGATCGCCAGCAGCGGCACCCGGAAGCGCCCGGCGAAGGCGATGATCGCCGCCAATTCGGTCGATTCACCCGACCACGAGGCGGCGAGGATCACGTCGTCGGGGGTGATCATGCCGAGATCGCCATGGCCGGCCTCGGCCGGGTGGACGAAATAGGCCGGCGTGCCGGTCGAGGCCAGCGTCGCGGCGATCTTGCGGCAGACGTGGCCGCTCTTGCCCATGCCGGTGACGATCACCCGCGCCCGCGCCGCCGCCATGGTCTCGACCGCCGCCGTCACCGCGGCGCCGAGCGCCCCGTCGAGGGCCGCGGCGAGCGCCCGCATGCCTTCGGTTTCGGTGTCGATCGCGCGACGGACGGAGGAGAGCGCTGGGGAGGTCATCGGCGAGGTCCGGACGAGGAAGAGGCACGGCCGCCGGATCGGCGGCGTCGACGGCGGCTCCATAGCACGAATCGGCGCGCCGCCCACCGCGTCGGACGCGCAGGGGCGCCGCACCCGCCGCAGGGCGACGGCGCCGCCCCGCCCCCCGGCCGGTTCTCGCCGCCGCGGGATCCGCCGCGTCTCGGCCCCTCGGGGTGCGGCTAACCAAGCCTTAACCATGACCCTTTACCTTTCGGCAAGACTCCGGCCGCGGGCCACCGCCGGAGGAGCCCCGAGGATCCATGCCGCGTCGTCCGCACGCCCCCGCGTCCCCGTCGATCCGCCGTCGCGCCCTCGGCCGCCGGTCGACGCCGCATGCCCTCGTGCCGTCGCTCGCCGCCGCCGCTCTGCTGTTCGCCGCCGGCCTCGCCCTCGCCCAGACCGCCGGCGACCCGACGCGCCCGCCCTGGCGGACCGGCGGTTTGCGCGGCAATCTCGAGGACACCGGCGCGACCCCCTCGCCCTTCGACGAGACCGGGCGCGCCGCCGCGCCGACCCGGCCGCGCGCCGCCGTCGACACCGAGACCCTCGACGCCACCGATCCGCCGCCGCTCGAATCCATCCCGCCGACCCCCGGCACCGCCCCCGCGACGCCCGGCGCGGCCGGTGCCCCGGCCGCCGGCGCTGCGGCCACCCCCTTGCCGACCCCGGCGCCGGGTCGTCCCGCGACCCGCACCACCGGCGCGGCCCCCACGCCGCTGCGGGCCAAAGGCCCGGTCGATCCCCAGCCGCGCAGCCCCTCGGTGCCGGACGGCGGCCCGGCGATCGCCGCGCCGGCGACCGAACCGGTGCCCCGCGATGCGCTTTCCACCTTGCGCCAGGAGATCGAGCCGGCCGACGAGGGCCTCGAGCCGCTCGGCCTGCGCACCGGCTCGTTCCTGTGGCTGCCGGCGCTGGAGCTCTCGGCCGGCCGCACCACCAACGTCGCCGGCAAACACGCCGGACCCGGCGCCACCCTGTGGCAGGTCTCGCCGGAACTCCTCGGCCGCTCCGACTGGTCGCGCCACGACCTGCGCTTCGAATTGCGCGGCAGCCGCCTCGTCGACGCCGACGATCACGATTACGACCGCCCGTCGTTCCGCGCCGCGCTGCGCGGCCGCATCGATCTCGGCGAGGAGATGCGCGTCGACGTCGGCGCCGGTTGGTCGCGCGAACGCCAGACCGCCGCCAAATCCGACGATCCGACCTCGACCGCGGTCGGCGCCGATCTCGCCACCCGCACCGCCACCCTGGGATTGACCCGCGACATCGGCCTCGTGGCGCTCACCCTGCGCGGCGACGTCGAACGCGCCGACTACTCCGGGGGCCTCACCACCGGCGGCACCCCGCTCGGCTCGGAGGCGCAGAACAACACCCGCTGGACCGGCGCCCTGCGCGCCACCCTCGGCCCGACGGGCGGCCTCCGGCCCTTCGTCGAGGTGCGCTCGACCCGCCGGACCTACGACGAGGCGGTGGTCTCGGGCTCGCCGCGCGACGCCACCGGCCGCGCCGGCGTGGTCGGCGTGGTCGCCGATCTCGGCCCGATGCTGCGCGGCGAACTCGCCACCGGCTGGGGCTCGGAACGCCCCGATCACGGATCACTGCCGCAGATGGCCGGCTGGCTGCTCGACGGATCGCTGATCTGGTCGCCCGATCGCCTGACCTCGGTCAAGCTCGAGGCCAAGACCGCCTTCGAGCCGACCACGCTGGCCGCGGCGACCGGCTCGCTCGCCCGCACCGTGGCGGTCACCGTCGAGCGCTCGCTGCGTCGCGACCTGGTGGCGAGCCTCGGGGCGAGCCTCACCACCCGCGGCTTCGTCGGATTGAACCGCGAGGAGCGCGACGTGATTCTGTCGAGCGGCCTGACCTGGAAGGTCGACCGCAATCTCCAGACCTTCGTGAAGGGGTCGTTCGAGCGATTCTCCGGCTCGCTCGCCGACGTCGGCTACGACACCGCCGTCGTCATGGTCGGCGTCCGCCTGCAACGCTGACCCCGGCCGCACCGCGAGGCACGGCCGGGTCGCGCGGCTCAGATCGCGTCGAGGATGTGGGCGATCTCGGCGCGGAACTCGTCGGCGAGTTCCGCGTGTTCCATGCCATAGGCGACGTTGGCGGCGAGGAAGCCGACCTTGGAGCCGCAGTCGTAGGTCTTGCCGTCGAAGGTGGCGCCCCAGAAGGCGTCGCGATCGAGCAGCTTGAGCATCGAGTCGGTCAGCTGAATCTCGTTGCCGGCGCCGCGTTCCTGGGCGGCGAGCAGATCGAAGATCGCCGGCTGCAGGATGTAGCGGCCGTTGATGAAGAAGTTCGACGGCGCCGTGCCCGGCTTCGGCTTCTCGACCATCGAGGTGATCCGGAAGGCGTTGCCGCGGCTCTCGCCGACCCCAACGATCCCGTATTGATGGGCCTGTTCGGGCGCGCATTCCTCGACCGCCACGACGTTGCCGCCGGTCTGTTCGTAGACGTCGACCATCTGGGCGAGACAGCTCTTGATGCGGCCCTTCATGATCATGTCGGGCAGCAGTACCGCGAAGGGCTCGTCGCCGACCAGTTCGCGCGCACACCACACGGCGTGGCCGAGGCCGAGCGGCTCCTGCTGGCGGGTGAAGCTGGTGGTGCCGGCGTCCGGCCGCTGGGCCGCGAGGATCTCGAGTTCCTTGGTCTTGCCGCGCGCCTTCAGCGTCGCTTCGAGCTCGAAGGCGATGTCGAAATGGTCTTCGATGACGCCCTTGTTGCGGCCGGTGACGAAGATCAGGTGTTCGATCCCCGCCTCGCGGGCCTCGTCGACCACGTACTGCAGGACCGGCTTGTCGACGACGGTCAACATTTCCTTCGGCATCGCCTTGGTGGCGGGGAGGAAGCGGGTGCCGAGACCGGCGACGGGGAAGACGGCTTTGCGGATCTTTTTCGTCATGTCGATGGCTGTCCCTGTTGAAACGCGAGGCGACGGGGTCCGACCGGCGGAGTGGGGTTCATCGGTAGTCGATCGGTTCCACTGCGACAAGCCCTGCCGTGGCGCACCCGATCGGCCGGTCGATCGATGGCCGAACCCATCAGGGATACTACTTCCGTCGAACGCCTCCGTCACCCCGATCGGTGCCACTTCAGTCCGTCGTTAAGGCGACGTTAAGGCGGGATTAACCATGATTTCCCCGAAGCGGGAGGGACCGGGCGACCGGCCGCCGCGGCCCGGCACGCCGCCACGGCCGCGCAGAGGAGGAGAGACCCATGACGCCGACACCGACGCAGCCGCGCCGGCGCGGTCCGACGCCCGACCGGCGCCGCTTTCTGGCGCTCGTCGCCGGAACCGCTCTGACGACCGCCGGACTGCCGGCTCTCGCCCAGGTCTCCGATCTGACCTTTCCCGACTGGGTCCGCGTCTTTCGCCCGCGGGCGCTCGCCAAGGGCGTCTCGGCGGCGACCTACGACCGGGTGATGGCGGCGATCGAACCGGACACCTCGGTCTACAAGTCCGATCAGGCCCAGCCGGAGGTCCAGGAGCCGATCTGGCGCTACATCGACAAGCGCACCAACGAATGGAACGTCGACACCGGGCGCAAGCGGATCCGCGAATACGACGAGCTGTGGACCCGCCTCGAGCGCGTCTACGGCGTCGATCGCCACATCCTGTGCGCCCTGTGGGGCCTGGAGACCTCGTTCGGCGATCTGGTGGTGACGCCGAAGTACAATCGCCCGGTGATGCCCTGCCTCGCCGCCCTGGCCTGGGGCGATCCGCGCCGGCGCAGCTATTGGGAAGCGGAACTGATCAACGCGCTGATCATCATCGACCGCGGTTGGGCCGAACCGGCCGAGATGATCGGCTCCTGGGCCGGCGCCATGGGCCACACCCAATGGATGCCCGAGGTTTGGCTCGCCATGGGCGTCGACTTCGACGGCGACGGCCGCGTCTCGCCCTTCGGTCGCCCCGACGACAGCCTCGCCGGCACCGCCCGCTATCTGGTCGAACGCGGCAAATACCGCCGCGGCGAGGCCTGGGGTTACGAGATCTCGCTCGCCCCCGGTTTCGACGTCGGCCTCGCCGATGGTCACACCCAGCGCCCTCTGCGCGACTGGCAGGCGCGCGGCGTCTCGCGCGCCAACGGCCAGCCGTTCCCGCGCCTGGAGGATGCCGCCCGCCTGTCGCTGCCGGCCGGCGCCAACGGGCCGGCCTTCGCCCTCCTCCAGAACTTCCAAGCGGTGAAGTCCTACAATCCCTCCTACAAATATGCGCTGGCGATCTGCCACCTCGCCGATCGGCTGCGCGGCGGCGGTCCCTTCATCCACCCCTGGCCGACCGAGGAGCGCCTGCTGTCGCTCGCCGAGACCCAGGAGATGCAGGAGCGCCTGACCGCGCTCGGTTACGACACCGGCGGCGTCGACGGCCGCTTCGGCGAGAAGACCCGAGGAGCGATCCAGGCCTGGCAGAAGGCCACCGGCATGGCGCCGCCCGACGGTTACCCCTCCGACAAGGTTCTCGAGCGGCTGCGCGGGAGCTAGACTGGGGCACGCCGACGCGCCGCGCCGGCCCCCGCACCGGTAGGACCTCGCGATGCGCCGTCTGTCGATCCCGCTGTTCGGCCTGCTCGCGGCGGCGATGCTCGCCCTGACGCCGGTCCCGGCGGCCGCCCAGAACGACCCGATCGGCGGCTTCTTCCGCATGTTGTTCGGCGCGCCCCCGCAGCGCGCCGCGCCGCCGCCGGCGGCCGTCGAGCCGCCGCGCAAGGTGCGCCCGCCCGAACCCAAGATCGTCGAGATCCCCAAGAATTCCGACGCCCAGGTGATCGCGGTGATCGGCGACGTCCAGGCCCAGGGCCTCGCCTTCGGCCTGCAGATGGCCTTCGCCGACGAGCCCTCGCTGGTGGTGGTCGCCAAGGCCCGCGCCTCGGCCGGCCTGATTCGCGACGGCGACGCCGACTGGACCCAGGCGGCGACCAAGATCATCGCCGACACCAAGGCCGACTTCGTCGTCACCATGATCGGCGTCAACGACTGGCAGCCGTTCCCGGTCCCCGGTGCCAAGCCCTTCGACATGGCCACCGACGACTGGAAGCGCCTCTACGGCGAACGCCTCGACCGCTACGTCGCCGTACTCAAGGCCAGCGGCAAACCCTTCTGGTGGGTCGGCCTGCCGCCGACCGCCGATCCCGACCTCAAACCGACGGCGCGGGCCAACTACGCCGCCTTCCTGTCGGGTCTCAACGACCTCGCCCGCCCCCGCGTCCAGGCGGCCGGCGGCACCTTCGTCGACATCTGGAACGCCTTCACCGACGAAGAGGGCCACTACACCGCCAACGGCCCCGACGTCGACGGCCAGGTCAAGCGCTTGCGCGCCTCCGACGGCATCCTGTTCACCCGCGCCGGCCAGCGCAAACTCGCCTTCTTCGTCGAGGAGGGGATCCGCAAGGTGATGCGCGGCGACACCCCGACCACCGCCCCGGCGGTGCCCGAGGAGACGGTGGTGGCGCCCAAGCCCGAGGAGGCGATCGTCGCCGGCCCGCCGCCCTTGCCGCCGGCCCCCTGGAGCCTGATCGGCCCGGTCCTGCCGCTCGGCGACGCCGCCCCCGACGCGCCGGTCACCCTGGCCGGCGGCCCCGATCGGAAACCGCGCGCCGAACTGCCCGGCGGCTTCCCCGTCGCCGCCTCGCCGGGCTGGCGGCGGCTGGTCGAGGGCCTGCCGATCGACGGCCCGCCCGGCCGCGTCGACGACATCGTCCGCCGCACGCCCTGAGCGCCGAGCCCCGCGCAGAAACGCCGACGGCGCGCCCCGCGAGGGACGCGCCGCCGAAGTTCGATCGTAATTCGTCTCAGCGCGGCAGCAGGGTCTTGCCCATCAGCGCCAGATCGATGGCGCGCGCCGCCTGCCGACCTTCGCGGATCGCCCACACCACCAGGCTCTGGCCGCGCCGCATGTCGCCGGCCGCCCACACCTTGGGGATCGAGGTGCGATAGTCGTCCTCGTTGGCCTTGACGTTGCCGCGACCGTCGGTCTCGACGCCGAGGGCGGCGATCATGCCCTCGTGCACCGGCGAGACGAAGCCCATGGCGAGCAGCACCAGATCGGCGCGCAGCACCTGCTCGGTGCCCGGCACCGGCTGGAAGCGCCCGTCGACTTCCGTCACCCGCACTTCCTTGACCCGCCCGTCGGCACCGTCGAAACGCACCGCGGTGGTCGCGAAGCGGCGCTCGGCGCCCTCCTCGTGCGACGACGAGGTCCTGAGCTTCAGCGGCCAGTTCGGCCAAGTGGTCAGCTTGTCCTCCTTCTCGGGGGGACGCGGCATGATCTCGAGCTGGGTCACGCTGAGCGCGCCCTGGCGCACCGAGGTGCCGATGCAGTCCGAGCCGGTGTCGCCGCCGCCGATCACCACCACGTGCTTGCCGGTCGCCAGAATCGGCGCGACGTCGCCGAGCGGCTCGTCGGAGACCCGCCGGTTCTGCTGCGGCAGGAACTCCATGGCGAAATGCACGCCCGACAGCTCGCGCCCCGGCACCGGCAGATCGCGCGGCTTCTCCGAACCGCCCGACAGCAGCACCGCGTCGTGGTCGGCCTGCAGCGTCTCGACCGCCACGTCGCGGCCGATCATCACCCCGAAGTGGAACACGACGCCCTCGGCGACCAGCTGTTGGACGCGCCGTTCGACCACGCCCTTGTCGAGCTTGAAGTCGGGGATGCCGTAGCGCAGCAGGCCGCCGGCCTTCAGGTTCTTCTCGTAGACGTGGACCTCGTGGCCGACGCGGGCGAGCTGCTGCGCCGCCGCGAGCCCCGCCGGGCCGGCGCCGACCACCGCCACCTTCTTGCCGGTGCGCACCTTGGCGATCTCCGGCGCGAGCCAGCCGTTCTCCCAGGCCCGCTCGACGATGGTGCTCTCGATCGTCTTGATCGTCACCGGCGAGTCGAACAGGTTGAGGGTGCAGGCCGCCTCGCACGGCGCCGGACAGATCTTGCCGGTGAAGTCCGGGAAGTTGTTGGTCGAATGCAGGTTGCGCGAGGCCTGCTCGTAGTCGCCGTTGTAGACGAGGTCGTTCCAGTCCGGGATCTGGTTGTTCACCGGACAGCCGCGGTGGCAATAGGGAATACCGCAGTCCATGCAGCGTGCGCCCTGGCGCTCCACGTCGACGTCGCTCAGCGGCAGCGTGAATTCGCCGTAGTGGCGAACCCGGTCGCCTGCCGGCTGATACTTGAGTTCCTGCCGGTCGAACTCGAGGAAACCGGTGACCTTGCCCATTTCGCGCTCCGTTCGTCTGCCCTGACTTCCACCGGCGGCCGCGCCGGGCGTTCTCGCCCGCGCCGACCCGGCCGGTGGGTCGCAAGTCCCCTTCGATCCGCCGCCTCAGCGGCGGCGCGTCACTCCGCCGCCTGGCGCTGCGTCTTCATCGCCTCGAGCGCCTTGCGGTACTCGACCGGCATGACCTTGACGAACTTCGGCCGGAACAGCTCCCAGTGCTCCAGGATCTCCTTGGCCCGGGCCGAACCGGTCCAGTGGAGATGGCTGGAGATCAGCTGCCACAGCCGCTCGTCGTCGTGGCGGGTCATGTCGCCGGTGATGTCGACCCGTCCCTTGAAGTCGAGGTCGCCGCCGTGGTGGTGGAGCTTCTCGAGCAGGATGTCCTCTTCCGGAACCGGCTCGAGATCGACCATCGCCAGATTGACGCGCTTGCCGAAGGTGCCGTCCTCGTCGAGCACATAGGCGATGCCGCCCGACATGCCGGCGCCGAAGTTGCGGCCCGTCGACCCGAGCACCACCACGATGCCGCCGGTCATGTATTCGCAGCCGTGGTCGCCCACGCCTTCGACCACCGCGATCGCTCCGGAGTTGCGCACCGCGAAGCGCTCGCCGGCGAGGCCGCGGAAGTAGCACTCGCCCTCGATCGCCCCGTAGAGCACGGTGTTGCCGACGATGATCGAGGTCTCCGGAACGATCTTCGACTTGGGGTTCGGCTTGACCACCAGGCGACCGCCCGACAGGCCCTTGCCGACGTAGTCGTTGGCGTCGCCGATCAGCTCCAGCGTCACGCCGCGCGCCGCCCAGGCCCCGAAGGACTGACCCGCCGTGCCGGTGAGGGTCACGTGGATGGTGTCCTCGGGCAGGCCGGCATGGCCGAAGCGCTTGGCCACCTCGCCCGACAGCATCGCGCCGACCGAGCGGTTGACGTTGATCACGTCGGCTTCGATCCGCACCGGCTGGCGATGATCGAGCGCCGGCCCGGCCTCGGCGATCAGCCGGCGGTCGAGCACGTCGTGGATCGGATGCGCTTGGGCCGCGGTGTTGCGGATCTGGTCCGGCGCCGCCTTGGGGCTGTGGAACAGCCGGGTGAAGTCGAGACCCTTGGCCTTCCAATGCTCGATCGACCCGCGCTTGTCGAGGAGATCGGAGCGCCCGGTCGCCTCGTCGAGGCGCCTGAAGCCGAGCGCCGCGAGATGGCGCCGGACCTCTTCGGCGACGAAGAAGAAGTAGTTGATGACGTGCTCGGGCAGGCCGACGAAGCGCTTCCGGAGCACCGGATCCTGGGTGGCGATGCCGACCGGGCAGGTGTTGAGGTGGCACTTGCGCATCATCAGGCAGCCGGCGGCGATCAGCGGCGCGGTGGCGAAGCCGAAGCCGTCGGCGCCGAGCAGCGCCCCGATGATCACGTCGCGGCCGGTCCGCACCCCCCCGTCGACCTGGAGAACGACGCGCGAGCGCAGGCCGTTGACCACCAGCGTCTGCTGAGTCTCGGCGAGCCCGATCTCCCAAGGGCTGCCGGCGTGCTTGATCGAGGTCAGCGGGGAGGCACCCGTGCCGCCCTCGAAGCCCGATATGGTGATGTGGTCGGCGCGCGCCTTGGCGACGCCGGCGGCGACGGTGCCGACGCCGACTTCCGAGACCAGCTTGACCGACACTTCCGCGGTCGGGTTGACGTTCTTCAGGTCGAAGATCAGCTGCGCCAGATCCTCGATCGAATAGATGTCGTGGTGCGGCGGCGGCGAGATCAGCTGCACGCCGGGGGTGGCGTGGCGGACCTTGCCGATCACCGCGTCGACCTTGTGGCCGGGCAGCTGACCGCCTTCGCCGGGCTTGGCCCCTTGCGCCATCTTGATCTGCATCTGGTCGGAGTTGACCAGATATTCGGTGGTCACGCCGAAGCGGCCCGAGGCCACCTGCTTGATCGCCGACCGCAGGGAATCGCCGTTGGCGAGCGGCACGAAGCGATCGGCCTCTTCGCCGCCCTCACCGGTGTTCGAGCGCCCGCCGATGCGGTTCATGGCGATCGCCAGAGTGGTGTGGGCCTCGCGCGAGATCGAGCCGTAGGACATCGCGCCGGTGGCGAAGCGATGGACGATCGACGCCGCCGATTCGACCTCGTCGAGCGGCACCGGGGTACGCCCGTCCTCTTCCGCGGTCTTGATCCGGAACAGGCCGCGGATGGTGGTCAGCCGCTCGTTCTGGGCGTCGATGACCGCCGAGAACTCCTTCTGGAAGGTCGCGAAATCGTTGGTGCGCACCGAATGCTGGAGGCCGGCGACCACGCCGGGACCCCAGACATGGGCCTCGCCGCGCAGCCGGAAGGCATATTCGCCGCCGACGTCGAGCGCGCCGGTCAACACCGGATCGTCGCCGAAGGCCGACTTGTGGCGCTCCACCGTCTCGCGGGCGATCTGCTCCAGGCCGATGCCCTCGATCTTGGTGGCGGTGCCGAAGAAATAGGTCTTCACGAAGCTCGACTTGAGGCCGACCGCGTCGAAGATCTGGGCGCCGCAATAGGACTGGTAGGTCGAGATGCCCATCTTGGACATGACCTTGAGCAGACCCTTGCCGATCGACTTGATGTAGCGATAGACGATCTCGTGGGCGTCGACGTTCTCCGGGAACTGCGGCTTCATCGCGATCAGCGTGTCGAAGGCCAGATAGGGGTTGATCGCCTCGGCGCCGTAGCCGGCGAGCAGCGCGAAGTGATGGACCTCGCGCGGTTCGCCCGATTCCACCACCAGACCTGCGCGGGTCCGCAGACCCTTGCGGATCAGGTGATGATGCACCGCGGCGGTGGCCAGCAGCGCCGGAATGCCGATGCGCTCGCGCCCGACCATGCGGTCGGACAGCACGATGATGTTGTAGATCTGGCCCTTGGCCGACAGCCGCACCGCGGCCTCGGCCTGCACGCAGATCGCATCGAGCGCCGGCCCCATGCCGGCCGGGCCGTTGGCCGCCGGATAGGTGACGTCGATGGTGATCGACTTGAAGCCCGATTCCTCGACGTCGCCGATCGTCCGGATCTTCTCCAGGTCCTCGTTGGTGAGGATCGGCTGGCGCACTTCCAGACGCTTCTGGGCTTCCGAGCCCTCGAGGTCGAACAGGTTCGGCCGCGGCCCGATGAACGAGACGAGGCTCATCACCAGTTCTTCGCGGATCGGATCGATCGGCGGGTTGGTGACCTGGGCGAAGTTCTGCTTGAAGTAGGTGTAGAGCAGCTTCGACTTGTCCGAGAGCACGCTGATCGGCGTGTCGGTGCCCATCGAGCCGATCGCTTCCTGACCGGTGGTGGCCATCGGCGACAGCAGGATCTTGAGGTCTTCCTGGGTGTAGCCGAAAGCCTGCTGCAGATCGAGCAGGCTCTCCATGGTCTTGGGCGCGCGCGCCGGCACTTCCGGCAGATCCTCGAGCACCAGCTGCGTGTCGTCGATCCACTCGGCATAAGGGTGCGCCGTGGCGATGGTGTGCTTGATCTCGTCGTCGGAGACGATCCGTCCTGCCTCGAGATCGATCAGCAGCATCTTGCCCGGCTGCAGCCGCAGCTTGGCGACGATCTTCTCCTCGGGAATCGGCAGCGTGCCGGCTTCCGACGCCAGGATCACCCGGTCGTCGTCGGTGAGGATGTAGCGCGCCGGACGCAGGCCGTTGCGGTCGAGGGTGGCGCCGATCTGGCGACCGTCGGTGAAGCACACCGCCGCCGGCCCGTCCCACGGCTCCATGATCGCCGCATGGTACTCGTAGAAGGCCTTGCGTTCGTCGTCCATCACCTGGTTGCCGGCCCAGGCCTCGGGGATCAGAGTCATCATCGCGTGGGCCAGCGAGTAGCCGCCGCGCATCAGGAACTCGAGCGCGTTGTCGAAACAGGCGGTGTCCGACTGACCCTCGTAGGAGATCGGCCAGATCTTCGAGATGTCCTCGCCGAGCACCCGCGAGGTGGTCGTCGCCTGGCGGGCGTACATCCAGTTGACGTTGCCGCGCAGGGTGTTGATCTCGCCGTTGTGGGCGACCATGCGGTAGGGATGGGCCAGCTTCCACGACGGGAAGGTGTTGGTCGAGAAGCGCTGATGGACCAGCGCCAGCGCCGACTCGAACCGGTCGTCGTGCAGGTCGTGGTAATAGGCGGCGACCTGATAGCTCAGGAACATGCCCTTGTAGACGATCGTCCGCGACGAGAACGACACCGGGTAGAACCAGTCCTGGTTGCGCTTGGTGGCGCCGTTCCAGTCGGCCTCGTAGACGTCGCCCGACAGCACCTTGCGGGCGATGTAGAGGTGACGCTCGAGCTCGTCCTGGTCGGCCGCGGTCGGGCAGGACACGAACAGCTGCCGATGCAGCGGCTCGGTCGCCTTGACGCCGTCGGAGAGCTTGGAATTGTCGACCGGCACGTCGCGCCAGCCGAGCACCACCAGACCCTCGGCCTTGACCGCGCGCTCGACGATCTCCACCGAACGGACCCGTTCGGCCTCGTCGCGCGGCAGGAAGAACTGGCCGATACCGTAGGTTCCGGCCGCCGGCAGGGTGAAGCCGAGCGACGCGCATTCTTCCGCGAAGAAGCGATGGGGGATCTGCACCAGGATGCCGGCGCCGTCGCCCATCAGCGGATCGGCCCCGACCGCGCCGCGATGCTCGAGGTTCTCGAGCACGTAGAGGGCGTCCTTGACGATGGCGTGGCTCTTGCGACCCTTGATGTCGGCGACGAAGCCGACGCCGCAGGCGTCGCGCGTCTCGGCCGGATCGAACATGCCCTGCGCTTCGGGAAGGCCCGAAGGCCCGACAACGGCCGTCGCCGAGGGAACCGCCGCGGCGATCGAAACCTCGGGGGCGAGAGAGCTCAGGGAGCCTTCCGACGCGATCCGTTCCATGGATCCATTCCTCGCGTTGCAGCGCCTCGCGGCGCGACCTGACGTCAAGTGCCGCGGCCCCCGTCCCCCCACCCGGTCCCGTCGGACGGGTGGGCGAGCGTCGGCGAAGGTCGCGGGCCGGGCGTTCCGGGGCCTCCCGCAGGGCAAGGTCCGGGCCGCGGGCGGCGCAAGGCGCACGCAACGGGCACCGAGCCCGTCCCCCGAGGACGAACTCCGGAGGGAAAACCGCGGAAATCCGCCGTCTTTTCCCCGAACCGGAGAATTAGGTCAGGGACACTGACCTATCTCTCATCGGCGGAACATCGCAGAAATTGGAACCGCTCGCAAGCAGCGCGAATCCATGCAGGTGCCGATAATTCGACCAGGAAACGGGCGGACCGCCGATTCCTTCGGCAGATGCGCCTCCGCCGACGGTTCGCAGCCCCGCGCCCGCGTGCTAGAGCGGAGCTCTCCGCGGCCCCGCCGGGCCGCTCCACCACCGGGATCGCCGTCATGAATTTCGCGTCCGACAACTGGGCCGGGGCCTGCGAGCCGGTCCTCGAGGCGATGATCGCCGCCGCCCGCCCCGCGGCCGTCCCCGCCTATGGCCAGGACCCGCTGACCGCCCGCGTCGAGGCGCGCCTCTGCGAGATCTTCGAGCGCGAGGTCGCGGTGATCCTGGTCACCACCGGCACCGCCGCCAACGCCCTGTCGGTCGCCGCGCTGGCGCCGCCGTGGGGCGCGGTAGTCGCCCACGAGGAGGGCCATCTGGCGATCGACGAATGCGGCGCGCCGGAGTTCTTCGCCGGCACCCGTACCCTGCGCTGGCCCGGCGTGCGCGGCAAACTCGCCGCCGACGACGTCGCCCGCCGCCTCGCCGCCTCCCCACAGGGCACCCATCACGGCCGCCTGTCGGTGCTGTCGCTGACCCAGCCCAACGAATTCGGTCTGGTCTACACCCCGGCCGAGACCGCGGCGCTCGCGCAAGCCGCGCGCGCCCACGGCCTCGCCGTCCACATGGACGGCGCGCGATTCGGCAATGCGCTGGCCCATCTCGGCTGCACCCCGGCCGAAGCCACCTGGAGGGCCGGCGTCGACCTCCTGTCCTTCGGCGGCACCAAGGGCGGCTGCCCGATGGCCGAGGCGATCGTCGCCTTCGATCCCGCCCGCCGCGAGACCCTGACCTACCTGCGCAAACGCGCCGGCCAGCTGGTCTCCAAGCACCGCTTCGTCGCCGCCCAGTTCGACGCCTGGCTCGCCGGCGATCTGTGGCTCGACCTCGCCGCCCGGGCCAACGCCCGCGCCGCCCGCCTCGCCGCCGGTTTCGCGGCGAGCGACCGCGCCCGCCTCGCCTGGCAGCCGCAGGCCAACGAGGTCTTCGCCTTCCTGCCGGTCACCACCGCCGCAGCGCTGCAGACCGCCGGCGCCCACTTCTACGACTGGTCGACCGCCGCCCTCGCCGGCGACGACCTGCCGCGCGACGGCGAGGCGCTCCATCGCTTCGTCACCAGCTTCGCCACCACCGACGCGGACGTCGACGCCCTGCTCGCCGCCCTCGCCGCGACGCCGACGGCCTGAGCCACCGCGACCCCAACGGCCTGAGGCGCGGGTCCGGCGCTCAATCGAGCACGAAGTCGGCGGCGATGCGCAGATCGCGCAGGGGGCGCACCGCGGCGATCGCCTCGGCGTAGGTCGGGTGGGCCTTGTAGGCGGCGAGCGCCGCCTCGTCGGCGAATTCGCCGTAGACCACGAAGTCGACTTCGCCCGACCAGCTGTCACGCCGCAGATTCGGCCGCACCTCGAGCCGCAGGGCATGGGGATTGCGGGTCAGGATCGCCAGCCCGGCCGCGACCGCGTCGCGATCGTCGGCGTTGGGGACGGAGAAGAACACGACGTGGCGGATCAAGGGGAACCTCGTTCGCGGACGCCGGCCCGTCCGGCGGGGCGGCATCGTCCCGGACGGCGGGCGCCGCCGGTTCGACGAACACCTAGCGCGTTCGGCGCCGCGAGACAAACCGGCGCAGGCGCCTTTCGGGAGGGCGCGGGAGGCCCGACCGGGGCGGTATTCGACCCACACCCGCTGCGGGCGTCCCTTCTCCCCTCGTGGGACCTTTGCACAATCTGTCCCAGGGTCTTCGATCCGCTCGAACGGATACCCGAGAGGGTGCACACCCACCGCCGTCATCCCCGGCGGCGCGGCACGCGCCGGGAAGGGGATCCATAATATTTTCAGTAGCTTACCGAATATCTGGGCTCCCTTCCCTCGCTGCGCTCGCCGGGAGCGACGGTAGAGATCGATCTCCAGGGAAGAGAATCGGGAAATTGCGCAAAGGCCCCCTCGCGGGAGAAGGTCCCGCGAAGCGGCGGATGAGGGGGCGCCGCGCAGCGGCGAGCGCGCCGAAACCGCGGTCCCGGAGTTCCGGAGAAGCGTCCGACCCCTCATCCGGCCTTCGCACCTTCTCCCTCGAGGGGAGAAGGATTTTCCGCTCCGCCGTCGAAACGGATCGGGCCGCGCCATCGCTTCGCTACCCCCCCAAACGGAGACCGCCCCGCACGTCGGGGCGACGTACGGGGCGGATCCGGTCCATCCGATCGGGGGGCGCGATCGGCGAGGCTGGCGTCGGGCCCGAAACGGGGGGGCCTGGGCCCGACGATCGGTCGGGCCGTCAGGCGGCTTCGACCTTGGGGGCCGTCTCGTCACCGACGACCGTCGGGTTCGACAGGCGGGCGGCCGAGACGGTATGGGCGATCGGAATCCGCCGCGGCTTCAGCTCCTCGGGGATCCGGCGCGCCAGATCGATGTGGAGCAGGCCGTTCTCGAGGCCCGCGCCCTCGACCAGCATGTGGTCGGCGAGCTGGAAGCGACGTTCGAAGCTGCGCGACGCGATGCCGCGATAGAGCACGTCCCGGGTCTCGTCGGTCGACGTCTTCTCACCCTTGATCGTCAGGGTGTTCTCCTTGAGCTCGACGCCGAGGTCCTCGGCCGCGAAGCCGGCCACCGCCATGGTGATGCGGTAGGCGTTCTCGGCGGTGCGCTCGATGTTGTAGGGCGGATAGGCCGGCTGCGAGGCATCGCCCGCGCCGACGCCGTCCATCAACGAGAAGAGACGGTCGAAACCGACGGTGGACCGATAGAGCGGAGAGAAATCGATGCGCATGATGTGTCCTCCTGAAAGACGAGCGACAGGGTTGGAGGCGATCGCAATGGTCTGTCTCACCCTCCGACGCCCACTCGGGCGCGCCGGAACCTGGCCGCAGATGCGATGGCCTCGTGGACCCTTGCGGCGTCCACGTCGATCGATGTGGGATGCTGTCCGAGTGCTTTCAAGAGTGCTCCGCTCGAATTTCGCGGGGGGGTCCTGCCGCCGCCGCGCGCCCTTCCCGCCGGCCCCGGTTGTGAGCGCCGCGCCCACGCGCTATCTCGGGGGCGGGCGGGTTCGAACGCGCGGATGTGCCCGATTCGGCCGGGTCCGCGGGCGAGGGAGCGTGGAGCGATGCAGGTCTGCGATCGGCTGATCGACCATCCCGACGCCCCGGTGCCGCCCGGCGCCACCTGCGGCATCGTCCGCGCCGCCGACGGCATCGCCCTGCGCTGGGCGATGTTCCGCCCCGCCGGTCCGCCGCGCGGCACCGTGCTGGTGCTCCAGGGCCGCGCCGAATTCATCGAACGCTGGTTCGAGACGGTGCGCGATCTTCAGGCCCGCGGCTTCGTCGTCGTCGCCTTCGACTGGCGCGGCCAGGGCGGATCGCAGCGCCTGCTGCCCGATCGCCGCAAGGGCCACGTCGCCGACTTCCGCAAATACGGGCTCGATCTCGACGCGATCCTGCGCGAGGTCCTGCCGCGCACTCCGGCGCCGCGCTGGCTGCTCGCCCATTCGACCGGCGGTCTGGTGGCGATCGAGGCGGCCGAGCGCCTGCTGCCGGTATTCGAACGCGCCGTGCTGATCGCCCCGTTCCTCGGCCTCGGCGACTTCGGCCTGCCGGCGCCGGTGATCCGCCGCCTCGCCGGCGTCCTGCGCGCCCTCGGTATGGCGCGCTCCTGGATCCCCGGCGGCGGCGCCACGGCGGTCCACACCAAGCCCTTCGCGCGCAACCGGCTGACCTCCGATCCCCGCCGCCATGCGCTCAGCGCCGATCTCTCCTGGCGCAACCCCGATCTGGCGATCGGCTCGCCGACCGTCGGCTGGGTCGCCGGGGCCTTCGCCGCCTTCGATCGCGCCTTCGCCGAACGCGCCCTCGCCGCCTGGCGCCTGCCGACCCTGCTGGTCGTCTGCGGCGCCGACCGGGTGGTGTCGAATCGGGCGATCGAGCGCTTCTCGATCTCGACCCGCTTCACCGATCATCTGGTGATTCCCGGCGCCCGCCACGAGCTGCTGCACGAGCGCGATCGCTACCGCGAGCCGTTCTGGGCGGCCTTCGACGCCTTCGTGCCCGGCGGCGACGCGGCCGCGCCGGTCGCCTCAACCTCGAGCGAGGAGGGCGAGCACCCGCTCGTGCAGCCGGGGATCGCCGGAGGCGACGACCCGGCCGCCGTCGACGGCGCTGCCGCCGGTCCAGGAGGTGACGACACCGCCGGCCCCCTCGATCACCGGGATCAGGGCGACGATGTCGTAGGGCTGGAGCCCGGCCTCGATCACCGTGTCGACGAAGCCGGCGGCGACCATGCAATAGGCGTAGCAGTCGACCCCGTAGCGCGCGAGCCGCACCCGTGATTCGACCCGGTCGTAGGCGATCCGCTCCTCGCCCTTGAGCATCATCGGCGTGGTGGTGAACAGCACCGCGTCGGCGAGATCGCTACAGGGACGGGTGGCGAGGTCGCGCGCGCCGTCGGGACCGCGATACCACGCCCGCCGCCCGTCGCCGACGAAGCGCTCGCCGGTGAACGGCTGATGCATCATGCCGAGGATCGGCCGCCCGTCGCGCTTCAGGCCGATCAGCGTCCCCCACACCGGCAACCCGCTGATGAAGGCTCTCGTGCCGTCGATCGGATCGAGCACCCACACGTGCTCGGCGTCCTCGCGCTCGCGGCCGAACTCCTCGCCGAGGATGCCGTGCGCGGGATAGCGTTCGGCGAGCAGGGTGCGCATCGCCGTCTCCGCCGCCCGATCGGCCACCGTGACCGGATCGAAGGCGCCGACCCCGAGCTTGTTCTCGACGATCATCCGCGACCGGAAGTGCGGCAGAATGGCGCGGCCCGAGACGTCGGCCATCTCGTCGAGGAAGGCGACGAGCTCGGCGGGCGACGGATGATCGGTCATCGGAGGATCCTCTGGACTGAAACGCGGACGTGGTGGGGCAAGCCTTGGCGCCGCGGCGGGCGCTTGGCAAGTCCGAACCACCCCGACCCGCCGTGTGCCCGGGTTTCCGCTGCACGCCCGCCGCCGATCGGCCTAGGATGGGCCGTCGGCCCTTTCGGGAGTTCGAACATGACCGAATCCGCGGCGATCGTGGAAGCTCTGCACAACCAGGCGCGGATGTGCCGCGACCTCGGCTCGCCCTTCACGGCGCGCCTCTGCGACATCCTCGCCCGGGACCTCGACCGGACCACCGCGTTCGGTCGCCGCATCCTGACCTGGACCGGCGATCCCCGGCGCGATGCCCTGGCGCTGCGCGCCTGCGGCGCCCTCAATGCCCTCGCCCATTCCGGCGACGCCGCCGAACTCGCCGCGGTGTGGCCACCCGAGCGGGTCGACGACCATCGCCTCGCCGGGGTGATCGCCGACATCCTGCCGCGCTTCGATCTCCGCCTCACCGAAGGCCTCGCGAGCCCACCGCAGACCAACGAGGTCGGCCGCTCGGCGGTGCTGCTCGGCGGCGCACTGGTCGTCGCCGCCGAGACCGGGCTGCCGCTCGAACTCTTCGAAATCGGGGCGAGCGCCGGGCTCAACCTGCTGTTCGACCGCCATCGCTACGACCTCGGGGTCGGCACCTGGGGGCCGGCCGCGTCGGCCGTCCGCATCGCCTGCGACTGGCGCGGCACGCCGCCGCCGCTCGACGCCCCGCTCGCGGTGATCGCGCGTGCCGGCTGCGACCTGATGCCGATCGATCCCGGCGATCCGCACGACCGGCGCCGCCTGCTCGCCTACATCTGGGCCGACCAGACCGAACGCCTGGAGCGCACCCGCGCCGCTCTCGAAGCGGCGGCCGCGGCCGGCCTCCGGGTCGAGCGCGCCGAAGCCGGCGATTGGACGGAGGATCATCTCGCCGCCCCGCCCCGTTCCGGCCGCGTCCGCGTGGTGATGCATTCGGTCGCCTGGCAATACATGGCCGAGGCGACCCGCGCCCGCATCACCGACCGGCTCGCCGCGGCGGGCGCGGCGGCCACCGCCGCGGCGCCGCTCGCCTGGTTGCGCATGGAGGGCGATGCCGTCGCCCCCGAGTCCGCCGCCGTCCTGCTCACGCTGTGGCCGGGCGGCGAGACCCGCGCGCTCGGCCGCGCCGACTTCCACGGTCGCTGGGTCGCGTGGACCATCGGACACTTGCGAAACGTTCGCGAAAGCCCTTGACATTTGTGCGACGCAATATAAATTTTAAGACATGGCGGTCGGGCTCGCGTCCGGCCGCCGCCCTTCTCGGGCGTTTCCTCCCTGATACCACTTTCGGGCCGCCGCTCTCGCGCGCGGCCCGTTTTTTATGTGCGATCAGAGGGTTGCCGGGATGGCCGGCGGCTCATTCGGCGGCCTGGGCGTCGCCGGCGAGGATCAGACCCCAGTTGCCGGCGAGCTCGCCGATCAAGCGGTCCAGATCGCGCTGCAGCAAGGAAAAGCCGCCATTCGGTTCGAGCGTCGTCTCGTCCATGTAGAGGCCGCGGGCGATCTCGATCTGCAGGGCGTGCAGGCCCTTGGCCGGCCGGCCGTAGTGTTCGGTGATGAAGCCGCCGGCATAGGGCTTGTTGCGCGCCACCCGGTAGCCGGCGGTGCGCAGCAGCGCCGAGACCACGTCGATCAGCCCGGGATGGCAACTGGTGCCGTGGCGGTCGCCGAGCACCACGTCGGGCCGGCCGCCGGTCTCGGTCATGCGCTGCACCGACGGCATCGAATGACAATCGATCAGCACCGCCACGCCGAAACGACCGTGGATCTCGCCCAGCGTCCGCCGCAGCGTCTCGTGATAGGGCCGGTAGATCCCTTCGATCCGCCCGAGCGCCTCGGCGACCGGGATCCGCCCGCGATAGATCTCGTCGGATTCCGACACCAGCCGCGGGATCGTGCCCAGACCGCCGGTCACCCGTGGCGACCGGGTGTTGGCGTCGACCGGCAGGCGGCCGTCGAACATCCGCGGATCGAGTTCGAGCGGCTCGCGATTGACGTCGAGAAAGGCCCGCGGAAAGCGCGCCCGTAGGAGCGGCATGCCGCGATCGACGCAGGACCGCACCAGCGCGTCGACATGGGCGTCCTCGGAGGCGCGGATGGCATGGGCGTCGAGCCGGCTCTCGGCGAGGAAGGCGGCCGGATAGGCCCGCCCGCTGTGCGGCGCGTCGAACAGAAACGGCGCGCGGATCGGCGTCGGCGTGAGGAGATCGAAGGCCGGTTCGGAGACGAAGTCCTCGACGATGCGCAMCCCCGTCCTCCCGCCGAGCCGCCGACCCCGGGGTCGGCGAGCGACCGCCGATCCGAAGCCGGCGCAGGTCCATGTTGCCTCCGTCGTCGGTCGCTGTCCACGCAATCCCGCTCCGCGGCGTCGGCGCGTGCCGATCTTTCGCCGATTTCACCGGATCTTTACCGCGGCGGCCTTCTATGACCACAGTGATTCCCGAGCAGCCGAGAAGAGAACTCCCATGGACCCATTGGCGCGCATCATCCTCGCCGAGGACGACAACGACATGCGGCGTTTCCTGGCGAAGGCCCTCGCCAACGCCGGCTATGACGTCGTCTCCTACGACAACGGCCGCAGCGCCTACGAACGCCTGCGCGAGGAACCGTTCACTCTCCTCCTTACCGACATCGTGATGCCGGAGATGGACGGGATCGAACTGGCCCGCCGCGCCACCCAGCTCGACCCCGACCTGAAGGTGATGTTCATCACCGGCTTCGCCGCGGTCGCGCTGAACCCCGACAGCCAGGCCCCCAAGGACGCCAAGGTGCTGTCCAAGCCCTTCCATCTGCGCGATCTGGTGCGCGAAGTGGAAAAGCTCCTCGCCGCCTGACGCTCGCCCCGAGCGCGATCGTCGCGCCCGATCCCGCGTTCCGCTCTTCCCACCGCGCCGCGGCTCCGCCGTCGGCGCGGTGTTTCGTCGTGGGGGCCGAGGGAAGAGGGACCTGGGGACGGCGCCGCGGTCTCGGCACATCCGGGCTTGCGGAAGCCGGCGAACCCCATTATAGACCGACCCGCCGCCCGATCCCGATGGGCGGCACCGGTGGTTCCGGGCGTGTAGCTCAGCGGGAGAGCACTACGTTGACATCGTAGGGGTCACAGGTTCGATCCCTGTCACGCCCACCACCACCTTCCGCACCCGAAATCGTTCGATTTCCACGGTTCGACCGGCGCCGGTCGGTCCGCGTCTCCGCTCGTCGGGCGCGAGGCGCCCATCGGCGGCGGCAACCGACGCCCGACGTCGGCATTCCGCCCGCGATCGAGATCCCGCGGCCCGCCCGGGCCGGGCCGAGCGGTCGCAACCCCGATTTCACAAACCCGGGGTCGCCCCATCGCCTTCGGCGCATTCCCGCAGGATTCGGGCGACCGTCTCCATCGCCGGAGTCGGGATGCGGTTTCGACGGCGGATCAGACCGAAGGGGCGCAGCTTGGCGGAAATGGTCAGCGGCAGGGTGGTGACCAGCCCGAGGCGGCCGAAGTTGCGGGCAACCGACAGAGGCAGCAGTGCGACCATGTCCGATTGCTCGATCAACGACACCGTGAGGATGGTCGACGAGGTCTCGACGACGCTGCGCGGCAAGGCCAAGCGCTCCTCGCGGAAGATCTGGTCCCAGATCTCGCGCAGCGGTGCCGGATGGAGTTGGGCGATCCAGGTCTGATCGGCGAGATCGGCGAGCGCGAGCCGGCGTTCGCCGTCGGCCGGGTGGCCGCGACGGGCGACGACGGTGATGATCTCTTCGCCGAAGGTGTCGAAGTCGAGATTGTCGCTCGGCCACCCCTGCGGGATACGGGCGACGACCAGATCGAGGTCGTCGTCTTCGAGCGCGCGCAGCAGATGGTCGCTGGTCTCCTCGACGACCGAGATGTTGATGCGGGGGAAATCGCGCTTCAACGCGGCGATGGCGCGCGGCAGCAACAGGCCGGTCTGCGATGCCATCGAGCCGATCCGGACGTTGCCGATGCCGCCGGCCCGGAGCGCCCCGAGCTCTTCGCCGAGCGCGTCGAGATCCTTGAACACCAGGCGGGCGTAGCGAATCGCCGCTTCGCCGAGTGCGGTCGGGATCAACCCTTGCGCGGTTCGCACGAACAGGCGTTCTCCGATCAGGTCCTCGAGTTCATGCAAAGTCTTGGTCGCGGCAGGCTGCGTCAGCGACAGCACCTCCGAGGCTTTTCGCAAGGATTTCTGCTCGGACAAGACAAACAATAATTTCAGATACCGCATACTCATGCGGTTTCTGAGGATCTGTCCGGTGGCGAACATTATAGCGATAACCCCCGGTTATAGCCCCAATCAACAGAATTCAATTGTGGCAGAAAGACGATTCTGGTGAAGACGGCGGGCAACCGGAGCGCAGAACGACGGTGCCCCGGGAGATGTACACCAAGGAGTCTTCGATGCCGATCAAGATCACCGACGTGATCGTGCGGGACATTCGCTTCCCGACCTCGCGCAGCCTCGACGGGTCCGACGCGATGAACGCCACGTCGGACTATTCCGCGACCTATGTCACGCTGGTGACCGATGCCCCGGACGGGCTGACCGGGCACGGGCTGACCTTCACCATCGGCCGCGGCAACGATCTCTGCGTCGAGGCGGTCAAGGCGCTCGCGGCGCTGTTCGTCACCGGCCGGACGCTCGAGAGCATCACCGAGAACTTCGGGGCCTATTGGCACGAGATCGTCGCCGGTGACTGCCAGTTGCGCTGGGTCGGCCCGGAAAAGGGCGTGGTCCACCTCGCCACCGCGGCGATCATCAACGCCATCTGGGATCTGTGGGCCAAGCAGCAGGGCAAGCCGATCTGGAAGATGCTGGTCGACATGAGCCCGGAAGAGCTGGTGCGCTGCATCGACTTCACCTTCATCACCGACGTGCTGACCCCGTCGGAAGCCATCGCCATGCTGCGCCGGGTGGCGCCCGGCAAGGCGGCGCGCGAAGCCGAGATGCAGGACACCGGCTACCCCGGCTACACCACCGCCGCCGGCTGGCTCGGATACTCCGAAGAGAAGATGCGGCGGCTGGCGCGCGAGGCGGTCGAGGCCGGCTGGACCCATCTCAAGCAGAAGGTCGGTGCCGACATCGAGCAGGACATGCGGCGGGCCCGCATCCTGCGCGAGGAACTCGGCTGGGACCGCAAGCTGATGATGGACGCCAACCAGACCTGGGACGTCGATCAGGCGGTCGCCAACATGCGCCGGCTCGCCGAATTCGATCCGTGGTGGATCGAGGAACCGACCAGCCCCGACGACGTGCTGGGCCATGCGGCGATCCGCGCCCGGATCCATCCGATCGGCGTGGCGACCGGCGAACACGCCCACAACCGGGTGATGTTCAAGCAGTTCTTCCAGGCCGGCGGCATGGACTTCTGCCAGCTCGATCCGGCGCGTCTCGGCGGCCTCAACGAGGTTCTCGCCGTGGTGCTGATGGCGGCGAAGTTCGGCGTGCCGGTGTGTCCGCACGGCGGCGGCGTCGGCCTCTGCCAATATTCGCAGAACGTCGTGCTGTTCGACTACATCGCCGTCTCGGCGTCGCTCGAGAAGCGGGTCCTCGAATACGTCGACCATCTCCACGAGAACTTCATCGAGCCGATCGTCATCCGGCGCGGCCGCTACATGCCGCCGAAGCTGCCGGGCTACGGCGTCACCATGAAGCCCGAGACGCTGGAGCGCTTCGCCTACCCGCACGGCGCGGAGTGGCAGGCCTGAGCCGAAGGCCGGCGTCCGCGGCTCCACCGGGTGCCGCCCGGTCGAGATCGCGGACGGCCACGGCTCGACGGCGCAGCAATTCCCCTTGCCACGGGCCGAAAAACCAGACTCAACCATGAGCACAGGAGCGAGGAAATGTCACAAGAGAAGAGGCCGGCGGCACTGTCGGCGGCGATCGGAAAATCGATCAGGAGGCTGCTGCCGTTCCTGGCGCTGATGTACGTGATGGCCTATCTCGATCGGGCCAACGTCGGCTTCGCCAAACAGGCCTTCCAGGCGGACACCGGCCTCAGCAACGCGGCCTATGCCTTCGGCGCCGGGATCTTCTTCATCGGCTATGCGATCTTCGAAGTTCCGAGCAACGTCCTGCTGTTCAAGGTCGGCGCCCGCATGTGGCTGTCGCGGATCATGGTGACCTGGGGCCTGATCTCGGCGGCGATGATGTTCTCGCACACCGAAACCATTTTCTACACGCTGCGCTTCCTGCTCGGCGCCAGCGAAGCCGGCTTCATGCCCGGCGTCATGCTCTATCTGACCTTCTGGTTTCCGATCGACGTGCGCGCCAAGGTCGCCGGCTATTTCTGGTTCGGCCCGCCGATCGCCTTCGTCCTCGGCGGCCCGCTGTCCGGTGGCCTGCTGCAGATCGACGGCTTCCTGGGCTTGCAGTCCTGGCAGCTGATGTTCCTGGTCGAGGGCCTGCTGGCGGTCGTCGTCGGTGTCTGGGCGTTCTTCTACCTCGACGACCGGCCGTCCGATGCGCGCTGCACCTGGCTCGACGCCGAGGAGAAGGCGGCGCTGGCGACGGTGATCGACGCCGAAGAACGCGAGAAGCTCGACCACGGCCCGAAGGGCGTGTGGGCGGCGCTGGCCGATCCCAAGGTGCTCTATCTCTGCCTGATCGCCTTCACCATCCAGGTCGGTTCCTACGGCATGGCCTTCTTCCTGCCGACCCAGGTCGCGGCTCTGGTCGGCTCCAAGGTCGGCTTCCTGGTCGGCGTGCTGTCCGGCATTCCCTGGGCGGTCGCGGCGCTCGCCGCTTGGTATATCCCGCATCTGTCGACGATCACCGGCGAACGTCGGGTCATCTCGGCGGCGACCCTGTTCCTCGGCGGCGCCGGTGTGGCCCTGTCCGGGGCCCTGGCGGTCGTCTCGCCGCTCGCCGCCTTCGTCGCGCTGTGCATCGGCTGCGCCGGCCTGCTCGCCGTCCAGCCGATCTACTGGACCTTCCCGACGGGCTATCTCGGCGGCGCCGCGGCGGCTTCGGGGATCGCGCTGATCAACTCGCTCGGCAATCTCGGCGGCTTCGTCGCCCCGAACATCCGGGTCTGGGCCGAATCCCTGTTCGATTCGACCACCGCCGGCCTCTATCTGCTGGGCGGCATCGCCATCATCGGGTCGGTGATGATCCTCGGCGTCTTCGCCCTGGGCATCGCCCGTCGCCCCGGGACGGCGACGCCGGTCGACCATGCGGCGCGCCGCACCGCCGAAGTCTGACCCCCCGGGAACAGCCCCGGTGGTTCGCCGTCGATGCGCACCCCCACGACCCCGGCGGGCGACCGCCGGGGTTCTGCGTCTCGCCTGCGAGGAAGGCGAGGGGCGACGGGCACACCGCACGCCGCCATCGTCACCCCCGATGCCGAGACGTGGCGCCCCTCGACGACGAAAGGGCGGCACCCTCGGGATGCCGCCCTCATCGCGATCGCCGTCACCGACGGCAGGAGAACCTCAGAAGTTGTACTTGCCGACCGTTTCTTTGGTGAAGATCAACGGCTTGCCGTAGACCACCTCGGCGTCCTTGAAGGTCTTGAACTTGCCGGCCTTGGGCACGTCGAGGACGGCGCCTTCCTTTGGGTCGAACTTGCCGGCCAGCTTCTGGTGCACGGCATAGGCCGCGACATAGCCGAGTTCCCACGGATCCCAGAAGGCGAAGGCCTTCTGCGAGCCGTTTTCGAGGTAGCGCTTGATGGCGCTGGGCAGCGCGAAGCCGGTTGCCCAGACCTTGCCGACGTGGCCGGTCGCCTCGATCGCGCGGGCCGCCGCCGGGGCGCTGACCGCCGACGACGAGATGATCACCTTCAGCTTGGGATGAGCCTGCATCAGGTTGACCGCGACGTCGTAGCTCTTGGCGTCGTCGTCACCGGCGTACTGGGTGTCGACCACGGAGAAGACCTTGTACTTGGCTTCGGTCTTGCTCAGCTCGGTCATGATCTTCATGTGGGCGACGTGGTTCGGCGAGGTCGGCGACGCCGCGATGAAGGCGATCTCGCCGCCCTCCGGCGCATCGATCAGCGCCGCGTCGAGCATGACGCGGGCGGCCTGTTCGTAGGACAGCTGGTTGACGAACATGTCGCGGCCGGCGACCGCGGCGTCGGCGTCATAGGTGCCGACCACGATGCCCTTGGCGCGGGCCTGCTTGAGGACGGGCGCCACGGCGTTGCCGTCGATCGCCGCCAGGATGATGCCGTCCGGCTTCTGGGTGACGAAGTTCTGCAGGGTCTCGACCTGCAGCGACACTTCGGCATGATCGGCGCCGGCGTAGATCAGCGTGTCGCCGAGCTCGGTGGCGGCCGCCTTGGCGCCTTCGCCGGTCAGTTCGAAATAGGGGAAGCCGGTCCACTTCGGCGTCATCATCAGCTTGAACCCGGAGGTCTTCTGCTGCGCCAGCGCCGGACCCGCCGCCAGACCGACCGCCAGAACCGCGGCCCCGAGCGTGGCCAGGAGTTTCATCTTCATCGTCGTTTCTCCCCATTCTCGTTTCTTGGACGCGCGTTTCACTCTCCCTGCGCGCGCGCTTCTCGGGTCTTGGCAGGGCGAGACAGGCGGGCGATCGCCGCCGCCGCCGCCGGGCGCAGCACGCCCGCGACGAGGAGACCGCCCAGAACCACGGTCTGGGTCGGCCCGCCGACGTTGGCGAGCCCCAGGCCGTTGCGGATCGTGCCGAGCAGGAACAGCGCCAGCACCACGCCGGACAGCGTGCCGCGGCCGCCGTTGATGTCCATGCCGCCGAGCACCACCGCGGTGACCACGAACAGGATCGAGCCGTCGGCATTGTCGCCGCGCGCCGAGCCGTATTGGCCGACCCACACCAGCGCCGCGGCGCCGGCCAGCGCCCCGGCCAGGGCATAGGCGCGGATCTTGACCCCGACCACGTCGACCCCGGCGAACCACGCCGCGTCCGGGTTGAGGCCGATCGAGAAACAGCGCCGTCCGTAGCCGGTGCGGTGCATCAGGAACCACACCCCGGCGGCGGCGAGCGCAAACAGGATCAGCGACACCGGCACCACGCCGCCGAACACGTAGTCCGAGCCGAGCCACAGATAGACGTCGTCGAAGTCGGTGTAGCCGACCTCCGAGCCGGCGATGAAGGCGAGGCCGCGGAAGGCGCCCATGGTCCCGAGCGTCACCGCCAGCGACGGCAGCCGCCACTTGGCGACCAGGAGGCCGTTGAAGGCGCCGCACAGGGCGCCGATCGCCACGACGATTGGCGCGGCGACCGCGAAGGGCACGCCGGCGGCCGAAAGCTTGGACAGCGCCACGGTGCCGACCGCGATGATCGAGGCGAGCGAGATGTCGATCTCGCCGAGCGACACCACCACCGCCAGACCGAGCGCCAGGAGGCCGGGAATGATGAAGGCCCGGGTCGAGCCGAACAGCTGGTCGACCGACAGATAGTAGGGCGACAGCGTCGACGACCACGCCCCGGCGGCGAGGATCGCCACCACCAGCGCCATCTCCCACAGGGGCAACTGCCGTTTCGCGCTCGTGCTCATCGCCGCCCCCGCCTCATCGCCGCCGCCCGCCGGTCGACCGGCGGATCGCCTCGGCGATCAGCGCATCGACCGCCACCGCCGCGACGATCGCCGCGCCCTGGATGAACATCCGCCAGAATTCCGGGACCCGGAGCAGCACCAGCCCGTTGTCGATGGTCGCCAGCACCACGGCGCCGAGCGCCGCGCCGACCACCGTCCCCGAGCCGCCGGAGACGCTGACCCCGCCGATCACCGCCGAGGCGAGCGAGCTCATCTCCCAGCCGTTGGCCAGCACCACCGTCACCGTGCCGACCCGCGCCGCATAGAGCAGCCCGGCGATGCCGCAGAGAAAGCCGCAGGCGACATAGGCGAAGAACACCACCCGTTCGGCGCGCAGGCCGAAGAACCAGGCGGCGACGCCGTTCGAACCGACCGCATAGAGCCGCCGGCCGAACGGATAGGCGTGGAGCAGCCAGGCGACCACCGCGACGATGGCGATCGACACCAGGATCAGGATCGGCAGCCCGCCGATGCGCGCATCGACGCTCGACAGCATCCACGGCGGCAGGCGGCTCGAGGTCACTTCCTGGCCATGGGCGTAGATGTAGGTGAAGCCGCGGTAGAGCGACATCGTCCCGAGCGTGGCGATCAGCGCCGGCACCCGCCCATAGGCGACCAGCAGACCGTTGATCGCCCCGAGGACGGTGCCGATCATCAAGGGTATCGCCACCACCTCGACCGGCGTGATCCCCGGATGGGTCGCCGCCCAGTCGGCGGTGAGATAGGCGACGAGGCCCATCATCGAGCCGACCGAGACGTCGAGGTTGCGGGTGATCAGCACGATCGCCTGGGCGCAGGCGGCGATCGCCAGGATCGCCGCGCTGGAGGCGACGGTGGTCAGGTTCTGGACGCTGAGGAAGCGATCGGTCGCCAGACCGAAGGCCAGCCCGAGCACCACCAGGAACACCACGACGCCGGCTTCGCGCAGGCGCAGCACCACTTCGACGAGATTGCGCGAACCCGGCCGCGCGGCGACCGACGGAGCCTCCGACATCACCGCTTCCCCCCGCGCTGGCGCGCCGCCGCCATCATCACCGATTCCTGGGTGGCTTCGTCCCGCGCGAATTCGGCGACCAGCGCACCTTCGGCGATCACCAGGATGCGGTCGCTCATCGCCAAGAGCTCCGGCAGGTCGGAGGAGATCAGCAACACCGCGAGGCCGCGATCGGCGAGTTGGGCGACCATCGCGTGGACCTGGGCCTTGGAGCCGATGTCGATGCCGTGAGTCGGTTCGTCGAGGATCAGCGCCACCGGCTCGGTCGCCAACCATTTGGCGAAGGCCACCTTCTGACGGTTGCCGCCGGACAGCGCCGAGACGATCGTCTCGACCGAGGGCGTCAGCACCCGGTAGGTCTGCGACGCGCTCTCGGCCAGCCGCCGTTCGCCCGCCCGATCGACCACAGTCCAATGCGACAGCGAATCGAGGATCGGCAGGGTGATGTTGTGGGTGATCGTCTCCGGCATGATCAGCCCGTCGCGGTCGCGATCCTCGGGGAGATAGGCGAGGCCGCGCGCCAGCATCTGTTTCGGGCTCTGCGGCGCCACTTCGACGCCCTTCAGCACCACGCGGCCGGCGGTCGGCGGGGTGATCCCGAACAGGGTCTGAGCGATCTCGCTGCGCCCGGCCCCGACCAGCCCGCCCATGCCGACGATCTCGCCGGCTCGGACCGAGAACGAGACGTCGTCGAACACCCCGTCCAGCGACAGATGCTCGACGCGGAGCACGTCCTCACCGATCGTCGGCCGTTCGCGGCGCGCGAACAGCGCCTCGAGCGGGCGCCCGACCATCAGCTGCACCAGCTTGGCGCGATCGACTTCGGCGCGCGGCAGCGTCGCGACGTGGCGACGGTCGCGCAGCACGGTGACGTCGTCACACATCGCCTCGATCTCCTCGAGGCGGTGGGTGATCAGAATGATCGCCGTGCCGCGATCACGAAGGCTGCGCACCACCGCGAACAGCCGCTCGGCCTCGGTCGGGGTCAGCGCCGAGGTCGGCTCGTCGAGAATCAGCACCCGCACGTCGGACGACAGCGCCCGGGCGATCTCGACAAACTGGTGCTCGGCCACCGACAGGCCGGCGACGGTGCGCTTCGGATCGAGATCCGACCCGACCCGGGCGAGATGCTCGCGCGCCGTGTCGATCATCGCCCGCCGATCGACGGTGCCGAACCACCCCGACGGATAGGCGCCCATCGCGATGTTCTCGGCGATCGACAGGTGCGGAAACAGTTTCGGGTCCTGGTAGACCGCGGCGATGCCGTGGTTGCGCGCCTCGATCGGGGTGCGGAAGCGCACCGCGCGGCCGGCGAGGATCACCTCGCCCTCGTCGGCTTCCTCGAGCCCGGTGATGATCTTGACCAGCGTCGACTTGCCGGCGCCGTTCTCGCCGACCAGTCCGTGGACGCGGCCGGGGCGCACGTCGAACGAGACGTCCTCGAGCGCCCGCACCGGCCCGAACGACTTGCCGATCCGTCTGAGCAACAGGATGGGAGCGGGGATCACGGGCTCGGCAGCGACCGTCGGCATGCGACGACTCCAAGACATCACGGCGTTCTGCGGCCGTCGGCACCCGGATGCGGCGTCGATCGCCGTCCCGTCGTGGGGCCGACCGACAGACTCGCCGATGCAAGAGAAATGTCGGAATGCAAGTCCCGTCAATAGCCGGTATCGCCGCAAGGGCCGATCCGGCGTCGCGAAGACGACGTTCGCGGAGCACTGACGAGGGCGCCCGCGACCGCAACGCGCATCCCCGCGACAGATGTTCGCAGGAGCAGAAAGGCCGCGTCGGGGAACATCGGCGGCGACGATCATCGCCGCCGATCCGACGGGGTCATTTCCCCGGTTCCGGACGACCGACGCCGGCGCTATTCTCTCCCCGCCTGCGACATGCGTCGCTCCCCCGGGACAAGTCGGTGATCCATGGCTCCTCGCTCCTCGCCCTTCGCCGCCCACCGCCGCCGGCTCTTCGCCGCGGTCGCCGTCCTCGCGCTCGCGACCGCCACGCCGTTGCGCGCCGACGAACTGCCGCTCACCCGGGTGGTCCTATCGACCGCCGGGCTGGCGCAGTTCACACGGTCCGGACCGGTGACCGATTCGGCCACCGTCGATCTCACCGTCCGCCTCGATCAGGTCGACGACATCCTGAAGAGCCTGACGGTGTTCGATCGCATCGGCTCGCTCGGCGCGGTGTCGCTGCCCGGGCGCGAACCGCTCGACCAACTGTTCCGCGACCTCCCCTTCGACCGCACCGCGCTGGCCGCGCCGGCCGTCCTGATCGACGCTCTGGTCGGCAGCGAGATCACCATCAAGGGACCGGTGGAGGCGCGCGGCCGGGTGCTGCGCCTGGTCACCGAGACCGTCCGGCTGCCCGACGGCGCCGGCACCCAGGAGCGCCATCGGCTGACCCTGGTCACCGAGCGCGGGCTGGTGCAGGCGGTGCTCGAAGAGGTCACCGAACTCGCCTTCGTCGACCCGCAGACCCGCGCCCAGATCGACCGGGCGCTCGCGGGGCTGGTCGAGAACCGCGCCAAGGACCGGCGCACCGTGGCGATCGGCCTGTCGGGCAGCGGTACCCGCGACGTCGCTCTGAGCTACGTGGTGCCGGCGCCGATCTGGAAGACCACCTGGCGGCTGGTGCTGCCGCCGGCCGGCGCGAAGGACGCGACCGCGCGCCTCCAGGGTTGGGCGGTGCTCGAGAACCTGACCGGCGGCGACTGGACCAAGGTCGATCTGACCCTGGTCTCCGGCAATCCGGTGGCCCTGCATCAGCCGCTCTACGACCCGGTGTTCGGCCGCCGCCAGGAGGTGCCGGTGACCGGCTCCGCCGCGCCGGCCCTGCCGGCCATCGCGGCGCGGGCGCCCGCGGCTCCGCCGCCGATGATGGCCAAGGGGGTGGCCTCCCGGGCGAAGCCGGCCCCGATGCTGGCCGCCCCCGCCGAAATGGCCCCGGCGCCCGTCCAGGATCTCGCCGCGGCGTCGAGCGCCACCGCCGCCGTCGCCGAGGAGAGCAGCGCCCAACTGCTGTTCCATTTCCCGACCGCCGTGACGCTGGCGACCGGGCACACCATGATGGTCCCCTTCGTCGACCGGACGATCGCCGCCGAGCGAATCTCCTTCTATCGCGGCGGTTCCGCCGAGCAGCGCCCGTTCATCGCCGCCCGCCTGAAGAACGACGGCGACGCCACCTTGCCGCCGGGCATCGTCACCGCCTTCGCCACCGGCGCCGACGGGGCGGTCACCCATGTCGGCGACGCCCTGCTGGCGCAACTGCCGCGCGCCGGCGATCAGATCGTGCTGTTCGCGCTCGACACCAAGACCCGGGTGCGGCGCGAGGACCGCGGAATCCGCCAGACCGTGGTCGGCACCGCGGCGGACGGCCTGTTGTCGACGACCACGACCTCGCGCCGGGTGATCGCCTGGGAGATCACCGCCCCGCCCGACGAAGATCGCGACGTGCTGCTCGAAGAGGCGCGCGCCGACGGCTGGTCGGTCGCGACGGGGAGCGACGGCGTCGAGACTACGCCGGAAGTGCTGCGGCGGCGCGTCCACGTCGCCAAGGGCCAGACCGCCAAGGCCGAGCTGGCGGTCGAGCGCGTCGATCGCCAGAGCGTGACGCTGACCTCGCTGCCGCCCGACGCCGTGCTCGCCGAGGTGCGGGGGCTGGACGCGGCGACGCCGGCGGTGAAGGCCTTCGTCGCGCGCCTCGCCGAGCTCAGCGGCGCCGTGGCGCGCGCGGAAGCCGATCGGGCGAAGCTCGCCCAGGAGCGGCGGACGATCACCGAGGACCAGGACCGCATCCGCAAGAACCTGCAGTCGGCCGGGGCCGGCTCCGATCTCGGGCGGCGCTTCCTCGACACCCTGCGCCAGCAGGAGGACCGCCTCGCCGAGATCACCCGCGACGACAAGGCCCTGGTCGACGCCATTGCGCAGCGGCAGAAGGCGATCGACGAACTGATCCGCAACCTGCGGTTCTGATCAAGGGCACGGCGCCGCGACGCCCGCCGCGGCGGCTCACACCCGCGTCGGATGGCGGCCGAAGATCTCGGCGAGATCGGCCGGCTTCTTGGGCGGGTCGAGGTCGAGGCGATCTTCGACGTTGCCGAGATGGCCGAGCATCAGACGCGAGGCGCGGTCGGCGTCGCCCGCGCACAGCGCCTCGAGAATCGCGTGGTGCTCGTCGTGGGAGCAGCTCGGGCGACCGGGCCGCTCGAAGGTCGAGATCACCAGCGCCTCGCGGGTGATCAGTTCGCGCAAGATGCCCTCGAGGATCCGGTTGCCGGTGATCCGGGCGAGCAGCATGTGGAATTCGCCCGACAGCCAGACCATGCCGGCGGTGTCGCCGTCGTGGCGCGCCTTGGATTCCGCCTCGATGTTGGCGGTGAGCAGGGCGCGATCGGCCGGCCCGATGTGACCGGCGGCGATCCGCACGATCGCGTCCTCGACCGCCCGCCGGGCGACGAAATTGTCGTGCGCGTCCTTCGGGCTGGGCTTGGTCACCGAGGCCCCGCGATTGGGCTCGAGCGTCACCACCCCGGCATAGGCGAGCCGCGTCAGGACGTTGCGGATGCGGGCGCGGCTGACCCCGAAGATCCGGCGCAGATGATCTTCGCGCAGACGCGTGCCCGGCGACAGGTCCTGACGGGCGATCGCCAGATGGATCTGCTCGTAGATCGCGTTCTCGTCGGGGCCGGCGTCCTCGGGGATCCCGATCCAGCCGAGTTCGGCATCGGCGGTGTCCTGCGACTGCGGCATCACGAAAGTCCTCTTGCCCGAGAGCCATCCTGGGTGCCCCCACCCGGGGGCTTTGTCAACATCGGGCGATCACCGCTGCGGCGATCGCGCCCAGATTATGGGCATTCTATCGCTATTTGCGCTCACAATATCACCTTTGATTGTCGACAATATGATGAGACGCTGTCGGCATCGAGCTTTCGAGGGGCCACGGGAGGCGCCTCGGAGGCAGGGCGAAGGCCGTTCGGGTACCGCGTCGGTGACCACCGACCGCGCGCACCTCGAGCCCGGGCACGGGGGGCAGCCATGAGCATCACCGACCGGCGCACCGATCTCGGGTCCCCGTGGCGACGCCTCGCCGGGGCGCTGCGCGGCGCCGGCGACGGCCTCGCCGGCTGGGGGCTGGTCGCCCCGGTGGTGCTGTTCTTCGCGGTGGTCTTCCTCGTCCCGGTCGGGCTGATGGTCCGCTGGGGCTTCTACCGCCAGCTCGATACCGGCGCGCTCTCCGACGGCTTCACCTTCGCCAACTACATCCGCCTGTTCTCGGTCGACCTCTACCGCAAGGCGACCTGGACGACCCTCGAGATCAGCGTCCTGACCACCGTCGTCTCGGCGCTGCTGGCCTATCCGCTGGCGCTGGTGATGGCCCGCGGCCCGGCCCTGATCGGCCGGATCCTGACCGTGGTGGTGATCGCCCCGATGCTGATCAACGTCGTGGTCCGCGCCTATGCCTGGCGGGTGATCCTCGCCAACGGCGATCAGGGCATCGTCAACTGGCTGCTCGCCCAGATCGGTCTCGGCCCGGTGCATCTGCTCTACACCGAATGGGCGATCGTCATCGGCTCGGTCCACGTCTTCCTGTCGACCATGGTGCTGCCGATCGCCGCGGCGCTGGGGCGCATCGATCCGGCGGTCGAGGACGCCGCCCGCACGCTGGGCGCCTCGAGCTTCGCGGTGTTCCGCCGCGTGACCTTTCCCCTCAGCCTGCCGGGTCTGGCGGTCGGTTCGACGCTGGTGTTCTCGCTGACCGCCAGCGCCTTCGTCGCCCCGGCGCTGCTCGGCGGCAACTTCGTCAAGATGCTCGGGCCGCTGGTCCAGGAGCAGATCCTGTCGGTGTTCGACTGGCCCTTCGGCGCGGCCCTGGCGACGCTGCTGGTGGTGCTGGTGATGGGCGTCAATCTCGCCTCGGTCGGCCTGATCGAGCGCCGGCTGCAGCGGAAGATGAAGGGGGCGCGCTGATGGAAAACCGTCTCGGCGCCGCCGCCCTCCCCGTCTATCTCGCCGCCGGCCTGATCTCGCTGTTCCTGCTGGTGCCGCTCCTGCTGCCGATCGCACTCAGCGTCTCCGACACGCCCTTCGTGGTGTTCCCGCCCCAGGGCTTCACCTTGCGTTGGTACGTCGCGGTGCTCGGCGAACGCGACTTCACCGACTCGCTGACCTTCAGCCTGATCCTGTCGTCGCTCGCCGCCCTCGGCGCCATGGTGCTCGGCACCCCGACCGCCATCGGCCTGACCCGCCATGCCTTCCCCGGCCGCGACCTGATCCGGAGCCTGGTGCTGTCGCCGCTGGTGTTCCCGAGTCTGGTCACCGGCATCGCGCTGCTGCGCTTCTTCTCGTCGATCGGCTCGCACGACGCCCTGGTCAATCTGGTGATCGGCCACGTGCTGGTGACCGTTCCCTATGTCGTGCGCACCGTCTCGGCGTCGCTGATCATGCTCGATCCGGCGATCGAGGAGGCGGCGCGCACGCTCGGGGCGAGCCGCTGGCGCACCTTCTGGCACGTCACCCGGCCGCAGATCGTGCCCGGTCTGGTCGCCGGCGGGATCTTCGCCTTCGTCACCTCCTTCGACAACTACGCCATCTCGATGTGGCTGTTCGACGCCGAGAACGTGCCGCTGCCGCTGACCATGTTCTCGTTGATCAGCCGCATGTTCGATCCCGGCATCGCCGCGATCGCCTCCCTGATGATCCTGCTGTCCCTGGTCCTGGTGCTCGTCGTCGAACGGGTCACCGGGCTGCAGAAAGCCATGAGCCTCTAGCCTCGCCGTTCGATCCGACCCTGCCGCGTCGACGCGAGTCGCCGGCCGCTGACAAGGAGTGCGTTCCATGACCTCCCTCTACCGTCCGACCCGCCGTGGCCTCCTCTCCGCCGGCGCCGCCGCGATCGCCGCGCCGACCGTCTTCGTCCGCAACGCCTGGTCGGAGGGCAAGACGCTCCAGATCGGCATCTGGGGCGGCACCCAGGGCGAGTTCATCCGCAAGTCGGTGCTGCCCAAGTTCGAGAAGGACTTCGACTGCAAGGTCACCGCCCAGCAGGGCTCGACCCTCGGCCAGATCGCCCTGCTGCGCGCCTCCAAAGACGCGCCGAAGTTCACGGTGATGTTCGTCGACGACCTCGGCGTCGAGATCGCCAAGCGCGAAGGCCTGATCGATCCGCTGCCCAAGGATCGCATGCCCAACCTCGCCCGGGTCTTCCCGCGCTTCATCTACAACGACGGCTACGGCGTCGCGCTGGCCATCTCCTCGGCCGGCCTGTTCTACAATCCGAAAGCGACCAAGCCGCTCGAGAGCTATGCCGACCTGTGGGATCCGCGTTTCGCCGGCAAGGTCTCGCTGGTCGGCACCAAGACCACGCCGAGCGTCTTCACGGTGATCGCCGCCGCCGCGGTGGCCACCGGCAAGCCCTACAAGGAAGCCCAGTATCTCGCCGATGCCGCCTGGCCCAAGCTCGCCGAGCTGAAGCCCAACGTCCTGAAGCTCTACGACACCGACGACGCACCGCTCCTGGTGGCCCAGGGCGAAGGGGCGATCGGCGGGCCGGAATATTCGAAATATGTCTACCCCTACAAGCTGAAGGGCGCGAGCATCGACATGTGCTTCCCCAAGGAGGGGGCCTTCGCCGGGGTCAATTGCCAGATCCTGGTCAAGAACGCGCCGAACCAGGATCTCGGCGCCGAGTTCATGAACCGCATGCTGGCGCCCGAGGTGCAGCAGGGGCTGGCCGAAGCGGCGATCGCCTCGCCCTCGATCGGCGGCCTGAGCTTCACCTCGCCGATCGCCGATCTGCTCGCCTACCCCGACACCAAGATGGACGAACTCGGCCTGTTCAGCCCCGATTGGGCCCATGTGAACGCCGTCCGCTCGGTCTGGGTGGAGAAGCTCAATCAGATCTTCACCAAGTGAGGCGGCGATGATGGCGAGGCCGGACATCGAACTCGGCGGGGTCGTGAAGGCCTATCACGGCCACCGCGCGGTCGACGGCGTGTCGTTCGGCGTCGAGCGGGGCACGATCCTGTCCCTGCTCGGGCCGTCCGGTTGCGGCAAGACCACGGTCATGCGGATGATCGCCGGATTGGTGCGCCCCGACGCCGGCGAGATCGCGATCAAGGGCCAGCCGGTCACCCGGGTTCCGGTCCATCGCCGCAACGTCGGCATGTTGTTCCAGAACTACGCGCTGTTCCCGCATCTCGACGTCGGCGGCAACGTCGCCTTCGGCCTCGAGATGCGCGGCGTCGCCAAGGCCGACGTCGCCCGCAAGGTGATCGATGCGCTCGCGCTGGTGAAGCTCGACAAGCTCGCCGGCCGCATGCCGCACCAGCTCTCCGGCGGCCAGCAGCAGCGCGTCGCCCTCGCCCGCGCCCTGGTGGTCGAGCCCTCGGTGCTGTTGCTCGACGAGCCCTTCGGCGCCCTCGACAAACAGCTGCGCGAGGCCATGCAGGTCGAGACCCGGCTGTTGCAGCGCCGGCTCGGCATCACCACGCTGATGGTCACCCACGATCAGGAAGAGGCCCTGACGCTGTCCGACGAGGTCGCGGTGATGCGCGGCGGCCGCATCGAGCAGCTGGCGAGCCCCACGGCGATCTACCAGTCGCCGACCTCGGCCTTCGTCGCCGGCTTCATCGGCACCTCGAACTTCCTGCGCGGGCGGATCGTCCTGCGCCAAGGCGATCGTGCGCTGATGGAGAGCGACGACGGCATCCGCGTCACCGTCGCTTCCGCCGCGGCGGTCGGCGAACGCCTGACCGTGGCGTTGCGACCCGAGGCGATCCGCCTCGACCTCGCCGGCACCACCGGATCCGGCCCCAACCGGGTCGCCACCACCATCGATCAGGTGATCTATCGCGGGCTGACCACCCACGTCTATCTGAAGCGCGCCGGCGGCGAGCCGCTGACGGCGATCCGCCAGAACGACGACGGCGCCATCCTCGCCGGCCTCGTCCCCGGCGCGGCGGTCGAGGCGTGGTGGCCGGACGAGCGCAACCACGTCGTCGCGGAGGATCCGGCATGAGCGACCGCCCCGGCCCGCATCGTATCCCCCTGGCGACCAGGGCGATCGGCGTGATCACCCCCTCGGCCAATCTGGTGGTCGAACGAGTGACCGCGGCGGTGCTGGCCGACTTTCCCGAGGTCTCGGCGCATTATTCGCGCACCCCGGTGCGCGGCTCCAAGGACGGCCACCCCGACGCCTACGACCTCGACGGCATGCTCGGCGCCGCCCGGCTGCTCGGCGACGCGGCGCTCGACGCCATCGTCTGGAACGGCAGCAAGGGCGCGAGCATCGGCTTCGCCCACGACCACGCGCTGATCGCGACGATCGAACGCGAGACCGGCATCCGCGCCGCAACCTCGATGACGGCGATCGAATCGGAATTGCGCCGCCTCGGCCTCACCCGCGTCGCCGTGGTCACGCCCTACCGCGGCGACTATCAGGAGCGGCTGGTCGCCACCCTCGCGGGCGAGGGCCTGACCGTCGTCGCGGAAGCCCACGCCGGGGTCGCCGACAACCTCGCCTACATGCGGGTGTCGGAGACCGAGATCGCGGCCCTGATCCGCCGCGTCTCCGCCGCCCGACCGCAGGTGATCCTCACCCTCTGCACCAATTTCCCCGCCGCCTGGGTCGTCGCCGACCTGGAGCGCGAGACCGGCCTGCCGATCTGGGATTCGACGCTGGCCGGGGTCTTCGCCGGGCTCGAGGCCGCCGGCATCGATCCGCACCCCGCCCGCGCCTGGGGCCGACTGTTCGAAGGAGACGAAGCGCCGTGACCACCCTGTTTCGAGGCGTCGTGCTGATCGACCCGAGCGCCCCCGACGGCCGGTCGCCGGCGACCGACGTGTTGGTGGCGGGCGCGACCATCGCCGCGGTCGGCCCGGACCTCGGGGCCGCGATCACCCCCGAGACCCGGGTGATCGAAGGGGCCGGCCGGCTGCTGATGCCCGGCCTCGTCAACGCCCATTTCCATTCGCCGGTCAACCACATGAAGGGCCGCCTGCCGAGCCTGCCGCTCGAGGTGTTCATGCTCTACGAGAGCCCGGCGCTCGACGCCCTGAAGCCGAGCCCGCGCGAGGCCTATGTCCGCACGCTGCTGGCGGCGATGGAGATGCTCGCCACCGGCACCACCTCGGTGCAGGACGACGCCTTCTTCGTACCCAACCCGACGCCGGAGCTGATCGACGCCGTCGCCCAGGCCTATGCCGACAGCGGCATCCGGGCGACCCTGGCGCTCGACCAGCCCGAACTGCCGGAAGCCGACAAACTGCCGTTCCTGCGCGATCTGGTGCCGCCGGAGCTGCGCGGCGATCTCGATCGCCCCCCGACTTTCGGGCGCGCCGACCTGCTCGGAGCTTATGATCATCTCTTCACCCGCTGGCACGGCGCCTGCGACGGCCGCATCCGCGCCGCGACCTCGATCTCGGCGCCGCAGCGGGTCAGTCCCGACTATTTCGCCGCCCTCGACGATCTGTCGCGCCGCCACGGCACGCCGATCTATGCCCACATGCTGGAGACCAAGCTGCAGCGGGTCCTGGCCGAGAGCCAGCCGCGCTTCGCCGGCCGCTCGCTGGTGCGCTACACCGCCGATCTCGGTCTCCTGTCGGAGCGCATGAACATCATTCATGCGATCTGGGTCGACGACGCCGACCTCGATCTGATCGCCGCCTCGGGCGCGGTGATCGCCCACAATCCGATCAGCAATCTGCGGCTCGGCTCGGGCGTGATGTCCTTCCGCCGCATCCGCGACCGCGGCATCCCGGTCTGCCTCGGCACCGACGAGGCGATCGCCGACGATGCGGTGAACCTGTGGGCGGTCGCCAAGCAGGTCGGGCTGATCCACAATCTGGAGAGCGCCGATTACGACACCTGGCCGCGGGCGGAGGAGATCCTCGACTGCCTGATCGGCGGCGGCGCCCGCGCCATGGGCCTCGGCGATCGCCTCGGCCGCATCGCTCCCGGTCAGCTCGCCGACCTGATCCTGGTCGATCTCGACACCCTCGCCTTCACGCCGCTCAACCACCTGCCGCGCCAACTGGTCTATTGCGAGAACGGCTCGTCGGTCCGCCTCACCATGGTCGCAGGGAAAATCGTCTGCGAGGACGGCCGGCTGACCACCGTGGACGCCGCGGCGCTCCGGGCCGAGGCGCGGGCGCTGTTCGCCGAGCGCCGGGAGCCCCTCGAGGAGGCCGCCCGCGCCGCCGACCGCTGGCTCCCCCACTACCGGGCGATGCTCGCCGCGGCGGAGGCGACCGACGTCGGCTTCCACCGTCGGCTCGGGCGTGGCTGACCCGCCCGCCGCACGCCCTTTCCCGATTCCGACGAGGCCGCCATGCCCCCGACCAACGACCGTTACGGCTATACCCCGATCACCCGATCGCCGTCGTTCCGATGGCCGAACGGCGCCAATCTCGCGATCTATGTCTGTCTCGGCATCGAGGACTACGCCTTCGGCGAAGGCCTGACCGAAGACATCCTGCCCGGCGCCTCGGCCCCCGATTGGGTCAACCGCTCGTGGCGCGACTACGGCAACCGGGTCGGCGCCTTTCGGCTGATCGATCGCTTCGCCGAGTTCGGCATCCGCCCGGCGATCCTGCTCAACACCGACGTCTACGACACCGCACCGGAGCTGATGAGTCACGCCCGCCGCGCCGGCGCCGAGATCGTCGGCCACGGGCTCAGCAATTCCCATACGCTGGCCGGTCGCTCGGCCTCCGACGAGGAGGCCTATGTCGGCGCGGTCGCGGCGCGGATCGCCGCGGAAGAAGGCGCGGCGCCCGGCGGCTGGTCGAGCCCCTGGCTCGCCCAGACCTCGTCCACGCTGGTGTCGCTGCGGGCCCACGGCTACCGCTACCTGCTCGATCTGCGCCTCGACGACCGCCCGGTGTGGCTCGCCGCCGGTGACGATCGGATCCTCGCCCTGCCCTACGCCCTCGAGCTCAACGACAGCACCACGATGATCGGGCGCCAGACATCGGCGAGCGAGTTCGAGCGGATGATCGTCGACGAATTCGACGAGATGCGGCTCGCCGCCCGCGACCGGCCGCTGGTGATGAGCCTCGTCGTCCATTCCTTCATCTCCGGCCAGCCGTTCCGGCTGCGGGCCCTGACCCGCGCGCTGCGCCACCTCGCCGCGGCCGGCGACGAGGTGTGGTTCGCCACCCCCGGCGAGATCGCCGCCTTCGTCGAGGCCGACCCGAGCCGCGCGGTATGAGCGGCCGGGCGCCGCGCCCGGCCGAAACTGCCCAGGCTCGGCCCATGCTCAAAACTAGGGCATCGATGTCCACATCTTGATCTTCGATTGTCGACAATCATTGTTATGGTTGCCGACATGAACATCCTGGTGATCAACCCCAACACCACGACTGCCGTCACCGACCGCTTCGTCGCCGAAGCCCGCGCGGTCGCACCATGCGGCGTGACCATCGACGGCGTGACCGGCCGTTTCGGCGCGGCGGTGGTCACCACCCGCGCGGAGAACGTCCTCGCCGCCCATGCCGCCCTCGAGCTTGCGGCCCGCCATCACGCCACTTACGACGCGGTGATCCTCGCCATTTCCTTCGACAGCGGTTGGGCGGCGGCCGACGAGATCGTGCCGATCCCGGTGGTGGCGATCACTCGCGCGGCGCTCGAATCCGCCTTCGCCGCCGCCGGCGATCAGCCGGTCGGGCTGGTGCTGTTCGGGGCGGCGAGCCGCCCGCTCTACGAGGATCTCGTCGCGAGCTACGGCTGGGGCTCACGGATCTGCGGCCTCGAGGTGGTCGAGATCGACGGCGTCGCCGGCTATCTCGCCCCCGACGCCCACGACGACGCGGTCCTCGCCGCCGTCACCCGCCTCGCCGCGCAACGCGCCGGCGCGGTCGTCGTCTGCGGCGCCGCGATCGTCGGCATCGCCCGTCGCATCGCGCCCCGCGCCGCCGTGCCCGTCTTCGACGGTGCCGCCCCCGCGGTCGCCGCCGCGCTTCGCCGCGCCGCGGCGCCGCGCGATCCGCATGTTCCCCCGCCGGTGCTCGCCGCGATGACCGGCGTCGATCCGGCACTCGCCGCCCTGATCGCCCGCGGGCGGCCCGATCCGACGCGCAATCCGCCCCCGTCTCCCCCCGAAGGAAAGGTACAGCCGTGACCGCCATGCCGAACGCTCGCAACACCGGTTTCACCCGGCGCCTCGCCCTGGCCGCCTTCGCCCTCGGGCTGGCCGTCGCCCCGGCCGCCGCCGACACCCTCGCCGACGTCGCGGCGCGCCACAAACTGGTGGTCGGCGTCGAAGCCGGCGGCACCGGCGCGATCATCTCGCAGCAACCCGACGGCAAGATCGTCGGCCTCGATGCCGAACTGAGCGACTATGTGGCGAAGAAGCTCGGCGTCGAGCTCGAGATGGTGCCGACCGCCTGGCCGGGGATCATCCCGGCGCTGCTGTCGAGCCGCTTCGACCTGATCCTGAGCGGCATGACCGCGACCAAGGCGCGCGCCGAGAAGGTCGCCTTCTCGGTGCCCTATGGCGACGCCTCGCTGGTCGCCGCGGCGATGACCGCCAACGCCGCGATGACCTCGGCCGCCGACCTACCGGGCAAGACCATCGGCGTGCTGCTCGGCACCAACACCCACGAATTCGCCAAGAAATACGGTGCCACCCTGGAGGCCGCCGGCAAGAAGGGCCTGACCATCAAGACCTACGACGACATCCCGGCGATGTTGGTCGAGATGGCCAACGGCAACATCGACGCCCTGATGCTGCCGGCGCCGATCATCGGCGGCTATCTCGCCAAGCGCCCCGGCCAGTTCCGGCTGATCGACGGCCTCGGCGACAAGTCGTGGTTCGCCGCCGCCGTCCGCAAGGACGACCCCACCCTCCTCGCCGCCGTCAACGCCGCCCTCGACGCCGCCAAGGCCGACGGCACGCTCGCCGCGCTGCAGACCAAGTGGCTCGGCAAGCCGACCGAGGGCATCCCGGCGGTTCTCGATCTGAAGTGACGCCGAGCCGGCGCGGGTGGCTGGATCTTCGCTCGAAAGGGTGGCGCCCGTCGCTCGGCTCCGACCGCGCCCCAGGGTGCCCTTCTCCCCCCTGCGGGAGAAGGTGCCCGAAGGGCGGATGAGGGGGCTGGACCTCTCCTCATGCCTCGGCGCGCGTGTATCAGGCCCGGTTGCCGCTTCGCGGCGCCCCCTCATCCGCCCCTCCGGGGCACCTTCCCCCACGAGGGGGCAAGGAAGACGGGGGCTTCTCGAAGCCGCACACGAGCCGCCCCCTTCGATCGCAGACCCAGATTTGATTGCCCGGAGGCGCCGATGATCTCGATCCGCAATCTCCACAAGCGCTTCGGCGACACCGAGATCCTCAAGGGGGTCGATCTCGAGATCGCCGCCAACGAAGTGGTGGCGATCATCGGGCCGAGCGGCTCGGGCAAGTCGACGGTGTTGCGCTGCCTCAACTTCCTCGAGGCCCCGACCGCCGGCGACATCCGCGTCGACGGCCGCCTGCTCGGCTATGTCGAAACCCCGTCGGGCGACCGCCGACGCCTGCCCGAGGCCGATCTCAATCGTCAACGCGCCGAGATCGGCATGGTGTTCCAGCAGTTCAATCTGTGGCCGCACAAGACGGTGCTGGAGAACATCATCGAGGCGCCGATCCTGGTGCGCGGCACGCCGCGCGACGAGGCGGTGGCGATCGCCCGCGCCCTGCTCGACCGCGTCGGGCTGGGGCACAAGGCGGACGCCCGGCCGACCACGCTGAGCGGCGGCCAGCAGCAGCGCGTCGCCATCGCCCGCTCGCTGGCGATGAAGCCGAAGGTGATGCTGCTCGACGAAGTGACCTCGGCGCTCGATCCCGAGACGGTGCGCGAAGTGCTCGACGTCATCGCCGGATTGGCGAAGGAGGGCATGACCATGCTGCTGGTCACCCACGAGATGGCCTTCGCCCGCGAGGTCGCCGACCGCATCGTCTTCATGGACGACGGCCGCATCCTCGAGGCGGCGCCCCCCGCGCAGTTCTTCGCCGCGCCGGCGCATCCCCGCGCCCGCGCCTTCCTCGACAAGGTGCTGTGAGGGCCGGACCGATGAACGGATTCGACTGGAAGGTGATCGTCGAATGGGCCCCGCTGCTGCTCCAGGGCCTCGGCGTGACGATCCTGTTCACACTCGGCGGGCTGGCGCTCGGGCTGGTGATCGGCGTCGCCGTGGCGGTGATGGCCCTGTCGCGGCACGGACTGGTGCGCATCGTCGCCCGCGCCTTCGTCGATGCGGTGCGCGGCACGCCGCTCCTGCTGCAGCTGTTCATCCTCTACTACGCCATGCCGTCGATCGGCCTGAAACTGTCGGCGCCGGTCGCCGGCATCCTCGGGCTCGGCATCAACGCCGGCGCCTATCTCGCCGAGATCTTCCGCGCCGGCATCGAGGCGGTGCCGCGCCAGCACGTCCACGCGGCCCGCTCGCTCGGCATGAGTTCGCGCCAGACCTTCTGGCGGATCGAGCTGCCGCAGGCGGTCGGGCTGGTCCTGCCGCCGATGGCCAACGAGATGATCAGCCTGGTCAAATCGACCTCGCTGATCTCGACCATCTCGATCGGCGAATTGCTCCGCTCCGGCCAGATCGCCGTGTCGATCACCTTCGCGCCGCTGGAGATCTATCTGGTGGTGGCGCTGCTCTATCTGGCGATCAACCTCGCCCTGTCGAACCTCGTCCGCGTGCTCGAACACCGCTCCGGCGCCGGCGCCCGCGGCGAGGCGATGCGCTCGCTGCAGGACGTCGGGGTGTGACGGGGCGTCGGCGCGCGCGAAAATTCGCGCCGCGCGTCCGCTCTCACGTGCCGATGGTCGCCTGGATCTGCTGCGCCGATCGCCGGATCGGCGCGAGCTGACGGCAGATCAGGGCGAGTTGGGTGCGCACCAATCGCTCGCGATCGTCGATCGGCCCGGCGACGTCGGCGAGATCTCGGGCGATGGCGTCGTCCGTGCCGTCGTCGAGCGCCACCGCCCGCCGCGCCGCGAGATCGGCGGCGAGGTCGTCGAGCGCGCCGGCGAGTCGCAGGGCGGCGCGGCCGAGCGGCCGGTCCGGGGCCAGCGCCGGCAGGGCGTCGCGATGCGCCCCGAGCGCCGACAGGTAGGACAGCAGGGTGTGCGACAGGACGAGATGCCGCATGCAGGCGTCGGCGTCGCGCCGGTGGCGCTCCGGCTCCTGCAGCATGTTCGACAGGGTCGTCGACAGCGCGGCGTCGGCCTCCTGCGCGGTGCGGCGGGCGACGCGGTAGGCGAGATCGTCGCTCTTGCTCGACCCGTATTGGCGGATCAGCGCCCTGAGATAGCCGCTGGCGCCGGTGAGCGTCGCCGCCACCCCTTTGTGCAGCTGCCGCCCCTGCCAGTCAGGCAGCACGAACACCACCACCAGCCCGGAGATGGCGCTGCCGATGAGGGTATCGATCAGCCGCGGCCAGATGATGCTGTAGCCGTCGACCACCTGATTGAAGCAGCACAGCACCATCAGCGTGATCGCCCCGGTCGCCAGCGTGTAGCGCCCGGTGCGCCAGACGAAGAAGGCGACGCCCGCCACCACGGCGATCGACTGCTGAATCTCGCGCGCCGGAAACAGGGTGATCAGCGCCCAGCCGGCGAGCAGGCCGAGGACCGTGCCGGCGATTCGCTGCCACAGGCGCCGGCGGGTCGAGGCATAGTTGGGCAGGCACACGAACAGCGCGGTGAGCAGGATCCAATAGCCCTGCGCCGGATGCACCAGGATCTTGAGGCAATAGCCGACGCCGAGCGCCAGCGTCAGCCGCAGGGCATGGCGGAACACCGGCGAGGCCGGCGTCAGATGGCTCATCACCCGCCGCCCGGCCTCGGCGAGGGAGCCCGGCGAATCGTCGAACAGACTGGTGTCGGGGTGAGCGGCGGCGGGATCGGCGGGCGCCTCGGTCCGCTCGAGATCGCTCTGCAGCGCCTCGAGGTTGGCGACCAGATCGCCGAGCGACGGCATCAGCGGGCGCTGGTCCGGCAGATCGCGGGCCTTCAGGAACGCCATCGAGGCGTGCAGGTCCTCGAGCGCCTGACCGCTCTCGGCGGTGTCGACGGCCGGACCACCGCGCAGGCGCCGCGCCAGCGCCCGGCAGGCTCGGCCCTGGGCCTGCAACAGCCGCCGGCAGCGGAACATCACGTCGCTGTGGAAGAACGCACGGGTGAAGTCCTCGTAAGCAATGTGCGAGGAACTGGCGCGCTCGTGGATGTCCTGGGCGGTGAAGAACAGCGCGAGGCAGCGCTCGACCCGCGGATCGTCGCGATCCGTCGCGACGCGGCGGCGGATCAACTCCTTGACCCGGTTGAGGGCGATCACCACGCCGCCGTTGCGCCGCGCCAGCAGCACCCGCGCGCCCTCGATGTCGGGATGCCGGCGCGGCTCGAACAGCGCCGATTTCTCCTCGAGATAGGCGCCGACCTCGTCGAACAGCCCGGCCAGCCCCAGGGTCACCGGCTCGAACGGCAACAGCGCCTGCCACACCACCGAGAGCAGGCCGTACCACGCCGCCCCGAGCGTGAGCAGCAGCGGCGCCCGCCACAGATCGGGGGTGGCGCCGACCTGCTCCAGGCCGAGCATCGCATAGACCGCGAGGGTCAGCGTCGCATGGGCGATGGTGGTGTAGCGGGCCCCGAGCGCCCCCGACATCGACAGGGTGAAGGTCGAGGCGATCATCGCCGCGACGAACAGCCAGGGGGTGGGCGCGAACAGCCCGACGCAGAAGGCCGACACCGCGAACAAGGCCAGCGTGATCGCCACCGCCTTGGCTCGCCCCCACCAGCTGTCGTCGGTCTCGGCCAGCGCGCCGGCGATCACCCCGAGGAACAGCGGGATCACCAGATCGAGCGCACCGAAGATCGAACACCCCGCCATCACGCCCGCCAGGGCGACGAAGACGCGCAGACTGTAGGAGAACTGATCGAGCGAACGCAGCTGCCGGAAGGATCGCACCGGTGACGGCACGGGACGATGGGTCTGCGATGGAGTCATCCCGCGCGGCGCCTCTCGGGTCGATGTCGAGCCCGACAGGGTAGCGCGGCGCACGCCCGAGGGAAACGCCGCAGGGGGCGGGTCTCCCCGGCGGCGGATGAGGGGGGGCCGGCCGACGAGAGGCAGTGTTTCCCGGATCGCTCCGAGGGCTCGACCACCGCGGCCGACGATCGGTTCGGGCGCCGCGCCGGTCCGCCGGCGCTTCGACGTCACCGCCACATGTAGCCGTAGAGCACCACCTGGCCGTCGCGGGCCGCCGGATTGCGGCCGGAGGGGCGGATCTCGAGCCGCGGCGGGGCGCTCGGATCGAGCACGTAGAGCGCCGGCTGAGCGTACGAATACCAGCTGTAGAGATCGATCTGGAGCTCGCGCGCCCCCTGGCGCATCGCCACGATGCCCGACCAGTCGTGACGGGCAAAGATCGGCCGGATCTCGCGGGCCCCCGCCGGCACCGCGATGTCGATCGCCCAGTCCGGCCCGCCGAGGATGACGTGGTCGTCGCGCCGGTCGACGGTGCCGGTGAGCGTGATCGACCCGTCGAGCCGGTCGACATGGGTATGGGCGGTCTTGCGCCGCACTGCCGGATCGACGCGGAACGCCGGGCGCGGTGCGCCGACCTTGCGGGCCGCCACGAACAGATCGAATCCGGCCTCGGCATATTCCCGCCCGACCTGCAGCACCCGCACCTCGAACCCGGCGTCGTCGACCAGCGCCTGCCAGTCGTCGGCGTCGAAGAAATAGGGATGTTCGGGATTGCTCTCCCAACCGAAGGGAACCGCCATCAACAGATTGCCGTCCGGCTTCAGAACCCGATTGAGCTCTCGGAAGGTCGTCGGCAGATCGAAGGAATGTTCGATGCAGTGGGACGAGAATACCGCGTCGAACTGCTCGTCCGCGAAGTCGAGCCGATCGTTGAACCCGACGCGGAACTGCGACGGATCGAAACCGAACCCGGCCGCCAACGCTGCCGATGCCGCAGCAGCGCCCGGATCGACGTCGAGATAGAAATAGTCGTAGGCCCGGCTCTTCAGAAACTTCAGAAGGTCGACATAGGTGTTGCCGCCGCCGACGTCGAGCACCGTCGCGCCTTCGGGGATGAAGCGCGCCGCCTCCCCCCAGCGATCGAGATAGGCCACCTGCCGCCGACCGATGAAGGCGTCGAGATCCCCCGCTTTTTTCTGCACACCCGAATACCAGTTTGCGGTCATCTCCGCCTGACGTCGGGCGAAGATGTCGCGTTCGGTCTCGATGTCACGATCAGGCATCTGGAACTCCGAAGATCCCGGGAGGAAGACACGCCGTCCGCGCCAGGAACGGCCGGCCGGATCGACCGGCACGATGTTGCCGAAAGCCCGCTCAATTTCAACCGGACACTTCGGTTCCTCGACGGCAGGGCCATTGCTCGGCACGCCTACCATACCTCGACGTCGCACCCCGTCGCGGACCGCCCGAAATCGGCGGAATCCGCCGCCGCCGCGGCGCTGCCTCGTTCCTCCTACCGACTTGCGTCCGCTCGGGAACGGCGTCAAATCTGTGGCGTCCGGGCGGAGACACGCGCGGACGGGGCAGGTGCCGGCACAGGCACCCAACACAAGAGGGTAGGATGAGGACGCTCGCAATTCTGGTGGCGATGATGCTCGGTTCGACCTGCGCGGCGGGCGCGGTCGATCTGAAGCTCGGCCACTTCGCCGCCGACGGCCATCCCTGCGATGTCGCCGCCAAACAGTTCAAGGACAACGTCGAGAAGCGCACCGCCGGTGCGGTCAAGATCAACCTGTTCGGCAACAACGCGCTCGGCTCGCCGCCGGAAGTGCTCGAACAGGTCCTGCTCGGCGCCGTCGACATGAGCCTGTCGGGACAGGATCAGATCGCCAAGCATCTGCCGTTCTACGACGTCATCTCGACGCCCTTCGCGTTCAAGGACTACGCCACCGCCGACAAGGTCATCGACGGCCCGTTCAAGGCCTGGGCCGATCCGGAACTGGCCAAGAAGAATCTGGTGCATCTGTCGGATTGGGAATGGGGCTTCCGCCAGTTGACCAATTCCAAGCAGCCGGTCAACACCCCGGCCGACATGAAGGGCATGAAGATCCGCACCCCGCCGGCCTTCGCCTATCAGGCCTTCGTCGAGGCGGCCGGCGGCAATGCCGTCACCATCGCCTTCGCCGAACTGGTGATGGCGATGAAGCAGGGCGTGGTCGACGGTCAGGAGAACCCGATCGGCACGATCTATGCGCTGAAGCTCTACGAGACCCAGAAGTACATGACCATCGTCAACTACACCTATAGTTCGATGGTCCATCTGGTCAACAAGAAGAGCTGGGACAAGCTGACCCCCGAACAGCAGCAGATCCTCGCCGAGGAATCCGCCAATTCGGCCAAGCTCGCCCGCAAGCTGCTGCGCGACGACGAGGACAAGCAACTCGCCGATCTCCAGGCGACCAAGGGCATGGTCGTGGCCAAGCCCGACCTGAAGCCGTGGAAGGACGCCATGGGGCCGGCCTGGGAGAAGGTCAAGGCGCGCGTCGGCGCCGACAACTTCGCCCGCTTCATGGCCATGGTCGACGCGGCCAAGTGACGGATCGTCCGGCGGGCGGCCCCTGCGGCCGTCTCGCCGGATCCGTCGGCCGGCCGCCGGCGCCGCGAGGCACCCTCCGGCGGCCGTCCCCTCCGACCGCGCGGCTCCGTTCCCGCCTCGTCGCCGTCGCCGCGACGCGACGGGCGCGTTCCGCCCGCGACCGCCCGTCCCCCCAGGGAGTGCCTCCGTCATGCTGACACTGGAGATCTTCGGCGTTCTTCTCGCCATGCTGATGCTCGACGTGCCGATCGCCGTGGCGATCGGCCTGACCGCCGTCATCTTCTTCGTCGGCCAAGGCCAGGTCGACTTTCTGGCGATGTTGCCGCAACGCATGTATTTCGGCACCACCGGCTTCACCCTGCTGGCCATCCCCTTCTTCATCCTGGCCGGCAATCTGATGAACACCGGCGGCGTCACCCAGCGCATCTTCGGCTTCGCCCGGGCGCTGGTCGGCCACATCTCCGGCGGCCTCGGTCACGTCGCGGTGGTGTCCTCGATGATCTTCTCCGGCATGTCCGGTTCGGCGGTCGCCGACGCCGCCGGCCTCGGCCAGATCCAGCACAAGGCGATGGTCGACGGCGGCTACAAGCCGACCATCTCGGCGGCGATCGTCGCCTCCGCCTCGACCATCGGCCCGGTCATCCCGCCGTCGATCCCCTTCGTGCTCTATGGCGCGATCACCAGCGTCTCGGTCGCCCGGCTGTTCCTCGCCGGCGCCATCCCCGGGGTCGCCATGGGGATTGCGATGATGATCGCCATCGGCCTGATGGCCGGCCCGCGCGGCCTGCCCAAGGACGAAAAGGCGAGCTTCCGCGAGATCCTGCGCACCTTCCGCGCCGCCTTCTGGCCGCTGCTGACCCCGGTGCTGATCATCGGCGGCATCACCACCGGCTTCTTCACCGCGACCGAAGCCTCGGTGATCGCCGCGCTCTATGCCGCGGCGCTCGGCTTCGCCTATGGCGATCTGAAGATCCGCAACCTGCCGCCGATCCTGTTCGTGTCCCTGAAGCAGACCTGCGGCCTGATGTTCATCATCGCCACCGCCAACTTCTTCGGCTGGTTCACGATCTTCCAGCGCATCCCCGACGAGATGATCATGCAGCTGACCGCGATGGGTACCTCGCAGTCGGACTTCCTGTGGATCGTCATCGCCATCGTGCTGGTGCTCGGCTGCTTCCTCGACGGCAATGCGATCTTCCTGATCACCTTGCCGATCTTCATGAAGATCTGCCCGCTGTTCTCCATCGACATGGTCAACTTCGGAGTCGTGATGACCCTCCTGATCATGATCGGCAACCTCACGCCGCCGGTCGGCATGTGTCTGTTCGCCGTGGAGAGTTTCGCCAAGGTCGGCATCTGGCCACTCGCCGCCGAATGCCTGCCCTATCTGATCGCCATTCTCGCGGTGACCATCCTCTGCGCCTTCGTGCCGGGCATCGCCCTGTGGCTGCCGAACCTCATGATGGGAGCCGTGCCATGACCGCCGCCCTCGCGCTGCTCGCCCGCCTCGACCGCGCCCTGCTGCTCGTCCTCGAGACGATCTGCATCGTGCTGTTCGCGGCGATCACGGCGATCCTGACGCTCAACATCGTCGTGCGCTTCTTCCCCGTGATGTCGATGCACTGGTTCGACGAGATCCTGGAGATGCTCTACGGGGCGCTGGTGTTCTACGGCGCCGCGGCGGTGTGGGTGGGGCATGCCCACTTCAGCATCGGCGACTGGCTGTCGAAGTTCCTGCCCGGCGTGCGCGCCCGCTTCGTCTATCGGCTTCTGGTCGAATCGTGCTCGCTGATCTTCATCGCGATCTTCTTCAAGTACTCGCTCGACCTGACGATGCAGACCACGGAACAGACCACCGCCTTCGCCATGTCCAAAGCCTGGCTCTATGCGTGCATGCCGATCACCGGCGGCATCATGGTGATCTATTCGCTGAAGAACATGTACATCGAACTGGCGGCGGTCCTGCGCCCGGAATCGGCGCTCGCCGCCGCGGCGGAGAACCTCAACCACTGAGAGATGAGGCGGGGGCGGGTCGTCCGTTCCGGCAGAAATGACGGCTGGAAGTCGGGCGCCGAGATCGGTCGGCGATGCACCGCCGATCTTCGACGGGCGCTCCTGAAAGGGTCCTCTCCCCCCTTGTGGGGGAGAGACAGAGAGGGGGGTCACGGACGCTCCCCTCGTGCGCCCATCGAGGATCGGACGCCGCTCACCCCCCTCCCTGTCCCTCCCCCACAAGGGGGGAGGGGACGATGGGGCTTCGGCATCGCAAGTAACCGGAAGGCGGTCGTTAGACCGCCCGCCCGAAGCGACGTCTCGCCTCAGTGAGCCTCGCCGCCCCCGAACTGCACGTCGTGCAGCCGGCGATAGCGACCGTCGAGGGCCAAGAGCTCGTCGTGCCGGCCCGATTCGACCACCCGGCCGCCCTCGATCACGCAGATCGTGTCGGCGCGCTGGATGGTCTGCAGACGATGGGCGATCACCAGGGTGGTGCGCCCGCGCGACAGCCGGTCGAGAGCCTTCTGGATCGCCTGCTCGCTTTCCGTGTCGAGCGCCGCGGTGGCCTCGTCGAGCAGCAGGATCGGCGCGTCCTTGAGGATCGCCCGGGCGATCGCCAGACGCTGGCGCTGGCCGCCCGACAGCTGCGTGCCGTTCTCGCCGATCTCGGTGTCGTAGCCGTTCTGGAAACCCGTGATGAAGTCGTGGGCCGCCGCCGCTTGCGCCGCCGCGATCACCTCGTCGCGGCTCGCCCCGGGCCGGCCGAGGGTGATGTTCTCGAACACCGTGCCCTTGAACAGGAAGGCGTCCTGGCTGACCAGCGCGATGTGCCGGCGCAGCGACCGGCGCTCGACCGCGTCGATCGACTGGCCGTCGATGGTGATGGTGCCGGCGCTCGGCTCCCAGAAGCGCAACAGCAACGCCAGGATCGTCGACTTGCCGCCGCCCGAGGGGCCGACCAGCGCCGTCGTCTTGCCCGCTTCCGCGGTCAGGTCGAGGCCCCTCAGCACCTCCTCCTCCGGCCGATAGGCGAAGCGCACGTCGCGGAATTCGATCCGACCGCCGTCCACCGCCAGCGGCGGGCGCGGGCCCTCGTCGCGTTCGCGCGCCGGCTCGTCCATGAAGTCGTAGAAGATGTTCACCCCGACCAGATTGCTCGACAGATCGACGTGGACCCGCGCGAGACGCTTGGCCGGTTCGTAGATCAGCAGCAGCGCGGTGATGAACGAGAAGAAGGTGCCCGGCGTCGCCCCGGCCGAGGTCACCCGCCAACCGCCGTAGAGGATCACCGCCGCCACCGCCAGACCGCCGAGCGTCTCCATCATCGGCGAGGTGCGGGCGCCGACGTTGGCGAGCTTGTTGGCGGCGCGCTCGACGTCGAGGATCGCCCGATCGACGCGGCCGCGCATGTGGTCCTCGAGCGCGAAGGCCTTGACCTGCCGGAAGCCGAGGATGGTCTCCTGGATGTTCTCGACCACCGCCATGCCGCCGGAATAGCCGGCGAGCATCGCCTTCTTGGCGCGCTTGACCAGCTTCTGGACTCCGAACACCGACAGCGGCATCAGCCCGAGCCCCAGCACCGACAGCATCGGATCCTGGATCACCATCACCACCAGCAGGCCGATCACCGACAGGAGATCGCGGCCGATCGCCGTCACCACGGTGTTGAGGATCGTGCCGCAGGCATTGGCGATGAACGATTGGCGCGCGACGAATTCCGAGGTGTGGCGCGCCAGCACATAGGCGACGTCCATCTCGAGCAGATGGCCGAACAGCCGGCGCTGCACGTCGGCGATGATCGCGTTGGCGATCCGCGACAGCACCACCTGCTGGCCGTAGGTGGCGGCGCCCTTGACCATGTAGATCGCCATCACCGCGCCGGCGACCAGGAACACCGCGCTGCCGTTCTTGCCGATGAACACCTCGTTGATGACGTCCTTCATGATCCACGCCGACAGCGACGTGGTCACCGCGGTCGCCACCATGCACAGGACGGCGACGACGTAGCCGGTGCGGTGGCGTCGTCCCTGTTCGCCGACGAGGCGCCGGATCAGGGCGACGTTGTGCCCGTCGAGGATCGTCTGGAGCGCGGGAAGGGCCATCGGCAACCTGTGTCAGCGGACGTCGGGGGCGGCGTCGCGCGCGGCGACCGCCCGGTGGAGCCCGGCCACCAGCGGCGGCGCGGGGGCGACGGCCGCCCTCCCGGGCCGCCGCGAACCGCCGGCCCGCTCCCTCGGAGCATCCGTCGGCGCGCCTCTCCTATCACGGGGACGGCGGTTTTCGAAGAGTGGCCGCGGCCGCGCGCCGCAGCGAAACCGGCCGCAAAGGGTGTCACTCCGCCGGCACGATCACCCCCGATGATCGGATCCAGCAGATCCGATCGTTTGATTCCAGAATTTCACCGGGCCACACTCGGGGCGAATCGCGGTGCCCGGCGCCGCGCGGACGGCGGTGTCGTCCGTCCTCGGAGCGTGGCGGCGCTCCGGGTCCTGCCCCCGCGGCCGAAGTCTCGGCCCGGTGTTCCGATCCCGGTCTGCCGCTGGCCTTCGCGCCCGACGAGGTTCCATGTTCCACGAATATCTGATCCTGTTGCCGCTGGCCTTCGCCGCCGGTGCGGTCAATGCCGCGGTCGGCGGCGGCGGCCTGATCACCGTCCCCGGCCTGTTCGCGGTGCTGCCCACCACTCTGCCCGCGACCCTGCTCGGCACCGACAAACTGTCGTCGATCTTCGGGCATGTCAGCGCCATGCGCCAATATGCCCTGCGCCTCGCCCTGCCCTGGCGCCTGCTGGCGATCGCTTCGGCCTCGGCCTTCGTCGGCTCCTACCTCGGCGCGCGCGCCGTCTACGCCTTCGCGCCGTCGATGATGCGGCCCTTGGTGATCGTCCTCCTGGCGGTGATGCTGGTCTACACCTGGCTGCGCCCGAACTTCGGCACCGTCGACGGCGGTCGGCCGTCGACGCCCCGCGACCGGGCACTGGGCATCGCCCTGGGCTTCGCGATCGGCTTCTACGACGGCTTCTTCGGCCCCGGCACCGGCAGTTTCCTGGTGTTCCTGTTCGTGCGGGTGTTCCGCTTCGACTTCCTGCGCGCCACCGCCTGCGCCAAGGTGGTCAATCTCGCCGGCGACAGTGCCGCCCTGGTGTTCCTGATCCCCGCCGGGGCGGTGATCTGGCCGCTCGGCATCCCGATGGGACTGGCGGCGGCGCTCGGCGGCCTGATCGGCGCGCGTCTGGTGATGCGCGGCGGCAACGTCTGGATCCGCCGGCTGTTCCTGGTCCTGGCCGTGACCCTGCTCGCCAAACTGAGCTGGGAGACCCTCGCCGGCCTGTGAGGGAGACGGGCGGCGACGGATCGCCGCCCGCGGAGATTCACGACCGCGAGAAGCGGTACTCGACGCGGTGATCGTAGGTCTGGCCCGGACGCAGCACCGTCGGCGGGAAGTGCCGCTTGTTCGGAGCGTCGACGAAGGCCTGGGTCTCGAGACACACGCCGGTGTGCGGCCCGTGGACCTGACCGTCGATGCCCGGCGCCGTCGCCTTGAAGCCGCCGGCGGTGTAGATCAGCAGCCCCGCCTGATTGGTCACCACGTCGACCGCCAGACGGCGGTCCGGCGAGGCCAGACGGCCGGCAGGGACCATCGCGCCGATCGGCCCGGCGATCACGAAGTTGACGTCGCAGTCGGGACCGCGGTCGCCGATCCGGATCGGCTCGCGGAAATCGAAGGCGGTTCCGGCCACCGGCGCCACCGCCCCGGTCGGAATCAGATTGGCGGCGGCCGGGGTGTAGAACTCCGAGGGAATGTGGAGCACGTGGTCGCGGCAGTCGGCGGCGTCGTTCAGCGTGAAGTAGGAGTGGTTGGTGAGATTGAGGATGGTCGGCGCATCGGTGGTGCCGCTCATCGCGATGGTCAGGGTCGCCGGCTCCAGGAGATCGTAGCGGCAGGTCACCGCCACCCGGCCCGGCCAACCCTGATCGCCGTCCTCGGACGTCAGCGACAGCACCACGAAGCTGTCGCCGTGCTCGACGATCGTCCAGGGCTTCAGCGCGAAGCCGACCGGGCCGCCGTGCAGATGGACGTTGCCGGCGCCGTTGATCGGCAACTCGTAGGCCCTGCCGTCGAGCTCGAAGCGGCCGTCGGCGATGCGGTTGGCGTTGCGCCCGACGGTCGCCCCGACCCGCGCCGGATTGGCCTTGTAGCCCTCCAGCGTCTCGTAGCCGAGCACCACCCGTTGTAGGCTGCCGTCGGCCCGCGGAATCTGCAGATCGCGCAGCACCGCACCGATGGTCAGGATCGAGGCCCGCGCGCCGGCGGCATTTTGGAGGCGGATTTCCTGGATGTCGGTCCCGTCGTCGAGGGTCCCGAAGGGATGTAGGCTCATGGATGTCTCCCGCGACCGGAGGTCGCTCTGGTGCCGCGGCGCGCCGAGATCGGCACGCGCGCTCGAGGGGGCATCGACGGTGCCGTCCGCCCCCGAACGCCGTCGCGGCGCTCGCGATCGAAAACCGCGTGCGCTCGGCCCCGTGCGTGACACCGGACGCGCCGTCGCACAATCCCTTTCAAACCGGATGCGGCGACGGCAGCGTCACGGGCCGACGGACGGTCGCCGCTCCGGCACGACGAGAGGCTTGCCGGAGCCCCGCGCCCGCGGCATCATGACACGTGCGCCGAATGCATGGCTGGTTATCATATCTTCGCACTTATCCCTTAGACGTAGATAGATGGTATAGGGTTCGCGTCCGTCCGCGGACCGACGTCATCTGACGTCGACTTCATACGCGCCGTCTCTGTCATCCGCCCTCCACGCCCGACGGCGACGAACCACGAGGACTCGTAGAACATGCGTCGCAACCGCCGCGCCAAGATCGTCGCCACCGTCGGCCCCGCCAGTAGTTCCCCCGAGATGTTGAAGGCCCTGCATTTCGCGGGCGTCGACACCTTCCGGCTCAACTTCAGCCACGGCACCCATGAGGACCACGCCAAGGTCTTTGCCGCCCTGCGCGCGCTCGAGCGCGAAATCGGCAGCCCGATCGGCATCCTCCAGGACCTCCAGGGACCGAAGATCCGTGTCGGCACGATCCGCGACGGCAAGATCACCGTCACCGCCGGCGAGCGCATCCGCTTCGTGCCCGAGGGCACCGACGGCGAAGCCATGTCCATCCCGCTCGCTCATCCCGAGATCTTCGCCGCGGTCTCCCCCGGCCACGACCTGCTGATCGACGACGGCCGCGTCCGCGTCCGCGTCACCGGCGTGTCCGACAAGGCGATCGATGCCCAGGTGATCAACGGCGGCGTCATCTCCAACCGCAAGGGCGTGAACCTGCCGGGCACCGTGCTCGACGTGTCGCCGCTCACGGCCAAGGATCGCAAGGACCTCGCCTTCGGGCTCGAGCTCGGCGTCGACTGGGTGGCGCTGTCCTTCGTCCAGAAGCCCTCCGACGTGATCGAGGCGCGCAGCCTGATCGGCGACCGCGCCGGTCTGGTCTCCAAGATCGAGAAGCCCTCGGCGCTGGAATCGATCGACGAGATCATCGCGCTGTCCGACGCGATCATGGTCGCCCGCGGCGATCTCGGCGTCGAGATTCCCCACGAGGACGTCCCCGGCCGCCAGAAGGAACTGGTGCGGGCCTGCCGCCATGCGGTCAAGCCGGTGATCGTCGCCACCCAGATGCTCGATTCGATGGTCGCCGCGCCGACCCCGACCCGCGCCGAAGCCTCCGACGTCGCCACCGCCATCTACGACGGCGCCGACGCGGTGATGCTCTCGGCCGAATCGGCGACCGGCCTCTACCCGATCGAGACCGTCGAGATGATGGACCGCATCATCAAGTCGACCGAGAGCCACAAGCTCTACCGCTCGATCGTCAAGGCCTCCGAGCCCGACGTCGAGCACACCCCGGCCCACGCCATCGCCGCGGCCTCCGCCGACCTCGCCGAAGCCATCGGCGCCCCGGTGATCGTCACCTACACCTCGTCCGGCGCCACCGCCGCGCGCATCGCCCGCAAGCGGCCGCCGCTGCCGATCCTGGCGCTGACCCCCGACGAGCGCATCGCCCGCCGCATGCGTCTCTTGTGGGGCGTCCACTCGCTGCGCTCGGAAGTCGCCGACACCTACGACGCGATGGTCCGCCGCGCCGCCGGTTCGGCCCTCGCCGAGGGTCTCGCCGAGCCGAGCCAGTACATCGTCGTGTGTTCCGGCATCCCCTTCGGGCAGGCCGGCACCACCAACAACCTGCGCGTCGTCCAGGCCGGCAACCCCTGATCGACGCCACACGACCTGCGAGCCGGTCCTTCGGGACCGGCTCCGCCGCGCGCGCGGGCCGGCCGCCGATTCGTCAGCGCCGGCCGTCGCGATGGAGATCGCGCACCACCACCCCGGCCGCCGCATCGGGCGGCACCAGCCACTCGCGCCGCGCCAACAGCGCGCCCGCATCGCGCCGCCCCGCCGCGCGGTGATCGCGGGCCGACCGGGCCGAGAACTCGTAATCCTTGTTGTCGCTCTCCCAATTGCGGGTGCGGTAGACCAGCTGCAGGATGTTGACGACCCCCGGCTGGCGCAGGTCGTCGAGCAGGGCGCGTTCCTCGGCGGTGCGCAGATCCGCGGGAATCCGCTCGAGCGCCGCCAGCAATTGCCGCTGCAACCCGTATTTCTGAGCGAAGCGGGTGGTCCCCGCCCGGGTGCGGCTCGAATAGGTGATGTCCTTCTGACGCGCCATCACCTCGGCCATCGACCGCGGCCTCTTGCCCTCGGCCGGGAACAGGTCGACCTGGAACACCAGCGAACTGACGTCGCCGTCCTGATCGAGCAGATGTTCGAGCGGCGTGTTGGAGACGATGCCGCCGTCCCAATAGTGCCGCCCGTCGATCTCCACCGCCGGCAGCGCCGGCGGCAGGGCGCCGCTGGCCATCACATGGCGCAGATCGAGCCGCCGCCGCTTCCCGTCGGGACCGGGCTCGCGGGTGTCGAACCACACGAAATTGCCGTTCTCCACGTCGACCGCCCCGACCGAGAAGCGCATCGGCCCGTCGTTGAGCCGGTCGAAGTCGATCAGCCCGGCCAGCGTCTTCGCCAGGGGCGCGGTGTCGTAGAAACTGTCGGAGCCGTCGGTTCCGGCCGGCAGCAGCCACGGATTGATCGACCGCGGGGCGAAGAAGCCGGGTCGCCCCAGCGCCATCGCCCCGAGCGCGCTCCACTGGTTCTGCAGCGCCCGGAACGGGTGGAAGGCCGACCAGGGACCGAGCAGGTCGATGCCGGGATCGCGGGTGATCGTCGCCCAGAAGGCTTCGAGCTTCTCGCGGCGCGTCTCCGGCGGATTGCCGGCGATGATCGCCGCGTTGATCGCCCCGATCGACACGCCGGAGATCCAGGTCGGCTCGATCGCCGCGTCCTCGAGCGCCTCCCACACCCCGACGTGATAGGCCCCGAGCGCGCCGCCGCCCTGCAGCAGCAGGGCCACCCGGTCGTAGGCCGCGAGTTGCTCGGCGAACGGGCCGGTGGCGGCGACCGGCGTGGCGGCAGCGAGATCGGCGGCCGCGGCGATCGCGGCCGGGGCGGCGGTCGCGGCGGCGGCGGAGGGTCGGCGGGTCATGAGGTCACCTTCGTCGGGGGAAGCGGGAGCCCCGGCAACCCGGGGACGAAGGCCCAAGATCCCATCGCCCTGCGACGGCAACAAGGCGGCCCGCCTCACCCCGCGCGCCGCGGCCCGGGGAAGAAGGCGTTGACCCGCCGCTGCAGCGACCGGAAGGCCTCGCCGCGGGTCGCCGCCATGTGCGCCTCGAGCGGCGGGATTCCCGAGGCATGGACCAGCAGCACATACATCAGCACCGGTGCGGCCAGCGCCGCCCAGCCCCAGGGATGGCCACCCATGGGGTCGATCGCGGCGAGCGGCCAGGCGCACCACCCGAGCCATTCGAAGAAATAATTGGGATGGCGCGACCAGCGCCAGAGGCCGACCTCGCAGATCCCGCCGGATGCGCCGTCGCGCCGGAAGCGGGCGAGCTGCGCGTCGGCCATCGCCTCGCCGATCAGCGCGACCAGCGCCACCAGCCCGGCGAGCCCGTCGAGGAGCCGCGGAAACGGCGCCGGATCGGCCGCGGCAAGCGCGATCGCCAGGATCAGCACCCAGGCGCAGGCCGCCTGGACCTGGAGGAACAGGAACAGCCGCAGCGGAAAGGCCGGCCCCCACTCGGCGGCCAGCGCGGCGTAGCGGGGATCCTCACCGCTGCCACGGGTGCGCGCGCCGATGTGCAGCGCAAGCCGCACCGACCACGCCGCGGCGACCACCCCGACCGCCACCCGCCGCCCGGGATCGCCGCCGTCGGCGAGCGCCACCGCCGCCAGCCCGCCGAGCCCCACCGCCGCCGACCAGATCGTGTCGATCCAGCCGCTGCGCCCGGTGAGGCGCTGCACGCCCCAGGCCGCGGCCATGGCCAGCGACGCGCCGAGAGCGAGGGCGACCGAGGTCAGGAGAGTCATGCACGTATCCTCCGGGGCAGCGCGCGGCGCGGCCGCACGACCTGTCCCCGGACCTCAGACGGCGTGGGGGCCTCTTCGGTTTCGACCGCGCGCCGAAAAAGTCGGGCGGACCCCCCGAATATTCGTGATCGGCGAATTCCGCAGCCGGCAGGCCACTTCGGCGTGCCGCGACGGCCTTCCTCGACCCCCGATCGACAAACATTCTGCATCCACACGATGAATTCATGAAACCCAATCGGCTCGGCTTACGTAGTTGATGCGAAGCGGGTCGCCCGGGGGCTTCCCGGCACGCTCGCCGAAGTTCGGCGATTCCGCAGCAGAGGATGGACGACATGGGCAGCACGGTTCGAAGCGAGGGGGATCGCCCTCTCGACGTGGCGGTGATCGGCACCGGCATTTCCGGCCTCGGCGCCGCCTGGCTCCTGTCGCAGCATCATTCCGTCACCGTCTACGAGGCGGCGGCGCGGATCGGCGGCCATTCCCACACGCAAGAGATCGAAGCCGGCGGCCGCACGATCGCCGTCGACACCGGCTTCATCGTCTACAACCAGCCCTGCTATCCCAATCTCACCGCGCTGTTCGACCACCTCGGCGTCGAGACCGCGGCGACCGACATGTCCTTCGCGGTGTCGCTCGATGCCGGCACCCTGGAATATGCCGGCAAGGATCTCGCCGGCCTGTTCGCCCAGCCGTCGAACCTGCTGCGGCCGCGCTTCTGGTCGATGATCTTCGATCTGCTGCGCTTCTACCGCCGCGCCCGCCACGATCTGCCGACCATGGGCGAGATGACGCTCGACCAGTATCTCGATCGCGGCGGCTACGGTCGCGCCTTCCGCGAGGACCATCTCTATCCGATGGCCGCGGCGATCTGGTCGACCCCGTCGATCGACGTCGGCGCCCATCCGGCCGCCGCCTTCGTGCGCTTCTGCGACAACCACGGCCTGCTGCAACTGACCAATCGGCCGCAGTGGCGCACCGTGGTCGGTGGCAGCCGGAATTACGTCGAGCGCCTGATCCGCCCCTTCGCCGACCGCATCCTCACCGCGACGCCGGTGGTGGCGATCCGCCGCGACCCTCGCGGCGTGTCGGTGACCGATGCCGGCGGCACCACCCGTCGCTTCGATCACGTCGTCGTCGCCACCCACGCCGATCGCGCCCTGGCGCTGCTCGGCGACCCCTCCGCCGACGAACGCCGCCTGCTCGGCGCCTTCCGCTACGCCGCCAACACCGCGGTGCTGCATTCCGACGCGAGCCTGATGCCCCAGCGCCGCGCCGCGTGGTCGAGCTGGAACTATCTCTCCGCCGGCCGCGGCCGCGACCGACGCCTGTCGGTGACCTATTGGATGAACCGCCTCCAGCCGCTCGGGCCGGCGCCCGATCTGTTCGTCACTCTCAATCCCCTGCGCCCGCCGCAGCCCGGCTCGGTGATCCGCAGCGAGGTCTACGACCACCCGCTGTTCGACGTCACCACCGGCCGCGCCCAGGCCGAGCTGTGGTCGCTGCAGGGGGTGCGCAACACCTGGTTCTGCGGCGCCCATTTCGGCGCCGGCTTCCACGAGGACGGCCTCCAGGCCGGCCTGGCGGTGGCCGAGGATCTCGGCGGTCACCCGCGCCCGTGGCAGGTCGCCGACGATAGTGCCCGCATCGCCCGCCGCCCGGTCGCCCGCCCCGACGCGACGCCGCGCACGGAGGACGTCGCGTGACCCCTCCCCTCGCCTCGGCCCTCTTTCCGGGCCAAGTCACCCACCTGCGCCGACGTCCCCACGAGCACCGCCTCGCCTATCGCATCGTCTCGATGCTGATCGACCTCGACGAGCTCGAGGCGCTCGATCGGCGGCTCCGCCTGTTCTCGGTCGGCCGGTTCAACCTCTTTTCCTTCCAGCCCGCCGATCGCGGCGACCGCTCGGGTCGCCCGTTGCGCGTCCAGATCGAGGCGGCGATGACCGCGGTGGGCGTCGTGCCGGACGGCGGGCCGATCCGCGTCCTGACCATGCCGCGCGTGCTCGGCTGGGCCTTCAATCCGCTGTCGGTGTTCTTCTGCCACCGCCGCGACGAGTCGCTGGCGGCGATCCTGTGGGAGGTCGACAACACCTTCGGCGAGCGCCACGCCTACATGATCCCGGTCGAAGGCCTCGACGACGGCGAGATCCGCCAGCACTGCGACAAGCGCTTCTATGTCTCGCCGTTCATGGACATGGATCTCACCTATGCCTTCCGAGTGCGCCCGCCCGGCACCACCCTGTCGGTGGTGATCGAGCTCGCCGACGCCGAGGGCCCGCTGTTCACCGCCCGCCATCTCGCCCGCCGGGTCGAACTCTCCGACCGCGCCCTCCTCGCCGCCGCCCTGGCGATGCCGTTCCAGGCGCTCGGCGTGGTCGCTGCGATCCATTGGCAGGCGCTGCGTCTGTTCGTGAAGGGTCTGCGTCTGCGGCCGCGTCCCGCCGCCCCGACCGAGCCCGTCACCCTGGTTTCTCCCGAGTTCCGTTCCCGAGAGGTTCACGCCCCATGAGTCACCCCGACGAGACTTCGCGCACGCCCGCCGTCGCCGACGTCGCCGACGCCGCCCGCGCCTCGCTGTCGGGCCTGCGCGTCCGCCTGCTCGACCGCCTGCTGTCGCGGCCGCGCTACGGTCGGCTGCGCGTGGTTCTGCCCGACGGCCGCGCCCTGGAGCGGATCGGCAGCGAGCCCGGCCCCGAGGCGACGCTGGTTCTCCACCGCTGGCGCACCTTGCGGCGGCTGATCACCGGCGGCGACATCGGCTTCGCCGAGGCCTGGATCGACGGCGACTGGACCAGCCCCGACCTCGTCTCGGTGATCCGCTTCGCCGCCCGCAACACCGAGGTGCTGGCCAAGGCGATCCGCGGCTCGGTGCTGCTGCGCAGCCTCGACCGCCTGCGCCACGTCCTCAACGGCAATTCGCGGCGCGGCAGCCGCCGCAACATCGAGGCCCACTACGACCTCGGCAACGACTTCTACCGCCGCTGGCTCGACGGTTCGATGCTGTACTCGTCCGGCCTGTGGGACGCCGGCGTGACCAGCCTCGAGGGCGCCCAGGCCCGCAAGCTCGCCCGCATCGGTGAACTGCTCGGCCTCGCCCCCGGCGACGACGTGCTGGAGATCGGCTGCGGCTGGGGCGCGCTCGCCGCCCATCTCGCCGAAACCGAGGGCGTCCGCGTCACCGGCCTGACCCTGTCGCCGTCGCAGCTCGCCCATGCCCGCACGGTAGTCGAAGCCCGCGGCCACGCCGACCGCGTCGACCTGCGCCTCCAGGACTATCGCGACGTCACCGGCCGCTTCGACCGCATCGTCTCGATCGAAATGTTCGAGGCGGTCGGCGAAGCCTGGTGGCCGGTCTATTTCGCCACGCTGCAGCGCTGCCTCGCCCCCGGCGGGCGCGCCGTGCTGCAGATCATCACCATCGCCGAAGATCGCTATGAAACTTATCGGCGGGATACCGACTTCATTCAGAAGCACGTCTTCCCCGGCGGCTTCCTGCCTTCGAAGACGGCGCTGGCGACGGTGATCGCCGCGGCCGGCCTGCGCCTCACCGCGGTCGAACACTTCGGCCTGTCCTATGCCGAGACGCTGGCCGAGTGGCGGCGGCGCTTCCACGCCGCCTGGGCGGAGATCGCCCCGCTCGGCTTCGACGACCGCTTCCGTCGGCTGTGGGACTACTACCTGGCCTATTGCGAGGCCGGGTTCCGCGAGGCGGCGATCGACGTCGGCCTCTACACCCTCGAATCGGCGCCGGCGAGCTGATCTCGCCCGCGCGCCACACCGGAGACGAACCCATGAAGATGATGTCCATCGCCGGTCCGCTGCTCCTCGCCCTCACCCTGGGCGGCACCGCTGCCGAAGCCGCCGGCCCCTCGCCGCTCGGCCTGTGGGCCCGCGGCGACGGCCGCGCCAAGGTCCGCATCGAACCCTGTGGCGCGGCGATCTGCGCCATCAACACCTGGATCAAGGAAGGCACGCCCGAAGAGAAGGTCGGCGACAAGCTGGTGATGAACGTCACCCCGGTCGACGCCACCCACTGGTCGGGCACCGCCTTCGATCCGCAGCGCGACCGCAGCTACAAGATGAAGCTGGAAATCGCCGAAGGACGCATGACCACCAGCGGCTGCGTCCTCGCCGGCCTGCTCTGCGCCGACATGGCCTGGACCCGCACCGAGAACGCCGCGGCCAACTGACCGAACGCCCCCTCCCGGAGACCACCATGAAGACGCTGCTGATCGCCTATGTCGCCACCCTCGCGGCGTTTCTCGCCATCGACTTCGTATGGCTGTCGCGGATGGGCGAGGTGCTCTATCGGCCGATCCTCGGCGATCTGCTGCGGCCCGACTTCCTGCCGCTGCCGGCTTTGATCTTCTACGCGATCTTCGTCGGCGGTCTGGTGTTCTTCGCCGTCCGCCCGAGTCTGGCGGTCGGCGACTGGACCACCGCGGCGCTCAACGGCGCCGTGCTCGGCTTCGTCGCCTATGCCACCTACGACCTCACCAACCAGGCGACCCTGCGCCACTGGTCGACCACCCTGACGCTGATCGACCTCGCCTGGGGCACGGTCCTCTCCGGCCTCGCCGCCACCGCCGGCCATTTCGCCACCGCCGCCGCGGCGCGATTCGGCTGAGCGGCGGCGGGCGACTTCACGCCGCCAGCCGCCGCTTGGCCAGCGCCGTCCACAGCGCCGCGCCGAGCGGCAGCGCCGCATCGTTGAAGTCGTAGCGCGGCGAATGCAGGCCCGGATTGGCGCCGTCGCGCGCCGCGCCGATCCACACATAGGCGCCGGGCCGTTCGGCCAGCATGAAGGCGAAGTCCTCCGCCCCCATGCTCGGCTGCAGATCCTCGGCGAGGGTCAGGCTCGATCCCAATCCGCGCACCACGTCCTGGACGAAGCGCGCTTCCGCTGCGTCGTTGATCGTCGCCGGATAGCGCCGCTCGATGCGGATCTCCGCCGAGCAGTCCATCGCCGCGGCGATCCCGCCGACGATGGCCCGCATCCGCGTCTCGATCAGATCGCCGACGGCGGGGGCGAACCAGCGGATCGTCCCGGTCAGCCGGCAGGTGTCGGGGATCACGTTCCAGGCGTCGCCGCCGTGCACCGTGGTCACCGACACCACCGCGGTCTCGACCGGCGAGACGTTGCGGGCGACGATGGTCTGCAGCGCCGAACCGATCTGGAAGGCGGCGGCGACCGGATCGGCGCCCTGATGCGGCATCGCCCCGTGCGCGCCGCGCCCGGTCACGGTGATGTCGAAGACACCGAACGCCGCCATCATCGGGCCGAGGGTGAGCCCCGCCTGCCCGACCGGCAGCGCCGGCCAATTGTGCAGGCCGAAGATCGCCTCGACCGGAAAGTCGCGGAACAACCCGTCGGTGACCATCCGCTCGGCACCGCCCTCGTTCTCCTCGGCCGGCTGGAACACGAAATGGACGGTGCCGTCGAGATCCGGATCGCGCGCCAGCCGCCGCGCCGCGGCGAGCAGGGTCGCGGTGTGGCCGTCGTGGCCGCAGGCGTGCATCTTGCCCGGCACGCCGGACGCGTAGGCGAGGCCGGTCGCCTCCTGGATCGGCAGCGCATCCATGTCGGCCCTGAGCCCGATCGCCCGTCGCGACGTGCCGCGGGTCAGCGTCCCGACCACGCCCGTCCCGCCGATCCCGGTTCGCACCGCCAGCCCGAACGACGCCAGCCGCTCGGCGACGAAGGCGGCGGTGGCGTGTTCCTCGAAGGCCAGTTCCGGCGCCGCATGGAGCGCATGGCGCCAGGCCACGGCGTCTTCGATCTCGTTCGGGGTGAGCGTCGGCGAGGTGTCGGTCATGGCGGCTCCGGAAGGGTGGCTGGGTGGTCGGCGGCGAAGAGGGTTGGGGAAGGGATCGTCACCCCGGCGTGTTCTGGTCCGAGGTCGGTGATGTCGTCCCCTCCCCCCTCGAGGGGGAGGGACAGGGAGGGGGGGCTCGGCCGTCGTGTTCCTCGATGTCGTCGCAGTGGAGAAGCCCTGCCCCCCCCTCCCTGTCTCTCCCCCTCGAGGGGGGAGAGGACCCTGTGGCGATGACCTTCGGATCATCACGGCTCGGCCGTTGCCGCGCGTTGGCTCTTCGAGGTCCGATCACCCCATCCACTTCGTCCCCTCCCCCCTCGAGGGGGAGGGACAGGGAGGGGGGCTCGGCGGTCGTGTCCCTCGATGTCGTCGCAGTGGAGAAGCCCTGCCCCCCTCTCTGTCTCTCCCCCTCGAGGGGGGAGAGGACGGTGCGGAAAGGCTCGTCGATCCAACGGCATCGGTGATCGTCGCGGCGTCCGGACCGCTGCTCGTCGCGGTCCCACCGCGCCGGAAATCGCAGGATTGCCACCCCTCAGCCCGTCGGTTCCATCCGATAGCGGAAGTCGCAGCGCTTGCCACCCTGCATCAGCGTCTCGCTGCGCTCGAGCTTCATCGCCGGATTGTAGCCGGTGCAGAATTCGCCGTCACGATTGCACGACAACAGATGCCCGATCGCCCCGAGCCCCATGTCGCGATACATCTCGGCATAGCGGCAGCGGGTGACGTCGAACGACAGGGTCTCGGGAGTCGCCTCGTGCACCTCGATCACCAGCGCGTCGTTGGCGGTCCACGCCGGCAGGATCGCCGCGAAATCGGCGAGATCCGGGTCACGGCCGAGCTCGGCGCGGAACTTCGCCCCTTGCGCCACCGCCGAACGCGACACCGCCGCGTCGATCGTCGCCTTCGCCACCGCTTCGCCGTGGCCGGCGCTCAGCACGTCGTAGACGTGTTTGAGGATTTCCGCTTCGATCCGGCGGCGTTCGATGATCGGCTGCACCACGGTCGTCTCCCAGGTTGGCGTCAGGCGGCCGTCCCATGGCCGCCGAGATAGGCTTCGACCACCCGCGGATCTTCGGCGATGGTCGCCGCCGGACCCTCGAGGCCGATGCGGCCGCCCTCCATCACCGCCGCGCGGTCGGCGATGCGCAGCGCGGCGCGGGCGTTCTGCTCGACGATCAGGATCGAGATCCCCTCGGCGCGGATCGCCGCGACCAGATCGAAGATGGTCTTGACCAGCTTCGGGGCAAGCCCCAGCGACGGCTCGTCGAGCAGCAGGATCTTCGGCTTGGCCATCAGGGCGCGGGCGATGCACAGCATCTGCTGCTCGCCGCCCGACAGCGAGCCGGCGATCTGGCCCATCCTCTCGCCGAGCTTGGGGAACAGCGCCAGCACCCGGTCGAGCTCGGCGAGCCCGTGGCGACCGCCGCCGATCACCAGATTCTCGCGCACCGACATCGGCGCGAAGATCTGCCGCCCTTCCGGCGCCTGGGACAGGCCGCGCGCCACGATGGCGTGGCTCTTCAATCCCGTGATGTCCTCGCCGGCCAGCCGGATGGTCCCGGACTTGGCGCGATAGACCCCGGAGATGGTCCGCATCAATGTGGTCTTGCCGACGCCGTTCGAGCCGAGCACCGCGACGATGCCGTTCGCCGGCACGTCGAGGTCGACGCCGTGCAGAATCTCCTGCACGCCCATGGTCACGGTGACGCCGCGCACCTCGAGCAGGTTCATGCCTCGACCCCCAGATAGGCTTCGAGTACCGCCGGATCGGCGCGCACCTCGGCCGGCGCCGCATCGGCGATCTTGCGGCCCGAGGCCAGCACCACCACCCGCGAACAGATCCCCATGACCAGGTTCATGTCGTGCTCGACCAGCATGATCGCCAGGCCCTCGCCGTTGAGGGTGCGGATGAAGCGGGCGAGCTCGGCGGTCTCGGAATCGTCGAGCCCGGCCGCCGGTTCGTCGAGGATCAGCAGATCCGGCTTCATCGCCAGGGCGCGGGCGATCTCCAGATATTTCCGCCGCCCATAGGAGAGGTTCGCCGCCAACTCGTGGGCCTGCGCGGTCAGCCCGACGCGCTCGAGCGCCTCGAAGGTCCGCGCGGTGATCGCATCCGACCGTCGCCGTCCGCCGAACACCGCCCCGAGGGCCGACTGGCCCATCGCCCCGACTGCGCCGACCGAGACGTTGTCGAACACCGACATGTTGGGGAAGATCCGCAGGTTCTGGAAGGTGCGGGAGAGACCGCGGCCGGCGATCTGATGGGGTTTGAGCCCGCGGATCGCCTCGCCCTTGAAGCGCACCGTGCCGCTGGTCGGCGGCGTGAAGCCGGAGATCAGGTTGAACAGCGTGGTCTTGCCGGCGCCGTTCGGGCCGATCAGCCCGACCAATTCGCCGGGCGCCACCGCCGTCGAGACGTCGTCGACCGCCAACAGGCCGCCGAACCGTCGGGTGAGATGGTCGATCTCGATCAGCGCGCTCACCAGCCGACCTCCCCGCCCGGGACGCGATTTTGACTCCGGCCGAAATGGCGGCGCACGAAGGTCAGCGCCGAGACTTCGCCGAACAGGCCCTTCGGCAGGAACAGGATCGAGAAGAACATGACGAGGCCGACCAGCACGTTGCGCACGTCGCCGAAGCCGCGCAGCACTTCGGGCAGCAGGATCAGCAGGAAGGCCCCGATGATCGCGCCGGGCAGCGACCCGAGCCCGCCGACCACCACCATCGCCAGCACCAGGATCGAGTTGGAGAAGTTGAAATCGGTCGGCGAGACGTAGCCGGTGGTATAGGCCCACAGCGCCCCGGCGATGCCGGCGAAGAAGGCCGACAGCGTGAACACCTCGATCTTCAGCCGCACCGTATCGATGCCCATGGCGTCGGCGCACTGGTCGTCCTCGCGCAGCGACCGCAGCGCATTGCCGTAATAGGAATGCCCGAGCCGGTGGATGGCGAAGATCGACGCCGCGACCACCACCGCCACAACGAAATAGATCGCCACCGGCGTCTTGGCCGCCCAGCCGAACAGCTTGATGCCCGAGAACAGCAGCACGCCGTTCGGCCCCTTGGTGAGGCTCACCCAGTTGAGCAGCACGGTGTGGATCATCTGGCCGATCGCCAGGGTCGCCACCGCGAAATAGATCGACACCAGCCGCATGGTCGGCAGCGCCACGATCAGCGCCAACACCGCCGCGGCGAGCCCCCCGGCCGGCAGGCCCCACAGGAAGCCGAGCTTCAGTTCGGTGCCGAGCAGCGCCGCGACATAGGCGCCGATGCCGTAGAAGGCGGCGTGGCCGAGGTGCAGCAGCCCGGCGACGCCGGCGACCAGATGCAGCGACGCAGCGAGCAGCGCGAAGATCAGCACCAGATTGGCGATCTGGAAGAAATAGCCCTTGCCGAACTGGGCGAGCCCGAGCGGCACGGCGACGAAGATCACCAGCGCGAGGAGAATCGGCACCGGACGGATCAGGCGGCGGATCTCAGACACGTTCCCTCCCCGCTCCGAAGAGTCCCTGCGGGAAGAAGATCAGGGTGACGATCAGGAAGCCGTAGGCGACCATGTCGGCCCAGTTCGAGGAGATGAAGGTGGTGGCGAGGCCTTCCGACAGCCCCAGCAGCAGCGCGCAGATCACCGCGCCCGGAATCGACGACAGCCCGCCCATCACCATCGCCACGAAGGCCTTGATCCCCGGCACGAAGCCCATCGCCGGGAAGATCGCCCCGTAATAGAGCCCGACCAGCACGCCCGCCGCCGCCCCCATCATCGAGCCGATGGCGAAGGTCAGGATGATCGTCCGGTCGGTGTCGATCCCGACGTATTTGGCCCCGAGCGGATTGGCCGAGACGGCGCGGATGGCCAGCCCCACTCGGGTGCGGGTGAGCAGCCACTGCAGGCCGATCAGCATCACCGCGGCGACGGCGAAGATGATCACGTCGCCGGTGACGATGGTGATCGGCCCCAGCGCGATCGGTTTGTTGATCAACTGATCGAAAGGCAGGGTCTGCATCTGCGAGCCGAAGGCCAGTTCGAGGCCCTCGCGCGCCACGATCGACACCGCGAGCGACGACATCAGCGTCGATTCGCGCATCGCCCGCGACTTCAGCGAGGCCTCGTCGGAGAAGCGGCGGAACGGCTTGAAGGCGATCCGCTCCAGCCCGACGCCGAAGGCCGCTCCGACCGCCGCCACCACCAGTACCACCACGAGCAGCGGCGGCGCGAGCGCAGTGATTACCAAGAGCCCGACGAAGGCGCCGAGCGTGTAGATCTCGCCGTGAGCGAAGTTGACGACGTTGAGCACGCCGAAGATCAGCGTGAAGCCGATCGCCATCAGGGCATAGATCACCCCTTGCGACAGACCGATCGCCAATTGCTGCAGATAATAGGGATCGAACACCGTCTGCCCCTTCACGCCCCCGGACGTCGTCGTGGCGCGATCGGCCGGGCGTCGCCCCCCGGCCGATCGAACCCTCTCACTCGCTGACCGCGGTGAACTGGCCGCCGATCACCCGCGCCTTGGAGAGCTGCTTCTGCGGCTCGCGATTGGCGTCGAAGGTGGTCAGCCCGGTCACGCCGGGGAAGTCCTTGGTGGCGGCGAGCGCCTCGCGCACCGAGGCGCGGGTGGTCTTCGGGTAGGTCTTCACCACCGCGTCGAGCATGATGTTGACCGCGTCGAAGGCCTGCGCCGGGAACTGGCCCGGCTCGGCGCCGCGCGCCTTGACCCAGGCGTCGACGAAGTTCTTGACCTCGGGGCGCGGGCTGTTGGGCAGGAAGTTGGTGGTCAGGCTCAGGCCTTCGGCATCGGCGCCGGCCAGTTCGACGATCTTCTGATTGTGGGCGGCGGACGTCGAGAAGATCGGCGTGGTGACGCCGAGCTGCTTGGCCTGCTTGAGGAAATTGGCCCCGTCCTCGTAGAAGAAGCCGGTGTAGATGGCATCGGGCTTGTCGCGCTGGATCTTGGTGATCAGCGCGCGGAAGTCGGGCAGGCCGCGATTGAAGAACTCGGTGAACACCACCGTGCCGCCCTTGGCGGCGAGTTCGGCGGCGAAATACTGGACGACGCTCTGGCCCCAATCGGTCTGCTCGGCGATCACCGCGACCTTCTTGTAGCCCTTCGACAGGATCCAGTTGGCGTTGTAGGGACCTTCGCCGGCCTGGGTGGTGATGTTGCGGAACTGCCATTCCGAGATCTTGGTGAAGTCGGGATGCGACGCCGTCTGCGACAGCTGCGGCATGCCGGCCTCCTTGTAGACCTGGGCCGCGGCGATCGACACGCCCGAGGTGAAGTCGCCGAGCACGCCGACGATCTTCTCGTCGTCGACGAACTTGCGGGCGATCGCCACGCCTTCCTTGGCGTCCGAGCGGCTGTCCTCATAGACGATCTCGACCTTGACCGGCAGTCGGCCCGAGGCGTTGAAGCGGTCGAGGGCGATCTCGGCGGCGGTCTTGAAGTCCTGGCCGTACTGGGCGGTGTTGCCGGTCAGCGGCAGCTGGTAGCCGAGGCGGATCGCATCGGCGGCGTCGGCCGAGGCGACGAAGAGGACGGGGGCGGCCAGCGCGAGGCCGATGAACGTCCGACGGATGAGGGTCATGGGTAGGGTCTCCTGGCGAGGCCGCGCACGGCCGAAGGCGTAGGGATCGGTCGGGGATCGACGAATGCGGGTGTTCCGAAGGCGGAGCGCCGCTCAGGCCGGTGCTCCGGGCTCGACGATCAGCCGGCAACAGCCCTCGTCGCCGGGCTTCCAGGTCTCGCCCTTGAAGACGAAGCCCGCCGCCTTGAACAGGCCACCGTCGATGGCGCCGCCGGCCTTGCACAGGAGCTCGAGATCTTCGTCGGAGCGCCCCATCGCCTGCCACGCTTCCTTGAGCGGACAGCGGTGGAACTTGATCTCCAGGCGCTCATCGTCGCATTGCCGGATTTCCGGCTGGAAGATCACCTCGCCGGCCGGAATGCCGCCGAGGAAGCGATCCTTGAGGCCGGCGAGATTGGCCGGACCGAGGTCGGCGAACTTCGCCCCCATGGTCACGCCCATCCGCCGCGTCGCCTCGCCGACCAGTTCGACCGCGCGCTCGGTGCCGAAGGCCTCGCGCAGCACGTCGAACATGTTGGCGTAGGCCGCCGCCCGCATGGTGAAGGCGCCCTGCAGCCATTCGATCGGAACCAAACGGCCGGCGTCGGTGGTCTCGGACATGGGATCACGGGTCCTTCGTCGATGGGAAGTCGGTTGAACGGTCAGGCGAGTTCGCGGCTGTCCTTGAAGCGGTACCAGCCGAGCATCAGGGGCGCCACCCGAGTGCCGATGCCATGGAACGGCAAAGGCCGCACCGCGGTCAACGGCACCGCCAGATCGGCCGGCGCCGTGCCGGCGATCGCGTCGGCGAACACCTGCCCGAGCGCCACCGACAGGGCGACGCCGCGGCCGTTGCAGGCGCACCACGCCCACAGCCCCGGCGCGACAGCATGGAAGCGCGGCATGCGATCGGCGGTCATGCCGATGCGGCCGTTCCACACGTAGTCGAAGGTCGGCACGCCCATCTGCGGGAAGATCTTCGCAAGGCGCTCGCCGACCAGCTTCTGCAGCCGCGCCGCGCCGTCGAAGGGGACCATCAGCGCCCCGCCGGTGACCAGCCGCCCGCGCGCGTCCCAGCGGAAGAAGCGCAGATCGCCGTGGGTGTCGGACAGCGCCTGCCGACCGGGCAGAACCGTCGCGCGGATCGCTTCGGGCTGTGGCGCGGTCGCCATCTGCCACGAGGTCACCGGCACCAGCGAATGGGCGATGCGCGGCTGGAGATCGGGCACGAAGGCATCGGTGTAGCCGTTCGAGGCGAGCATCACCTGATCGACGATCACCCGACCCTGCGGCGTCGTGACCACCCAACCGGCGGACGTGCGTTCGATCCCGGTCGCCGGCGTCGCCTCGTAGAGACGGGCGCCGGCCGCCACCGCCGCATCGGCGAGCCCGCGGGCCAACGCCAGCGGATTGACGTGGCCGCCCGAGGCATTGAGCATGCCGCCGTACCAGTCGGTCGAGCCGATCAGCGTCGCGGTCTCGGCCTTGTCGAGGAGCCGCACCGGCGCGCCACGTCGCGCCCAGGCCTCGACCCGCATCGCCGACAATTTCACCCGGCCGGGCGAATGCGCCGGCTGGAACCAACCGTTCTGCACCGCCTCACAGGCGATGCCCTTCTCGCGGATCAGATCGAACAGGCCTTGCGCGCTGTCGGCGACGAGCTGCGCGAAGCGTTCGCCGACCGCGCCGAAGCGTCGCGCCATGGCGTCGGGCTCGGCCCCGGTCATGGTCGGGATGACCTGACCGTTGTTGCGCCCCGAGGCGCCCCAACCGACCGCCGCCGCTTCGACGATCACCACCGACCGGCCGCGCTCGGCGAGGCGCAGCGCCGTGGTCAGCCCGGTGAAGCCGGCGCCGATCACCGCCACGTCGGCGCGCACCTCGCCGGCGAGCGACGTGGTGACCGCCCGCGGCGGCGTCACCGCCGCCCACAGCGACGGCGGAAAATCCGGGATCGTGGCGCCGCCGGCGGCTGCGTCGCCGCTCATCGGACCGCTCCGGTCGAGGGGGTCCGATCCGCGCGGCGCGGCGCCGATGCCGTTGCCCAGGCCGTCGCCGCGTCTCGCCGCGCTCCGCTCGTCCGCTGCATGATGTCGAAAATCTCCGAATGAAGGCGTCACGCGACGCACCGCGGCGCCGACGGGTGTCGGGTCCACGCCGGCGGCGGCGTTCGAGGTCCGGCGATCCTGCGCCCGAGCCCGCGCGGCGTCGAGGTCGAATGTTTCGCAGATCGTGCCGGTTTCGGAACCATCTTCGCCCGATCCTTGCGCAGACGACATCTTCGTTGCGCCGCTGCCGGACCGTCGTTCGCGAAGGAACGAACGTACCCTCGGGCGATCACTCCGGCGGCGGCGATCGGCGGCGTGCGCTTGACCCCTACCCGGCGCGGATCTAGACGAAGGTCGTCCCACCGCCCGCCCCGAAGGTCGGGCCTGCGCCCGCGCCGTCCTCCGACGGCCGCGCCCCGAGGAGTGTCATCCCATGGCCTTGTTCGACGATCTGCGCGGCCGCCGCGTCCTGATCACCGGCGCCAGCCGCGGCATCGGCCTGGCCGCGGCGGAAGCCTTCGCCGCCCAGGGTGCCCGGGTCGGGCTGGCGGCGCGCACCGCCCCCGCCGACCTCGACGCCCGCCTCGCGGCGATGCGCGCCGCCGGCGGCGAGGCCGCCTTCTTCACAGCCGACGTCACCGACACCGCCGCCTGCGGCCGTCTGGTCGCCGAGTTCGTCGCCCGTTTCGGCGGCCTCGACGTGCTGATCAACAACGCCGGCGGCCTCGTCGCCCGCAAGCCGCTCGACGAGGTCGACGACGCCTTCTTCGCCGCGGTGATCGATCTCAACGCCCGCTCGGCGACGATGATGACCAAGGCGGCGTTGCCGCATCTCGCCGCCTCGGCGGAAGCCAGCGGCCAGCCGGCCGGCGTGATCCTGGTCGGCTCGATCGCCGGTTGGCGCGGCGGCGGTCCCGGCGGCGGCCTCTACGGCGCCGCCAAGGCCTGGCTGCACAACGTCCAGAAGAATTGGGTCAATGCCCACGGCCGCGACCGCATCCGCTTCAACACCCTGTCGCCGGGCACCATCGACACCGCCTTCCACGCCGAGAAGGATGCCGAGGCCAAGGCCAAGATCGCCGCCGGCATCCCGATGGGCCGGCTCGGCCGCGCCGAGGACTGCGCCGGCACCTTCCTCTACCTCGCCTCCAACGCGGCGAGCGGCTACGTCACCGGCCAGATCCTCGAGGTCGACGGCGGCCAGTTCATGCCGTGACGCGGCGCCACGCGGCGGGACACCCGCCGCTAGGATCGTCGACGTGCGGCGGCGCGACACTCGCGCCGCTCAGATCGCCTCGCCGTCCGAGACCAGATCGGAGCGCAACGCGTCGTTGGTCGCGGCGCGGTCGCGACTGCGGCGGACGCGCGGATGCGGCTCGTCGATCCGGCGTTCGACCGATATGCGACCGGGCGACCCGGCCAGCACCACCACCCGATCGGCGAGGAAGGTCGCCTCTTCGATGTCGTGGGTGACGAACACCACGGTCTTGCCGGTCGCCGCGCGGATCCGGATCAGCTCCGCCTGCAGACCCTCGCGGGTGACCGCGTCGAGCGCCGAGAACGGCTCGTCCATCAGCAGGATGTCCGGCTCGACCGCCAGCGCCCGGGCGAGCGCCACCCGCTGGCGCTGACCGCCCGACAATTCGCGCGGCCAGCGGGCTGCCAATGTCGAGAGCCCGACCAGATCGAGCGCCGCCGCCGCCCGCCGCCGCCGCTCCGCAGCCGGCAGCCGCAGCCGCTCGAGCCCGAAGGCGACGTTGTCGATCACCCGTCGCCACGGCAGCAACCGCGCGTCCTGGAACACCATCGCCACCGGCGGCCCGCCGTCGGCGCGCGCCGCGACCCGTACCTCCCCGGCATCGGCCCGGGCGAGCCCGGCGATCACCCTGAGCAGCGTCGACTTGCCGACCCCGGAGGGACCGACCACCGCCACGAACTCGCCCACCGCGACGGTGAGATCGAGTCGGTCGAGCACCGTCACGCGGTTCTCGTCCTGCCCGAAGGCGAGGGTCAGCCCGGCGATCTCGATCGCCGCACGATCCCGGCCGGTCTCGATCGCCGCCGGGCCGGAGCCGGTCCCGTTCACCCCCGCCATCTGAGCATCCATCCCTGCAGGGCCACGAAACCGCTGTCGAACAGGCCGTAGAGCGCCGCCATGGTCAGCATGTAGACCACCACCACGTCGGTCGCGAGCAGGCTCGAGGCCTGCATCATGCGCTGCCCGAGCCCCGGCACGCCGAACAGTTCGGCCGCCACCACCGCCATCCAGGCCTGACCGAGGGCGGTCCGGAGTCCGACCAGGATGCCCGGCGAGGCCGCCGGCAACACGATCTTGCCGAGCCGCGCCCAGGCCGAGCGATAGCCGAAGGCCTGCGCCACCTCGATCAGATCGCGGTCGACCCCGCGCACCGCGCCGTGCGCCGCGAAGAACACGATCCAGAACACCCCCGTGGCGATGATGAACACCGCGGCGCGCAGGTCGACGCCGAACCAGATGATCGCGAAGGGCACCCAGGCGAGGCCGGGGATCGGCCGGAGCAGCCGCACCACGCCGGAGGTCAGGGCGTCGACCACCGGCAACAGCCCGCAGGCGACGCCGAGCGCCACCCCGAGCACCGCGCCGACCGCCAGCCCGAGGGCATAGTGGCCGAGGCTGGAGGCCACCGCCGCCGGCCACACGCCGGCGCGCAGTTCCTTGAGGAAGGCCACCGGCACGGCGCTCGGTCCCGGCAGCATCGCCGGATTGACCAGCCCGAGCCGCGGCACCGCTTCCCACAGGGCGAGAAAGGCGACGAGACCGATCGCCGCCAGCGCGACGCCGCGCAGCCGCGGCGACGAGCTCACTTCTTCACCGCTTCGAAGAAGCGCGGTTCGAACAACCCGTCGAAGGGCAGTTCCTTGTCGAGCGAGCCGAGTTCGACCTGATAGGCCTGCATCGCCCGGGCCGGCGCGACGATCGCCCGCGGATCGATCTGGAACCGGGTCGCCGGCGACTTCAGCGCCGCGGCGATCAGCGCCGGATCGACCAGGCCCTTGCCGAGCGCCGCGCCGACCCACGGCACCGCCGCGTCGGGGGTCTCGGTCAGCAGCCGGCCGGCCTCGACCAGCCCCGCGACCAGAGTCTGCACGGCTTGCGGGTTTTTCTCCAGGAAGGCGCCGGTCACCGCCACCACGGTTCCCGGCTGGCCGGGGAACAATTCGTCGCCGGTGGCGATCAGCTTCACGCCCGGATTGCGGTCGCGCACGATGGTCAGCGCCGGTTCGCGCACGATCGCTCCGTCGACGGCGCCGGCGAGCAGCGCCTGCTGAGTCGCGTCGATGCCGAGCGGCACCACCTCGACGTCGTCCTTGGCGACCGCCGCGACCTTCCACAGCCAATGCTGCAGCGTGGTGTTGGGCACCGAGCCGGCCGGCTGGGTGGCGAGCCGCGCCGCCTTGCCGGTCGCCTTGCGGAAGGCGGCGAAAGCCGCGGCCGGTGCCACCCCCGCGCGGAACTCGGCGGCGAGCTTCGGCCCGGCCACGAACACGTTCTCGGCCACCGCGGTCGCCGCCACCACCCGGATGTCGATGCCCTTGGAGCGCGCCACGGCGAGCGGCGCGACGCCGGCGACATAGATGTCGATGGTGCCCGAGGCCAGCGCCTGGATGGCGTTGGGGCCGGATTCGAAGGTGGTGTAGGTGAGCTTCAGCCCGGCCTTCTCCAGCCGCCCCTCGCGGTCGGCGACGAAGATCGGCGCCGCCCCGATCACCGGAATGGTGCCGACCCGCCCGATCACCGGTTCGGCGGCGGCGACCCGTCCGCCGATCCCCGGCAGGACGACGGCGAGCGACAGGGCGGCGATCAGGGCACGGCGGGGGACGGTTCGGACCAAGGCGGTTCCTCCGAAGGCGTTGCGAGGGCGGTGGCGAGCGCGGACGAGCGATCGGGCCATCATAGAGACCGGCGGTGGCGCGCGCCGGGGCAGGCGCATCCAAATTGTCGGGCTCGCGCGCAATTTCATTTCGTCGGATGCCGCATTCCGGGTCGCGTCTACCTGTGACGAAGAGTCGCCGGCGAAGTCGCGCAACTTGCGCCCAACCGCCCCGGGCGGCTTCGCCGGCGTTCCGCGCGACCGCCGCGCGCGCAACGAACTCATCGTTCGAGCGGCCTCCGACCGCTTCCGGGAGTAAGGCGTTCCTCCGCGACGCCATTCTCGAGTATCGACTTCCCGGACGCGACAAACTATGGAATGGACCCAGTCGATGGTTTCTATAGGTTAAGCCCACTGACCGACCCAGCAAGGAGCTTGCCCGTCATGACGTCGACCCCGTCGGCCGCCGCCCGCCCGTCCGCCCCTGCCCGTCCCGGGCGCCGGGCCCTGTTCGTCCGCCTGCGCGACGTCGCTCTGGTCGCCGGTGCCTTCGGCGCGATCCTCGGCACGACCCTGCTGGCCCGCGCCGATACCGCTCTGCTCAACGTCAGCTACGATCCGACCCGCGAGTTCTACAAGGACGTCAATCAGGCCTTCGCCGCCGAGTGGAAGGCCGCGACCGGCGAGACCGTGGTGATCCGGGCCTCGCACGGCGGCTCGGGCAAGCAGGCGCGCTCGGTGATCGACGGTCTCGACGCCGACGTGGTGACCCTGGCGCTGGCCGCCGACATCGACGCCATCGCCCGCGAGACCAAGAAGATCCCCGCCGACTGGCAGAAGCGCCTCGCCCACAATTCTTCGCCCTACACCTCGACCATCCTGTTCCTGGTCAAGAAGGGCAATCCCAAGGGTATCAAGAACTGGGACGATCTGATCAAGCCCGGTGTCGAGGTGATCACACCGAACCCCAAGACCTCGGGCGGAGCACGCTGGAACTACCTCGGCGCCTGGGCCTGGGCGGCCAAGGAATACAAGGGCGACGACGCCAAGATCCGCGCCTATATCGCCGACCTGTTCAAGCATGTGCCGGTCCTCGACACCGGCGCCCGCGGCGCCACCACCACCTTCGCCCAGCGCGGCTTGGGCGACGTGCTGCTCGCCTGGGAGAACGAGGCTTACCTGGTGTTCGACGAATTCGGCGCCGACAAGTTCGACATCGTCGTGCCGCCCTATTCGATCCTCGCCGAACCGCCGGTGTCGCTGGTCGACGGCAACGTCGACACCAAGGGCACGCGCAAACAGGCCGAAGCCTATCTCGCCTTCCTCTATTCCAAGGCCGGCCAGACGCTCGCCGCCAAGCACCACTATCGCCCGGCCGAACCGGCCGGCGTCGACAAGGCGCTGCTCGACCGCTTCCCCAAGCTCGAACTGGTGACCATCGACGATCCGGTGTTCGGCGGCTGGGCCAAGGCGCAGCCCTTCCACTTCGGCGACGGCGGCACCTTCGACCAGCTCTACAAGCCGAAGTGATGACCGAGCGGGGCGTGACGGCGGCGCGGCGCGGCGGCTTCCCTTCTCCCTCGGCGGGAAAAGGGCGAGACTGGCCGGCGACCGCGTCGGGCCGACGCGACGGCATCGACGAGGAGCGGACATGAGCATCGCCACGAGCAGCGGGCGGGGAGGCGCAGGACGCCGTCGCCTCGTCCACGGCGTGTTGCCCGGTTTCGGTCTGGCGATGGGCTGGACCGTGGTCTGGCTGTCGCTGATCGTGCTGTTCCCGCTGGTCGCCCTGGCGGTCAAGGCCTCCGGTCTCGGCTTCGGCGGTTTCGTCAAGCTGCTGCAGGACGCTCGCGTCCAGGCCGCCCTCGAACTGTCCTTCGGCGCCGCCCTGATCGCCGCGCTGGTCAACGCCGTCTTCGGGGTGCTGGTCGCCTGGGTGCTGACCCGCTACCGCTTCCCCGGCCGCGCCCTGATCGACGCCGCCGTCGATCTGCCCTTCGCCCTGCCGACCGCGGTGGCCGGCATCACGCTGGCCGCCCTGTTCGCCAAGACCGGCTGGATCGGCGGCCTCCTCGCCCCCCTCGGCATCGAGGTCGCCTATACCCGCCTCGGCGTGGTGGTGGCGCTGATCTTCGTCGGGCTGCCCTTCGTGGTGCGCACCGTCCAGCCGCTGCTCGCCGATCTCGATCGCGAGGTCGAGGAGGCGGCCGCCACCCTCGGCGCCTCGCGGCTGACCACGGTGTTCCGGGTGCTGCTCCCGCCCCTGGTCCCGTCGATCCTCACCGGCTTCACCCTGGCCTTCGCCCGCGGCGTCGGCGAATACGGCTCGATCGTCTTCATCGCCGGCAACATGCCCTATCTGACCGAGATCGCGCCGCTGCTGATCGTCATCAAACTCGAGGAGTTCGACTGGGTCGGCGCCACCGGCATCGCCTGCGTCATGCTCGCCATCTCCTTCTCGCTGCTCCTGGTGATCAATCTGATCCAGGCCCACGCCAACCGGAGATCGTGAGATGGCGACCGATCAGACCTTCCCGCTCGATCCGCCGCGCCCGCGCGCCCTGCCCGTGCCGCCGCCGATCGGCGAGACCGTCGTGGCGCGCTGGACCCTGGTGGCGATCGCCGGCCTGTTCCTCGCCCTGGTCCTGGTGCTGCCGATCGCCGGGGTCTTCACCGAAGGCCTGCGCAAGGGAATCTGGGCCTATTTCAAGAGCTTCGGCGATCCCGATGCGCTCGCCTCGATCCAGTTGACCCTGCTGGTCGCGGTGATCTCGGTGCCCGCCAACCTGGTGTTCGGCGTCGCCGCCTCCTGGGCGATCACCAAGTTCGACTTTCCCGGCAAGAGCCTCCTGATCACCCTGATCGATCTGCCGTTCTCGGTGTCGCCGGTGGTCTCGGGTCTGGTCTTCGTGCTGCTGTTCGGCGCGCAAGGCCTGTTCGGGCCGTTCCTCGCCGCCCATGGGCTCAAGGTGATCTTCGCCGTCCCCGGCCTGGTGCTGGCGACGATCTTCGTCACCTTCCCCTTCGTCGCCCGCGAGTTGATCCCGCTGATGGAAGCGCAGGGCGCGGCCGACGAAGAGGCGGCACTGACGCTCGGCGCCTCCGGCTGGACGATCTTCCGCCGGGTGACCCTGCCCAACATCAAATGGGGCCTGCTCTATGGCGTGCTGCTCTGCAACGCCCGCGCCATGGGCGAGTTCGGGGCGGTGTCGGTGGTCTCCGGCCACATCCGCGGCCTGACCAACACCATGCCGCTGCAGGTCGAGATCCTCTACAACGAATACGACTTCGTCGGCGCCTTCGCGATGGCCTCGATCCTGGCCGGGCTGGCGCTGATCACCCTGGTCCTGAAAACCTTCCTCGAATGGCGGTTCGGCGACGAACTCGCCGCCAACCGTCGTCACTGAAGGAGCCCCCCATGGAGATCCGCATCCGCGACCTCGCCAAGGACTTCGGCGACTTCCCCGCGCTGTTCGGCGTCGATCTCGACATCCGCTCCGGCGAGCTGCTCGCGCTGCTCGGGCCCTCCGGCTCGGGCAAGACCACCTTGTTGCGGATCCTCGCCGGCCTCGAGGCCCCGACCTGGGGCCGGGTGTTCTTCGGTGACGAGGACGCCTCGGCGACCTCGGTGCGCGAGCGCCGCGTCGGCTTCGTGTTCCAGCACTACGCCCTGTTCCGCCACATGACGGTCGCCGACAACATCGCCTTCGGTCTCACCGTGCGGCCGAAGGCCGAGCGGCCGAGCCGCGCCGAGATCGCCCGCCGCGTCCAGGAACTGCTCGATCTGGTGCAACTGCCCGATCTCGCCCGGCGTTACCCGTCGCAACTGTCCGGCGGCCAGCGCCAGCGCGTCGCCCTCGCCCGGGCCCTCGCCGTCGAGCCGCGGGTGTTGTTCCTCGACGAGCCCTTCGGCGCCCTCGACGCCCAGGTCCGCAAGGACCTGCGCAAGTGGCTGCGCGAGATCCACGACCGCACCGGCTACACCACGGTGTTCGTCACCCACGACCAGGACGAGGCGCTCGAGCTCGCCGATCGCGTCGTGGTCCTCAACAAGGGCCGCATCGAACAGATCGGCACCCCCGACGAGATCTACGACGCCCCCGCCTCGCCCTTCGTGTTCGATTTCATCGGCGACGCCAGCCGCATCCCGGTCACCGTCGAGCACGGCGGCGTGGTGGTCGACGGACGGCGCCTCGCGCTCCCCGTCGAGGTCCTCGGCCAGGGTGCCGCGACCCTCTACGTGCGGCCGCAGCATTGGACGATCGGTGCGCCCGACGCCCCCGGGGCGCTGGCCGCCACGGTCGCCGGCACCCGCCGTCACGGCGTCTCGCGCCGCCTCGACACGACGCTCGGCGACGGCCGGGCGGTCGAGATCGACGTGCCGCCGGAGACCCGCGTCGCCGCCGGCGATCGTCTGTCGCTGCTGCCCACCCGCTGGCGGCTGTTCTTCGCCGACGGTGCCGCCGCGGCGGTGGCGCCGGTGCGCGATCCCGGCCGCGTCGCCGCCTCGTGAGCCGGCATCGGCCTCAGGTCGGCGCGATCACGATCTCGATCAGATTGGGCATTCGCGAGGCGATGCCCGCCTCGATCGCCGGGGCGATGTCGCCCGGCCGTTCGATCCGCCGCGCCGGCACGCCCATCGATCGGGCGAGCGCCTGGAAATCGACCCACGGGTCGGAAACTTCCATGGCGATGAAGCGGTTGGCCCGCGCCGAGGCATAGCCGGCCTGACCCTTCATGAAGTTCTTCAGGATGTTGTATTCGCGGTTGTTCATCACCACGAAGGTGATCGGCAGCCGCTCGTGTGCCGCCGTCCACAGCGCCTGCGGCGAATAGAGCGCCGCGCCGTCGCCGACCAGCGACACCACCGGCTCGCGCCCGAGCCCGAGCGAACAGCCGACCGCCGCCGGCATGCCCCAACCGAGCGCGCCGCCACGCAGGAACGAATACTGCCGCGGCGACGGGCTGTTCAGGAAGGCCCGCATCTGGACGTAGGTGGCGATCGCTTCGTCGACGATCGCCACGTCCGGGCCGATCGCCCGAGCCGTCTCGCGCGCCGCCACCAGCGGCGTGATCACCGGCGCGTCCCATTCGTCCGCCGCCCGCCGGCTCCACTGCGTCCGCCGCGCCACCCGATCGGCCGCCGACCGCGCGATCAGCGCATCATGGGCCGCCCGCTTCGGCTCGGTCGCCGCCGCGAGCAGCGGCATCAGGGCGGCGAGCGACGCCTTGATGTCGCCGACCAGCGACAGCGGCGTCTGATAGGTGCGGCCGAGATCGCGCACGTCGGAGGAGATCTGCAGCACCGCGCAGCCCGCCGGAATCAGCCGCCCCTCGCTGTAGAGGATGGTGATCAGCGACTTGCCGCCGAGCGCGAAGATCGCGTCGTAGTCGGAAAGATGCGTGGCGATCTCGTTGGCCTTGGTCGGCATGTTGCCGCTCCACAAGGGATGGGCGGTCGGGAAGGGAATGCACGACGGCCACGACGCCCCATAGACCGGCGCGCCGAGCAGCTCGGCGACCGCCGCCACTTCCGCCGCCGCGTCGCTCGCCCGCACCTCGTCGCCGGCGATGATCAGCACCCGCCCCGGCGGGATCGCCGCGAGCCGCGCCGCCAGCACGTCGAGCGAACCGGCGACCGCCCGCCGGTCGACGAACGACGGCTCGTCGATCGCCACCGTGCTCATCTCCTCCATCACGTCCATCGGCAGCGACAGGAACACCGGCCCGCTCGGCGCCGCGGTGGCGTCGTTGAAGGCGCGGCGGATCAGCACCGGCAACTGCGCCGCGTGGACCACTTCCTGCGCCCATTTGACCGCCGGGCGCGCGATCTGGACGAGGTCGCCGAACAGCAGCGGATCGGTGATGGTGTGCCGCGAGTCCTGCTGGCCGGCGGTGACCACCAGCGGCGTCTGCGACACCGAGGCGTTGAGCAGATTGCCGAGCCCGTGGCCGAGACCGCCGGCGGTGTGGAGATTGAGGAACCCCGGCTTGCGCGCCGCCTGGGCATAGCCGTCGGCCATCGCCACCGCGCTCGCCTCCTGCAGCGCCAGGACGTAGGCGATCTCCGGGGTCTCCAGCAGGGCGTCCATCAGCGGCAGCTCGGTGGTACCGGGATTGCCGAAGATGTAGTCGACGCCCTCGCTCTTCAGGATCTCGAGCAGGATGTCGGCGCCGCGGCGCGCCGCCACGGTCTCGATCGGGACGATGGGAGAGATCGGCATCGGCAGGGTCCTCGGCGGCAAGCGGGTACGGGCGGGCGGTGACCGCAGTCTAACCCCTCCGCCCGGTGACGGCATTCCGATCTCGCCGCGGAATCGTCGCAGAGCGGAACAGCCCGGCGCCATCGGGCCTCTTCCTGCAAAACTCTTCCCCCCGGCGGCCCGCCCGGTCGGTTCCTACGGGCCGGTCCCCACGCGCTACTCCCGACTGGTCGCCGGCCGGGAACGGCGTAGGCTGTCCTGCCCCCGTCCGGACGTCGAAGATGCACGAAGCGACGACAGTCACCTCGAAGAGACCCACCGGCCTCGATGGTCTGCCCGAAGGACCCGGGCTGCTGATCGCCGAGAAGCCGCGCGATGCGTTCGGCGACGCCGCCCCCGGTCCGAGCGAGCCGGGACCGGGCGTCAGCATCGCCGCCGACCGCGTCCTCGACTTCGAGGAGATCGGCGACCACCTCTACGACGGCGTCTACGTCGCCGACGGCACCGGCCGCACCCTCTACGTCAACAAGTCCTATCAGCGCATCACCGGCATCGACGCCGCCGAGGTGATCGGCCGCACCGTCCAGGAACTGGAAGCCGACGGCCTCTACACCAACGCCGTGACGCCGGAAGTTCTGCGGCTGAAGAAACAGGTCAATTCGGTCGGGCTCAGCCGGCGCAACGGCGCCAAGATGCTGATCACCGGCAACCCGATCTTCGGCGCCGACGGCGAGATCAAGCTGGTCGCGGTGATCGAACGCGAGATCACCGACCTCCTGGAGATGCAGATCGAACTCGAGGCGACCCAGGAGAAGATCCACGCCGTCGAGGCCGGCGAGATCCGGGCGCGGCGCGAGGTCGAGCACCTGCGCCAGCAGGTGATGGGCGCCGATCTGGTCGGAGTCAGCAGCGCCATCGACAAGGTCCTGGAACTGGTGCGCCGCGTCGCCGACTTCGACGTCACCGTGCTGATCTCCGGCGAAACCGGGGTCGGCAAGGAAGTGGTCGCCAACGAGATCCACACCACCAGCAATCGCCGCGGCAAGCCCTTCGTCAAGGTCAACTGCGCCGCCCTGCCGGCCGGCCTGCTGGAGGCCGAACTGTTCGGTTACGAGAAGGGCGCCTTCACCGGTGCCGCGCCGGGCGGCAAGCTCGGGCTGTTCGAACTCGCCGACAAGGGTTCGATCCTGCTCGACGAGATCGGCGACATGCCGCTGGAGCTCCAGGGCAAGCTGCTGCGGGTCATCCAGCACAAGGAGATGACCCGGATCGGTGGCTCGAAACCGATCCGCATCGACGTCCGCATTCTCGCCGCCACCAACCGCGACCTGCGCCGCTCGCTGCAGCAGGGCCGTTTCCGCGAGGATCTCTATTACCGCCTGAACGTCTTCCCGATCGAGATCCCGCCGTTGCGCGACCGCCCCGACGACGTCGCGGTCCTCGCCCGCCACTGCTTCGAAGCCCACAACCGCAAATACGGCAAGGCGATCCGCATCGGCCGCGAAGGCCTCGACCTGCTCGCCCACTACCCGTGGCCGGGCAACGTGCGCGAGTTGCAGAACGTCGTCGAACGCATCGTCCTGATCTCCGACCCCTATGCGATCATCGGCCGCGAACAGCTCGCCCCTCTCCTCGCCCTCGACCGCGACGGCGACGACCCGAGCGACGACGCCCGCAGCCTCAAGACCCAGGTCGACGACCTCGAGCGCCGCGCCATCGCCCGCGCCCTGGAACGCCACGGCTCGACCCGTCGCGCCGCCACCGCGCTGGGCATCGATCAGTCGACCATCGTCAAGAAGGCCAAGCGCCTCGGCCTCCGGATCTGCGATGACGTTCGTCATCAGGCCGATGAAATTCGTCATCGCGACGATTCCGCCGCATCGGCCGCGTTTTCACCGCCGGTCCTCGAATTGCGATGACGTCCGTCATCGGACGTTCACGTAAAATCGAGCGTATTCAAGCGAATTTTACTGGCACGCGACTTGCTCTTTTCCTGGCGTAGGAAACGAAAGAGCGAGAGTTCGCCATGAGCAGGACCATCATCACCGTCGCCACCACCGGAGCGTTCCCGACCAAGGAGCACAATCCGGCAGTTCCCCTGACCCCCCGTGAGATCGCCGACGACGTCTTCGAATGCTGGCAGGCGGGCGCCGCCATCGCCCATCTGCACATGCGCGACGCGCAGGGCAAGGGCACCATGGACAAGGCCCGTTTCGTCGAGACCGTCGGCCGCATCCGCGAGAAATGCGACATCGTCCTCAACCTGACCACCTCGGGAGACCTCGCCGCCACCGACGAGACCCGCATGGCGCACATCATCGAGATCGAGCCGGAGCTCGCCTCCTATGACGCCGGCACGATGAACTGGGGTCACTCGACCCTGTTCGTCAATCATCCGCTGTTTCTCGAGAAGCTCGGGCGGACGATGGTCGAGCACGGCATCCGCCCGGAGATCGAGGTCTTCGACGCCGGCATGTATTACAACGCCGCCTATTACATGAAGCAGGGCGTGATCAAGGCCCCGGGCTGGTTCCAGTTCGTGCTCGGCGCGCCCGGCGGCACCGCCGCCACCGTCGAGAACCTGGTCTATCTGAAGAGCCTGCTGCCGCCGGACGCGATCTGGTCGGCCTTCGGCATCGGCGCGGCGCATCTGCCGATCCTGTTCGCCACCATCGGCCTCGGCGGTCACGTCCGGGTCGGCATGGAGGACAACGTCTTCTACGCCAAGGGTCGTCTGGCCGCCAACAACGCCGAATTCGTCGCCCGCGCCGCCCGCCTGATCCGCGAAGCCAACAACGAGCCGGCCACCCCCGCCGACGCCCGGTCGATCCTGTCGCTGAAGGGGGCCGCGTCGTGATCCAGACCATCGCCGTCATCGGCGCCGGGACCATGGGTCACGGCATCGCCGAATCCTTCGCCCTCGCCGGCCTCGACGTCCGCCTCTACGACGTGAACGACGAAGCGCTGGCCAAGGCCCGCGCCCTGATCGCCGACGAGTTGCAACTGCTCGCCGACGAGGCCTACATCGCCCCTGATCGGGTCGCCGCGACGCTCGCCCGCATCGCCACTTCGACCGACCTCGCCGCCACCGTCGCCAACTGCGACTACGTGATCGAAGCCGCGCCGGAGAAGATCGAGCTGAAGCACGACCTGCTCGCCCGCCTCGACGCCCTCGCCCCGGCCCACGCGATCATCGCCTCCAACACCTCGAGCCTGCCGCTCGAGGCGATGGCCACGGTGTTCGGGCCCGAGCGCAAGAGCCGCTTCATGGTCTGCCACTGGTACAACCCCGGCCACCTGATGCCGATCGTCGAACTGTCGTTCTTCGGCAACATGTCGGCCGAGCTCTATGCCGAGGTCGAGGCGCTCTACGGCCGCGTCGGCAAGCAGACCGTCAAGGTCCTCAAGGACGTGCCCGGCCTCGTCGCCAACCGCATCCAGCAGGGGGTCGCCCGCGAGGTGTTCTCGTTGATCGAGCGCGGCATCGCCTCGCCCGCCGACATCGACAAGGCCCTGAAGTTCGGCCCCGCCTTCCGCTACGCCACCACCGGCCAGCTCGAGGTGGCCGACTTCGGCGGTCTCGACATCTGGTGTGTGGTCGGGGACAACCTCCTGAAGGACATGGACAATTCCAAGGAGGCCAATCCCGTTCTGCGGACCGCCGTGGCCGAGGGCAAGCTCGGACTGAAGTCCGGCGAGGGCTTCTTCCGCTATCCCCCCGAGGAGGCCGCGGCGGTGCGCCGCAAGTTCATGCGCAAGCTGATCCACCAGTTGAAGGCCTCCGCCTTCTACGTCTGACGATCCCCCGACAACGAGAAACCCACCAAAGGACGCGACCAGCGCCACGCGCGGTCCGCGTCGGGAGGAACCGATGATCAACAAGCTCCTGATGTTCTTCGTCAATCTGATGCAGAAATACCTGCCCGATCCCTTCACCATCGCCTGGCTGATCACGCTGGTGGTGGTGGCGATGGCCCTCGGCATCACCCACACCTCGCCGGTCCAGATCATCAACTACTGGGGACAGAGCTTCTTCGACATCCTGTCCTTCGCCATGCAGATGGCGCTGGTGGTGGTCACCGGCTATGCGCTCGCCGTCTCGCGACCGGTGCACGAGTTCCTGAAGCGCATCGTCCTGATCCCCAAGACGCCGGTGCAGACCGTGCTGTTCATCGCCCTGGTGTCGATGGTCCTCTACTACCTCAACTGGGGCCTCGGCCTGATCGCCGGCGCGCTGCTGGCCAAGGAGGCCGGCAAGCATCATGCGGACGTCGACTTCCGCCTGATCGTCACCGCCGCCTTCTCCGGCATCATCATCACCCACGGCGGTCTGTCGGCGTCGATCCCGCTGCTGATCTCCACCAAGGGTCACTTCCTGGAGAAGGAGATCGGCCTCGTCCCGCTGTCGCAGACCATCTTCGGCGCCCAGTCGCTGACTCTCACCATCCTGCTGGCGATCATCATCCCGCTCGCCTGCACCCTGCTGTTCCCCAAGAAGGAGAACATGGTGCTGGTCGACCCCTCGGTGTTCGAGGAGGAAGAGGCGATCCGCGAGACGCCGCGCACCAGCAACACCCTCGCCGACAGGCTCGACGACAGCGTTATCCTCAAATGGTCGCTCGGCCTGTTCGGCCTCGCCTATCTCGCCATGCAGATCTGGGAAAAGGGGATCAACCTCAACATCCTGATCATGCTGTTCCTGATCCTCGGGATCATCGCCCACGGCTCGCTGCTCGGCTACACCAAGGCGGTGACCAAGGGGGCGCTGAGCTGCGGCGGCATCATCCTGCAGTTCCCCTTCTATGCCGGCATCATGGGCATCATGAAGGGCTCGGGTCTGGTGTTCATCATCTCCGACTGGCTGCTCAGCCTGTCGACGGCGAGCACCTTCCAGATCTACTGCTACCTGTCGTCGGTGGTGATCTCGATCTTCGTGCCGTCGGCCGGCGGCCACTGGGTGGTCCAGGCCCCCTTCATGCTGCCCGCCGCCGCCAAGCTCGGGGTCGAGCCGTGGAAGGTCGCCATGGGCGTCGCCTGGGGCGAGAGCATCTGGAACATCGTCTGCCCGTTCTGGGCCCTGCCGGTGCTGGCCATCGCCAAGGTCGGCCTGCGCGACCTGATCGGCTTCTCGGTGCTGCTGTTCCTGGTCGGCAACGTCGTGGCGATCGGGTGCCTGTGGTTCATCCAGTGACCGATCGTCCGTCCGAACAGCGCGAGGGCCCCGTTCGGGGCCCTCGTCGTCTCTCGCGAAGGTCGCGCGCCGTCAGCGCGCCGCCCACAGCAGCCCGCGGGTCAGGATCGTCCGCACCTCCGGCCGCTCCAACTCGCCGGCGTCGTGACCGAGCGAGGAATAGAACACCCGGCCCGCGCCGTGACGCTTCTTCCACACCACCGGCATCACGACGCCCTTGGTCCACGGCGCGTGGGCGCCCGAGAATGTGGTGGTCGCCAGCACCTCCACCGCCGGATCGACGTGCATGTAATACTGCTCGGAATGGTGATCGAAATCGCCGAGCCCGGCCATGATCGGATCGTCCGGGCGGGTGATCGTCACCCGGTAGTCGATCATGTCGCCGGGATGGGCGACCAACTGACCGCCGCACATGAACTGGTACTCGATGCTCTCGCGGAACCCGTCGCCCATGCCGCCGTGGAACCCGCCGAGCCCGACCCCGCCGACCACCGCGCCGACCAGATTGTCGAGTTCCTCCTTCTCGATCCGCCACATCGTGCACATCGGCACGATCAGGCTCATGTCGCGGATCGCCGGGTCGGCGAAGGCCTCGGTGGTGTCCTCGACATAGACCTTGAAGCCTTCCGCCTCGAGCCGCTGCGCGACGAGGCGGGCGCATTCCTCCGGCTGATGGCCGGCCCAACCGCCCCAGACGATGAGCGCCTCGCGCATGGTGTACTCCCCTTGTTGGCGATCCGCCGGCGATCGGTTCATCGCGGCGGCCGGCGTGTGACCGGTCCCGTGGTGTTCCAGGGCGACCCGTAGAGATTGCGCAGCGTCATCGCCGCCGCGCCGCGCGCCCAGATGTCGTCGCCCCAGCGCTGGTGGACGATCTCGGTGACGTCGCCGAGCCCGCCCGGCGTCCAGGCCTCGACCGTCCGGGTCAAGGGCCCGAGGAACGGCGGCCCGAAGTCGACCACCGCCCCGACCAGGATGATCCGCGGCGGCGCGAACAGGGCGATCAGATTGGCCACCACCAGCCCGAGCGCGACGCCGGCCTGCGCCAGCACCGCCGTCACGTCGGCATCTCCGGCTTCCGCGAGGTCGCGGGCCACGATGATGCCGCGCCCCGATCCGGTCAACAGCTCGGCCCGCTCCGGCTCCGAGCGCGCCGCGATCTCGGCCAGGATCGCCGCGCCCGAAGCGACCTCGCCGAGCCGCACGTCGGCGCCGGTCGGGGTCCGGACCAGGAGGTCGCCGAGATCCGGCCCGAGCCCGTTGGGGGCGCGGAACACCTCGCCGCGATGGATGATCCCGAGGCCCAGCGACTGTTCCACCGACACCACCAGGAAGTCGTCGAGGCCGCGGCCGCGGCCGAACCAGTGCTCGGCGAGGGTGACCAGGTTGACGTCGTTGTCGAGGGTCACCGGCACCGCCAGACGCGCCGCCAGCGCCGCCGCGAAGGGCACGTCGCGCTCGCCGAAGATCGGGCTGCGCCGACACACCCCGGCGTCGCGGGCGACGATCCCCGGCAGCCCGACGCAGACCCCGGCGACCTGGGCCATGGTCAGCCCGGCGTCGGCGACCGAGCGGCGCACCCCGTCCTCGACCAGATCGGCGATCACCGCCGCCGATTGACGCGCGAGCCGCACCGGCACGGTCAGGCTCTCCAACACGTCGGCGCGGAAATTGGTGGTCGCCACGGTGATCTGATCGGGGGCGAGCTTGACCCCGACCACATAGGCCGCATCGGGATTGAGCGTCAGCTGCACCCGCGGCCGGCCGCGCGCGGTCTCGTCGCGCACCCCGCCGATGGCGATCGGCATGATCAGCCGATCGTCGATCAGCGCGGCGGTGATCGCCGAGACCGTGGTCGGGCTGAGCTCGGTGCGCTCGCAGATCTCGACCCGGGCGATCGGCCCGAACCGGCGGATCGCGTCGACCACGTGGAAGCGATTGATGGCCCGCATCAATTCAGGATCGGCGGTCTTCATCGCGGACGTCTCCGGCTGACGGGCGTTGACGTGCCTTTTTTTTGATCCTGCACTTTAAATGTCGGCCTCGGCGCCTGTAAGGAGGACGTCGGACGCGCGCGGCCCCACCGGACCCGCCGCGATGCACCCGGAAATGCTCCGGACTCCGGCGCTGCGAGACCCCCAGTAACCTACGCCTTTTCCCTTGACAATCAAAGGCGGCAGTGACAGCTTTAATTTGTGACACGAAATAAAGAAATCGGCACGCCTCGCTGAAGGGGCGGCCGCCAAGGAAACCCAGGGAGGGTGTCACGCCGCCGCTCGTCGCCGTCGCACGGCCTGCGGAACCACGTCGCACCGGTGCCCCGAGCCCGGACCGCCGTCGTTCGCCGCTCGCCACCAGGAACCGGCGCACCCCCTCCTCACGACCCTGTCGATCGGCGCCCCGCGGACGGGACGTCACCGCCGCCGGACCGCGCCTCGCCGCGGTCTCCCTCGTCCCCGCTCCGCTCGCGGCGCGTCGGGACGCCGTGGATCTGCCGTGGAGACGACCGCATGCCTGACGTCGTTCTGGCCGGACGCGCGATCTCCAAGAGCTTCGGCCAGGTCCAGGTGCTGTTCGGGGTCGATTTCGCGATCCGTCGCGGCGAGATCCATGCCCTGATGGGCGAGAACGGCGCCGGCAAGTCGACCCTGATGAAGATCCTCGGCGGCTACCAGCCGGCCTCCGCCGGCACCGTCGAGGTCGACGGCGCGGCGACCGTGCTGCGCGACAGCGGCGACGCCGAGCGCCTCGGCATCGTCATGATCCACCAGGAGTTTTCTCTCGCCGAGACGATGACCGTCGAGGAGAACATCTATCTCGGCCGCGAAGTCGTCCGCCACGGTTTCCTCGACCGCGCCACCATGCGCGAGGGCACCCGCAAGGTGCTCGCCGAGCTCGAATGCCCGGTCGATCCCGACGCCCGGGTCGGCGGCCTGTCGGTGTCCGAAAAGCAGATGGTCGAGATCGCCAAGGCGGTGTCGCGCGACGTCCGCGTGCTGATCATGGACGAACCGACCGCGGTGCTGACCGGCGCCGAGACCGAGATCCTGTTCCGCCTGATCCGCCGCCTGACCGCCCAAGGGGTCGGCGTCGCCTACATCTCCCACAAGCTGACCGAGGTGAAGGCGATCTCCGATCGCGTCACCGTGCTGCGCGACGGCCGTTGGGTCGAGACCCGGCCGACCGCCGAACTCTCGCCCGACGACATCGCCCGGCTGATGGTCGGCCGCGAGATCTCCGACATGTACCCGCCGCGGCTGCCCCCGCCCGACGACGCGCCGACCGTCCTCGCGGTCGACCACCTGAGCATTCCCGGCTGGGTCCGCGACGCCTCGTTCACCCTGCGTCGCGGCGAGATCCTCGGCTTCGCCGGGCTGGTCGGGGCCGGCCGCACCGAACTGATGGAAGGCCTCGTGGGCCTGCGCCGCCGCACCGCGGGCGAGGTCCGCGCAACGGGCGTCGCCGAGCCGATCCGCACCATCGACCAGGCTGTCGCCGCCGGCATCGCCTACCTGACCGAGGATCGCAAGGGCAAGGGCCTGCTGGTCGACAAGCCCCTGACCCCCAACCTGACCCTGCTGGCGCTGGCCCGCTACGGACGCATCTTCGTCGACCGCGCCGCCGAGCGCCGCGCCCTGGTCGCGGCGATCGCCGAGCACCGCATCAAGACCGCCGACCTCGACGCCCGCGTCGCCTCGCTGTCCGGCGGCAACCAGCAGAAGCTGTTGATCGCCAAGACCATGCAGGTCGAACCGAAGATCCTGATCGTCGACGAGCCGACCCGCGGCATCGACGTCGGCACCAAGCACCAGATCTATCTGTTCCTCGCCGCCTTCGTCGCCGCCGGCGGCTCGGTGGTGATCATCTCGTCCGAACTGCCGGAACTGATCGGCCTGGCGCACCGCGTCGTCGTCATGCGCGACGGCCGCATCACCGGCACCCTCAGCGGCGCCGACATCGAGGAGAACGAGGTTGTCCGTCATGCCACCGGCCTCAAGGGAGCCCACGCCGATGCCTGACCCGTCCGGCCCCGACGCCCCTCGCCCGTCGCGCACCCGCCGCTTCGAGCTCAAGACCTGGGGCCCGTTCATCGCCCTGGGAATCCTGGTGATCCTCGGCACGCTGGTCAATCCGGTGTTCCTGACCCCCAACAACCTCGTCAACGTGCTGACCCGCACCGCCTTCACCGGGATCATCGCGATCGGCGCCACCTTCGTGATCACCACCGGCGGCATCGATCTGTCGGTCGGCTCGCTCGCCGCCTTCATCGCCGGGGTGATGATCATGGTGATGAACGCGCTGCAGCCGGCGGGGATGGCGCCGCTGTCGGTGGTGGCGATCGGCATGGTGGCGGCGCTGGCGCTGGGGGTCGGCGCGGGCCTCATCAACGGCCTGCTGGTCACCAAGGGCCGCATCGAGCCCTTCATCGTCACCCTCGGCACCATGGGCATCTTCCGCTCGCTGGTCACCTATCTCGCCAACGGCGGCACCCTGTCGCTCAACATGGGCACCCGCGGCTTCTACCGCCCGGTCTATTACGGCGACCTGTTCGGGGTGACCTATCCGATCCTGGTCTATGCGCTGGTGGCCACCGTCGGCGCGGTGGTGCTCTACCGCACCCGCTACGGCCGCTACGTCACCGCCACCGGCTCGAACGAGGAAGTGGCGCGCTATTCGGCGATCAAGGTCGACCGCATCAAGCTCGCGGCCTACGCGCTGCAGGGCGCCTGCGTGGCGCTCGCCGTGGTGCTCTACGTGCCGCGTCTCGGCTCGGCCTCGGCCACCACCGGCCTCCTGTGGGAACTCGAGGCGATCGCCGCGGTGATCATCGGCGGCACCATCCTCAAGGGCGGCGCCGGCCGCATCTGGGGCACCGTCGCCGGGGCGATCATGCTCGCCCTCATCGACAACATCCTGAATCTGACGGGAGCGATCAGCGTCTACCTCAACGCGGCGATCCAGGGCTGCATCATCATCATCGCGGTGCTGGTGCAGCGTGACGCCAAGGGGCGGCGCTGAGCTCTCCCGACGGCCACCCCCGGGCGGAGGGGACACGACGAAACCGCCCCATAGAGAAACGAAGAACAGGGAGTGAAGACCATGAAGTGGACCCTCGGCATCGCCGCCCTCGCCATCGGCATGCTGTGCCTCGCCGGCTCCGCCGACGCGGCCGCCAAGAAGACCATGGGCGTCTCGATCCCCGCCGCCACCCACGGCTGGGCCGGCGGCCTCAACTGGCACGCCCAGCAGGCCAAGGCGGCGCTGGAGAAGAAGTATCCCGACCTGACCATCGCCCTGGTCACCGCCGGCAGCGCCACCCGCCAGGCCAACGATCTCGAGGATCTGGTCTCCGCCCGCGCCATCGACGCCCTGGTGATCCTGCCCTTCGAGTCCGATCCGCTGACCGAGCCGGTGCGCCAGGTCAAGAAGGCCGGCAAGTGGGTGACCATCGTCGACCGCGGCCTCACCGATCCGACGATCCAGGACCTCTACGTCGCCGGCAACAACCCGCAGATGGGCGCCAATTCGGCCAACTACATGAAGGACAAGCTGGGCGGCAAGGGCAACATCGTGGTGTTGCGCGGCATTCCGACGGTGATCGACAACCAGCGCGTCGACGCCTTCATGGAGATCATCAAGAAGACCGACATCAAGGTCCTCGACATGAAATACGCCAACTGGAACCGTGACGACGGCTTCAAGGTGATGCAGGACTTCCTCGCCCGCTTCCCGAAGATCGACGCGGTGTGGGCCCAGGACGACGACATCACCCTCGGCGTCATCGAAGCCGTCAAGCAGGCCAATCGCGAGAAGGAAATGTGGATCCTCGGCGGCGCCGGCATGAAGGAGATGATCAAGCGCGTGATGGACAAGGACACCTTCGTGCCCGCCGACGTGCTCTATCCCCCGAAGATGATCGCCGACGCCATGGAGCTGACCGCCTCCAAGCTGATGGAGAACGCGCAGCTCAAGAAGGAATACATCGTCGACGCGACCCTGGTGACCCCGGAGAATGCCGCGAAGTTCTACTATCCCGACTCGCCGTTCTGATCTCGGCCCCGCCGTCCCGCGTCGCGGCGGGACGGCCCGACCTGCCGCTCGCCGCCGCCGGCCGCCCGGCCCGGCGACGAGCGGACGGCGGCCGCCGCCGGCGCCCCGCCGCTCGACCTCGTCCACCCGGCAGGCTCCCCCGTCGCGGGCTGCGAGCCGCCGCCGCCTTTCCCGATCGGAGTACGGCCATGAAGACCATCAAGGGGCCGGCGATCTTCCTCGCCCAGTTCGCGGGAGACGCCGCACCGTTCGACAGCCTGCCGAACATCGCGGCCTGGGCCGCCGAGCTCGGTTACGTCGGCATCCAGATCCCCGCCTGGGACGGACGCCTGATCGACCTCGCCCGCGCCGCCGAGAGCCGCACCTATTGCGACGAGATCCGCGGCGTCCTCGCCGATGCCGGCCTCGTCGTCACCGAACTCGCCACCCATCTTCAGGGCCAATTGGTCGCCGCCCATCCCGCCTATGACGAGATGTACGACGGCTTCGCCCCGCCGGCGGTGCGCGGCAATCCCGCCGCCCGTCAGGCCTGGGCGGTCGACCAGATGATGAAGGTCGCCAAGGCCTCGCAGAACCTCGGGCTGACGGCGCATGCCACCTTCTCCGGCTCGCTCGCCTGGCCCTATCTCTACCCCTGGCCGCAGCGTCCCGCCGGCCTGATCGAGACCGCCTTCGACGAGTTGGCGCGCCGCTGGCGGCCGATCCTCGACGCCTTCGACGAGGCCGGCGTCGACGTCTGCTACGAGATCCACCCCGGCGAGGATCTGTTCGACGGCCGCACCTTCGAGATGTTCCTGGAGCGCGTCGGCAATCATCCGCGCTGCAACATCCTCTACGATCCCAGTCACTTCGTGCTGCAGCAGCTCGACTATCTCGACTACATCGACATCTATCACCAGCGCATCCGGATGTTCCACGTCAAGGACGCCGAGTTCAATCCGACCGGCCGCCAGGGCGTCTATTCCGGCTACCAGCCGTGGGTCGATCGCGCCGGCCGCTTCCGCTCGCTCGGCGACGGCCAGGTCGATTTCGCGGCGATCTTCTCGCGCCTGACCCGCCACGGCTTCGACGGCTGGGCGGTGCTGGAGTGGGAATGCTGCCTCAAGCATCCCGAACAGGGCGCCGCCGAAGGTGCCCCCTTCATCCACGACCACATCATCCGCGTCACCGAGAAGGCCTTCGACGACTTCGCCGGCGCCGGCACCGACCTCGCCGCCAATCGCCGCATTCTCGGCATCGCCTGAGAGGACCCGACCATGACCATCGAAGGATCTTCCGACGCCTCGGTCGGCCGCCGTCTGCGGCTCGGCATGGTCGGCGGCGGCCGCGGCGCCTTCATCGGCGCCGTCCATCGCATCGCCGCCCGCATCGACGATCGCTACGAACTGGTCGCCGCCGCGCTCTCCGCCGACCCGGCCCGCGCGCTCGCCTCCGCCGCCGACCTGCGCCTCGCCCCGGACCGCGCCTACACCGACTTCGCCGTCATGGCGAAGACCGAAGCCGCGCGGCCCGACGGCATCGACGCGGTGGCGATCGTCACCCCCAACAACGTCCACTTCCCCGCCGCCAAGGCCTTCCTCGAGGCCGGCATCGCCGTCATCTGCGACAAGCCGATGACCATGACCGTCGCGGAAGCCGAGGCGCTGGCGGCGCTGGTCGACAAGACCGGCCAGGTCTTCGTCCTGACCCACAACTACACCGGCTATCCGATGGTCCGGCAGGCCCGCGGCATGGTCGCGGCCGGAGCGATCGGCAAGGTCCGGGTGGTCCAGGTCGAATATCCCCAGGACTGGCTGACCACCGCGCTGGAGACCACCGGCCAGAAACAGGCCGCATGGCGCGCCGATCCCGCCCGCAACGGTGCCGGCGGCTCGCTCGGCGACATCGGCAGCCATGCCTTCAATCTCGCCGAATACGTCTCCGGCCTGACCTGCGAGGCGGTCGCCGCCGATCTGTCGAGCTTCGTGCCCGGCCGGCGCCTCGACGACAACGCCGGCGTGCTGATGCGCTATGCCGGCGGCGCCCGCGGCACCCTGTGGTGCAGCCAGGTCGCCCCCGGCAACGCCAATGCCCTGCGGCTCCGGGTCTATGGCGAAACCGGCGGCCTGGAATGGGCACAGGAGAGCCCCAACGAGCTGCGCTTCACCGTGTTCGGCGAACCGCCGCGCACCATCATCCGCGCCGGCGCCGGCGCCGACGCCGCCGCCGCTCACGCCAGCCGGGTGCCGAGCGGCCACCCCGAGGGCTATCTCGAGGGCTTCGCCCAGATCTACGCCGACGCCGCCGAACTCCTGACGGCGCGTCTCGAGAAGCGTGCGCCCGACTCCGCCGCGACCGTGGTTCCGACGGTCCGCGACGGTGTGCGCGGTGTGCGCTTCATCGCCGCCGCGGTGGCCTCGGGTCGCGCCGATGCCGCCTGGACCCGCCTCGACGCGGTCTGACGACGACGTGATCGCCGCCGCGCCCGCCGGGGATGGCCCGACGCCGCGCCGACGATCATGATGGCGGTGGCGTGATCGCCGGCCGGGGGCTCCCTCCGGCCGGCGAACGCGTGTCGCCGCTGCGACGCTCGATCATTTTCGTCGCGCCCGCCGGTCGCCGACCGCCGCGGGTCGCGTTTTCCCATGAGGATCGCCATGCGCTACAAGACACTCGGCGGGACCGGCCTGAAGGTCTCGGAGATCTGCCTCGGCACCATGACCTTCGGTGGTCGCGGCTTCTGGACGGCGATCGGCACCCTCGACCAGTCGATCGCCGATCGCCTGGTCGCCCGCGCCGTCGACGCCGGGGTCAATTTCATCGACACCGCCGACGTCTATTCCGAGGGCCTGTCGGAGGAGATCACCGGCCGCGCCATCGCCGCCGCCGGCCGCCGCTCCGACATCGTCCTCGCCACCAAGGTGTTCGGCTCGGTCGGGCCCGGCCCCAACGATCGCGGCGCCTCGCGCGGCCACATCATCGACGGCGTCAAGGCCAGCCTGAAGCGGCTCGGCACCGACTACATCGACCTCTACCAGATCCACGGCCTCGATCCGGTCACCCCGGTCGAGGAGACCGTGCGGGCGCTCGACGATCTGGTGCGCCAGGGGCATGTGCGCTACGTCGGCGTCTCCAACTGGCCGGCGTGGAAGATCATGAAGGCGCTGGGCATCGCCGACGCCCACGGCTGGGCTCGGCTCGCCACCCTCCAGGCCTATTATTCGATCGCCGGCCGCGACCTCGAACGCGAGATCGCGCCGCTGCTCCTCGAGGAGAAGGTCGGCCTGATGGTGTGGAGCCCGCTCGCCGGCGGCCTGCTCTCCGGCAAGTTCGACCGCGACGGCAACGGCCCCGACGGCGCCCGCCGCGCCGTCTTCGACTTCCCGCCGGTCGACCGCACCCGCGCCTTCGCAGTCGTCGACGCCATGCGCCCGATCGCCGCCGCGCACGCCACCTCGGTCGCCCGCGTCGCCCTCGCCTGGGTGCTGGCCCGACCCTTCGTGATGTCGGTGATCATCGGCGTGACCTCGCTCGCCCAGCTCGACGACAACCTCGCCGCCGCCGATCTGGTGCTCTCCGCCGAGGAGCTCGCCCGCCTCGACGCGGTCTCGGCCCTGCCGCCCGAATATCCCGGCTGGATGATCGCCCGCCAGAACGCCCCCGCGAGCCCGCCGCCGAAACCCGCGAAAGCTGCCGGCGACGCCTGAGCCCCCGGTCGATCGACGCCGTCAGCCGGTCTTGAACGGCCCGGCGTCGATCGATCGCAGCAAGGTGGCGCGCGCCGTCTTCAGATGCGCCCGACAGGCGGCGTCGATCGCCGCCCGATCGCAGCTGCGCAGCGCCGCGATATAGGCGAGATGCTCGTGCACCGCCGCAGTGTTGCGCTCGCGCTCGTCGGCCTTGTTCCACTGGTAGTGGTAGTGGAAGATCATCGAGATCACGTCGTGGAAGTTCTGGATGAAGCGGTTGCGCGAGGCTTCGTGGATCAGCCGATGCAGCCGCTCGTCGAGCCGCGAGAATTCGCGGTAGCGGATGTCGATGTGGTCGAGCAGCAGCCGATGCGCCTCCTCGATCGCCGCCAATTCGCCCCAGGCGGGATGGTCGGGCGCGAGTTCGGCGAAGCGATGGGCCGAGCGGATCTCGAACATCTCGCGGATCTCGTAGATCTCGGCGGCGAAGTCGGTGGTCACCCCCTTGAACACCCAGGAACTGTTGGGCCGTCGCTCGACCAGCCCGAAATGCTGGAAATGGGTCAGATATTCGCGGATCGCCGTGGTCGAGGTGGCGAATTTGCGCGCGAGTTCGGCGCAGTTGATGCTCTGTCCGGCCCGGAAGTCGCCCTGCAGCGTCCATTCCATGAACTGCCGCTCGACCGCCGCCCCGACCGATTCGGTCTGGGGCTCGGGAAAGCGATCCGAGGCTTCCGGCCGGCGCGCCAGAACGCGGTGCGGACCGACCGCCTCGGCGAGTCCCGCGTCGGTCAGCGCTCGCAGGACCGCGCGCACGGTGGTGCGGCTGACGTCGAGCCGCCGCGCCAGATCGGCTTCCGACGGCAGGACGGTCGCCACCGCCCGGTCGGCGATCAGCTCCAGGCAACGGTTGTAGGCGCGCTTGTAGACGGTGTTGCTCTTCACGCTGCGTTCCGCCCTTCGAGACGACGATCCGCCGAGGCGGTCATCGACCATTTTCCCTAGAATAGCGATTGACAGCGTCCCGCCAATGGGGACTTTGTGCATAAAAATACAATGGCTCCTGGGGAGGATGGCATGGCGAAAGCACCGCGCGCACAGCGGTCGCAGAGGTATCCGAGGCTCGATTCGCGCCGCGCCGGTCCGACGACGCGGGGCCGGCGATGAGCTACCGGTTCGACTTCCTCGCCCTCCTGCCCTATTGGCGTGAATTCGCGCTGGGTGTCTGGCTGACGCTGCAACTGTCGGCGGTCGCCACGGTGCTCGGGTTTGCCCTGGGCACGCTCTGCGCCATCGGTCGCGCCGACGGATCGCCCTGGGTGCGTGCCGTGATCGCCACCTATGTCGAGGTGATCCGCAACACCCCGCTGCTGGTGCAGATCTTCCTGGTCTATTTCGGCATCGCCACCCTCGGCATCCACCTCTCGGCGAACTTCGCAGCGGTCGCCGCGCTGGTCGTCAACGTCGGTGCCTACACCTGCGAGATCGTCCGCGCCGGCATCGAGTCGATCCACAAGGCCCAGCTCGAAGCCGCCGAATGTCTCGGCCTCAGCCGCGTCCAGACCTATTGGCACGTCATCCTGCGCCCGGCGATCGAGCGGGTCTATCCGGCGCTGACCAGCCAATATGTGCTGCTGATGCTCGCCTCGTCGATCACCTCGCAGATCTCCGCCGAGGAACTGACCGCCGTCGCCAACCGCATCCAGTCCGACACCTTCCGCAGCTTCGAGACCTACATCGTGGTCGGCGTCCTCTATCTGGCGCTGTCGATGGTGGTGCGGCTCGGGTTCATGGGCTTCGGCCTCGTCGCCTTCGTCCGTCGCCGCAAACTCGGCACGCCGCTCTGAGAGGTCCGACCATGCCGACCTTCACCATCGTCCATCTCGAATATCTGAGCTGGGCCGCGCTGTGGACGATCGGCCTGTCGGCGATCGCCTTCCTCGGCGGCGGCCTGCTCGGCTTCGCCATGGCCCTCGCCCGCATCTCGCCGAACCGCTGGGTGCGCAACGCCGCGGCGGTCTACATCCAGATCATCCAGGGCACACCGCTGCTGATCCTGTTGTTCCTGATCTATTTCGGCGTCGCCATCCTCGGCTTCAACCGCGTCCCGGCGATCCTCGCCGCCGGCGTCGGCCTGACCATCTACGCCTCCGGCTTCCTCGCCGAGATCTGGCGCGGCTGCATCGAATCGGTGCCCAAGACCCAGTGGGAGGCCGCCGAATGTCTGGCGATGACCCGCTGGCAACGCATGACGCGGGTGATCCTGCCCCAGGCGGTGAAGATCGCCACGCCGTCGACGGTCGGCTTCATGGTCCAGATCGTCAAGAACACCTCGCTGGCGTCGGTGGTCGGCTTCATCGAGCTGTCGCAGGCCGGCAAGGTCATCAACAATTCGATCTTCGAGCCTTTCAAGATCTTCGTGATCGTCGCAATCTTCTATTTTGCCATCTGCTTCCCTCTCTCGACCTGGAGCCGAAGCCTCGAAAGGAAGCTCAATGTCGGCCGTCGTTAGTCTCACCAACGTCCACAAGCGGTTCGGCGCGGTCAAGGTCCTGAACGGCGTCTCCTTCGAGGTCGGGCGCGGCGAAGTGGCCGCGGTGATCGGCCAGTCGGGATCCGGCAAGTCGACGGCGCTGCGCTGCATCAACGCGCTCGAACGGATCGAGGAGGGCACCATCGAGGTCTGCGGTCACGCCGTCCACGATCCCAAGCTCGACCGCCGCGCCCTACGCCGCGACGTCGGCATCGTCTTCCAGAGCTACAACCTCTTCCCCCATCTCACCGCCGAGCAGAACATCATGCTGGCGCCGATGTGCGTGAAGTCCCTGTCCAAGGCCGACGCCCGCACCCTCGCTCAGGACGTGCTGGCCCGCGTCGGGCTCGCCGAGAAGGCCGATCACTATCCGGAGCAACTGTCCGGCGGCCAGCAGCAGCGGGTGGCGATCGCCCGATCGCTGGCCATGCAGCCCAAACTGATGCTGTTCGACGAGGTCACCTCGGCGCTCGACCCGCAACTGACCGGCGAGGTGCTCAAGGTGATGGAGGACCTGGCGCGCGGCGGCATGACGATGATCCTGGTCACCCACGAGATGTCCTTCGCCCGCAAGGTCGCGACCAAGGTCGTCTACATGCACCGCGGAACCGTGTGGGAAACCGGGCCGGGCGCCATGCTCGACGATCCGCAGACCCCCGAATTGAGAAAGTTCGTCGGCGGCGAAATGTGAGCTGCCGGCGCGCTACCGTCGCAACCAGAAACCGACGGCCCGTCGCTCGAACGGCGCCGCGAAACCCGAGGATGGAACCCCATGAAACGCCGTGATTTTCTCGCCTCGTCCCTGGGGCTCGTCGCCGCCGGTACGCTGATCGGCGCCCCGACCCGGGCCCGCGCCGACACCCTCGCCGACATCAAGGCGCGCAAGAAGGTGCTGATCGCCGTCGACCTCGGCTCGCCGCCCTTCGGCATGACCGACGCCACGATGCAGCCGATCGGCGCCGACGTCGAAAGCGCCCGCCTGCTCGCCGAGCATCTCGGCTACCCGCTGGAGATCGTCGAGGTCACCAGCCCCAATCGGGTCGCCTTCCTCTTGACCGGCAAGGCCGACCTGGTGATGGCCTCGTTCAGCGTCACCGAGGAACGCAAGAAGGTGATCGACTTCTCCGATCCCTACGGCGTCATCCAGAGCGTCGTCGCCGCGCCGAAGGACGTGGCGATCAAGGGCGTCGCCGACATCGTCGGCAAGCGGGTCGGCACCACCCGCGGATCGACCAACGACAAGGAAGTGACCGCGCAGGCGGTTGGCGCGGACATCGTGCGCTACGACGACGACTCCACCCTGGTCACCGCCCTGGTCTCCGGTCAGGTCGGGATCATGGCCTCCTCGCCGCAGATCATGGCCGCGGTCAACCCGCGCATCCCGGCCAATCCGTTGGAGGTCAAGTTCGTCCTCAAGACCAACCCCTATGCGGTCGGCATCCGCAAGGGCGACGACGCGCTGCGCGCCGCCGTCAACGAGTGGGTCCACGCCAACCTCAAGAACCGCAAGCTCGACGAGATCTACAAGCGTTACAACGGCGTCGCCCTGCCGGAAGAGATGCTGAAGTGATCGCGCCGACGACCGTCCGCGGTCGTCGCTGAACCGCTGCGAAGGGAGGAGGCGAGCCGCGGCGCGCCTCCTCGACTTCCCGGGGGGCAACATCGCCCCTCGACCTTCCGACACGTCCGTGCCGCCCATCCCCGACGGGTCCCCTCGTCGGGCGCTTTCGCGTGCGCCGACGCGCCGGATCTCCCACCGTCGAACCATAACCGGCGCCGATGGTGTTCCCAAGAATGAGTATTGGACCGGGCCACGGCCGTCGCCCTAGAGTCCGCCTCGACAACCAGATCGGTCGCCGGTCTCCCGTCCCGAACGCGTCGCCCCTGCCCCACTTGCCCGGATCCGCCCCGATCCGGGCGACGGGTCGGTGCGTCGCCGAGGGCGGCACAGACCGGAACCGGCGTCGAAAATCAGGAGAGGAAGTCATGAAGCTGGTCACATTCGCCGTCGGCGACGAGAAGCTGGTCGGAGCCCTCGAGGGCGAGGACGTCGTGGTGCTCGACGTGCCCGACATGCGTTCGCTGTTCGAGCTCGGTACGCCGGTCCAGGATCACGCCGAGCGCCTCAAGACCGCCCGCCGCTTCCCCCTCGCCGCGGTGAAGCTCCAGGCCCCGATCATCCCCAAGAAGATCTATCACTCGGCCGGCAACTACGCCGAACACGCCCACGAAGGCGATCGTTCGAACTGGGTGGCGGCGATCAAGCCGTGGATCGTGTTCTTCCAGAACGTCGACGCGATCATCGGCCCCGACGCCCCGATCGTCTATCCGGAGCATCTGACCAAGGAGCTCGACTACGAGCTCGAGCTCTGTGTGGTGATCGCCAAGCCGGGCAAGTTCATCGCCGAGACCGACGCCAAGGACTACATCGGCGGCTACGTCATCTTCAACGACATCACCGCCCGCGACATCCAGCGCCGCGAGATGCAGTCGGCGAACTTCAGCTTCTCCAAGGCGATCGACACCTTCTGCCCGTTCGGCCCGTGGATCGTCACCGCCGACGAGATTCCCGACCCCTACAATCTGGCCCTCGAACTCCGGGTCAACGGCGAGAAGCGGCAGATCTCCAACTCGAGCCACATGTCGGTGACCTTGCCGCAGCTGATCTCCAAGTTCTCGCCCACCGGGTTCTCGGCCGGCGACATCCTGACCACCGGAACGGTGTCGGGCGTGGCCGCCTTCAGCGCCGATCCCCAGGCCTGGTACCTCAAGCCCGGTGACGTGATCGAAGCCGAAATCGAGAAGATCGGCATCCTGCGCAACCCGGTGATTTCGTGGAAGGACGCCTACGGCGTCGACGCTCCCGAATTCCAGGGCTTCTGAGAGGCGGAACATGAGCACCATCGATCCCGATCTGGTGTGGACCGGCACCCTCAATGCGCTGGCCCTCGCCGGCCGCCCGAAGCGGACCGCCGGCTTCTACGACACGACGCTGCGTGACGGCGAACAGGCCGTCGGCGTGGTCTTCGATCCCGAGCGGAAGCTCGAGATCGCCAAGTTGGTCGATGGACTGGGGGTCGGCCGCATCGAGGCCGGCTTCCCCCGGGTCTCCGACGAGGACAAGGAAGCCATCCGCGCGATCTCCCAGGCCGGCCTGAAGGCCGAAATCTGGGGCTTCGCCCGGGCGATGATCGAGGACGTCGACGCCGTCGCCGACCTCGGCATGAAGTTCGCGGTGGTCGAGGCGCCGATCTCCGACGCCAAGCTCGCCGCCCTCGAAGTGTCCCGTGACAAGGTCCTCCAGCGCATCGGCAATGCCGTGGCGCATGCGGTGAAGAGCGGCATCCACGTCGCCTTCTTCGGCGTCGACTCCACCCGCGCCGACCTCGACTTCTTCGAGACCGCCTACAAGACGGCGTTGGACGCCGGCGCCAAGGAACTGGCGATCGTCGACACGCTGGCCATCGCCTCGCCCGAGGCGGTCGACTTCCTGGTTCGGCGCGTGAAGTCCTGGGCCGGTGACGTGCCGATCCATTGGCACGGTCACAACGACTTCGGTCTCGGCACCGCCGGAGCGATAGCCGCGATCAACGCCGGCGCCAGCTGGGTCCACGGCACCGTCGACGGCATCGGCGAACGGGCCGGCAATGCCAGCCTGCCCGAGATCGCCATGGCCCTCGAGCTGCTCTACGGCGTCGAGACCGGCTTCCGCCTCGACCGCATCCGCGCCGCGTCGGAACGCCTCCGGGCGATCGCCGGCTATGCGCTGGAGCCGTGGAAGGCGGTGGTCGGACAGAACCTGTTCATCCGCGAGACCGGGGCGGTCGCCGCCCAGTTCCACATCCCCCAGGCGATCGAGCCCTATTCGTCGACGATCCTCGATACGCCGCGCGGCATCGTCCTCGGCAAGAAGAGTGGCGTCGCCTCGATCGGCATCAAGTGCCGCGATCTCGGCCTCGACGTGCCGGAGGCGAGCCATGCCGCCCTCCTCGCCGCGGTCAAGAAGATCGCCATCACCAACCGGCGTCTGGTCACCGACGCCGAATTCACCGACCTCGTCCGGCGCCTCGGCTGAACCCCGCGAGCGCCGCCGCCGGACTTCGCCCCGATCCGACCGGCCCCTGCGGCCGGATCGGGGGTGAGCAAAAGACAGAAGAAGAGGAACGTCATGGGTAGGTTTCAGGACAAGAAGGTGCTGGTCACCGGTGCAGGACGCGGCTTCGGCCGGAGCCTGGCGCTGGCCTTCGCCGCCGAGGGCGCCGACGTGGTCGTCCATTACAATTCCTCGTCCGCCGGCGCCGAGGCGACCGCCGACGAGATCCGCGCGCTCGGCCGGAAGGCCATCACCGTCAAGGGCAACATCGCCTCGCATGCGGAAGTGCTGGCGATCACCGAGGCCGCCTATGGCGCCTTCGGCCGGATCGACGTGCTGATCAACAACGTCGGCGACATGGCCCTCGACCAGAAGTCCTGGCGCGAGATGGACGAGAAGGTGGTCGACCACACCCTCGCCGTCGACATCAAGGGCACGATGTTCATGATCCACGAAGTCGGCCTGCGCATGGTCGACGGCGACGGCGCCGGCGGCTCGATCGTCAACATCGGCTCGCAGGTGGTGGTCGCCGGCAGCCCGCGCGCCCCGCAATACGCCGCCGCCAAATACGGCGTGATCGGCCTGACCAAGTCCTACGCCCGGGCGCTCGCTCCCAAGGTCCGCGTCAACACCCTCGGCGCCGCCTTCATGGAGACCGAGGCGCTGAAGAACCGCTTCGACTGGAAGAACGGCCGCCGCGAAGAGGTCCTCGCCCAGACCCCGCTCGCCCGCATCGCCTCGCCCGAGGACATGGTCGGCCCGGTGCTGTTCCTGGCCGGCGACGAATCCCGCCACATGACCGGCCAGTTCATGCTGTGCAACGGCGGCCTCGCCATGGTCGGCGCCTGACGCTTCCCGAAACTTCCGCGGCGGACGGTTCGACCCGCCCGCCGCGATCCCTCAGAACCGCGGACCGGCTCGAACCGGCCCGACACGCCGGGGAGGCGTAGCGCGATGAGTGCCGAACTCCGCACCGAGCGGGACGGTCACGTCCTGATTCTGACCATCGACGACCCGAAGACCCGCAACGCCCTCAACGGCGACGCCTTCTTCGCGGCGATCGAAGACACCCTCGCCCGCGCCAATGCCGATCTCGACGTCCGCTGCATCGTGGTCACCGGAGCCGGCGGCGCCTTCTCCTCGGGCGGCAACATCCGCGACATGCACGAGCACAAGGGCATGTTCGGCGGCCCCGCCGCCACCCTGATCGAGCGCTACCGCACCGGCATCCAGCGCATCCCGCGCGCCTTCTCCGCCCTCGACGTGCCGGCCATCGCCGCGGTCGACGGCCCGGCGATCGGCGCCGGCTGCGACCTCGCCTGCATGTGCGACATCCGTGTCGCCTCCGATCGCGCGGTCTTCGCCGAGAGCTTCGTGCGGGTCGGCATCGTCGCCGGCGACGGCGGTTCGTGGCTGCTGCCACGCATCGTCGGCTATTCCCACGCCGCCGAGATGGCCTTCACCGGCGCCCCCGTCGACGCCGCCAAGGCCCTGGCGATCGGCCTGGTCTCCGAAGTCGTACCCCCGGAGAAGCTGATGGCGACGGCGCTGGCCACCGCCGCCCGCATCGCCGCCAATCCGCCGCAGGTGCTGCGCTGGACCAAGCGCCTGCTCAAGGAAGCCCAGCACCAGCGCCTCGAGACCATTCTCGACATGGCCGCCGCCCATCAGGCGATCGCCCACGGCACCGCCGACCACGCCGAAGCGGTCGCCGCGATGCTGGAGAAACGTCCGCCGGTGTTCGAGGGCCGCTGACATGACCGAACCCGCCCCCCTCCTCCTGATCTCGCGGCCCGCCGACGGCGTCGCGCTGGTGCAATTGAACCGGCCCGAGGTCCGCAATGCCATGAATCTGGCGCTGCGCCACGCGCTCGCCGCCGCATTTCGGGCGATCACCGCCGATCCCGAGATCCGCGCCGTGGTGCTCACCGGCGACGACCGCGCCTTCTGCGCCGGTGCCGACCTCAACGAATATGTCGACGCCGACGCCGCCGAGCTCCTCGCCCGCGATCTGCCGACCCTGTGGGGCGCGATCGCCGACTGCCCCAAGCCGATCGTCGCGGCGGTGCGCGGCGCGGCGATCGGGGGCGGCTGCGAACTGGCGCTGCACGCCGACATCATCGTCGCCGGGCGCTCGGCGAAATTCGGTCAACCCGAGGTCCGGCTCGGCATCATCCCCGGCGGCGGCGGCACGCAGCGCCTGACCCGCGTCGTCGGCAAGCACGTCGCCATGCGGATGATGCTGACCGGCGCCCCCTTCGGCGCCGAAGAGGCGGCAAAGCTCGGCATCGTCTCGACCCTGGTCGCCGACGACGAGGTCCTGCCGGAAGCCCTGCGCCTCGCCACCGACATCGCCGCCCTGCCGCCGCTGGCGGTGCGCCACGTCAAACAACTGGTGCTCGAAGCCCAGTCGAGCCCGCTCGACGTCGGCCTGCGCTCCGAACACAAGTCCTTCCAGCTGATGTTCGCCACGCCCGAGAAGACCGCGCGCATGCGCGCCTTCCTGGCGGCGAAGAAATACTGAGCGGGGACCGAACGCTCTCGCCCTGAACCATCGAATCGAAAACAAGAAGAACTCACGAGGAGGATGCCATGACAGCCCAGGAGACCCCCCTGTCGGGAGCGACGGGGACCGCCGATCCGGCGGCCCCGCTCGCCTCCGCCCGCACCACCCCGGCCTTCCGGCGTCTGGTGGTCGCGTCGTCGCTCGGTTCGGCGATCGAGCACTACGACTTCTTCATCTACGCCTTCACCGCGCCGATCGTCTTCGACACCTTCTTCTTCCCGAAGATGGACTCGGTCGCCAGCATGGTCGCGGTCTACGCCACCTTCGCGGTCGGCTTCGTCGCCCGCCCGCTCGGCGGCATGGTGTTCGGCCACTACGGCGACAAGATCGGCCGCAAGGCCATGCTGATGATGACCTTCCTGCTGATGGGCATCGCCAGCTTCCTGATCGGCTGTCTGCCGAGCTATGACCGCCTCGGCCTGTTCGCGCCGATCGCCCTGGTCACCTTGCGCTTCGTCCAGGGATTCGCCTTCGGCGGCGAGTACATGAACGCGGTGTCGCTGACCCTCGAGAACGCCCCCTCGGGACGGCGCGGCTTCTTCGCCTCCTGGGTCAATGCCTCCGGCCCGATGGGCATCATCGCCGCCTCCGGCCTGATCGCCGGACTCGGCGCGCTCTATTCCCGCGAGGAATTCGTCAACTGGATCTGGCGCGTGCCGTTCCTGTTCAGCTTCGTGCTGGTGTTGATCGGCACCTACATCCGCGCCCATGTCGACGAATCGCTGCTGTTCCGTCAGGCCAAGGCCGAGTCCAAGGTCGCGCGCATGCCGCTGCTCGAGGTCTTCGCCAACTGGAAACTGGCGACCCTGCGCGGCTGTCTCGCCAACATGGTCCACAGCACCTTCCAGTACATGAGCACCGTCTTCGTGCTCGGCTATGCGGTGAAGACGCTGGGCATGGCACCGTCGTCGGTGACCTCCGGCACGATGCTCGCCAACATCCTGGAGATGTTCATGGTGCCGATCATCGCCGCCTACAGCGACCGCTTCGGCCGCCGGCCGTTCCTGATCCTCGGCATCGTTCTGGCGGCGATCTGGTACCCGATCTTCTTCGAGTTGGTCGCCACCCGCGAAGCTTGGCTGCTGATCGGCGGACTGGTCGTGTCGATCGGCGTCATCCATGCGCTGATGTTCGCCCCGGAAGCCGCCTACACCGCCGAACTGTTCCCCACCTCGATCCGCGTCTCCGGCTCGTCGCTGGGCAAGCAGCTCGGCATCATCCTCGGCGGCGGCATCGCGCCGCTGGTCGGCACCGCCCTGATGGGCAAGACCGGCAGCTTCACCTCGGTGATCATCTACTTCGAAGTGATCGCCGCGCTCGCCCTGATCGCCGTGGTCCTGGCGCCGGAGAACGCCAAGAAGGCTCTGCGCTGAGCCCGACTTCCGGCGACGGGTCCGCCCGTCGCCGTCTTCCCGATTTCCGGTGAGGTCGCAGAGCGCGCGTCGCCCCGACCTTCAGAACGCCGGATCGGGATCGTCGCGCGCCAGCCGGCGCATCAGATTGGCGAAACGCTCGGCGAGCGGCGAGAGCTTCTCGCCGCGTCGCCACATCAGGCCGACCGGCTTCAACGGACCGACGTCGCCCAGTGCGATCGCCTTGAGGCGGCCGGCGGCGATCTCCACCGCCACCAGGCGCTGCGAGATGATCGTCGCGCAGTCGGTGCTCATCACGATCGCCTTGATCGCCAGGATCGAGTTGGTGCTGATCCCGCCGATCGGCCAGTCGATCCCCGCCCCCTCGAACACCAGTTCCATCTGCTTGCGGAAGGCGCTGCCGCCGGCCGGCAACACCCAGTGGAGGTCGCGGAGCTCGCGCAGCGAAATCATTTCCCGCTCCGCCAGGGGATGATCCGGCCGCACCACCAGCGACCAGTCGGCGAAGAACAGCCGCTCGCTCTCGACCTCGCCCTCCAGGGAGCCCTGCCCGAGCCGGCTGACCAGGAGATCCAGTTCCCGCGTCTTGAGCATCGCCAGAATCTCGTCGTCGAGCCCTTCGGTGACCTTCACCGCCACGTCGGGGGTCTCGCCGAGCAGCAGGTCGAGGGCCTGCGGCACCAGACCGACGGTGGTGATCGGGGTGACGCCGATCGCCAACGGCCCGAGGACGCCGCGCGCCCGCAGCCGCATCTCCTCCTCGGCCCGCTCGATCAGGTTCTCCAGCGCCCGGGCGTGGAACACCAGGGCGTCGCCGGCCTGATTGAGCCGCGCCCCGTGGCGGCCGCGCTCCATCACCCGCACCCCGAGTTCGCGTTCGAGCAGGGCGATGCTCTGCGACAGCGCCGGTTGCGACACGCCGGTCGCTTCGGCGGCACCGCTGAAGGACCCGTGGCGGGCCACGGCCAGAACGTCGAGCAGGCGGCGGGGATCGATCTTCATCATCGGGACGTCCAGGAGAATGGGTCGGCGGGGCGTCGCCGGGCTCGGCAGCCGCGGCGGAGGTCGACCATATCACGGGAGCCGCCGCGCCGAGACCATCGCCGACGACCGCTCGCATCGTGACGGCGGTCGCCGAAGGTCGCGTCGCGCGCCCGGATGCGGGGCACAGAGGCCGCGGCGAGCCCTCCCGCAGGCGCCGAGAATCTTTCAGAACCAATCAACACGACTCAATTTGCGCTATTTTGTCGCAGATCGTTTCACGGCTCAGGGCCATTTCCGTGATGAACGGGCGCTTACAGGCGCTTGATGACAAGTTTTGAAAATTTCGCTGACGCGTTCTGAAAATTTTGCGGGTGGTCCCGATTGACCGGTTTCGACCGCGTGTCTAGGATCCGCGGCATGTTGAAGGAAGAGCGCTGCAACCTCATTTTGAAGAGCGTCGAAGGGCGCGATGCGGTCTCCTGGGAGAGCCTGCTGGCGATCGTCGACGCCTCCAGCGCCACGCTGCGCCGCGACGTCGACCACCTCGTCGACGCCGGTCTGGTGCGCCGGATCCGCGGCGGCGTCGCGCCGGTGCAGTCCTCCGCGGTCAAGCCGTTGCCGTCCTACTTCTTCCGCCAGGAGCAGATGCGCAACATGGACGCCAAGGACGCGATCGCCCGTCGCGCCCTCGCTCTCGTCACCGTGCCCGACACGCTGATCATCTTCGGCGGCAGCACCTGCGCGCGCTTCGCCGAATATCTGCCCACCTCGGGACTGACGGTTCTGACCGACTCCCTGCCGGTGACCAGTCATCTGACGCGCGCCACCGACAACCGGGTGTTCATGACCGGCGGCGAAGTGCTGCCCCAGCAGGGCATCGTGCTGAGCCCCTTCGACGAAGATCCGATCTATCACATCGCCGCCTCCACCTTCTTCATCGGCTGCCATGCCGTCACCCCGGCCGGCATCATGGAGGACGACCCGCTGCCGCTGCGCGGCGTGCGCGCCCGGATGAAACAGGCCGAGCGTCTGGTGGTGTTGGCCGACAGTTCGAAGTTCCTGGAAAGCCGCAGTCTGGTGGTCTGCCCGCTGCACGAGGTCGACATCTTCGTCACCGACGACGGCATTTCCGACAAGGCGCACCAGATGCTCGTGGATGCCGGGGTCACCGTCCTGGTGGCACCGACCCACGGGACCGACGGGGTGGAGGCCTATGGCGCCACCGATCCGAAAACCGACCGAAACCGGCGAGGGATGACCGACACCACCCGCGGCGACGTTCCGCGACCCGACAGCTGACCGGCCGGGGTCCGCGGCGATCCGACGGTCGCCCCGCACCTCGACATTCGTACCCACCCATCGCCGACCGTCTCGCCCCGCTCCGGGGAAGGGATAGACTCGTCTCGCGACGGGTGCCGGCGGACGCGTGCGACCCGACCCACCCTCCGTCCGCGGGGCCATCCCCGGACGGGTTCAGATGCGCCGACGTCGCAGCGGCCAACGACGAGGACTTCGCAATGCCGAATCAGACGATCCGCGAAGAGATGATCGCCACCTGCCTCCGGATGAACGCCGCCGACCTCAACATCGGCGCGGCCGGCAACCTCAGCGTCCGCATCGACGGCGGCCTGCTGATTACCCCCTCCGGCATCCCCTACGATCGCATGCGCCCCGAGCAGATCGTCGAGATGGACCTCGAAGGTCGCTATTACGGCGACTATCTGCCCTCGTCGGAATGGCGCTTCCACTACGACATCCTGCAGGCCCGGTCGGACGTGAACGTGGTGCTGCACAGCCACGCCACCCACTGCTCGATCCTCGCCTGCTGCCGCCTCGACATCCCGCCGATCCACTACATGATCGGCGTCTCCGGCGGCTCGGTGGTCAAGTGCTCCGACTACGCCACCTTCGGCACCCATGAACTGTCGGTCGCCGCCCTCGAGGCGCTGGGCCCGCGCTCCGCCTGCCTGCTCGGCAATCACGGCGTCATCACCGTCGGCAAGACCCAGAACGCCGCCTTCGGCGTGCTCCAGGAAATCGAGAACCTCGCCCGTCTCTACATCGGCACCCGGATGCTCGGCGGCGGCACGCTGCTGACCGAGCCGCAGATGGACGTCGTCCTCTCCCGCTTCAAGACCTACGGCAAACAGGCCGGCGAGATCGACCCGTCGATCACCGACCGCATCGAACCGCCGGTCCACGGCGGCGCCCGTCGCGCCTGAGCCGCGTTTCGATCAACGACAACGACGTACCGAGGAACTCGCCATGACCGACCACATCCCGGGAGAACTGCCGAAGATCGGCATTCGTCCGACCATCGACGGGCGCCGCGACGGCGTCCGCGAGAGCCTCGAAGTCCAGACCATGGGCATGGCCGAGGCGGTCGCCGCGCTGATCTCGTCGCGCCTGCGCCACCCCGACGGCCGCCCGGTCGAATGCGTCATCGCCGACACCACCATCGGCGGCGTCGCCGAGGCCGCGGCCTGCGCCGACAAGTTCCGCCGCGAGAATGTCGGCGTGTCGCTGACCGTCACGCCGTGCTGGTGCTACGGCTCCGAGACCATGGACATGGATCCGACCATCCCGAAGGCGGTGTGGGGCTTCAACGGCACCGAACGCCCCGGCGCGGTCTATCTCGCCGCGGTGCTCGCCGCCCACAATCAGAAGGGCATTCCGGCCTTCGGCATCTACGGCTCCGAGGTCCAGGACCGCGACGATTCCTCGATCCCCGCCGACGTCGAGGCCAAGATCCTGCGCTTCGCGCGCGCCGGCCTCGCCGTCGCCACCTTGCGCGGTCGCGCCTATCTCGCCATGGGCTCGGTGTCGATGGGCATCGCCGGCTCGATCGTCGATTCCGCCTTCTTCGAGAAATACCTCGGGATGCGCTGCGAGAGCGTCGACATGAGCGAGTTCCAGCGCCGCCTGACGCTGAGCATCTACGACCCCGAGGAATATGCGATCGCGCTGGCCTGGGTCGAAGCCAACTGCGTCGAGGGCCTCGATCCCAACGCCCCCGACAAGCGCTCCGACGCCGCGACCAAGCGCGCCGAGTGGGAGACCTGCGTGAAGATGACGCTGATCGCCCGCGATCTGATGATCGGCAATCCGCGCCTCGCCGCCCTCGGCTACGGCGAGGAGGCCGCCGGGCACCACGCCATCGCCGCCGGCTTCCAGGGCCAGCGCCACTGGACCGACTTCATGCCCAATGGCGACTTCATGGAGACCATCCTGAACTCGTCCTTCGACTGGAACGGCGCCCGCCGGCCGCTGGTCATGGCCACCGAGAACGACTGCCTCAACGGCGTCGGCATGCTGTTCGGCAACCTGCTCACCGGCCGCGCCCAGATCTTCTCCGACGTGCGCTCCTACTGGAGCGCCGACGCGATCGAGCGGGTGGGCGGCTGGAAGCCCGAAGGCGCCGCCAAGAACGGCCTGATCCACCTGATCAACTCCGGCTCGACCTGCCTCGACGGATCGGGCGAGATGACCGTCGACAACCGCCCCGGCATCAAGCCGTTCTGGGAAGTCACCGAAGAGGACCAGAAGCGATGCCTCGAGGCGACCCGCTTCTGCCAGGCCGACCACGGCTACTTCCGCGGCGGCGGTTTCTCCACCGACTTCACCACCCGCGGCGGCATGCCGGTGACCATGGTCCGGCTCAATCTCGTCGACGGCCTCGGCCCGGTGCTGCAGATCGCCGAGGGCGAGACGGTGACCCTGCCCGACGCCGTCCACGACACCCTCGACCGGCGCACCAACCCGACTTGGCCGACCACCTGGTTCGCGCCGCGTCTGACCGGCGCCGGCCCCTTCGCCTCGGTCTACGGGGTGATGGCGGCCTGGGGCGCCAACCACGGCGCGATCTCCTACGGCCACATCGGCGCCGACCTGATCACGCTGGCCGCGATGCTGCGCATCCCGGTCGCCATGCACAACGTGGCGCCCGAGACGCTGTTCCGGCCGAGCGCCTGGAGCCTGTTCGGCATGGACGCCGAAGGCGCCGACTACCGCGCCTGCGGCAATTTCGGCCCGCTCTACGGCTGACCCCCTGCCGTTCCGGGGCGGCGACGTCGCCCCGGGACCGTATCCGCCGCGCGGATCGCGCCGCGCACCGACCGCCCGTTTCACGCAAGAGCGACATCCCCATGTCAATGCCAACCACCCCGGCCGCGACGGCCTCCCTGCCGGGAGCCGTCGGCGAAGAGGTCCTGCGCGCCACCGGCATCACCAAACGCTTCCCCGGCGTGCTCGCCCTGGACGGCGTCCACCTCGATCTCAGGCGCGGTGAAGTTCACGCGCTGTGCGGCGAGAACGGCGCCGGCAAGTCGACGCTGGTCAAGATCGTCACCGGTCTCTACCAGACCGACGACGGCGAGGTCGTCTACAAGGGCGAAGCTCGGCACTTCGCCTCGATCCAGGACGCCCAGGCGGTCGGCATCACCATGATCCACCAGGAACTCAACCTGGTGCCGCATCTCACCGTCGCCGAGAACATCTATCTCGGCCGCGAGCCCAAGAAGGGCTGGTTCGTCGACAAGAAGAAGATGGAGGCCGACGCCCAGGTCTATCTCGATCGACTCAAGGTCGGCATCCGCGCCAACGAACTGGTGCTCACCCTCACTGTCGCCCGCCAGCAGATGGTCGAGATCGCCAAGGCGCTGTCGCTCGACGCCGAAGTGCTGATCATGGACGAGCCGACCTCGTCGCTGACCGAATCCGAGATCGACCGCCTGTTCGAGATCATCCACGAGCTCAAGGCCCACGGCGTCGGCATCGTCTACATCTCCCATCGCCTGGACGAGTTGCGCCGCATCGTCGACCGCGTCACGGTGATGCGCGACGGCCGCTACGTCTCGACCCGCAACCTCGCCGACATCACCGTCGACGACATCGTCTCGGCGATGGTCGGCCGCAGCCTCGAGGAAAAGTTCCCCGAACGCTCCTCGGCGCCGACCGACGAGGTGATCTTCCGGGTCGCCGGGCTTTCGCGCACCGGCAAGTTCCGCGACGTGTCCTTCGATCTGCGCCGCGGCGAGATCCTCGGCTTCGCCGGCCTGATGGGCGCCGGGCGCACCGAAGTGGCGCGCGCCGTGTTCGGCGCCGATCCCAAGACCGCCGGCACCGTCACCCTGGCCGGCCGCGAACTGTCGATCGCCTCGCCGATCGACGCGATCGAGGCCGGGATCGCCTATCTCTCCGAGGATCGCAAGCTCAACGGCCTCGCGGTGAAGATGTCGGTCAAGGACAACATCACCATGGCCAACATGGCGGCGGTGTCCGACCGTTTCGGCTTCATCGATCCGCCCAAGGAGCGCTCGGCGGCGAAGAAGTTCGTCGACCTCCTGAACATCAAGACGCCGACCATCACCCAGATCGCCAAGAACCTCTCGGGCGGCAATCAGCAGAAGGTGGTCATCGGCAAGTGGCTGTTCCGCGACAGCCGCGTCCTGTTCTTCGACGAACCGACCCGCGGCATCGACGTCGGCGCCAAGTTCGCGATCTATCAGCTCCTCGACAAGCTCGCCCATGACGGCATCGGGGTGATCCTGATCACCTCCGAACTCCCCGAGATCCTCGGCATGACCGACCGCGTCGTGGTCTTCCACGAAGGCGAGGTCACGGGAATTCTCGAAACCCGCAAAACCAGCCAAGAAGAGATCATGCAGTACGCCTCCGGCGTCAAGCACATGTTCCGTTGAAACAGAGCAAGAAATTCTGGAGACGTCCCATGGCCATCACCGAAACCGGAGCTCCGGCCCGTAAATCGAACATCGACAGGAAGGATCTGATTCAGAAGTTCGCGGCTCTCGCCGGACTTCTGATCCTGGTCGTCGTCTTCTCGATGACCAGCAATGCCTTCATGTCGATGAGCAACGGCGTGACGATCGCCCTGCAGACCACGTCGATCGCCTACCTCGGCCTCGGTGCGACCTTCGTGATCATCACCGGCGGCATCGACCTGTCGGTCGGCTCGGTGCTGGCCCTCGCCGGTGTCGTCGCCGGCATCGCCGCCAAGGCCGGCGTGCCCGTCTCGCTGGCGATGTGCGCCGGCGTCCTGGTCGGCGGCGCCTGCGGCTGGGTCAACGGCATCATCATCACCCGCATGAAGCTGCCGCCGTTCATCGCCACTCTCGGCATGATGATGGTCGCCCGCGGTCTCGCCCTGCAGGTCACCGGCGCCCGCGCGATCTCCGGTCTCGGCGAAGACTTCGGCGTGCTCGGCAACGGCTCGTTCCTGCGCATCGTCGAGGAAGGCGCCAACGGCTTCCCGAAGGTGGTTTTCCCGGGCGTCTCCTACGCCGTCATCGTCATGGCCGTGCTGGCGATCGCCTGCGCCGTGGTTCTGGCCAAGACCACCTTCGGCCGTCACCTCTACGCGATCGGCTCCAACGAAGAGGCCGCGCGCCTCTCCGGCGTCGACGTCAATCGCACCAAGATCGGCGCCTACGTGCTGTCCGGCCTGCTCGCCGGTCTGTGCGGCTGCGTGCTGATGTCGCGCCTGGTCACGGCGCAACCCAACGAAGGCGTCGCCTACGAACTCGACGCCATCGCCAGTGCCGTCATCGGCGGCACCTCGCTCGTCGGCGGCGTCGGCACGATCTCCGGCACGGTGATCGGCGCCTTCATCATCGGCATCCTGCGCAACGGTCTGAACATGAACGGTGTCTCGAGCTTCATCCAGATGATCATCATCGGGCTCGTGATCATCGGCACGGTGTGGATCGACCAGATGCGCAATCGGCGTTGACGGCGCGGGGGGCTCCCCCCGTCCGTCTCCACAGGCACGCTCGTGCCGTCGGCAGAGCTGCCACTTCAAGCAGTCGTCCCGAACAACCGGAGGAACGTTCAATGAAGAAAATCGTACTCGGCGCCGTCGCGGCCACCCTGATGACCTTCACCGCCTCGGCGGCTCTCGCCCAGAGCAAGGAGATCGCGGTCATCGTCAAGACCTCGAACTCGAACTTCTGGCAGAACGTCAACAAGGGCGCCGACGCCGCCATCAAGGAGCAGTCCAAGTACACCATGACCTTCCAGGGTCCGGCGGCCGAAGCCAACGTGGCCGACGAAGTGAACATGGTCGAAAACGCCATCAACCGGAAGGTCGCGGGCATCGTCCTCGCCCCGTCCGATCCGGACGCGCTGGTTCCGGCGATCAAGAAGGCCTACGAGAATGCCATCCCCGTCGTGCTGATCGACAGCTCGATCTCCGCCGCCGGTGAGAAGTACTATCAGGCGTTCCTGTCGACCGACAACGAGAAGGCCGGCCAGCTCTGCGCCGAAGCCCTGATCAAGAAGATGGGCACCACCGGCAAGGTCGCCGTGATGTCCTACGTCGCCGGTGTCGGCTCCGAGATCGGTCGCGTCGGTGGCTTCACCAAGTACATCAAGGCCAACTCGAAGATCGAGATCGTCGGACCGTTCTACTCGCAGTCGCAGATGGCGACCGCTCTGAACCAGACGATCGACACGCTCGCCGCCAACCCGGACCTCAAGGGCATGTTCGGCGCGAACGAGCCGACCGCCGCCGGCATGGGCCGCGCCATCGCCCAGTCGGGCAAGGCCGGTCAGATCACCGCCATCGGCTTCGACGGCAACCAGGACCTCCAGGACTTCGTCCGCAACGGCACGCTCCAGGGCATCGCCGTCCAGGGATCGTTCCAGATGGGTTACCTCGGCGTCCAGACCATCGTGAAGATCGTCGGCGGCGAGAAGGTCGCCAAGACCATCGACACCGGTGTCGTGTTCGTCACCAAGGACAACCTCGACAAGCCGGAAGCCAAGAACGTCCTCTACTGATCTCCGACGCCCGCCGGCATCGATCCCCGCGGGGATCGGTGCCGGTCGGCCCCGGCCGGCGCCCGCTCGCGCCCCGGCGTTCGCTCACAGGAACCCGTCCATGACCTTTCGCCTCTGCTTCCCGAAGATCAATCTCAGCGGCGCCGGTGCGCTCGCCGACGTCCCCGCCGAACTCGCCGCCCGCGGCTTCACCCGGCCGTTGATCGTCACCGACCGCGTGTTGGTGAAGGTCGGTCTGGTCGAGCCGCTGGTCGCCGGTCTGGTCGCGACCGGTCTCTCGCCGGTGGTGTTCGACGGCGTCGAGCCCAATCCGACCACCGCGATCGTCGCGGCGGCCCACGCCGCCTTCGTCGCCAACCGCTGTGACGCGATCGTCGCGGTCGGTGGCGGCAGCCCGATCGACACCGCCAAGGCGGTACGCATCCTCTCCGCCAATCCCGGCCCGATCACCCTCTACAACGGCGTCGGCAAGGTCGCCAAGGTCGGCGCCTTCCTGGTGGCGGTCAACACCACCGCCGGCACCGCGGCGGAAGTCACCTCCAACGCCGTGATCACCGACACCGCCAATCAGGTGAAGATGGTGATCATCGACGCCAACATCATTCCCGACGTGTCGGTCAACGACGCCTCGATGATGCTCGGAATCCCCGCCGCGACAACCGCCGCGACCGGCATGGACGCCCTGACCCACGCCGTCGAGGCCTATGTGTCGCTCGGCCACCACGTGCTCACCGACTTCTCGGCGCTGGAGGCGATCCGCCTGATCGCGACCTATCTGCCCCGCGCGGTGGCGAACGGCGCCGATCTCGAAGCCCGCGAGATGATGGCCTATGGCCAGTTCATCGCCGGCCTCGCCTTCAACTCCGCCGGTCTCGGCATGGTCCATGCGATGGCCCATCAGCCCGGCGCGGTGAAGAACCTGCCGCACGGCGTGTGCAACGCCATCCTGATGCCGATCGTCGAGGCCTTCAATCGACCTCACGCCGTCGCGCGCTTCGCCCGCATCGCCCAGGCGATGGGCGTCGACACCGCCGGCATGACCGAGGAAGCCGCCTCGCTCGCGGCGATCGCGGCGATCCGCGACCTCTCGGCGAAGGTCGGAATCCCCAAGGGCTTCGCCGAACTCGGCGTCACCGAGGCGGATCTCCCGACCTTCGTCGCCAAGGCCCAGAAGGATCCCTGCGCCCCCGGCAATCCGGTGCCGATGAACGACGACCAGGTGCTGGCGCTGTTCCGCGAAGCCCTCTGATCGGTCATTCTCGGTCTCGGCCGACCCTGCGCCGCCCTCCCTCCGGCGCAGGGTCGCATCCGGAAAGGTCATCGTCATGTTGCGCGGAATCTCCCCCCTCCTGTCACCCGACCTGCTGGCGCTCCTGTCGCGCATGGGCCACGGCGACGAACTGGTGCTTGCCGACGCCCATTTCCCGGCCGAGAGCTTCAACGCCCGCGTCCTGCGCGCCGACGGGATCCGGATCGCGCCGCTGATCGACGCGATCCTGCCCCTGTGGGTGCTCGACCCCTATGTCGCCGATCCGATCGTCATGATGGCGCCGGTCGAAGGCGACGCGCTCGACGCCGCGGTGGTGGCGAGCTATCGCGCCGCCATCGAGCGCCACGAGCCCGGCGCTCCGGCCACCCGCTTCCTGCCGCGCTTCGACTTCTACGACCGGACCCGCTCGGCCTTCGCCGTCGTGCTGACCGGCGAGACCGCGAAATACGGCAACATCATCCTGAAGAAGGGCGTGATCCCGGTCGCCTGACCGCACGCCCGCTTCCGGCGGAGACGTCCCCATGAGCCGCGAGCTTCCCATCACCCGCGTCGCCGCCGTCGATCTCGGCGCCGGCAGCGGACGCGTCATCCTCGCCGAACTCGCCGACGGTCACCTCGCGCTGACCGAGGCCCATCGCTTCGAAACCCCGGGCCTGATCGACCCCGAAACCGGCGAACAATGCTGGGACGTCGCGACGATCGAGGCCGAGGTGCGCCGCGGCATCGCCGCCGCCGAGGCCCTGGCGCCGCTCGACTCGGTCGGCTGCGACACCTGGGGCGTCGACTTCGTGCTGCTCGACGGCGAGGGCCGCCGCATCGGCCCGGCGGTCGCCTATCGCGACAAGCGCACCGACGGCATGATGGACGCGGTCTTCGCCCGCATCGCCCCCGACGAGATCTGGCGGCGCACCGGCATCCACTTCCAGCCCTACAACACCCTCTATCAGCTCGCCGCCGTCGCGGCGCAGCACCCCGACCGGCTGGCCCGCGCCCGCCACCTGCTGATGATGCCCGACTGGCTGCACTATTGCCTGTCCGGGGCGATCACCAACGAATTCACCATCGCCACCACCTCGCAGATGCTCAATCTGGAGACCGGCGACTGGGATCCCGCGCTGCTCGCCCTGGTCGGCGCCGCGCCCGGCCTGATGAAGACCCCGGTCGCCGCCGGCACGGTGATCGGCGAGCACGTCCTGCCCTCCGGTCGCCGCATCAAGGTGGTCGCTCCGGGCGGTCACGACACCGCCTCGGCGGTCGCCGCCGCCCCGCTCGGCGGGCCCGACGAGGCTTTTCTCTCTTCCGGCACCTGGTCGCTGATGGGCATCGAGAGCCCCGCGCCCTTCACCGGACCCGATGCCCGCCGCTTCAACTTCGGCAACGAGGGCGGCGTCTGCGGCCGTCGGCGGGTGCTGAAGAACCTGATGGGCCTGTGGCTGATCCAGGGCGTGCGCAAGGAGATGGGCGGCCCGGCCTTCGCCGATCTGGTCGCCGCGGCCCGCGCCGCGCCGGCCTGGACCTCGGTGATCGATCCCGACGACCCGCGCCTGCTCAATCCGCGCTCGATGGTCGCCACCTTGCGGCAGCTCTGCGCCGAGGCCGGCGAACCGCTGCCCGACGGGCTCGGCCCCCTGGCGCGCTGTGTCTTCGACAGCCTCGCCCTCGACTATGCCCGGGTCAAGGACGAGCTCGAGGTCCTGCGCGGTGCGCCCCTCACCCGCATCCGGATCATCGGCGGCGGCAGCCAGAACACGCTCTTGAACCAGCTCTGCGCCGATGCCTGCCGGCTTCCGGTCTCCGCCGGCCCGGTCGAGACCTCGGCGCTCGGCAATGCCTGTCTGCAGATGATGGCGCTCGGGGCGATCGGCTCGCTCGAGGAGGCCCGCGCCGTGGTGCGCGGTTCCTTCGCGGTCACCGACCATCGCCCCGGCGATCTCGTCCCCGACGCGGTCCACGCCCGCTTCCGCGCGGCGGTCGCCCGCTCCGCCGCCCGCCCTCGAGCCTGACGGATCCCCCATGGCCACACCGATCGTCGACGCTCACCACCATTTCTGGGACCCGGAAGACGGCGACTACGGCTGGCTCAGCGGCCCCTATGCGCCGATCCGCCGGGTCTTCGGACCCGAGGATCTCCGGCCGGAACTGGCCGCCGCCGGCATCACCGCCACCGTCCTGGTCCAGACCTGGGGCAGCGTCGCCGAAACCCGACGCTTCCTGGCGCTGACCGAGACCGTCGACTTCGTCGCCGGCGTGGTCGGCTGGGTCGATCTCACCGCCCCGGACGTCGCCACGGTGATCGCCGATCTGAAGGCCTGCCCCGGCGGCGACCGTCTGGTCGGCATTCGCCACCAGGTCCACGACGAGCCCGATCCCGACTGGCTCGGCCGCCCCGACGTCCGCCGCGGTCTCGCCGCGGTCGCCGGCCACGGCCTCGTCTACGACCTGCTGCTGCGCCCGCGCGAACTGCCGGCGGCACTGGCCGCCGTCGCGGCGCTGCCCGATCTACGCTTCGTGATCGATCATTTCGCCAAGCCCGACGTGCGCGGCGGCGGCTTCGCCGCCTGGGCGGCGCTGATGGCGCCCTTCGCCGACCATCGCGACCACGTCGCCTGCAAGCTCTCCGGCCTCGTCACCGAAGCCGACTGGGAGACCTGGAGCCCCGCCGATCTCGCCCCCTACGTCGCCGAAGCGCTGCGCCTGTTCGGCCCCGAGCGCTGCCTCTACGGCTCGGACTGGCCGGTGTGCCGGGTCGCCGGCGGCTATCGCCGCTGGTTCGACGCGCTGGGCGTCTGCCTCGATTCGCTCGCGCCGGCCGACCGGGCGCGGGTCCTCGGCGGCACCGCCGTCGACGTCTATCGCCTGAACCTCACGGAGCCGTCGGCATGACCCTCTCGCATACCACTCCGCCCGCCGTCCTCTCGGGCCATCCGATGACCGCACCGATCGGCTTCGGCGCCTCCGGCCTCGGCACGCTGACCTGGAACATTCCCGACGACGTCGCCCAGACCATCCTGGAAGACGCCTGGGGCGCCGGCTTCCGCTACTTCGACACGTCGCCGCTCTACGGCCACGGCCTCAGCGAACACCGCCTCGGCCGCTTCCTGCGCGGCCGGCCGCGCGAAGACTTTCTGCTGTCGACCAAGGTCGGCCGCTATCTGGTGGCGCCGAAGAAGGGCGAGGTGGTCGACACCGGGCAATGGGTGGCGCCGCTGCCGCTGAAGCCGGTGCTCGACTATTCCTACGACGGCACCATGCGGGCGCTCGAACAGTCGTTGAACCGGCTCGGCGTCGCCTCGATCGACATCGTCTATGTCCACGACCTCGACCGGCGCAATCTCGGCGCCGACTTCGATCGCCACTGGGCCACCGCGCTCGGCGGCGCCTTCCGGGCGCTCGACGAATTGCGCCGCTCCGGCGACATCCAGGCCTACGGCGCCGGCATCAACGAATCCGACGTCGCCGCCGATCTGGTGCGCGCCACCGACCTCGACATCCTGATGCTGGCCGGCCGCTACACCCTGCTCGAACAGGGCGCGCTCGCCGACTTCCTGCCGCTCGCCGAGGCCCGCGGCGTCGACGTGGTGGTCGCCGGGGTGTTCAATTCGGGCATCCTGGTCAAGCCGCCGACCCAGGGCGGCAACTACGACTACGGCGAGGCGCCGCCCGAGATCATCGAACGCGCCCGCCGCATCGCCGCGGTCTGCGCCGAATTCGACGTGGCGATGCCGGCCGCGGCGGTGCAGTTCCCCTATGGCCACCCGGCGGTGAAGACCGTGGTGATCGGCCTCAGCCGGCCGAAGTACCTGCGCCAGAACCTCGACTGGTTCGAGGCCGACATTCCGCCGGCCCTGTGGGCGCGGCTGAAGGAGACCGGCCTGCTCGCCGCCGACACGCCGACGCCGTGAGCGACAGATCCGCGGACCAATCGGCGGACGGGACGCAGCGCCCCGCCCACCGGCGACGTCACTTCGGGAAGTCGGCGCCGCGCGCCGTGCCTTCCCAGGCGGTGAATTCGCCGCGCAACTCGTCGAGCTTCGCCAGCGCCTGGTCATAGGCCCAGTTGCCGAGCAGCAGCCGATGCGGCGGCGCCTTCGATTCGACCGCGGCGACGATCGCCTTGGCCGCCCGCACCGGATCGCCCGGCTGATTGCCCGACCCGGTCCGCAGCGCCCGGCGACGTGCCCCGGCGGTCGCGGTGTAGTCCTCGATGGTCACCGCGCTCTCGTCGGCCGAGCGGCCGGCCCAATCGGTGCGGAAGCCGCTCGGTTCGACCAACATCACCTTGATGCCGAGCGGTTCGGTCTCCTGCCACAGCGCTTCCGACAGGCCTTCGACCGCGAACTTCGAAGCGTTGTACCAGCCGAGCGCCGGGAAGGCGCGCAAGCCGCCGATCGACGAGAAGTTGACGACGAAGCCCGAGCGCCGCGCCCGCATCCCCGGCAGCACCGCGGTGGTCATGGCGGCGAGGCCGAACACGTTGATGTCGAACATCCGGCGGGTCGCCGCGTCCTCGGATTCCTCGACCGCGGCGAAATAGCCGATGCCGGCGTTGTTCACCAGCACGTCGATCCGCCCGTACTTGGCTTCGGCGGCGGCGACGGCGGCGGCGATCTGGCCGGAGTCGGTGACGTCGAGGGCGAGCACCAGGGCATCGCCCTTGGCGGCGAGGTCGGCGATGTCGGCGGGCTTGCGGGCGGTCACCACCACCCGGTAGCCGTCGGCGAGCAGCTGTTCGGCGAGGTGGCGGCCGAAGCCGGTCGAGCAGCCGGTGATGAACCAGACCGGCTTTGCGGTCGCGGCGTCTGTCGTGGACATGGGGTCTCTCCAATGGCGGGGTGCGGTCGACCGGCGCGGGAGGCGCCGTCGCCGAGGGGCGCCCCCGGGCCGATCGCCGGAGCGCGCCCGTCGGAGCACGTCCCCTCATATGGGGCGCCGACGGTCGCGAAGAAGCCCCCGCCACGCTTCGCCGCACCCGCCGTCGCCACCCGCTCCGGCGGGAGAGGCGCGCGGGAACCTTCGGGGCGCCGCTGAGTAGATTCCGAAGCTCAGCGACCGGCCGGCGATCGGCTAGATTGGCGCGGTTCGGCCGTCGGCCGCGAGATCCTCCCGTCGACGGCCCGCCCGGCCGCCGACCGACGTCGTGGCTCCAGCGTCCACGGGATCGGAAGACGACATGAACAGCCCGGTCGACCCGGCGGTGTCGCGACAGGGATTGGCCGCGACCGCCCCGGTGGTGAAGGTCGCCGCCCGCCACCTCGACTTCTGGTACGGCGCGCTCCACGCCCTGAAGGACGTCTCGATGTCCTTCTACGATCGCCGGGTGACGGCGATCATCGGCCCCTCGGGCTGCGGCAAGTCGACCCTGTTGCGCGTGCTCAACCGGATCTACGCTCTCTATCCGAGCCAGCGGACCGCCGGCGAAGTGCTGCTCGACGGCGTCGACATCCTCGGTGCGTCCGTGAACCTCTGCCGTCTGCGGTCGAGGGTCGGGATGATCGCCCAGCAACCCACGCCCTTTCCCATGTCGATCCACGAGAACGTCGCCTATGGCCTGCGCCTGCGCGAGACGTTGCCGCGCTCGGTCCTCGACGGCCGGGTCGAGGACGCCCTGCGCCGCGCCGATCTGTGGGACGAGGTCAAGGACCGGCTGGCCCACAGCGGCGCCTACCTGTCGGGCGGCCAGCAGCAGCGCCTGTGCATCGCCCGCTCGCTGGCGGTCGAGCCGGAGGTGATCCTGTTCGACGAGCCCTGTTCGGCCCTCGATCCGATCTCGACCCAGAAGATCGAGGAGCTGATCGACCGGCTGAAGGCCGACTACACCATCGTCATCGTCACCCACAACATGCAGCAGGCCGCACGGATCTCCGACTACTGCGCCTTCATGTATCTCGGCGAGGTGGTCGAATTCGATCGGGTCGATCGCATCTTCACCGCGCCGCACGACCGGCGCACCCACGACTACATCACCGGGCGGATCGGCTGAGGCCGCCCGGTCGCCCGGCGTCGGTCGCGACGGCCGACGTCCGAGGGACCGCAGGCCCGCCGCCGCCCCACGAGGAGCCCGCCATGACCCGTCACCCCCCGTCCGCCCCGACCGAATCCGAGACGGTGTCCGCGCCGGCGGACGACCGCGCCAGCTTGTGCGGCGACCTGCTGGCCCTACGCGACCACGTGTGTCGGCGCGCCGAGGCGATCCTCGCCGACTTCGGCGTCGCCGACCCAGCGCCGCCGCCGCCGATCGCCAATCTCGCCCACTACCTCGCCATCCGCCACCGCGACCTGCGCGATCTGCAGCGGCGGCTGATGGTCTCCGGATTGTCGTCGCTGGGGCGGATGGAGAGCCGGGTGCTGCCGACCCTCGATGCGGTGATCCACGCCCTCAGCGGCGAATCCGGCCCCGGCAGCCCCACGCCGGCGCCGAGCGAGGCGGCGTTCTTCGCGGGCGAGGCCCGCCTGGGCGCGGCCACCGACGCGCTGTTCGGACGGCCGCGGGCGCACCGGCGCGGCCGCATCATGGTGACCCTGCCGGGGGAGACCGCCGAAGATCCCGCCTTCGTGCGCGATCTGGTGGCGCGCGGCATGGACGTGGCGCGGATCAACTGCGCCCACGACGACGCCGAGGCCTGGCGCGCGATGGCCGCCAACGCCCGCGCCGCGGCGGTGGCGACCGGCCACGACGTGCGGATCCTGATGGACATCGGCGGCCCGAAGATCCGCACCGCGACGGTCGCCTCCCACGACAAGCACCGGCGCATGGCGATCGACGACCACATCGTGCTGCTCGCGACGGGCGAGGCGGAGGCGAGCAAGGTCCGGCCCTTCGTCGCCGTCGCCTCCCTGCCCCAGGTGGTCGCGGCGCTGGCGATCGGCGACCGCGTCCTCTACGACGACGGCCGGATGGAGGCGGTGGTCGAGGCGCTGGCCGACGGCGCGGCGATCCTCCGAATCCGCCGCATCGTCGGCGGCGGCCTCAAGCTCAAGGCCGAGAAGGGCCTGAACCTGCCCGACACGGCGCTCGGCCTGTCGCCGCTCACCGCCCGCGACGAAGCCGATCTCGACGCGGTGATCGAATGCGCCGACATCGTCGGCTATTCCTTCGTCTCGAGCGCCGACGACATCGATCTCCTGGAGGCGGCGCTGGCGCGCAAGGGCGCGACCGGGGCGACGCTCGGCCTGGTCGCCAAGATCGAGCGCCCCGAGGCGATCGGCAATCTGCCGGCCCTGATCGCCCGGGCCCACGGCCGGCGGCCGTTCGGGATCATGATCGCCCGCGGCGATCTCGCCGCCGAGATCGGTTTCGAACGGCTGGCCGAGATGCAGGAGGAGCTCCTGTGGATCTGCGAGGCGGCGGCGGTGCCGGCGATCTGGGCGACCCAGGTGCTCGCCGACCTGATCGAGACCGGGGTGCCGTCGCGCGGCGAAATGACCGACGCGGCGATGGCGGCGCGCGCCGAATGCGTGATGCTCAACAAGGGCCCACAGGTCGCCACCGCGGTCGATCTGCTCGACCGCCTGATCGCCCGGATGGACGCCAACGTCTGGAAGAAGACCCCGATCCTGCGGGCGCTCCGATCCTGGTGAGGGCGACCGGGCGCCGCCCCGCTCACTCGAAGGCGCAGCCGGGGCGGACGCCGAGTCTCTTCAGGATCATCGCCAGCGGGCAGAAGCCGGTGAACGCCGCCTGCAACAGGTTCGCCCCGACGAAGGCGGGCAGCAACAGCCAATAGATCGACACGATCCAGGCCAGCGCCAGCCCGACGAGCACCATCGCGCCGGCAAAGGCCATCACCACACGATCGATCGACATGTTTCGAACTCCTCGGTTGCGTCGGGCGGAGGCGCGGCGCCGCGGCGCGGCGCCGCGGCGCGGCGCCGACCGGCTCGTGTCCGACGACGAGACCGGACCCTCGGCCTCGCAGAATGCGCCGGGATCCCGAGGCGATCGGCCGCCGGCGTGGCGCGCGAGATCGCTCGGATCCGTCCTTGATAAATTAGAACATTCGAATATAAAGATCAACTCGAGCCGGAGCGGCGACCCCTCGCCGGGTGGCCGGCCCGATCGCGACCGCACGAGGACCCATGCGCAGCCTGTTTCCGATTCTCGCCCTGCTGATCGCGACGACGCCGGCCGTGGCCGGTGAATTCGTCGTGCATGCGCAGCGGATCGACGACCGCAAGGTGGTGATCGCCACCGTCGAGCCGGTCCACCAGGTTCTGGCGCGGGCGCGGATCGGCGGCACGGTGATCCGCCTCGACGTCAAGGAGGGCGACCGGGTCGAAGCCGGCGCCGCCGTCGCGGTGGTCGCCGATCAGAAGATCGCCCTGCAGATCTCAGCCCTCGACGCCCGCATCCTGTCGGCCCAGGCGCAGCGCGATCAGGCCCGGATCAATCTGACCCGCGGATCGGAATTGCAGAAGACCGGCGCGGTGGCGACCGCCGCGGTCGATCAGGCCCGCACCAATCTCGACGTCGCCGAACGTACGTTGACCGCGCTGAAGGCCGATCGCGACGTCCTCACCCAGCAGGCGGTCGAGGGCACCGTCGCCGCGCCGACCTCCGGCCGCGTGCTCACCGTGGCGGTGACCGAAGGGGCGGTGACGATGCCCGGCGAGACCATCGCGACGCTGGCGGAAGATCAATACATTCTGCGGCTCGCCCTGCCGGAGCGCCATGCGGCGATCCTGCGGGCCGGCGACGGCGTCGACATCGCCCCCCGCGGCGGGACGACGGTCGCCACCCGGGGCCGGGTCCGCACCGTCTATCCCGAGATCCGCGGCGGTCGGGTGATCGCCGACGTCGAGGTCGCCGGGCTCGGCGATTATTTCGTCGGCGAGCGCACCCGCGTCTATGTCCGCACCGGCGAGCGCAGCGCGCTGTTCGTGCCGCCGGCGGCGCTGATCAGCCGCGCCGGCATCGACCTCCTGCGGCTGAAGAGCGGCGCCGAGATCGTCGTCCAGACCGGCGAGCTCCGCGCCGAAGGGCTCGAGATCCTGTCGGGGCTTTCCGACGGCGACGTGGTGGTGGCGCCATGAAGCTCGGTCTCTCGGGGGCCCTGACCCGGCTGTTCATCGCTTCGCCGCTGACGCCGCTGCTGCTGATCGCCGCGCTGATGGTCGGCGGACTGGCACTCCTGGCGCTGCCGCGCGAGGAGGAGCCGCAGATCAGCGTGCCGATGGTCGACATCGTCGTCGCCGCCAACGGCTACAAGGCCGAAGGCGCCGTCGAACTGATCACCCGCCCGCTCGAAGACCTGATCAAGGCGATCGACGGGGTCGAGCACGTCTATTCGACGACTTACGACGACAAGGTGGTGGTCACCGCCCGCTTCTTCGTCGGCACCGACCAGGACGTCGCGGTGCTGCGGGTCCACGAGAAGATCCGCGCCGAGATCGCCGGCCTGCCCAAGGGCATCCCGGAACCGTTGATCGCCGGCCACGGCATCGACGACGTGGCCACCGTCGTGATGACCCTGGCGGCGAAGCCCGGCAAGGCCGACACCATTTCCGACAACGGCCTGTTCCGGATCGCCGAGGAACTGCGTCACGAACTGACCAAGGTCGACGACGTCGGCACCAGTTCGATCGTCGGCGGGTCGCCGAGCCAGATCCGCGTCGAGCCCGATCCCGAGCGGCTGTCGCTCCAGGGCATCACGCTGGGCCAACTGGTCGACAAACTCGCCCACGCCGATCGCTCGATGGAGGTCGGCACCTTCCGCGCCGGAGGCAAGGCGGTGCCGATCGTCGCCGGGCAGACGCTGTCGGGCGTGCCGGACATCGGCCTGTTGCTGCTGACCGCGCGCGACGGCCGTCCGGTCTACGTCAAGGACGTCGCCGAGGTGGTGGTCGGCAGCGCCGAGCCGGAACACCGGGCGTTCATGCTGACCCTCGATTCGGCCGGCCGCTTCGAGACTCGGCCCGCGGTGTCGCTGGCTTTCGCCAAGCGCAAGGGCGCCAACGCCGTGGTCGTCGCCGACGACCTCCTGAAGCGATTGGAAGTGGTGAAGGACCGGCTGATCCCGCCGGACGTCGCGGTGACCATCACCCGCAACTACGGCGCGACCGCCCTCGAAAAGGCCGACGAACTGCTGTTCCACCTCGGCCTCGCCACGGTGTCGATCGTCGTGCTGATCACCCTGGCGATCGGCTGGCGCGAGGGCCTCGTCGTCCTGGTGATCATCCCGACGACCATCCTCTTGACCCTCTTCGCCTCGTGGATGCTCGGCTACACCATCAACCGGGTCAGCCTGTTCGCCCTGATCTTTTCGATCGGCATCCTGGTCGACGACGCCATCGTGGTGGTCGAGAACATCGTCCGCCATTGGCAGCTGCGCGGGACCCGCGGCCTCACCGAGACCGCGGTCGAGGCGGTGGCGGAAGTCGGCAACCCGACCATCGTCGCGACCCTGACCATCGTCGTGGCGCTGCTGCCGATGATGTTCGTCTCCGGCATGATGGGGCCCTATATGAGCCCGATCCCGGCCAACGCGTCGATGGCGATGCTGTTCTCGTTCTTCGTCGCGGTGACCATCACCCCCTGGCTGCTCCTGAAGATCGCCCGGCGGCACTTCGAGAAGGCCGCGGCCGCCGGTCACGAGACCCACGAGTCCGGCACGATGGGCCGCGCCTATGCCCGGATCGCCCGGCCGCTCTTGACCGGGCGACTGCGCTCGAAATTGTTCCTCGCCGGCGTGACCGTGGCGACGCTGGCGGTCTGCGTGCTGTTCGCGACCAAGGACGTGCGGGTCAAGCTCCTGCCCTTCGACAACAAGTCGGAAGTCCAGGTGGTGGTCGATCTGCCGCGCGGCGCGAGCCTCGAAGCCACCGACCGGGTGCTCAAGGCGGCTGCCGAGCGGCTGCGGACCCTGCCCGAGCTGACCTCGATCCAGTCCTACGCCGGCACCGCCGCGCCGTTCGACTTCAACGGTCTGGTCCGCCACGCTTATCTGCGCGCCGAGCCGCAGCAGGGCGATCTGCAGATCAATCTGAAGCCCAAGGCCGAGCGCGCTCGTGCCAGCCACGCCATCGCCCTCGACGTCCGTACGCGCCTGAAGGGCCTGCCGGTTCCGGCGCACACCGCGATCAAGGTGGTCGAAGTGCCGCCGGGACCGCCGGTGATGGCGACGCTGCTCGCCGAGATCTACGGGCCCGATGCCGCCACCCGGCGGGCCCTCGCCGCCAAGGTCCGGGCGGCCTTCGACCAGGTCGATTTCGTCGTCGACGTCGACGACAGCTGGGGCGTGGCGAGCGAACGGCTGCGCTACGCCATCGATCAGGAAGCGCTGGAGTTCCACGGCGTCGCGGAACAGGCGGTCTACGACACCATCGCCGCGCTGATCGGCGGCGTCCAGGTCGGCTGGTCCCAGCGCGTCGGCGAGCGCAAGCCGATCGACATCTCGGTCGCCCTGCCGCGCTCCGCCCGCACGCCGGGCGAGCGCATCCTGTCGACGCCGCTGCCGGCCGGCGGCACCGTCCGCCAGGGCGCCAACGTCGAACTCGGCGACGTCGTCACCGTGACGCGCGAGCCGTCGTCGCTGCCGATCTTCCGTCACAACGGCCGTTTCGCCGAGATGGTCACCGCCGAACTCGCCGGCCGCTTCGAGGCGCCGCTCTACGGCATGCTGGCGGTCGAAGCGGCGATGAAGACCATCGACTGGGGGCCGACCGGCGCCCCGACGATCGCCCTGCACGGCCAGCCGAAGGACGAGTCCAAGCCGACGCTGCTGTGGGACGGCGAATGGGAAGTCACCTGGGTCACCTTCCGCGACATGGGCGGCGCCTTCGGCGTGGCGATCCTCGGCATCTATCTGCTGGTGGTCGCCCAATTCGGCTCGTTCAAACTGCCGCTGGTGATCCTGACGCCGGTGCCGCTGACCCTGATCGGCATCGTGCTCGGCCATTGGGCGCTCGGCGCCGCCTTCACCGCGACCTCGATGATCGGCTTCATCGCGCTCGCCGGAATCATCGTGCGCAACTCGATCCTGCTGGTCGACTTCATCCGCCATCGCCGCGCCGCCGGCGACACCGTCCGCCGCGCCGTGCTCGAAGCCGGCATCATCCGCTTCAAGCCGATCGTCCTCACCGCCGCCTCGGCGATCATCGGCGCCGCCTTCATCCTGACCGACCCGATCTTTCAAGGATTGGCGATCTCGCTGGTGTTCGGCCTCGCCTCGTCGACCGCCCTGACCCTGCTGGTGATCCCGGCGCTCTGGGTCTGGCTGCGCGACGACGGCGAAGGCTTCGGCCCCGAAGCGGCGGCGACGGCGGCCCCGCTCTGAACGGGCGCCGCCGTCGCCGCGATTCGATCACCCCCCATACTGCGCGTCGGAGACTTTCTCCAGCCACACGACGGTCTCGCCGTCGAGGGCTTCCTGGATCGCCAGATGGGTCATCGCCGTGGTCGGCGTCGCGCCGTGCCAGTGTTTCTCGCCCGGCGGGATCCACACCACGTCGCCCGGGCGGATCTCCTGGATCGGCCCGCCCCAGGTCTGGACGCGCCCGCAACCGGCGGTGACGATCAGCGTCTGGCCGAGCGGATGGGTGTGCCAGGCGGTCCGTGCCCCGGGTTCGAAGGTGACGGCGGCGCCGACCACCCGCGCCGGCGCCGGCGGGGCGAACAGCGGATCGAGCCGCACCGCCCCGGTGAACCAATCCGACGGTCCCGGTCGCGAAGCCGCGGTACCTGCGCGCGTGATGTCCATATCGAGCCTCCTCGGGGTCGGGGAGCGGCCGGCGCCAACGCCGGCCGCGGGAACCGGCTCACGCCGTCAGCGTCGCCATGTCGATGACGAAACGATACTTCACGTCGCTCTTCAACAGCCGCTCGTAGGCCGCATCGATGTCCTTGATGGCGATCACCTCGACGTCCGAGGTGATGCCGTGGGCGCCGCAGAAGTCGAGCATCTCCTGGGTCTCGCGGATGCCGCCGATCAGCGAACCGGCCACCGACTTGCGCCGCACCACCAGCTGCGCCGTGTTCAGGGTCGGCTCCAACGGCCCGAGATAACCGACCAGCACCAGGGTGCCGTCGACCTTCAGCGTCGGGACGTACGGATTGACGTCGTGGACATAAGGGACGGTGTCGATGATCAGATCGAACCGTTCCGCCGCCGCCGCCATCTGCGCCGCATCGGTCGAGATGACGATCGCGTCGGCCCCGAGCCGGCGCGCATCGGCCTCCTTGCCGGGCGAGCGCGAGAACAGCGTGACCTCGGCGCCGAGCGCCTTGGCGAGCTTCAGCCCCATGTGGCCGAGGCCGCCGAGCCCGACCACCGCCACCTTCGAGCCGGGGCCGACCTTCCAGTGCTTGAGCGGCGACCAGGTGGTGATGCCGGCGCATAGCAGCGGCGCGGCGGCGGCCGGATCGAGGGTCTCGGGCACCTTCAGCACGAAGCGCTCGGTGACCACGATCTTGTCCGAATAGCCGCCGTAGGTCGGCAGACCGTCGCGCCGGTCGGTGTCGTTGTAGGTCAGGACGAAGTGCGAGCAGTACTGCTCCTCGCCGGCTTCGCAGGGTTCGCAGGCGAAACAGCTGTCGACGAGGCAGCCGACGCCGACCCGATCGCCGACCCGGAACCGGGTGACGGCGCCGCCGACCGCGGTGACCGTGCCGATGATCTCGTGGCCGGGAACCATCGGGAAGCTCGCATTGCCCCAATCGTTGCGGACGTTGTGCAGATCGGAATGGCAGACGCCGCAATAGAGGATGTCGATCACCACGTCGTCGGGACGCGGATCGCGCCGATCGAAGCGCCAGGGCGCCAGCGGGGCGGTCGTCGAATGGGCGGCATAGCCGAGCACGGAGGTGGGCATGTCGGGATCTCCTCGAAGCGTGGGGCGAAATCGGCGGGTCGCCGGCGAACGCCGACGGCGCACGGCCCGTCGCCAGGAGAGCACCTTAGCCGCTGCGCCGCCGCGGCATTAGAGGTTGAAGTCGGCATGAACCCATGAGAGAATTTCATGAATGTTGCACCGAAACCTCGCCGATCTCTACGCCTTCCTCATCGTGGCGCAGGAGCACAGCTTCACCCGCGCCGCCGCCAGGCTCGGCGTCTCGCAGTCGGCGCTGAGCCATACGCTGCGCCAGCTCGAAGCCCGGCTCGGCGTCCGTCTGCTCGCCCGCACCACCCGCAGCGTCGCCCCGACCGAGGCCGGCGAACGCCTGAAGCGCACCCTCGCGCCGGCCTTCGGCGAGATCGGCGCCGAATTGGCGGCGCTCGGCGACTATCGCGAAGCGCCCGGCGGCAGCTTCCGCATCACCGCCGTCGAACATGCGGTGGAGACCGTGCTGTGGCCGGCGCTCGAGCGCCTGCTGCCGAACTATCCCGACATCGCGGTGGAGATCACCGTCGAGGCCGCCCTGGTCGACATCGTCGCCGAGCGGTACGACGCCGGCGTCCGTCTCGGCGAGCAGGTCGCCAAAGACATGATCGCGGTGCCGATCAGCCCCGAGATGCGTCTGGCGGTGGTCGGCGCGCCGGCCTATTTCGCCGATCATCCGCCGCCGCTCACCCCCGACGATCTCACCGCCCATTGCTGCATCAATCTGCGCCTGCCGACCCACGGCGGCTTCTACGCCTGGGAATTCGAGAAGGACGGTCGGGAACTGAAGGTCCGGGTCGACGGGCAACTGGCGTTCAACGGCGTGCCGCAGGTGCTGCGCGCCGCCACCGCCGGCTTCGGACTCGCCTGCGTGTTCGAGGATCAGGTCCGCGAGCCGATCGCCGACGGGCGCCTCGTGCGGGTGCTCGAGGACTGGTGCCCGCCGTTTCCCGGTTATCACCTCTATTATCCGAGCCGCCGGCAATCGTCGGCGGCGTTCCAGATTCTCATCGATGCGCTGCGCCGCCAGGGAAACCCCGGCCCGCGCTGACCGACACGGCGCGTCGGCGGGCGCCCCGGATCGGCGAACCGAGCCGGGGCGCGCCTCAGCTCCGCGTCCACGGCCCGTGATGGGCGCCGGGGTGGTCGACGCGTTCGAAGCCGTGGGCGCCGAAGAAGTCGCGTTGCCCCTGGATCAGGTCGGCGGTGCCGCGCACCCGACGCATCGTGTCGAAATGCGCCAGCGCCGCCGCCAGCGCCGGCACCGGCAGCCCGGCCAGCGCCGCGGCCGCCACCACCCGGCGCAGATCGCCTTCGGTCCGGCGTAGGATGTCGGTGAAGGGCGCGACATGGGTGAGATCGGCGCCCGGGGTCGCGGCGAGAGCTTGCGCCATGTCGCCGAGCAGGGTCGAGCGGATGATGCAGCCGGCCCGCCAGATCCGGGCGATGGTCGGCAGCGGCAAGGTCCAGCCGAACTCGCGCGCGGCCGTCGACAAGAGACCGAAGCCCTGGGCGTAACACAGGATCTTGCCGGCGAGCAGGGCGTTCTCCAGCGCCTCGACGGTGACGTCGGGAGGGTTCCCGGCCGGCGTGCCGAAGATCTCGGCGCCGAGCCGGCGCTCCTCGCGCCGCGCCGACAGATTGCGGGCGGCGACTGCCGCCTCGACCGCGGTCACCGGCGCGCCGAGCATCTGCGCCTCGATCACCGTCCAGCGGCCGGTACCCTTCTGGCCCGCGGAATCGACGATGACGTCGAGCAGCGGCCGGCCGGTCTCGGGGTCCAGCGTCGCGGCGACGATCGCCGAGATCTCGATCAGATAGGAGGCGAGCGGGCCGCGGTTCCAGCGCTCGAACACCGCGGCGATCGCCGCCGGGTCGAGCCCGAGCCCCTGGCGCATCACGCCATAGACTTCGGCGATCATCTCCATGTCGGCATATTCGATGCCGTTGTGGACGGTCTTGACGAAATGGCCGGCCCCGCCCGGTCCCATCTGGGCGGCGCAGGGCTCGCCCTCGTATTTCGCGGCGATCGCCGTGAACACCGGGGCGACCTTGGCCCAGGCGGCCTCGGTGCCGCCGGCCATGATCGAGGGCCCATGGCGCGCCCCCTCTTCGCCGCCCGAGACGCCGACCCCCATGAAGGCCGGACCACCGGAAGCGGCCGCCGCCGAGCGGCGCTCGGTGTCGTGAAAATCGGCGTTGCCGCAGTCGATCAGCAGATCGTCGGGGCCGAGCAGCGGCCGCAGCACGGCGATCTGATCGTCGACCGGCGTTCCGGCGGTGACCATCACGATGACGATGCGCGGCGCGGCGATCGCCGCGACGAAGGCTTCGAGGGTCTCGCAGGGCACGACCCGCGGGGCGAGGTCCCCGGCTTCGGCGAAGAAGGTGCGGGTGCGCCCCGGCGAGCGATTGAACACCGCGATCGGGAAGCCCTTCTCGGCGATGTTGAGGGCCAGGGCGGCACCCATGGTGCCCAATCCGACGAGGCCGACGTGGGGGATGGTGTCTGGGGTCACGCGTTTTCGCTCCGCGGCGTTCGGGGGCGGCCCTTGCCGTTCCGCCGACGCTTCGTCGAGACATGGGGTGCGCGGGGCGCACGACAACCGGGGTCGTCGTGCGGATCGCGCTCGGCTGCGATGCAGGAGCCTATTCCGCGGCCGGAGCGGGCGCGAGAACCGCCGCCGGCGGCCGCTCGATGGTCAGCGCCAGCAGGGCGGCGAGGCCGCACAGGGCGCCGGCGGCGAACAGCACCGGCAGGTAGGTTTCGAAATCGGTGCGCACCGTGCCGGCCGAGAAGGCCGCCGCCGCCGCGCCGAGCTGATGGCCGGCGAAGATCCAGCCGAAGGTCATGCCGGCCTTCTCGCGGCCGAAGGCGTCGGCGGCGAGCCGCACGGTCGGCGGCACCGTCGCCACCCAGTCGAGCCCGTAGAACACCGCGAAGGGGGCCAGCGCCACCACCGAGAAGTCGGTCAGCGGCAGATAGATCAGCGAGAGCCCGCGCAGGCCGTAGTACCAGAACAGCAGCCAGCGATTGTCGAAGCGATCCGACAGCCAGCCGGACAGGATGGTGCCGAAGAAATCGCACACCCCGATCGCCGCCAGCATCCCCGAGGCCCCGACCGGCGCAATGCCGTAGTCGCCGCACAGCGTGATCCAATGGGTCTGGATCAGGCCGTTGGTCGAGAAGCCGCAGACGAAGAAGGTCGCGAACAGGATCCGGAACGTCGCGTTGCGGCTCGCCGACGCGAGGGTGGCGAGCGGCGCGAGCGCCAGGGACGCCAGTCCGGGCCGCGGGCTCGCCGGCGCCGCGACCGGCGTCGCCGCCGGATCGGCCCCGAAGGCGACGAGGCCGAGGTCCTCGGGACGGTCGCGCATCAGGAGCAGCACCAGCCCCATGGTGGCGATCAGCACCACCACCACCAGGGTCAGCGCGCTGCGCCAGCCGAAGCGCTCGGTGAGCTCGGCGAGCAGCGGCAGGAACACCAGTTGCCCGGTGGCGTTGGAGGCGGTGAGCAGGCCGACCACCAGACCGCGCCGATGTTCGAACCAGCGGGTCGCCACGGTGGCGCCGAGCACCAGGGCGGTCATGCCGGTGCCGAGCCCGATCACCACCCCCCACAGCAGCACCATCTGCCACAGCTGGGTCATCACCAGCGACCCGCCGACGCCCAGCGCGATGAAGGCGAGTGCGGTGGCCACCACCCGGCGCAGCCCGAAGCGGTTGAGGAAGGCCGCCGCGAACGGCCCCATCAGCCCGAACAGCACCAGCCGCACCGCCAGGGCGGTCGAGATGTCGGCGTTGGCCCAGCCGAACTCCTTCTGGAACGGCACGATCAGCACGCCCGGCGCGCCCATCGCGCCGGCGGTCGCCAGCATGGTCAGAAAGGTCGTGGCGGCGACGATCCAGCCGTAGTGGACGTGGCGGCGGGCGAGGGCGGCGGCGAAGCGCGTCGAGGGCATGGGCAACTCCGGCAAACGAGGGATCAGAGGGCGCGCTGGGCGAGGCCCTTGCCGAACGAGACGTTGGCGCGACCGACCTCGGTGAAGGTGATGAACAGATCGTCGGGGCGCAGCCCGACCGCCGCGGTCAATCGGGCGGCGAGATCGGCGATCAGCGCCTTCTTGATCTCGTCGGAGCGGCCCTCGATGAAGGCCACCTCGAGCATCACCAGATCGCGCGAATAGGTCAGATCGAGGTGGGCGTCGGTGTGGATGTAGTCGGCGTCGTCGTATTCGCGGATCAGCTGGAAGCGATCGCTCTCGGGGATCGCGAGATTGGCGACCAGCGCGGCGTGGACCGCATCGGCCATGGCGCGGCGGACGTCGGGGCTGCGGCCCTTGCGCAGATTGAGCGTGACCAACGGCATCGGAAGCTCCTTTTTCGGGTATCTACCCGGGACGAGAGACGGAAAGCGGCCCGACTCGCCGTGGCGCGTCCTCGCCGTGTCGAGGGGGAAACGATCGCCCGGAGGCGGATGCGAAGATGCGAGACCGAGAAACCCCGACGGAAGGGACGCCCCGAGCGAGCGGTTCGGGCGGCGCGGCCGTCACAAGGCGCCGAGCAGCGTCCGCAGGGCGTCGATCGAGACGCCGCCGAGCGCCGTTTCGATCCTGTCCTGCGCACCTTGCCACAGCGGCAGAGCGCGCCGGAGCGTGTCGTGGCCGGCGGCGGCCAGCGTCACCGTCGCCTCGCGTTGGTCGGCACCGGTGGCGATTTCGACCAGCCCCATCCGTTCGAGCACCCGGACGTTGCGGCCGATCGTCGAGCGGTCGAGGTCGGCGATCGCCGCGAGCTCGGTCAGCGACGGTGCGCCGGCCCGAGCGATCTTCCGCATCAGCGCGAACTGGGCGATGTTGATGCCGACCGGCACCAGGGCTTCGTCGTAGATCGCCGTCGATCGGCGCGCCGCCGTCCGCAGCGCGGCGCAGTAACAATCGCTGAGGATCGGCCCGTTCGTCATGATATGGGTATATGCCCGCATCGGCGGTCCGTCAAGCGGAGAACGGATCGCCGAGCGGCGACGCGGGCGGCGCGATCGGGTCGGTGACGGCCGGCGACCCGAAGCGGCCGCTCGTGCCGGGAACGACGAACCGACCAGCCGCTTCGATCGCTGTCTTGGGGACCGATCGCCGCGCCGGGCGCGTCGCCGACGCTTTGTTAACCATACCCCGCCAAGCTGGCCCGAGACTCCTGCTCGTCCGAGGATCGCGCCTGTTGGAAACGGACCTCTATCTTCCCGTGAAACGTCATCTCGAGGGCCTCGGCCTCGAGGTCAAGGGAGAGGTGCGCGGCTGCGACCTCGTGGCCCTGTCCGACGGGACCCCCGAACTGGTCGTCATCGGCGAGTTGAAGCGCAACTTCACGCTCGAGCTGGTGTTGCAGGGCGTGGACCGCACATCGGCCTGCGACGAAGTCTGGCTCGCCGTCGCCGCCTCCAAACGCGGGCGCGGTCGCGAGAGCGATGCCCGGGTGAAGAAGCTCTGTCGGTTTCTCGGGTTCGGCCTCCTCGTCGTCGCCACTTCGGGTCGGATCGACGTCGTCGTCGAGCCGGTGGCCTGGAAGCCGCGGCGCGACGGCAAGCGACGGTCTCGCCTCGTCGAGGAGCATCGTCGCCGCACCGGCGATCCGAACCTGGGCGGCTCGACGCGGACACCCCAGATGACGGCCTATCGTCAACAGGCGCTCGTCGTCGCCAACGCCCTCGCCGACGCCCCGGCCCGTCCTCGCGATCTCCGCAACCTCGCCCCCGAGGCCGCCAAGATCTTGCAGAGCAATGTCTATGGTTGGTTCGAACGGATCGAACGAGGTCTCTATGGACTGACACCGCCGGGCCGTGCGGCGCTCGTGAAGTGGTCCGCCCCGACGATCGCCGAGCCGAGCCGAGCGGCCTGACTCGACCCGAAGCGGACGATCATCGAGACCCCGAGCGTGCCCTTATTCCGCACGCGGCCTCGCACGATCGCCGTCCTCGAGTCGCCATGACTCGAGGACTTCGAGCTGCGGGAAACCCGGCACGGTTCACGACCTTCAGCCCCGACGGGCCTTCCGGTTGGCGTAGCGGAGGTCGCGCTCGGCCTTGCGTGTCGCTTCGTCCCGGAGGTCGCGTGCGGTGCTGTTCGTGTCGGTCGTCGCCCGCGCGTCGGCCTCGGCTCTGGCCGCTGCTGCGAGCGCAGCCTCACGCTCCGCCGTCTCGGCTTCGATACGGCTTCGTTCGTCGCGCTTTGCCTGCTCACGTTCGGCGCGGCGCGCTTCCCGGGCTTCGGCGGCGGCGAGCCGTTCCGCCTGCTTGGCCTCACGGTTCGGCTCGGCAGCCTCCTGAGCGGCACGATAGGCTCGAAGGAGGGCTGCCTTTGCGTCGGCCGCAGTCGAGCGACGGTCCGAAAATTCACTGTTTCCGATCTTTTTCAAATCTCTGGTCCAGTTGAGGTGTCAGGCCGACCAGGGCGGGATTGCGCAAGGTGGAGTGCGCCGGAAGCGCCACGGTGGTCGGAGGGAAAAGCAAAGGGGCATCCTTCGCGTCGACCATTATGAACGATGCCGGTCGACTTTCACACCGAATTGCGGAGTGCCGAGCCATTCTTCCTCGAAAGCGATTGCCGGGGATGATCCGTGAGGACGCGTCACCTGCTGATCGCGGATGACGGACCCGCGGCAGACGAGGTCCTCCGTCGGGCGGTCGGCACCGAGCAAACCGCGCGCCTTTCGGAAAGGTCGCTCGTGCCGGTCATTCGAACCGGTTCCGGGAACGCGGGTCTCGAAGGCCCCCCCGCAGAACAGAGAGTTCTGAACAACTTGCCGATCGCCATCATCGACCACCCTCCCGCCGCGGTGACACGGGTGAAAAAGCGATCGACGCTCGCTTCAACGCCTGAGTTTCTCAACAAAATCGGCGCAAAGCGGTGGTCGGCGAGCGCTAGCATCCGGCCGTGCCGTCCTTCCGACCAGCGCCCCCTCCCCAGGGGAGTGCGTGAACGGCGAGGCTCCTCGGGCTGACGAGCGAACGGAATGGCCTCACTCGCACTCCGCCCCGCCCGCCCCTCCCCCYCCCCCTCCCAGCCCTGCATCCGCCCGGCCTTGACCACTCCGGCGCTTCGGCTATGGTCCGCGACCCCTTTCTCCGTCGAACCCCTGCCCTGTCGCCGCCGTCGTCGCGGGGTCGTGGGGCGTCGGCTCGACCCGTCGGAACCGCCGCCATGACCCTCGCTTCCCGGCGCTCCGCGCTGCCGCCGACCCTCGGCCTCGACTTCGGCACCACCAATTCGGTCGCGGCGATCGCCGATCCGTCCGTCCCCGGCGGGGTCCGCGAAGTCGGCTTTCCCGACGGCGCGATCACCCATTCGGTGTTCCGCTCGGCCCTCGACTTCTGGCAGACCGGCAGCCGTCAGCGGCTGGAGACCCTGGTCGAGGGCGGCCCCTGGGCCATCGCCCATTTCGTCGAGAGCCCGGAAGGCTCGCGATTTCTCCAGTCGTTCAAGACCTTCGCCGCCAGTTCGTCGTTCCGCTCGACGGTCGTGCACGGCCGCAGCTTCCGCTTCGAGGACCTGCTCGCCACCTTCCTCGACCGCCTCGCCGCCCATGCCGATCCGGATGTTCTGCCGCTGCCGCGACGGCTGATCGCCGGGCGCCCGGTGACCTTCGCCGGCGGCGCCCCCGACCCGCAGCTCGCCCAGAGCCGCTACGACGCGGCCTTTTCCCGCGCCGGCTTCGACGAGATCCACTATGTCCACGAGCCGGTCGCCGCGGCCTTCTGGTTCGCGCGCCGGCTGACCCGCGAAGCGACCGTGCTGGTCGCCGACTTCGGCGGCGGCACCTCGGATTTTTCGATCGTCCGCTTCACCGTCGATGGCCACGGGGTGACCGCCCATCCGCTCGCCCAGACCGGCGTCGGCATCGCCGGCGACGGCTTCGACTACCGGATCATCGACGCGGTGGTCAGCCCCAAGCTCGGCAAGGGCAGCCGCTACGAGAGCTTCGGCAAGTGGCTCGAGATGCCGGCCCACTACTATGCCGCCTTCGCCCGCTGGAACCAGTTGGCGATCATGAAGACCGGCGAGACCCTGCGCGAATTGAACCGGCTGGCCGGCCGCTCCGACGATCCGACCGGCCTGGAACAACTGATCGAAGTGATCGAGGAAGACCTCGGCTATCCGCTCTACAAGGCGGTGTCGGAGGTCAAGTTCGCCCTGTCCCACGCCGAAGAGGCGCAGTTGTCGTTCCGCCATCGCGACATCGCCATCGAGGCGACGGTGCGCCGGGCCGACTTCGAGCGCTGGATCGCCGGCGACCTGGAGAAGATCGCCGCGGCGCTCGACGAGGCACTCGCCCGCGCCGGGCTCGCGGATGCGGCGATCGACCGGGTGTTCCTGACCGGCGGCACCTCGTTCGTCCCAGCGGTGCGGCGGATGTTCACCGACCGCTTCGGCGCGAGCCGCGTCGAGACCGGCGACCAGTTGCTGTCGATCGCCTATGGCCTGGCGCTGATCGGCGCCGAGGAGGACGTCGAACGCTGGACGGTGCGCGAAGCCGCCGTCGCCTGACGGCGTCGAACGTCGCAGATCCGGCTCGCGCGAGAGTGGTCGTCAGACGGTGGCCGCTCGAGGTATGCTGGGGCTCGACACGGAGGACGGCTCGCCATGACGGATACAGCGCGGTTTCCCAGTCTCGCCGAACGGCCCGAGAGCGTCGGCGAGATCGTCGCCGACGCCTTCGTCCATGCGATCGCCATCATGGCCGGGATGGTGGCGATCAGCGTGCTGTTCACCGCGGTGGTGCGGCGCGGCGACCTCGGCGAGGCGCTGGCGGTCGGCGTCTATGCCGCCGGGTTCTTCACCCTGTTCGGCTGCTCCGCCGCCTACAATCTGGCGCCGCCGTCGCCGGTCAAGGGCCTGTTGCGCCGCCTCGACCATTCCTCGATCTACCTGATGATCGCCGGCACCTATACGCCGCTGCTGACCCAGTTCCGCGATCCGGTGTGGGCGTGGTCGCTGGCGGCGGTGGTGTGGATCGGCGCGCTCGCCGGCATCGCCGTCAAGATCGGCCTGCCGCGCCGCTACGACCGGATCTCGATCGCCGCCTATGTCGCGCTCGGCTGGGTGGTGGTCTTCGCCATCGGACCGCTGGTCGAGGCCCTGCCGGTGCCCAGCCTGATCCTGATCGCCGTCGGCGGGCTGTTCTACACCTCCGGCATCGTCTTCCACCTGTGGCGCAGCCTCAAGTTCCAGAACGCCATCTGGCATCTGTTCGTCACCGTCGCCGCCGGCTGCCAGTTCGCCGGCATCGCCGTCAGCCTCGGCCGCAGCATCGCCTGACGCCGAACGGGTCGCCGCATCCGGGGAGGCTCGCGCCTCCGCCGATGCGGGCAAACCCGTGTGCGGCATTTTGAGTATGATGAATTTCTGAAAATGCCTTATCCTGTGGTCGACCTTTCGCCACCGGAGCCTCGTCGATGCATCGTCTGCCGATCGCCGCCGCCTTGTTCGCTCTGGCGGCCTCTCCGGCCTTCGCCCATTTCCAGGAGATCATCCCCTCCGCCGACGTGCTGTCGGACGGCGGCAAGGTCTCGGTCGATCTGATCTTCACCCACCCGATGGAGCGCGGCCCGACCATGGCGATGGCCAAGCCGAAGCGGGTCGGCGCCTTCGCCGGGGGAAAGACGATCGATCTCCTCGGCACGCTCAAGGAGAAGACCATCGACGGCAAGTCCGCCTGGAGCTTCGAACAGGACCTGAAGACCCCCGGGGCGGTCACCTATTTCGTCGAGCCGCAGCCCTATTGGGAGCCGGCCGAGAAGAAATGGATCGTCCATTACGCCAAGGTGATCGTCGACGGCTTCGCCTCCGGCGAAGGCTGGACCGCGCAGGTCGGCCTGCCGGTCGAGATCGAACCGCTGACCCGCCCGACCGGGATCTGGACCGGCAATCTGTTCCGCGGCATCGTCCGCGCCGCCGGCCAGCCGGTCCCCTTCGCGAGCGTAGAGATCGAGTGGATCAACGACGGCTCGGTGCAGGCCCCGAACGAAGCCTTCCTCACCCGGGTGGTGCGCGCCGATCAGAACGGCGTCTTCGCCGAGACCCTGCCGCGCGCCGGCTGGTGGGGCTTCGCCGCTCTCGTCGCCGGCCCGACCGCCGCGGGACCGGACGGCAAGCCGGCCGCGACCGAACTCGGCGGCCTGATCTGGGTCAAGGCGACCGACATGGGGCCGGCCCCGACCGCCGCCCCGGCGAAGTGAGCGCGAGCGCGCGCAGGAGACACGTCCATGGCCCACATTCCCGACGGGGTGCTGTCGCTGCCGGTGATCATCGGCGGGGGTCTGATCGCCGCCGCCGGCGTCGCGCTGGGGCTCAGGGCCCTCGACGAGCGCGACATCCCGAAGACGGCGATCCTCGCGGCGGTGTTCTTCGTCGCCGGCCTCTTCGCCGTGCCGGTCGGACCATCGAGCGTCCATCTGCTGCTCGGCGGGCTGATGGGACTGATCCTCGGTGTGCGGGCCTTCCCTGCGGTGTTCGTCGGGCTCCTGCTGCAGGCGGTGATGTTCGGCTTCGGCGGCCTCAGCTCGCTCGGCGTCGACACCGTCAACATGGCCCTGCCCGGCGTCGCGCTGGCGTATACCGCCCGCCCGCTCATGGCGCGGGCCGCGCCGACCACGCGCGGGGTCCTCGCCGCCGCGGTCGCGGCGCTGGCGGTCGTCGGCACGGCGAGCGGCGTGGCGCTGGCGTTGGCGCTGTCCTCGCCCGACTATGTCCCCGCCTTGCGCATCGTCGCGCTGACCTATCTGCCGCTGGCGGTGGTCGAGGCGATCGTCACCGGCTTCACCGTCACCTTCCTGGCCCGCGTCGAGCCGGAGATCCTGACGCCCGCGCCGCGGGAGGCCTGCCCGTGACGCGGGTTCGCGCCGCTCTCGCGATCCTCGTCGCGCTGGCGATCCTCGCCGGCTCCGCCCCGGCCGCCGAGGCGCACCGGCTGAAACTGTTCGTCGCGGTCGAGGGCCTGACGATCTCCGGATACGCCTTCTTCGTCGGCGGCGGCCGTCCGCAGGACGTCGACTTTCTCGTCAAGGACGGGACCGGCGCCGCGGTCGATCGCGGCCGCACCGACGCCGAAGGCGCCTTTTCCTGGAACGCGAAGCGACCGGCCGACTACCTCCTGGCAGTCGACACCGGCGACGGTCATTTCGCCGAGGAGAAGATCCCGGCCGATCGCTTTTCGCCCGATGCTGCGGCGGCGTCCGCCGGGCCGGCGAGCGCTTCGCCGGCGACGCCGCGGCCGGGCGTCGCAGCGGCCGCAAGCCCGGAGAGCACGTCCGCCATCGCCCCGCCGCCCGCCTGCCCCACACCCGTCGACCCGGCGACCTTTGTGCAGCTCACCGAAGTCGCCGTCGATCGCGCCGTCGCCCGGCAGTTGCGCCCGTTGATCGAAGCCCAGACCCTCGCCGAGGGCCGATTGCGCTTCAACGACGTCATGGGCGGGATCGGCATGATCGTCGGCCTCGCCGGCCTCGGCGCCTGGGGCCTCGCCCGCCGCCGCGAGAGCAGAGGGCCGAAGCCATGAGCGACGCCTTCGTCTGCGGTTGTGCGCCCACCGCCCGTCCGAGCCTCGATCGCCTCGATGCCCGCCTGCGGGTGCTGGCGGTGGTCGCCACCGTGACGACGATCCTGGTGATCCGCTCGCCGATCGTTCTGGCGGCGCTGGTGCCGATTGCCGTGAGCCTCGCCCGCCTGTCCGGCCTCTCCTGGCGCGACCTCGGCGATCGCCTCGCCCATGTCGAGGGCTTCCTGGTGGTGCTGGCGATCCTGCTGCCGCTCACCGTACCGGGGCCGGCGTGGATCGCGATCGGGCCGCTCGCCCTGTCGCAACCCGGCGTCGATCGCGCCATTCTCGTCCTGCTGCGGGTCAATCTCTGCGCGGTGGCGATCCTGACGCTCCTCGCCGGGCTCGAACCGGTGCGTTTCGGCCATGCGCTCGCCCGCCTCGGGGTGCCGCCGAAGCTCGTCCACCTGCTGCTCTTCGCCGCCCGCTGGGTCGCCCTGATCCGCGCCGAGGCGACGCGCCTCCACGAGGCGCTGCGGGCGCGGGCCTTCCGCGCCGAAACCTCGCTGCACACGCTGCGCACGCTCGCCCATTTCACCGGTCAATTGCTGGTGCGGGCCTTCGACCGCGCCGCCCGGGTCGACGAGGCGATGCGCTGCCGCGCCTTCGCCGGGCGTTTCGCCCTGGTCGCCGCCGAACGTCCGGCGCGTCCCGATGCGCTCTTCGCCGCCGGGCTGTCGCTCGGCCTCGCCCTGGTGATCGCGGTGGACCGGCTGATTTGACCTCCCTCTTCGACCTCGCAGACGTCACCGTGACCCGCGGCGGGCGGACGATTCTCGACCGCATCTCGCTGACCCTCGCGCCCGGCGAGCGTCTGGCGCTGGTCGGGGCCAACGGCGCCGGCAAGACCACCCTGCTGCGCACTCTGGTCGGCCTGGAGACCGCCGCGACCGGGCAGATCACCGCCTTCGGCGCCGTCCGTCGCAGCGAGGCGGATTTCCGCGAGGTCCGCATCCGCGCCGGCTTCCTGTTCCAGGATCCCGACGATCAGTTGTTCTCGCCGACGGTGATCGAGGACGTCGCCTTCGGGCCGCTGAATCTCGGCCTGTCGCCGGCTGCCGCGGTCGCCCGCGCCGAAGCCACGCTCGACAGCCTCGGCCTCGCGGCCCTCGCCCCGCGCATCACCCATCGCCTGTCGGGCGGCGAGAAACGCCTCGTCGGTCTCGCCACGGTGCTGGCCATGGCGCCGCAGGTGCTGCTCCTCGACGAGCCGACCAACGCCCTCGACGAGCGCCATCGCGCCCGCCTGATCGAGATCCTGGCCGGCCTCGATCTGGCGATGGTGATCGCCTCCCACGACCGGCCGTTTCTCGAAGCGCTGGCGACCCGCGCCCTGCTGTTGACGGATGGCCGCGTGGCCCCGGCGAACCTGGATCGCCAGGGTCATTGACGTCCGGCCTCCTCGACCACCTTCGGCTGCCCGGCCGCCTCCCGACCGGCCTTTGCGGCCGCCGCAGGATCGCATCCGTCGCCGAAACGACGACGCCCCGGCCCGAGGCCGGAGCGCACATCGTGTCCGGAGAGAAGACCGCTACGATCAGTGGGCCGGCTCTGCATTCGCCTCGAGCGCGGCGGGCCGCACCTTGGAGCGATCGACGGCGATCATCATGTAGAAGCCCGGCACCACCAACAAGGTGAACAAGGTGCCGATCGACATGCCGGTGGCAATGACCAGACCCATGGCGAAGCGCGACATCGCACCCGCACCGGAGGCCAGGATCAGCGGCACCACGCCGAGCACCATCGCCGCCGTGGTCATCAGGATCGGCCGGAAGCGGACGGTCGCCGCCTCGATGATCGCGTCGTGCTTCGACAGTCCCTTTTCCTGTGCTTCGTTGGCGAATTCGACCATCAGGATGCCGTGCTTGGAGACGAGGCCGATCAGGGTGATCAGACCGACCTGGGTGTAGATGTTGAGGCTCGCCCCACCGATCCCGATGAAGATGAAGATCAGGGCACCGGCGATCGACATCGGCACCGAGACCAGGATGACGATCGGATCGCGGAAGCTCTCGAACTGGGCGGCCAGCGTCAGGAAGATGATCAGGATGGCGAACAGGAAGGTGGTGACCATCCCGCTCGATTCCTGGACGAACTGCCGCGACGCCCCGCCGTAGTCGATGGTGTAGCCCTGCGGCAGCACCTCCTTGGCGATCTCCTGCAAGGTCGCCAGAGCCTCGCCGGTGGTCACGCCGGGGAAGGCGACGCCGCCGATGGTGGCGCTGTTGATCTGCTGGAAGTGGTTGAGCGATTCCGGCACGGTCTTGTCGACGATGGTCGCCACCGTCCGGAGCGGCACCATCGAGCCGTCGGCGGCGCGCACATAGGTGTCGAGGATCTGATCCGCGGTCAGCCGGAACTGCTGCATGATCTGCGGGATCACCTTGTAGGACCGTCCGGCGAGCGAGAACCAGTTGACGTGGCCGCCGCCGACCAGGGCCCCGAGCGCCCCGCCGACGTCGGAGAGCTTCAACCCCAACTGGGCCGTCTTGTCGCGGTCGATCACTACCGTCGACTGCTTCTTGTCGAGCTTCAGATCATTGTCGAGGAAGATGAAGCGGCCGGTTTCGAGCGCTCGTCTCTGGAACAGGTCCGAGACCTCGCCGAGCTGTTCGAAGTCGTTGGTGGTACCGATGACCAATTGCAGCGGCAGACCGGTGGAGCCGGGCAGCGGCGGCGGGCTGAAGCCGACCACCTTGAGACCGGCGCTGCCGTCGAACACCGCCTGATCGCGCGGCTGAATCGTCGCCACCGTGGCGGCGCGTTGGTTCCACGGCTTCAACACATGGCCGAAGATGGTCTGGGTCGGCAGATTGATCTCGAACACCGTCTCGGTTTCGGGCATGGCGAGGAGCTTGTCGGAGATGCCCTTGTTGTAGAGCTGGCGCTGCTGCAGCGTGGCATTGGCCGACGGCGTCCCGATGCCGAGGATGAAGCCCTGATCCTCGTCCGGCGCCAGTTCGCTCTTGGAGCCGACATAGAGGAACCCGATCGAGGTCAGGACCAGCGCCGCGAACACCGCCGTCACCGGCAGATAGTTCAGGCCACCGGTGAGCAACCGCTTGTAGCGACCGGTGACGGCACTCATCACCACATCGATGGCGTCGACCACCCGCCGATCGAAACGGCCGAGCCGAGCATGCGGCACCAGAAAATGGGCCGCCATCATCGGTGTCAGGGTCAGCGCCACGATCGCCGAGACCGTCACCGCACCGACCAGGGTGAAGGCGAATTCGATGAACAGCGCACCGGTCAGCCCGCCCTGGAAACCGAGCGGCACATAGACCGCCACCAGCACGACGGTCATGACGATGATCGGTCCGGCGAGTTCGCGCGCGGCTCGAATCGCCGCATCGAAGGGACGCAGGCCCTCGGCCAGATGGCGCTCGACGTTCTCGACCACGATGATCGCGTCGTCGACGACGAGGCCGATCGCCAGCACCAGGGCCAGCAGCGTCAGCAGATTGATCGAGAAGCCGAAGATCAGCATCATCGTGAAGGTGCCGACCAGCGACAGCGGGATGGCGATGACCGGGATCAGCACCGAACGCCACGAGCCGAGGAACAAGAACACCACCACCGTGACGATGGCCAGTGCTTCGACCAGGGTATGGATCACCTCATCGATCGAGGAATTCACGAATTCGGTGGAGTCGTAGAGGATGAGTCCTTCGAGCCCCTCGGGCAGTTGGTCGTGGATCGCCGGGAAGGCGGTGCGGACCCGGCCGATCACATCGAGCAGATTGGCGGTCGGTGCCACCTGAATGCCGATGGCGATCGACCGCTTGCCGCCGAACACCATCGACGTGTCGTAGTCGTCGGCGCCGAGCGACACCTCCGCCACGTCCGACAGGCGCACGACGGCGCCGCCGGCCTGCTTGACCACCAGGTCGCGGAATTCGGCGACCGAATGGAGCGCCGTCGACGCGGTGAGGTTGACCTGGATCATCTGACCCTTGGTCGCCCCGACACCGGCGATATAGTCGTTGTTGGCCAGCGCGGTGGAGATGTCGGTGGCGGTGAGCTGATAGGCGGCGAGCTTCTGCGGATCGAGCCAGGCGCGCAGCGCGAATTTCTTGGCGCCGAGGATTTCTGCGGTCTGAACCCCTTCCAGCGATTGGAGCTTCGGCTGGACGACGCGCACCAGATAATCGGTGATCTGATTGGGCTCGAGCGCATCGGACCGGAAACCGATGTACATCGCATCGACGGTCTGACCGACCTTCAAGGTCAGGATCGGTTGTTCGGCGCCCGACGGCAGCTGGTTCAACACCGAATTGACCTTGGCGTTGATCTCGGTCAGGGCCTTGCCGCTGTCCCAGTTGAGCCGCAGGTTGACGGTGATGGTCGACGAACTCGAGGCCGAGGTCGAGCTCATGTAGTCGATGCCGTTGGCCTGGGCGATGGCGCCCTCGAGCGGCGTGGTGATGAAGCCGGCGACCACATCCGGATCGGCGCCGGGATAGGTGGTGGAGACCGTCACCACGGCGTTCTGGGTGCGCGGATACTGCAGCACCGGCAAGGAGAACACGGCGCGCAGGCCGACCACCAGGATCAGCATGCTGATCACCATCGCCAGAACCGGTCGGCGGATGAAGATGTCGGTGAATGTCATCGGATGATCCCCGTCCTCACTTTTCGACCGGCTTGGGCGCAGGATCGGTGGTCGGCAGGATCGAATTGTCGACCTTGACGGGCGAGCCCTTGTGCAGCTTCAACTGACCGGCGGTGACCACCGTCTGACCGGCGGCGAGGCCGTCGAGGATCGCGACGATGTCGCCGCGGGTCTCACCGGTCTTGACGAACACTTGGCGGACCGTGAGGTCCGGCGCCTTGCCCTCGACCACATAGACCGTGTCGCCGTAGGGGTTCGAGGTGATCGCCGTCACCGGCACGGTCACCAGATCCTTCGGTTCGCCGACGACGATTTCGACGCGGGCGAACATGCCCGGCAGCAGCCGTTCGTCGGTATTGGGCAAGGTGGCGCGGACCTGCACGTTGCGGGTCGCGGTGTCGACCTTCGGGTTGATCGCGGTGATCTCACCGGCAAAGGTCTCCTTCGGCCAAGTGTCGACCACCGCGGCGATCTTCTGGCCGACCTTCAACTGCGCCAGCGCCTGCTGCGGCAGGAAGAAATCGACGTGGATCGGGTCGAGCGCCTGCAGCGTCACGATCGCTGTGCCGGCCGGCAGGAACTGACCCTGGTCGACGGTACGGATGCCGAGGCGGCCGGAGAACGGCGCCGTCAGCGTCTTCTTGGCGATGGTGGCGCGCTGGGCATCGGCCTGCGCCTTGGCGTTCTTGACATTGGCCGCGTCGGAATCGATCGCCGCCTGGGACACCGCCTTGATCTTGAACTGCTCCACATCGCGATCGTAGTTGATCTGGGCGAGCTTCAGCGTCGCCTCCAGCGCATCGAGCTTGGCGGCGTCGTCGTCCGACTTGAGCTTCAACAGCAGCTTGCCGGTGGCGACCCGCTCCCCCGAATCGAAGGCAATCGCATCGACGATGCCCGACGATTCGAGGGCGAGGTCCGAGCCGTCCTTGGCCTTCAGCGAGCCGACCGCGATGAAGCGATCGGTCCAAGGTCGGATCTCGACCTTTGCCGTCGACACCGTCTGGGCCGGGTTGGACATCGCCGCCATCACCTTGGCGATGATCCCCGTCTTGAACACCTGGAAGCCGTAGAGACCTCCGAACACCAGGCCGACCGCCAGCAGCATGAGGAACATGCGCTTCCACATCACGACATCTCCGCGATTTCAACGTTCTTCAGGAAGGTCGCCGCCGGGCGCGCATCTCCTGCGCGGACCCGGCGCCGCCTCGATCTCATCGAGCGGTCAGGATTTCCGCGAGCGGCCGCGGTTCGGCCGCCGGCGTTTCGTCGACCCGGTTCCACCAGCCCCCGCCGAGCGCCTGGAACAGCGCGGCGGTATCGGCATGTCGCTGCGCCTGCGCCTTGACGCGGGCGATGCGGGCGTTCTGATAGGCCTGATCGGCGGTCAACACCGTCGTCCAGGTGGTGCCGCCGGTCTTGAACTGACTCCGCGAGATCTCCAGACTGCGGGTGGCCGCGCGCTCGGCGTCGACCTGGGCCGCCAGGGCCTTGGCATCGGTCTGGATCGCCCGCAGGGAGTCGGCGACGTTCTGGAACGCCTTGATCACGGTCGACCGATATTGCGCCGCCGCCTGATCGCGCGAGGCGATGGCGGATTCGCGGGCGTGGATCAGAGCGCCGCCCTGGAACAGCGGTTGGCTGACACTGGAGGCGAGGCTCCAGGCCGCGGTCTGGGCGCCGAACAGCTCGCCCGGCGACAGCGCCTGCGACCCGAAGGCCGCCGACAGCGACAGTTTCGGCAGCATGTTGGCGGTGGCGACCCCGATCTGGGCATTGGCGCGCCGCAGCGTTTCTTCGGCCGCCAGCACGTCCGGCCGCTGGCGGACCAGCGCCGAGGGCAGGCTCAGCGGCAGTTCGCCGGGGAGCCGCAGTTCGGCCAGGGGGACCTGTTCGCCGCGATCCTGCGAAGGCAGGCGCCCGAGATAGGCCATCAACTGATTGCGGTTCTGCGCCAATGCCTTTTCCAGCGCCGGCAGGCCGGCCCGGGACTGGGCCACGTTGGATTCCTGCAGGAGCACGTCGGTCTGGGCAATGGCGCCGAGATCGAACTGTTTGCGCAGGAGGTCGAGCTGTTCGCTCTCGGCGCGGATGATGTCCTTGGTCGCGGCGATCTGGGCGCGCAGCGAGGCGTCGGTGATCAGCGTGGTGACGACGTTGGCGCTGAGCGCCAGTTGCGTGGCCTCGAGCTGGTAGCGCTGGTTTTCCGCGGTCGCCTCGAGACCCTCGATCTTGCGCCGTTCGCCGCCGAACACGTCGAGGTCGTAGGAGACCGAGACCGAAGCGCCGGAGAGATCGAAGACGCTGCCGGTCCCGCGTCGACCGCTCTGGGCCTGAGAGACGCCTTCGCGGGTCTGCGACCCGGAGAATCCGGCCTGGGGCAACAGCGATCCACCCTCGGCGATGGCGGTCTCGCGGGCGGCGCGCAGCGCCGCTTCCGCCGCGGCGAGGTCCGGATGGTTGTGCACGGCTTCCGCGACCAGCGCGTTGATGGTCTTGGACCGGAACAACCGCCACCATTCACCCGGAATGTCGCGGCCGGAAACGAATCGCTGCCCGATCGCCCCGGCGACCTCGGAGCCGACGGCGGCAGACGCGCCGCCTTCGCGGGTATAGCCTGCGACATCGGGCGCCGCCGGGGGCGAGAAGTCCGGACCGACGGTGCAGGCGCCGAGGAATGCGGCGAGACCGACCGCGATGCCGGACGTCGCCCGGGGGCGAATGCGGCGAGAACGGCGATGGGAGATGAGGCGCATAGATCACCGAAGGCTGGGGCGGAGGGGAATGAATTGACAGAACTGTACCGTCCAGTTCACTGTCCGACCAACATGCTCTTCGAAGCAGGGGCCGTCAAGACCGGATCGAACCGATCGGTTCGATCACGTCGGCGGTCCGGTCGAGATCGGGAGGCGAACAAATGGCGATTGCCCTTGCGGAACAACAACCAGATGAGCGGAGCCCCAAGGTGGCTCTCATTCTCGACGCAGCCTTCGAGTTGTTTCTCGCACGCGGCTTCGACTCAGTCTCGATGGATCTGATCGCCAAGACCGCCGGCGTATCGAAGACGACGCTCTACGCTCACTTCACCAGTAAAGAGGCGTTGTTCTCAAAGCTCCTCATCAACCAGTGCGGCGAATTTTCCGCGCGGGTCCATATTCCAGACGAATATACGGGGGATCTGACCGGTACGCTCCGCGGTTTCGCCCTCGATTTCATTTCCGTGTTCGAAGAAGAGCACGGAATGGCGTTGTATCGGCTGATCGTCGGCGAGATCCATCGGTTCCCGCAGATCGCACGCGCGTTCGAAGCTGCGGGGCCATCGGAGATGAACGGCCGATTGGTGCACCTGTTGCGCCAAATCGTCGAACGAGGTGAATTGAAGATTGACGATTTCGATCTCGCCGCCGAGCAGTTCATGGCTCTGCTGACGGGGCGCATGCTGCTCAATCGCGCGCTCGGGCTTCCCGGGGCGCCGCAGAGTGAAACCGAGCGTCAGGTCGAGGCGGCCATCGCCCTGTTCCTGAGGGGATATGCGATCGATCGCCGCGAGCGTTGACCGCAACGTGTTTCGGTCATCCGACGAGCCTCATCCGCCCGGAGCGGATACCCCCGGAGATCTCCCGGCCGGACGGCCCAGAGGCGGGGAGCGGGTCAACCCGAACGCGCCTGGTTACGAATGGGGACAAACCGGGAGCAAGGTCATCCCGGGCGCGGTCCCGAGCGACGGTCCAGATACGACAAACCCTCCGCTTGTTGGGCGGAGGGTTTTTGGTCTGTGGTTGCGGGGGCCAGATTTGAACTGACGACCTTCAGGTTATGAGCCTGACGAGCTACCGGGCTGCTCCACCCCGCGGAAGGGTGTCGGACGGTCCCGCTTCGGCCGGAGGCTTCCGCGAGAGGGTCCAGATGCGATGAAAGCCCGAGGTTCCGGTGAACTCGGGCTTTTCGTCTCGTCGACGAGGG
>NZ_SJFN01000020.1 GCF_004328075.1 Siculibacillus lacustris | reverse complement strand
TCGGGGCCGAAGGTCAGCGGCCGATCGCAGCCCATCTTGACGCCGGTCCAACCGTTCTCGTTGTGCGAGGCGGTGACCATGGCGACCGCGGGCACGTCGAGTTCGAACTGGGCGAAATAGGCCATCGGGGTGATGGCGAGGCCGATGTCGTGCACCTTGCAGCCCGCGGCCATCAGGCCGGTGACCAGTGCCAGCTTGATCGACGCCGAATAGCTGCGGAAATCGTGGCCGACGGCGATCTCGCGCTTGACCCCGCGTTCGCCGAGCAGCGTGCCGATCCCCATGCCCAGGGCCTGAATGCCCATCAGGTTGATCTCGCTTCCGAACAGCCAGCGCGCGTCGTACTCGCGGAAACCGGTGACCTTGACCATCGGCGCCGATTCGTAGGCGTAGGTGTTGGGAAGAAGCACTTGCTGCGGGATCGGAAACGGCATGGGGTCGAGCCTCATGGAAAAACGTCGGGGGTGCCAGCGTCAGCATAGGCGACGGGACCGGCTTACGCAATTCACCTGATATTCTGCAAGATTCTCATCGGGTTGGAGACGAGAATCGGCACAGCAACAAGCTGCAAGACCTCACAGGAGCACGTCGCAGTGCTCGTTCGAGCGGGTGATTTCGCGGCTTTCACGCGCTTCGGTCTCGATACCTATCCCATGACGATATACCCGCAGGGGTCGGCTACCGCAGGCCGGGAAATAAGGTGAATTCATCATCGAGTTGTCGGGCTGAGGAGGAAGTCGTCATCCCGGCCAGCGACTCCGCGCCGGAGGCGTAGGGAATCCTCGGTTCGAACCGCAGCCTCGTCCATCCGGCGACGAATGAGGCGAGATCAGATATCGGTTTCGCGCCGACCACCGATGCTGACCCAGAGCCGAGGGTGAACGGTCGACTGCCGCATGACCCAGCCGTAGCCGGTCTTGTTAACCGGCAGAACGAGTCTATGCAGGTTGTCGAGGACGAAGTCGCCCCGGTCGGTTCTCACGGTCAGGACGAGATGGAAGATGTTTTTCTCATCGAAGCGCGTATGGACCACCGCGAGCGACAAGGCGCCGATCGGCCAACCACGGTCGATGAGTTCCTTGCGTTTTTGGATTGCGTATTCGTTGCAGTGTCCGGTGGTCGCTTCGAGCGACCAGTGTTCGAAGTCACGCCCGACGCGATCCGGTTCGATCCGCTGATTGACCAAGTTGTTCACCGCAACCAGTTCGCTCCATTTCTCTCCATCCATCTCGGCAAGTGACCCCTTGCCATCCGAGGAGCATTGATCGCCATAGCGATCGCAGAAATTGACGAAGCCGTAGTGAGCCGGTGTGAAACTCTGGTCGACGAGCGCGCCGGCGCGCGGCAATGCCTGTCGTGCTGTCGGATCGCCGATCCGGGGAAACGCACCGACGCCCGTCGTCATCGAGACGGCGAACCCGAGCACCATTAGAAATCCCAAGAATCGCTTATTCATCGAAAGAACTCCTCACGGAGATCAGTTCTACATCGAATCGAATAAAGTAAGATCAACGAGTGCAGGCGGTATATTCAAATCATATTCACTGTTTGTTAACGATGCGACCACAAACCCAGCCGCTTCCCGCAGCACCAGAAGTCCTGTGAAATTTGAATTTCAGTGATGGTCGAGGACACGCTGATTCCGTTTCTCGACCATGGGGCCTCGAACGCGGCACAGCCCCGAGAATCGACGAAGCACCACACGATCTATGATTTTTTAGATTGAATCGTGACTTCTAAATGTGGCGATGGCATCACTCGTCGCAAATGTTCCGTATCCGGCGCCCGCGCCGATCATCGACTCGGCGGCTAGATCGACGTAGGTATTCGTAGCGTCGCGGTCGTCACACGATTCACGGTAAATCACGGGTATCCGCTACTGGGTGAGTTGCGACGGCACCGGCGATCGCTGGAGTGTCGGTAGCCAAGCTCGGTCTGCGAGCACGCCGAAACGTACATTGGAGGCCTTTCTTGCGCATCGTGATGATCGGTTCCGGATACGTCGGACTCGTTTCCGGCGTCTGTTTCGCCGACTTCGGTCACTCGGTGACCTGCGTCGACAAAGACGACACCAAAATCGGCGCGCTGAAAGCCGGTCGATTGCCCATCTACGAACCCGGCCTCGACGAACTCGTCGCCAAGAACGTCCGTAACGGGCGGCTGTCGTTCACGACCGACTTGGCCGGACCCGTCGGTGAAGCGGATGCCGTGTTCATCGCCGTCGGAACACCGTCTCGACGCGGTGACGGGCACGCCGACCTGACGTTCGTCTATGCAGCCGCACGAGAGATCGCGCATGCGGTCCGAGGTTTCACGGTCGTCGTCGACAAGTCGACCGTTCCGGTCGGGACCGGCGACGAGGTCGAACGCATTTTTCGCGAAGAAAGTCCTCAGGCCGACGTGGCGGTGGTCTCAAACCCCGAATTTCTCCGCGAAGGTGCGGCGATCACCGATTTCAAACGTCCGGACCGCATCGTCGTCGGCTTCGAAGACGAGCGCGCCCGAGATGTCATGACGGAGATCTACAGACCCCTCTATCTCAACTCGTCACCGCTGATCTTCACCGACCGGCGCACTGCCGAACTCATCAAATACGCCGCCAACGCCTTTCTGGCGATGAAGATAACCTTCATCAATGAAATTGCCGATCTCTGCGAACGGGTCGGAGCAGACGTCCAGCAAGTGGCCCGTGGCATCGGCGCCGACAATCGGATCGGGTCGAAATTTCTGCACGCCGGCCCCGGCTACGGCGGCTCCTGCTTTCCAAAAGACACGCTGGCGCTGGTGAAAACCGCACAGGACCATGATTCGCCCGTTCGCCTGATCGAGGCGACGGTGGCGATCAACGAAAGCCGCAAGCACGCCATGGCCCGCAGAATCATCCGCGCCTGCGGCGGAGAAGTCCGCGGCAGGACGATCGCGGTGCTCGGGCTCACCTTCAAACCCAATACCGACGACATGCGCGAAGCGCCGTCCCTCACCATCATTCAGGCGCTCCTCGACGCCGGCGTGATGATCCGGGCCTATGATCCGGAGGGTATGGAGCAGGCCAAGCCGATGCTTCCCACCATCACGTTCTGCGCCGATCCCTACGAGGCGGCGCGAGGTGCGATCGCGATCGCGTTGATCACCGAATGGGACGAATTCCGCGCCCTGGACTTTGCGCGGTTGGCCGAACAGGTCGCCGATCCGGTGTTCGTCGACCTCAGAAACGTATATCCCCACGAAGAAATCGAGAGACACGGATTCCGTTACGTCGGGATTGGGCGGCGGAGTCCACAGCCGAACTGATCGCTCGCCGGTGCTGGTTCTCATCTGCCGGGGCGACCGGCCGCCGACCCATCCGGAGATTGGGAGACGCCCCGGCGAAATGTCCATGAATATCACCGTCTATGTTCCTGCGGATCGTTCGCGGCGTTGGCACCTCAGGGTCGTCACGCAGATCGCGCGGCTGCCGGGTTCCGTCGTCGCCGTCATACCGATCGGCACGGATCGAACGCCGCCGGGCCTCGATCTCCTCTTCGATCTCGAACGGTTGATCGGCGGCTCGCGAGACGAAACCGCCGTCGATCTGATCCCACTCCGAGATTTCGAGGTCTTCCGCGCCGGATCCGCGACAGTCGATCTCGTCGTCGATCTCGCGGGCGCGGATGTTTCCTCGTCGATACGAACGATCAGGTTGTCCTGCGGAGGGCTTCCCCCGCTCGCCGGAGCGGCGTCTTCCGCGATCGGCGAAGAGCCCCCGATCCTCTCCGCCGAGATTTGCGACGGTGAAGGCCGGCATGTCTTCGATAGCTGGGTCATCGCCGTCGAAGACCGGTGTCGCGCAAGCGCCTCGACCTCGATGATCCTTGCGCGCGCGGCCCAATTGGCGATCCTCGCGACCCGATCCGCCGTCGCTGCAACCGCGTCGCCGCGAACCGGTCTGGTGGGTGACGTTCCGGCATTCCGGGCGGTCGGGTCGACTGCCGTCGCCGCCCTCGCCGGGGCGACCCTCGGGCGCCGGATCGCCCGTCGATTGAAGCGCGCGGTCACCGCCCCGCAGGACTGGCGGACCGTCTGGCGCCTGCGACGGCCACGATCCGAAGCCGACGCACCCGAGACCGACCCGACTCCGTTCCACATGGTGGCCGACGACGGCCGTCGCTTCTATGCCGATCCGTTCCCGATCACCGTCTCGGGGAGAACCTTCCTCTTCCTCGAGGAATTTCCCTATGCGACGGGCCGGGGTCTTCTCTCGGTCTGCGAGATCGGCGACGACGGCCGGCCGAGTAAATTCCGACCGATTCTCGAGCAGAACTGCCACCTCTCCTATCCGGGCGTCTTCGAATACGGCGGCGAAATCTACATGGTCCCGGAGACCACCGGCCGGCGGACAGTCGAGCTCTGGCGTTCCAGTCGGTTCCCCGACCAATGGGAGCTTCACGCAACCCTTCTTTCCTGCTTCGAACTCCACGATCCGACGATCGCCGAAATCGACGGCGGCTGGTGGATGTTCGGGACCGGACGAGACCCTTGGTGTTCGTCTTGGGACGCCCTCCACGTCCTGCGCGCGCCATCGCTCTTCGGACCGTGGGTGGAGGTCGACGAGTGTCCAACCCGTGTCGACGTGCGCTCGTCACGACCGGGCGGCCGATTGTTCCGGCACGGCGGCAGTTGGCATCGACCGGTTCAAGATTCTTCGAAAGGGTATGGTAGTGGCCTCGCCGTCGTCGGGCTCGATCTGCGCGACGGTGGCGCGCCGCGCGAGACCGTCGTGCGCCGGCTCCGACCGTCCGCCCCGTTTCATGGGCTTCACACCTGGAACAGAGCCCGCCACGAACGCGGAGTCTTCGAGGCGATGGACGTCCTGGGCCCGCGATATGCTCCCGACCATCCGCTGTCGCTCTTCGGTGAAGGACAGCCGCACCCCTGAGCGGTTCGCGCGAACCCGCCCGCGTCGCGCCCCTCCGACGTCGGGGTGAGCGGACGGAGATTTCCTCGTCGCACCGATCGGTTCACCTTCCGCCCCCTCGGGTCATCGTGTAACCTGCGGTGAGCGGACTGGCATTGTAGTGCCACCGCGGCTGATCGGGCGTGCCTGCCGTCAGATTCGACGCGATGCCGCATCGGCCCGTCGAATCGTGAGGCCCCGGCCACGCTCACATCATGGGCCAATCACTGGAGATCGGGATGACCATTTTGGTGACGGGCGGTTGCGGATACATCGGCAGCCATACGGTGTGGGCCCTCGCCGACCGCGGTGAGACCGTGGTGGTGCTCGACAACCTGTCCACCGGTTTCGACTGGGCGATCCCGCCGGAAGTGACCCTGGTGCGCGGCGACATCGGCGATGCGACGCTGCTCGATCGGATCATCACCACGCAAGGCATCGACGCGATCATCCATTTCGCCGGCTCGATCATCGTGCCGGAGAGCGTCGTCGATCCGCTCGCCTACTATTACAACAACACCGTCAAGTCCCGGGACCTGATGGCCGCGGCGGTGCGCAACGGCGTCGAGAACTTCGTGTTCTCCTCGACCGCGGCGGTCTACGGCAATCCAGAAGTGATCCCGGTGCCCGAGGACGTTCCGCTGCGGCCGGTGTCGCCCTACGGCTCGTCGAAGCTGATGACCGAGATCATGCTCGCCGACACGGCGCGGGCCCACGACTTCCGCTATGCGGCGCTGCGCTACTTCAACGTCGCCGGCGCCGACCCCAAGGGCCGCACCGGGCAATCGACCAAGGGCGCGACCCATCTGATCAAGGTGGCCTGCGAGGCCCATCTCGGGGTGCGCTCGGAGATCCAGGTGTTTGGCACCGACTACGACACGCCCGACGGCACCGGGGTGCGCGACTACATCCACGTCGCCGACCTCGCCGAAGCCCATGTCCTGGCGCTCGGCCATCTGCGCGCGACCGAGACCAGTCTGGTCGCCAACTGCGGTTACGGCCGCGGCTTCTCGGTGCTCGAAGTGCTGGCGGCGGTCGAACGGGTGACCGGGGCCAAGCTGCCGGTGACCTATGGGCCGCGGCGCCTCGGCGACGCCTCCAGCATCGTCGCGCGGGTCGACCGGATCCACGAGAAGCTCGACTGGCATCCCCAGTGGGACGACCTCGACACGATCGTCGGCCATGCGCTGGCCTGGGAGAAGCAGCTCTTGACCAAGAACGTCCACCGGTGATGGACGAAAAATAGGGACGGTTACGCCGGTTTCATCTTCTTGCCTTATCCAAAGGGCAGAAGCGGCTCATTCCCGACATCGACTCCAGCGAGGATCTATTATGGCGATCATTCCCGTCGTTCTGTGTGGCGGCTCGGGTTCCCGGTTGTGGCCCGCCTCGCGCGAGGCCCACCCGAAGCAATTCCTTGCCTTCACCGGCGACAAGTCGCTGTTCCAGGACACACTCGCACGGGTCCGCGGCCCGGCATTCGACCGGCCGATCGTCGTCACCGGATCGGATTACCGCTTCCTCGTCGCCGAGCAGATGCGGGCGATCGGGGTCAAGGGCGAGATCGTGCTCGAGCCGATGCGCCGCGACAGCTGCGCGGCGATCGCCGCGGCGGCCGAGATCGCCAAGGCGCGCGATCCGCAAGCGATCGTGCTGGTGCTCGCCGCCGACCATGCGATCCCGGACATCAAGAGCTTTCTCGACCATGTGGCGCGCGGCGCGGCGGCGGCGGAAGCCGGACGCATCGTCGTCTTCGGCATCCGCCCGAGCCGCCCGGCGACCGGCTACGGCTACATCCGCCCAGGGGCTACGACGGCGCAGGCCGGGGTGGCCGAGGTCGCGGCCTTCGTCGAGAAGCCGGATCAGGCGACCGCCGAGACCTATGTCGCCGACGGCTATCTCTGGAACTCCGGCAACTTCCTGTTCCGAGCCACCGACTTCCTCGGCGAGCTCGAGCGGTTGGCGCCGGAGATCGGCCGACCGGTGGGCGAGGCGGTCGCCAAGGCGGCGCGCGATCTCGACTTCCTGCGCCTCGATCCGGAGGCCTTCGGCCGCGCGGTGTCGAAGTCGGTCGACTATGCGGTGATGGAGAAGACCTCCAAGGCCGCGGTGGTACCGTCCGACTTCGTGTGGTCGGACGTCGGTGCCTGGAATGCGATCTGGAACCTCGCCGACAAGGACGAGAACGGCAATGCCGCGCAGGGCGACGCCGTGTTCCTCGACGCCGAGAACAGCTACGTCCATTCGCCCGATCGGCTGACCGCAGTGGTCGGGGTCGAGGACGTGATCGTGGTGGTGACCCGCGACGCGGTGCTGGTGGTGGGCCGCGAGCAGGCCGAGAAGGTCAAGACGCTGGTCGCCCGGCTTTCGGCCTCGGGCCGCAAGGAAGCGACGGAAAACCTCAAGGTGTTCCGCCCCTGGGGATCCTACGACAGCATCGACCAAGGCACCCGGCATCAGGTGAAGCGGATCACCGTCGATCCCGGTTGCAAACTGTCGCTGCAGAGCCACTTCCACCGCGCCGAGCACTGGGTGGTGGTGTCGGGCACGGCGCGCATCACCATCGACGACAAGGTCGGGGTCTATGCCGAGAACGAGTCGGTCTACATCCCGCTCGGTGCGCTGCACCGGCTGGAGAATCCCGGCCGCATCCCGCTCGACCTGATCGAGGTGCAGTCGGGCAGCTATCTCGGCGAGGACGACATCGTTCGCTACGAGGACATCTACAACCGCGGCTGAGCGCGGGCGGGGCCGATCCTCTCGACCCCGCGCCCGTACTCACGGACGGGCGACGATCACCCCGTCGTCGCCGTCGAGGAGAAGCCTCGAGCCGACGCTCTCGCCCTTGCGACCGCCCTTGCAGCTGATCACGATGCGGCCGCCGACGGCTTCCGCGATCTCGGCTTCGATCGGCCCGTGCCCGAGGTTGAGCACCACGACGAAGGCCTCGTCGCCGGCGCGGCGCTCGTAGGCGAGGAGATCGCCGCGGGCGGCGAGCACCCGGACGTCGCCGACCGCCAGCGCCGGATGGCTGCGGCGCAGGGCGATCAGCCGGCGGTGCAGGTTGAGCATCGAACCCGGATCGGCCTCCTGCGCGGCGACGTTGCAGACCTTGTGGCCCGGCACCAGGGGCAGCCACGGCTCGCCGGTGGTGAAGCCGGCCTTGGGCCCGGCGTCCCACTGCATCGGCGTGCGGGCGATGTCGCGGTTGTGGCCGGGCAGGCCGGGCTCGTTCTTCTCCTGGGGGTCGCGGACCCGATCGGGCGGGATCACGCCGTTGGCGAGCCCGATCTCGTCGCCCTGGAAGATCGTCGGGGTGCCGCGGGCGGTGAGCAGGAACATCGCCGCGACCCGTGCCTGGGGCGCGCCGAAGCGGGAGGCGACGCGGCCGTTGTCGTGGTTGCCGAGCACCCAGTTGGGCCAGGCGCCGGGGGGCAGGGCCGCCTCGTAGTCGCGGATCAGCCCGCCGACCGTCTCGGCGGTCCAGGGATCCATCAACAGATGGAAGTTGAAGGGCAGATGCGCCCCGTCGAGAGCGTCGCCGTAATAGGCGCAGAGCCGCTCGACCGAGAGATAGAGCTCGCCGATCAGCACCTTGTCGGGGAACTCGTCGAGCACCTTGCGGAAGCCCTTGACCAGATCGAGGATGCCCGGCTGGTCGCAGGTCATGATCTGCAGGATGTGGCGGACCTCCGGCTCGTCCGGGGTCCAATCGGGATTGGGCGGGTTGTCGCGGAATCCGGGATCCTTCAGGAGGTGCCAGATGACGTCGACGCGGAAGCCGTCGACGCCGCGCGCCAACCAGAAGCGCAGCATGTCGTGCATCGCCGCGACCACCGCCGGATTGCGCCAGTTCAGGTCGCACTGCTCCTTGAGAAAGGCGTGGTAATAGTATTGGCCGCGCGCCTCGCACCATTCCCAGCCGATGCCGCCGAACATCGAACGCCAGTTGTTGGGCGGGCCGCCGTCGGGGGCCGGATCGTGCCAGATGTACCAGTCGGCCTTGGGGTTGGTGCGGCTCGAGGCGCTCTCCTCGAACCACGGATGCTGGTCGGAGGTGTGATTGGGCACGAAGTCCATGATCAGCTTCATGCCGCGACCGTGGAGCTCGGCGATCAGCCGATCGAGGTCGGCGAGCGTGCCGAAGCGTGGATCGACGCCGCAATAGTCGGAGATGTCGTAGCCGAAGTCCTTCATCGGCGAGGGGTAGACCGGCGACAGCCAGACCGCGTCGATGCCGAGCCGTTCGAGATGGTCGAGACGGGCGAGAATGCCGGGCAGATCTCCCATGCCGTCGCCGTTCGAATCCTGGAACGACCAGGGATAGACCTGATAGACGATGCCGCGCCGCCACCAGGGGTGATCGCGGACGTCTTGCGGGAAGGCCGTGGGCTTGACGGTCATCTGGGAGCCTCCGTCGCGGGTCGAACCGGCGTCGGGCCGGTCAATTCGGCTCGCTCGATGAGAGTATGACTCCAATTGCCGCCCCTTGGCAGGGGCCATCGTTCGGCGTGGCCAACGAAGGCTTTCGGGTCGGGGCGCGGGCGGACCGCGCCCGAGGGAGCGCAAATCCCGGTGGCGGACGACGCGCAGGGGACGAGCGGCACCTGCCGAGCCGATCGCGTCCAACTGTCCGGATCGGCGCAACGCTTTCCGAATGACCTTCGCCTAGCCTGGGTCTGGTCGAACGTTCAGCGGGAGGAGGACCGATCCGTGTCGAACCATCTGTTCCATCCCAAGACCCCGGCTTTCGCGTCCCCGGACGGCCTCGGCGCGCTGGTCCGGCGGGCGCGCGAAGCCTCGTCCTTCGTGGTTCTGTCGCAGGTGATTCCGATCGCCTATCTGGTGGTCTCCTTCCTGTTCCTGCGGTCCTACGACCGCGGCCTGCTGGTGTTCGCGGTGGTGGTGGTGCCGATCACCTTCTCGCTCCTGATGTATCGGCGGATCTACGTGGCGCTCTACGAGCTCGGGGTCCTCGACGACACCAAGTACAAGGAACTCGGCGCTTCGCTGATCGCTCTGGCGCGGGACATGCAATGCTTCCTCAACGCCTCGACGGCCGCGCCGCCGGGCCTGCCCCGGCTCGAGGCGACGGCCGAACCCGCCTTCGGCGCGCCCGGGGCGATCGCCGTCGAGGCGGTCTTCGGCACTCGTCTCGCGGCGCTGCGCAGCCGTTTGACGCGCCTCGGCATCTCGCTGCGCGAGCCGCGCAGCCTCGCGTCGCCCCGCGACGCCGAGACCGCGGTCATGGTGCTGTTCTGCATCGGCGGCCTGCTGTCCTGCGGCCACCTGACCGACGCGGTGGCGATGGCCCGGGTTCAGGCGCGCTGACTCGACGCTCGCCGTCCGAACGGGGACCGGCGAGCGCACCGCGCGGATCGGCGGCGAACGCCGGCGAACCGCGACGTGGCGATCTCACGCCACCGGCGCGGTCCCCACCTCCACCACCGCGCCCTTGAGGGTGCGCCGATCAGCGCTCGGCCCGACCAAGACGTCGAACAGGCCGGGCTCGATGCGCGGCTCGAGATCCGGGCCGAGGCAGGCGAAGGCCGCCGGCGGCAAGGTGACGGTCAGGGTCCGCGTCTCGCCGGGCATGAGCCCGACCACCTCGAAATGCTTCAGCTCCAGCACCGGCCGCGAGGTCGAGGCGACGCGATCGTGCAGGAACACGAAGATCGGCGTCTCGCAGGCCATGCCCCCCGCATGAGCGAGATCGATCGCCACCGTCAGGCTCTCCCCCGCAATGAGCCGATCGGTCGCCGGGCGCGGCTTGCCGATGTCGATGGAGCCGTAGCCGAGGCCGGCGCCGAAGGGGAACTGGGGATCGTTGGGGCTGTCGATGTAGCGGGTGGTGAAGTGCTCGCCGTCGAGGAAGGGGCGGCCGGTCGGGCGCTCGCCGTAGTGCAGCGGGATCTGGCCGACGTCGCGCGGCCAGGACACCGGCAGGCGGCCGGAGGGCGAGCGGCGGCCGGCAAGCAGATCGCCCACGGCGTGGCCGGCCTCGCCGCCCGGATACCACAGCACCAGGGTGGCGGCGGCGGCGTCGTAGAGCCAGGGCTCGATCAGCGGGCGGCCGCAGGTGAGCAGCACCACGACCGGGCGGCCGGTGGCCACCACCGCGCGGGCGAGCTCGGCCTGACGGCCGGTGAGGCCGGGGCGGACCCGGCTCGCCGCCTCGCCGGACAGCCCGGCCGGTTCGCCGACGGCGAGCAGCACGACGTCCGACTGCGCGGCGACCGCGACTGCCGCAGCGATCCCCGAGACGTCGTCGCCGTCGCGCTCGACCCCGGCGGCGACCAGGATCTCGCGATCGCGGAAGGCGGCGCGGAGGCCTTGCGCCAGATCGATCGTCTCCTCCTGATCGCCGAGCCCGTACCACGGCCCCATCATGTCGAAGGCGGCTTCCGCGAAGGGACCGATCAGGGCGATCGGTCCGCCGGTGGCGGCGAGCGGCAGGATCGCGTCGCAGTTGTCGAGCAGCACCATCGACGCCGCAGCGGCCTCGCGGGCGAGCGCCCGGCGTTCGGCGCGCGAGCGGGCCGACGGTCGGGCGGGATCGCCGCGACCGAAGGGCGCGTCGAACAGGCCGAGGCGTTCCTTGAGCGCCAGCACCCGGCGGACGGTGGCATCCAACGTCGCCAGATCGGTCAGGCCGCGTTCGAGCGCGGTCTTCAGACCCTGCGGATAGGCCGGACTCATCATGTCGAGGTCCATGCCGGCGTTCAGCGCCAGCGCCGCGGCTTCGACCATGTCGCCGGCGACGCCGTGGGCGACCAGTTCGCCGACCGCGTCGTAGTCGCTGACGTGGATGCCTTCGAAACCCCAGGTCGAGCGGACGAGATCGGTGAGCAGCGCCCGATCGCCGGACATCGGCCGTCCCGCGAGATCGACGAAGGCCGGCATGATCGCGGCGCAGCCGGCGTCGACGGCGGCGCGGAAGGCCGGCAGATAGACCTCGTGCAGGGTCCGCTCGGAGATGTCGACCGAGGCATAGTCGCGGCCGGCGGTGACCGCACCATAGGCGACGAAATGTTTGGCGGTGGCGGCGAGCGCGTCGGGGCGGGCGAGGTCGTCGGTCTGGAAGCCGCGCACCTTGGCGCGGGCATAGACGGCGCCGACGTGCGGGTCTTCGCCGGGGCCTTCGACGATGCGGCCCCAGCGCGGATCGCGGGCGAGATCGAGCATCGGCGTGAAGGTCAGGGCGAGGGCGTCCTCGGTCGCCTCTTCCGCGGCGAAGCGGGCGGTCTTCTCCCACAGATCCGGGCGGAAGGCGGCGGTCTCGCCGAGCGGCACGGGAAAGCAGGTGCGATAGCCGTGGATCACGTCGAGCGCGAATAACAGCGGAATGCCGAGGCGGGTGTCTTCGACCGCGATCTTCTGCAGGGCGTGGATGCGGTCGCGACCGACCAGATTGAGCACCGAGCCGAGGCGGCCCTCGCGCAACTCGGCGATCGACGGTTCGCGGGTGGCGCCGGGGCCGGTGACGATGGTCTCGGCACCGAGCGAGATCATGGTGAGTTGGCCGATCTTCTCGTCGAGGGTCATGGCGGCGACGAGGTCGTCGATCCGAGACATGGGTGCGTTCCTCTCCCGATTGATCCGGGCGCGCGGCCGGCGCACTCTCACGTCACGTCTCGGCCGACGCCCCCCGGTGCGTCGCACCGGTGGTGGCGTGAAGAGTACCCCAGATGGTCGACACGTCGAGTTCGGCATCCCCCTCAGCCGCGATTTCCCCCCCGGGCACCTTCGTGCACGTGCGCCGGGTGCTCGCACGCATGCGCGGATCGCCGGAACGGCGGCGGCTGTTCTGGCTGGTGCTGGGCCTCATGACAGTGATCGTCTCCTTCATCGGCGGGCAAATCTGGCTCAACGAATGGCAGGGCGCCTTCTACGATGCGTTGGAAAAACGCGACCGGCCGGCCTTCGTCGCCCAGGCCTTCGAGTTCCTGAAGATCGCCGGGACGCTGCTGACCCTGGTCGTGGCCCAGACCTGGTTCACCGAGATGATCAAGATCCGGCTGCGCGCCTGGGTCACCGAGGATCTGCTCGACGACTGGCTGGAGGAGAAACGAGCCTATCTCCTGACCTTCGCCGGCGAGGCCGGGGCCAATCCCGACCAGCGCATCCACGAGGACAGCCGGCATCTCGCCGAGCTCACCGCCGATCTCGGCGCCAGCCTGTTCTCGGCGTCGCTGATGCTGTTCTCCTTCGTCGGCGTGCTGTGGGTGCTGTCAGAGCAGGTGCGTTTCTCGATCGGCGGCCATCTGGTGTCGATCCCCGGCTACATGGTGTGGTGCGCGGTCGGCTTCGCGCTGACCGGCTCGGCGCTGACCTGGCGGGTCGGGCGGCCGATGATCGACGACAACGCCGCCCGCTACGCCCGCGAGGCGGAGCTGCGCTTCGCATTGGTGCGGATCGGCGAATCGGCCGAGGGCATCACCCTCTACGGCGGCGAGGCCGACGAGCGGCGCTCGGTCGCCGGGCTGTTCGACGCGGTGCTGGTGGCGATGCGGGTGCTCGCCGAGGATCTGGCGCGGCTGACCTGGGTGACCTCGGGCTACGGCTGGCTGGCGTTGGTGGTGCCGGTGCTGGTCGCCTCACCCGGCTATTTCTCCGGCGCCATGTCGCTCGGCGGGCTGATGATGGTGGTCAATGCCTTCAATCAGGTGCAGTCGTCGCTGCGCTGGTTCGTCGACAACTTCCCGCGCATCGCCGACTGGCGGGCGACGCTGCGTCGGGTCGAGGGTCTGCACGACGTGCTGACCGCGCTCGACCACGGCGAGGGCGGGATCGGCCCGCACATCGACTGCCGCGAAGACGCCGACGACGGCTTCCGCTTCGAGGGTTTCGAACTGGCGATGCCGGACGGGCGGGCGCGCTTCGCGACCGATGCGGTGGCGATCGTCCCGGGCGAACGGGTGCGGATCGTCGGCGAGGCGGCGGTAGGCAAGACGCTGCTGTTCCATGCGCTCGCGGGCCTGTGGACGCGCGGCCGCGGCATCGTCCACCGGCCGCCGCCGGAGCGGGTGATGTTCCTGCCGGAGCGACCCTATTTCCCGCTCGGCTCGCTCGCCGAGGCGATCGCCTACCCCGATCAGGCGGAACGGTTCGAAGCTTCGGCGATCCGCGCGGCGCTCGATTCCGTGGGGCTCGGCAAACTCGGCGACGACATCGCTCTGGTCGATCGCTGGGATCGGCGGCTGAGCCTCGACGAGCAGCAGTGCCTGGCCTTCGGCCGGGCGGTGCTGCATCGCCGGCCCTGGGTGGTGATGGACGGGGCGACCAGCGCGCTCGACGCGACCCAGCATCGCCGCATGCTCGAGGCGCTGGGGTCGCTCGCCGGCGTCTCGGTGATCTCGCTGACCCGCGAGGACGACGGCGATCCGTGGTTCACCCGGGTGATCGGCCTCAACCGGGTGAGCGATTCGGCCGTCACCGGGACGGGCTGAGCCGATCGGCGGTCAGCCGAGGGCGCGGCGGCCGGCGGCGGGGGGCACGCGCCGCGGGGCGCCGGGGTCGCGGGCGCCGTCGCGCTTCGGCGTCGGACGCTGGGCATGGCGGCGCAGCGCCCGCTCGGCGCTCCACGGGTCGGCGAAGACGGCGCCTTCGAAGGCGCGGAAACGCGGCGCCACCGCGTGAAACACGAAGGCTTCGCCCTGGCGCAGCAGCAGGCCGGCCTCCAGGTCGTCGATCTCGATGAGGTAACTGTCGAACACGCCCGACGCCTCCGCTGGAGTCCCGCGACGCAGGAGCGCTTCGCGGCCCCCTTCAATCAGACTTCGGCGTGCGGCGTGTGACGATTCTCTGTCTCTCCCGGGAATTTCAGGGGGTGGCACCGCGACGCCCCGCATGGGCCTTGAAAGCCGCAACCATGGCTTCGTACGCGGGTTTCGGGCGCAGATCGCGGTCGAAAGGCAAGGGTCGGGCGCCGGCGCCGTAGAGATCACGATAATGGGAATAGCGATCGGCGAGCTGCCAGCAGACCACGGTGGTGACCCGCGGATGGGCGAGCGCGGTGTCGAGCACCGAGCGGTAGATCTCGGCGACCCGGCGGTCGCGCGCCGCGGCGTCGCCCGGCGCCGTGTGGTCGTCGACGTCGAGCTCGGTCAGATAGACGTCGACGTCGGAGGCCGCGAGATCGGCGATCAGTTTGCCGAAGCCGGGCGGATCGAAGGAGCCGTCCCCGGCGATGTGGCTCTCGAGCCCGACCGCGTCGAGCTTGACGCCCTTGCTCTTGAGGTCGGCGGTGAGTTTGACCAGGCCGGCGCGGACCTTCAGGCCGAGCGGCGACGGGCTCTCGGTGAAGGCCTCGTTGAGCACCAGTCGGGCGGAGGGATCGGCGGCGGCGGCGCGGCGGAAGGCGCGGTCGATGTAGCCGGGGCCGAGCGCGTCGTACCAGGGGCCGCCGCGGAAACCGCCGGGGTGGCCGTGGTCGGGCCAGAACGGCTCGTTGACCACGTCCCAGGCGGTGATTCGGCCGGCGTAGCGGCCGACCACCTCGTCGATGTGGCGATCGAGCCAATAGATGCGGCGGGCCTGGGATTCCTTCAGCAACCATTCGGGATTGAAGTCGCCCCAGATCAGGTTGTGGCCGCGCACCGGCAGGCCGAGGTCGGAGGCGAAGTCGATCAGCCGATCGGCGTGGTAGAAGTCGGCCTCGGGCCCGCGCCAGCGCAGCGCCCCGAACTTCAGCGAATTGTCGGTGGTCAGCGTGCGGGCATGGCGGCGGATCAGGTCGGCATAGGGCTTCTCGGCGACCGCCTCGACGTCGAAGGAACAGCCGAAGACGATGCCGGCGCGGGCGGCGAGCTCGCCGAGCGAGGGCACGGCGGGTGCGGCGGCGGTGGCCGACCGCGGCAGCAGGGTCGCGGCGGCGAGCGCGGCGGCGGATGTCAGGACGTCACGACGATGCATCGGCGATCCTCCGAGGGGTGGCCGGCGGCGCCGCGCGACCGATCCGGCGACCCGCCGGCCGGATCAGCGCGGCGGTTCGTCGGGCAGGCAATAGATGTCGTAGAGGGTGCGCAACACGCGGCGGGCGTCCTCACCGGCCAGCGAATAGAAGATCGACTGGCCGGAGCGGCGGGTGGCGACGTAGCCCTTGTGGCGCAGCACCGCGAGATGTTGCGACAGCGCCGACTGGCTGAGACCGACCGCCTTCTCGAGCTCGCCGACCCCCTTCTCGCCCTCCACCAATTGGCACAGGATCAAGAGCCGACGGGGGCTGCCCATCGACTTCAGGAGGGAGGCCGCCCGTTCGGCGTTGGCTTCCAGTCGTTCGATGTCCATGGTCCGTCGGTCCGCCTCACCCCAGCCGTCGCCGCCGCTCGTCACCGAGGCGCGCGTTCGATCCGCGGCGAAGGCTGCACCAATCTATACGTCCCTGCAAGGCGTTCGCAACGCGACGTCATCTCGCCGCAGGCGCCGCGCCGGCCTGTTCGGCGGCGGCCAGCGCCGCGACTTCGCCGTCGGTGAACAGGCGCGAGCGGGTCAGGAAGCGTCGGCCGCTGCCGTTGTCGAGGGAAAACATGCCGCCCATGCCGGGCACCACGTCGATGATCAGCTGGGTGTGCTTCCAATAGTCGAACTGGCCGCGGGCCATGTGGAACGGCGCCTCGCCGATCTCGCCGAGGCGGACGTCACCGTCGCCGATCACGAAGTCGGAGCGCGGCCAACACATCGGCGTCGAGCCGTCGCAGCAGCCGCCCGACTGGTGGAACAGCACCGGCCCGTGGGTCGCGGTCAGTTCGGCGAGGAAGGCGAGCGCCGCGGGGGTGGCGACGACACGCGGCGGGGCGAGAGCGGGGTCGGTCACGGGGCTGTCCTCGAAAGTCGGAGCGGGAACGGGCACGCCGCCCCGGTCCGGGTCGGACCGAGGCGGGTGCGCGGACGGGCAAGCGGGGCCGCGGCGTCGGCCGGGGGCTGCCGACGCCGCGTCGCACTCAGAAGAAGCCGAGCTTCTTCGGGGAGTAGCTGACCAGCAGGTTCTTGGTCTGCTGATAGTGGTCGAGCATCATCGAATGGGTCTCGCGACCGATGCCCGACTGCTTGTAGCCGCCGAAGGCGGCATGGGCCGGATAGGCGTGGTAGCAGTTGGTCCACACCCGGCCGGCCTGGATGTTGCGCCCGAAGCGGTAGAGGCGATTGGCGTCGCGGCTCCACACGCCAGAACCGAGGCCGTAGAGCGTGTCGTTGGCGATCGCCAGGGCCTCGTCCTCGGTCTTGAAGGTGGTCACCGAGACCACCGGGCCGAAGATCTCCTCCTGGAAGATGCGCATCTTGTTGTTGCCGTGGAAGACGGTCGGATTGATGTAGAAGCCGCCCTCCAGATCGCCGCCGAGATGGGCGCGCGAGCCGCCGATCAGCACCTCGGCGCCTTCCTGGCGACCGATGTCGAAGTAGGAGAGGATCTTCTCCATCTGCTCGGTCGAGGCCTGGGCGCCGATCATCGTCTGGGGATCGAGCGGGCTGCCCTGGACGATCGCCGCGACGCGCTTGAGCGCCCGGTCCATGAAGCGGTCGTAGATGTCCTCCTGGATCAGGGCCCGCGAGGGGCAGGTGCAGACCTCGCCCTGGTTCAGCGCGAACATCACGAAGCCCTCGATCGCCTTGTCGAAGAAGTCGTCGTCTTCGGCGAGCACGTCGGAGAAGAAGATGTTGGGCGACTTGCCGCCGAGCTCGAGGGTCACCGGGATCAGGTTCTGCGAGGCGTATTGCATGATCAGCCGGCCGGTCGAAGTCTCGCCGGTGAAGGCGATCTTGGCGACCCGCGGGCTCGACGCCAGCGGCTTGCCGGCCTCGAGGCCGAAGCCGTTGACGATGTTGAGGACGCCCGGCGGCAGGAGATCGGCGATCATCTCGGCGAGCACCAGGATCGACGCCGGGGTCTGCTCGGCGGGCTTCAGCACCACGCAGTTGCCGGCGGCCAGCGCCGGGGCGAGCTTCCACACCGCCATCAGGATCGGGAAGTTCCACGGAATGATCTGGCCGACCACGCCGAGCGGTTCGTGGAAGTGATAGGCGATGGTGTCGTGGTCGATCTCGGAGAGCGTGCCCTCCTGGGCGCGGACGCAGCCGGCGAAATAGCGGAAGTGATCGATCGCCAGCGGAATGTCGGCGGCCATCGATTCACGGATCGGCTTGCCGTTGTCCCAGGTCTCGGCGAGCGCCAGGGTGGCGAGGTTCTCCTCCATGCGATCGGCGATGCGGTTGAGGATATAGGCGCGCTGGGCGACGTTGGTCTTGCCCCAGCCGTCCTTGGCGGCGTGGGCCGCGTCGAGGGCGAGTTCGATGTCGGCGGCGCCGGAGCGGGCGATCTCGCAGATCTTGTGGCCGTTGATCGGCGAGACGTTGTCGAAGTAACGCCCGTCGACCGGGGCGACCCACTTGCCGCCGATGAAGTTGTCGTAGCGGCCGCGGAACGGGGTGACGGGGGTGGAGACGGTGTTTTCGGGCTTGTTCATGGTGTTCTTTCCTCCCTGGTGGGTGAGGAAGCGATTGCGAAGCCCGTGCCAGTCCCCCGCGGCGGCGGTCGCGCCGGCGCCGTCCCGACCCAAGTGGTTGATCCGATTGAGCCGCGACCAACGGACCTGCGGCATTCCGTCATATGTGAATGGACGTATTCAATCGATTGAGGCACAGTCGTCGAATTCTGCGACGGGGGCTGCGACGACCGTCGCATCCTGCGACGCGACACCGGCCCGGCGGCCGGCGATACGAGAAGATCCGCCCGACGGCGCCCGCGAGGGACCGTCCGGAGACGGATCCGAGAGGGAGGCGACGACATGGCGGCACGCTCATCGGGTCTTTCGGGCGCGGCGGCGCGCGGCGGCGGCGAGATCCTGGGACTGCGCCGTCGATTCCTCGCCGGCGAAGGTCTCGCCGACGGGGTGGTCGCGGCGCCGATCCGGCGCTCCTGGGAGCGCTGCGCCGCGCTCGGCCTCGACATGGCGCGGCTGCCGGCGATCGAACCGCTGTCGGGCGGGGCGCTGCGCGAGAGCCGCGAGCGCAACGAACGGCTGCGGCGGGCGGCGCGGGCGGAACTGCTGGCGCTGCACCACGACGCCCGGGCGAGCGGCGGCATCGTCATCCTGACCGACGCCGAGGGTCTGGTGCTCGACACCGCCGGCAGCCCCGACTTCGCCGAGAAGGCGGCGCGGGTGGCGCTGCGGCCGGGCGTCGCCTGGCGTGAGGCTGCGACCGGCACCAACGCCATCGGCACGGCGATCGCCGAACGGCGCGAGATCTCGGTGGTCGGGGCCGAACATTTCTTCGAGATGCACCGGGTGCTGACCTGCACCGCCATGCCGATCCTCGACGCCCGCGGCGAGACGGTCGGGGTGCTCGATCTGTCGAACCCCGCGGCGGTGCGCGAGACCCATGCCGCCGGTCTGGTGCGACGCGCGGTGGAAGCGATCGAGCACCGGCTGTTCGACGCCTCGGCCGCCGACTGGGAGGTGGTGCGCTTCCACGTCGATCCCGAGCAGATCGGCAGCGTCCGCGAAGGGCTGCTGGCCTTCGCCGGCGATCGGCTGGTCGGCGCCAATCGGTCCGGGCTGGCGTTGATCGAGCGCGACTGGGAAGCGGTGGGCCATCTCGGCTGGAGCGACGTGTTCGCCACGACCCGCCGCCGCAGCGGCGACGACGGACAATTGCGGACCACCGCCGGGCGGATGCTGGTCGGGCGCGCCGAGGCGCCGCGGCGATCGCCGATGCGCGGCGAGGCCGTGCCGAGCATCCTTCGGAGCGCCGAGGCGGAGCCGACGAAGGTCGCGCCCGCGGCGAGCGAACCGCCGGCCGGCAGCGGCCCGCGCGCCGCCGCGCCCGACCCGATCTGGGACGATACCCGCCGCAGCGCGCTGAAGCGGGCGGTGCGGCTGGTCGACGCCGACGTGCCGGTGTTGATCCAGGGCGAGACCGGGGTCGGCAAGGAAGTCTTCGCCCGCGCCCTGCACGACGCCAGCCGGCTGGCGAGCAAACCCTTCGTGGCGATCAACTGCGCCGCCCTGCCCGAGGGCCTGATCGAAGCGGAACTGTTCGGCTACGAGGAGGGCGCCTTCACCGGCGCCCGCAAGGCCGGATCGAAGGGCCTGATGCGGGCGGCCGACGGCGGCGTGCTGTTCCTCGACGAGATCGGTGACATGCCGGCCGGGCTGCAGGCGCGTCTGCTCCGCGCGCTCCAAGAACGCGAGGTGACGCCGCTCGGGGCGGCCCGTCCGGTGCCCGTGGCCTTCTCGCTGATCTGCGCCACCCATCGCGGCCTCGCCGATCTGGTCGAGGCGCGGGCCTTCCGCCAGGATCTCTATTTCCGCATCGCCCCCTATACGGTCGAACTCGAGCCGCTGCGCCGCCATCCCGACCGTGGCGCGCTGGTCGACGAGATCTGGGCGCGGATCGGCGGCCCGGCGGCGAAGGTCACGCTCGGCGCGGAGCTGCGTCGGCATCTCGCCGCCTACGACTGGCCGGGCAACTGGCGCCAGTTGGTCGGCACGCTGCGCACCCTGCTGGTGCTGGCCGAACCCGGCGAGACGCTCGACACGTCGGTGCTGCCGCCCGATCTGCGGCGCGGTCCGGCGCTCGGCGACGCCTCCTTCGGCCCGGCCCCGGCCGCGGCCGGTGATCTCGACGCGATCACCGTGGCGGCGATGCGGGCGGCGCTGGCCGACTGCGGCGGCAACGTCTCGCGGGCGGCGACACGGCTCGGGGTCCACCGCTCGACGCTCTACCGGCGCCTGACGATGCGGCCGGTCGGCTCGGCCTGATCAGGGGCGGACGCGGGCCAACGCCTGATCGGCGAAGGCCTCGCACAGCGCGATGGCGTCCTCGGCGCGGTAGCTGCCGGGATCGAGGCCCCACTGCAGCCACAGCCCGTCCATCAGCGCGGCGAGACCGAAGGCGGTCAGGCCGGGATCGAAACTCGCCCCCGGCGGGGCGCAGTCGGCGAGCACCGTCTCGAGGCTGCGGCGGTAGTCGGCCCAGGTGCGCTTCTGAATGACCCGCAGCGGTTCGGCGTGGGGCAGCAGGCTCCAGAACACCACCCAAACCTTGAGCAGGCCGGGATCGAGCACGCCGTCGGAGAAGATCGCCGCGAAATAGGCCGAGAGGCGGCGGCGCGGCTCGGTCTCGGCGGCGACCCGGACCAATACCCGGCCGAGCACGTCGTTGGACAGGCGCTCGTAGGCCGCGGCGACCAGCGATTCGATGCCTTCGAAGTGGTGGTTGACGAGACCTGCCGAGACTCCGGCGCGAGCGGCGATGCGGCGGACCGAGACGCCGGCGTGGCCGTGCTCGGCGAGACAGGCGATGGTCGCCTCGACCAGGTCGGCGCGGCGATCTTCGGGGTGGGCGCGACGATATTTCGGCAGATGCGGGGTCATCGCTCTCCGATCCGCGGACGCGGCACCCGCCGCGCCGCCCTCAAGGTCGCTTCCAGGTGGCGACGATCTGCTGGCCGAAGCGGACGACCGTGTCCTTGCCGTCCTGCCCCTTGCGGACGTTGAAACACTTCTCGCGGTTGGAGCCGGTCCAGCGCGAGCAGTAGCCCTCGGCGATCACCCGCCAGAAGCCGATGGTCGGCTTGGCCTTCTTGCCGGCGTCGGCGGCGAGGCGGGCGGACTTGCCGTCGGCGGTGAAGACCATGCGATAGGCGGTGCCGTCGGGTCCGGTCGACAGGAAGGGCTGTCCGTCGAACCACAGGCGGCGGATGTCCTCGCCGCTGAGTTTCTCCGGTAGACCGGAATGCTCGGTGGGCACCGGCTTCAACTGCGCCGCGGCGGGCAGCGTCGCGGCGAGGACCAGGGCCAGGGCCGCGGCGAGGCGGCCGGCGGCGCTCGTAGGGCAGTACATCGTCTCGTCTCTCCTCGGTGCCGCTCGGGTCGGGCGGTATGGCGTCGGGTCGGCGCTCACAGCATCGACGGCAGGACCCGATCGGGCGGCCGATGCCCGTCCTGGAACGTCTTGATGTTGATGATGACACGTTCGCCCATGTCGATGCGCCCCTCGATCGTCGCCGAGCCCATGTGGGGCAGGAGGACGACGCGGTGGGAGCGCACCAGCTTGGGATTGACCGCCGGCTCGTGCTCGAACACGTCGAGCCCGGCGCCGGCCAGTTCGCCGGCCTCCAGCATCCGCGCCAGCGCGTTCTCGTCGATGATCTCGCCGCGGGCGGTGTTGACGATGAAGGCCTCGGGGCGGATCAGCTTGAGGCGGCGCGCCGACAACAGGTGGTAGGTGGCCGGGGTGTGGGGGCAATGGACCGAGATGACGTCCATGCGGGCGAGCATCTGGTCGAGGCTCTCCCACCAGGTGGCGTCGAGTCCGGCTTCGACCGCGGCGGGCAGGCGGCGGCGGTTGTGATAGTGGATCGACATGCCGAAGGCGGCGGCGCGGCGGGCCACCGCCTGACCGATGCGACCCATGCCGATGATGCCGAGGCGCTTGCCGCCGATGCGGTGGCCGAGCATCCAGGTCGGCGACCAGCCGTTCCATTCGCCGCGCGAGATCACCGACAGGCCTTCGGCGATGCGCCGCGGCACGGCGAGAATCAGCGCCATGGTCATGTCGGCGGTGTCCTCGGTGAGGACCCCGGGGGTGTTGGTCACGGTGATGCCGCGGGCCAGCGCCGAGAGCACGTCGATGTTGTCGACGCCGTTGCCGTAATTGGCGATCAGGCGCAGTTTCGGGCCGGCCTGACTGATCACCGCGGCGTCGATCACATCGGTGACGGTCGGCACCAGGACGTCGGCGTTGCGCACCGCATCGACCAGTTCGGCCTGGGTCATCGGACGGTCGTCGACGTTGAGATGGGCATCGAAGAGTTCGCGCATCCGCGTCTCGACGAGGTCCGGCAGCCGTCGGGTGACGAACACCGAGGGTTTGCTCTTCGGCATGGGCCTGATACTCCCGTTGCGAGCGTCGGTGTCGGAGTCTCGCGACCCCGCCCTCGTCCGGCTCCGCCGACCGTTCGCCACCTCGTCTCCGGGAGACCCGGAGAGCGGCGGCGCGCGGGCCCCTCGGCATCGCCACGCTCTTCGTTGAAGGCTCCTTAACCTCGTCGTTCCAATGTTCGCCTCGGATCCGACGGAGTCTTCCGTCCTCTCTACCAGAAGCTCGATAAATGACAATTCGTCGAGGAACCTACCTTTGGTCGCTCCCGGTGGCTTCCTCCCCGTTCCCCGTCGGGCGCCGAGAGGTCCGGCCCGGGCCTCTGTCTCGAACCCAAGAGGATCGGCGATGACCGTCTCTCCCCACGCGCGCGCCGCGGCGATCGCCGCCCTGGTCGTGAGCCTGATCGTCCCCGGCGCCCTGTCGGCGGAGCAGCTCGGCCCGAGCGGCCTGCCGCTGCCGCGCTTCGCCTCGACCAAGGCCGCGCCGGTCAACGTCCGCCAGGGCCCGACCCGTGAACACGAGGTCGCCTGGACCTTCGTCAAGGCCGGGGTGCCGGTGGAGATCACCCAGGAATACGACATCTGGCTGCGAATTCGCGATTCCGAAGGCCAGGAAGGGTGGGTCCAGAAGACGCTGCTGTCGGGCAAGCGCACCGCCCTGGTCACCCCGTGGGAGAAGAAGGGCCGTACGCCGCTGCGCGAAAAGAGCGAAGCCGGCGCGCGCATCGTCGCGGAAATCGAGGGCGGCGTGCTGGTCGAAATCTCCGAATGCACCGGACGCTGGTGCCGCGCCTCGGTCGAAGGCGTCAAGGGCTGGATCGAACAGGGCCGCCTGTGGGGCGCCTATCCGGAAGAGGTCTTCCGCTCATGAGCGCGGCGCGAAACGGCGGCGCGTTCATCCGGATCCGCGACGCGGTCGACGGCGATCTCGAGGCGATCCGCACCATCTACAACCGCGCGGTGACCGAGACCACGGCGATCTGGAACGACACGGTGGTCGATCTCGACGACCGCCGCCGCTGGATGGCGGCGCGGACGGCGCTCGGTTATCCGGTGCTGGTCGCCGAGATCGACGGCGTGATCGCGGGCTATGGCTCGTTCGCCGACTTCCGCGCCTTCGAGGGCTACCGGGCGACCGCCGAGCACTCGGTCTATGTCGCGGACACCCATCGCCGGCGCGGCGTCGCCCGGGCGATCCTCATCGCGCTGGAGGCGCGCGCCCGGGCACTCGGCAAGCACGTGCTGGTGGCGGCGATCGAAGCCGAGAACACCGCCTCGATCGCGCTGCACCGCGACCTGGGCTTCGTCGAGACGGGCCGTCTCCCGCAGGTCGGGCGCAAGTTCGGCCGCTGGCTCGATCTCGCCTTCCTGGTCAAGATCCTCGAGGACCCGGCGGCGCCCTGAGCCATCCCTTCGGCGGTGTCGGCGTCTGCGAACCGTCGTCGCGGTTGTCGCGACCCGCGACCCATGGCATCCCTGGTGTCCATGCTCGACCCACAGCTCGCGAATCGTCTCGCCGCCTTCGCCACGCTGGTCACCGACGCCGTCGAGGCGGCGAGCGACGGGTTGTCGGCGAGCGCCGTCGCCGCCCTGCAGACGGTGCGCCAGACCGGGCCGACGGCGATCCAGGACATCGCTCATGCGGTCGGGCTGTCCCATTCGGCGACGGTGCGGCTGGTCGATCGGCTGGAGAAGGACTGGCTGGTGCGCCGGCTGCGGCGCAAGGGCCGGGAGGTGCGGGTCGAGGCGACCGCCCGCGGCAAACGCCGGGCGACGCAGATCCTGGAGCGGCGGCAGGTGGCGGTCGAAGCCGTGCTCGCCGGGCTCGCTCCGGAAGCGCGCGAGGCGCTGGCGGCGGCGGTCGACACGATGCTCGCGACCGCGACGGCCGCCGAGCCGACGCAGGCCGCCCGCATCTGCCGGTCGTGCGATCGCGGCGGCTGTCGCGCCGCCGACTGCCCGGTCGCCGCGGCCGAACGGGCCGCCGCACCACAGGGTGCGACGGCCGGATGACGCCGCGCGGTCAGGCCCCGCGGGAGACTTCGCGCATCTGATAGGCCGCGAGGTCCATCACCTTGGCGTAGGTGGCGGCCTGCAGACGGTGGGCCTCGAAGCTGTCGAAGACCTCCTTGGCCATCGGTCCCGAGGCGGCGATGTCGGCCATCACCGCCTTGGTCTCGCGGGCGAGCACCTTGACGATGTCCTCCGACAGTTCGCGCACCACCACGCCTTCCTTCTCCATCAGCGGCTTCAGCGAGACGATGTTGTGGAAGGTGAAGTCGGCGAAGGATTCCGACGCCGAGGCGTAGGCGGCGCGCTTGACGATCTCCTTGAGGTCGGCCGGCAGGGCGTCGAACATCGCCTTGTTGACCATCAGCTCGAGCGCCGGGCCGAATTCGAAGAACGACGGCATGTAATAGTGCTTGGCGACCCGGAACAGGCCGAAGGCGAGGTCGTTCCAGGGTCCGACCCATTCGGCGGCGTCGATGGTGCCCGACTGCATCGCCTGGAAGATCTCGCCCGGCGGCAGCAGGACGACGTTGACGCCGAGCCGGCGCAGCACTTCGCCGCCGAGGCCGGCGATGCGCATCTTGAGGCCCTTGAAATCGTCGACGGTCTTCATCTCCTTGCGGAACCAGCCGCCGGCCTGGGGCCCGGAGGAGCCGGCGTAGAAGGGCACCACACCGAACGGCGCATAGGCCTTCTCCCAGAGCTGCTGACCACCGCCGAACCACAGCCAGCCCATGTGCTCCTGGGCGAACAGGCCGAAGGGGATGCCGGAGAAGAAGTGGAAGGCCTTGTCCTTGCCCTGCCAGAAATAGGGCGAGGCGTGGCCCATCTCGGCGGCGCCGGAGGAGACCGCGTCGAAGACCTCGAAGGCCGGCACCAGCTCGCCGGCGGCGAACAGCTGCACGGTCAGGCGACCCCCGGTCATGGCGGTGATCGAATCGGCGAGCCGTTGGGCGTTGACGCCGACGCCGGGCGTGTTCTTCGGCCAGGACGTCGCCATCTTCCAGTTGTACTTGGTTTCAGCGCGGACCACCGCCGGGGCGGCGAGCGTTCCGGCCGCGGCGAGGCCTAATCCGAAGAGCTCGCGGCGTCCGACCGGGCGCTCGGGGGCGGGACGGCGAGATTGTTCTTCTGTCATGGACGTTTCCTCGGGGAATGGGCGTGCGAAACTACACTGGCACGGGGCGGCGGCGCCAGACCAGTCGTGCGAACCCCGATCGACCATCGACTTCCGCGCGCAGGCGCGACGAAACATCCGTGCGGCGATCTCGCCGCGGCGCCCCGAGCCTGCTAACCTGTTTGGAACCATTCCAGGAACCTCGGGACGATGGAGCAGCGATCATGGCGCTATTCGGGTTCGGCAAGCGTAGTTTCTCCGAACTCGGCGAGCAGGAGATCCTGGCGCTGGCGATCTCCGCGGAGGAGGACGATTCGCGCATCTATCAGGCCTATGCCGAGATGTTGCGCGAACGCTATCCGGCGTCCGCCGCGGTGTTCGACGAGATGGCCGAGGAGGAGAACACCCATCGGCGCTGGCTGATCGATCTCCACGAGCAGAAGTTCGGGGCGCGCATCCCCTTGATCCGTCGCGAGAACGTCACCGGCTTCTACGAGCGCCGGCCGATGTGGCTGACCCAGCACCTGAGCCTCGAGACGATCCGCAAGGAGGCGCTGGTGATGGAGGCGCAGTCGCGGCGCTTCTATCTGCAGGCCTCCAAGCTGACCACCGACGTGGCGATCCGCAAGTTGCTCGGCGATCTCGCGGTGGCCGAGGGCGGACACATGTCGCTCGCCCATCGGCTCGGCCTGACCCACCTGCCGGCCGACGTCGCGGCAGAGGAGAACGAAGCGGCCAAGCGGCTGTTCCTGCTGCAGTACATCCAGCCCGGCCTGGTCGGGCTGATGGACGGATCGGTGTCGACCCTGGCGCCGCTGTTCGCCGCCGCCTTCGCCACCCACGACACCTGGCAGACCTTCCTGGTCGGCATCGCCGCGTCGATCGGCGCCGGCATCTCGATGGGCTTCGCCGAGGCGCTGTCCGACGACGGCGCCCTGTCGGGCCGCGGGTCGCCGTGGATCCGCGGCTTCGTGTCGGGGGCGATGACCACGATCGGTGGACTGGGCCATGCCCTGCCCTATCTGATCCCGCACTTCTGGGCGGCGACTGGGGTCGCCGCGGTGCTGGTGGCGATCGAACTGTGGGCGATCTCGTGGATCCGCTACAAGTACATGGATACGCCGTTCCTGCGGGCGGCATTCCAGATCGTCGTCGGCGGGGTGCTGGTGTTCCTGACCGGCATCCTGATCGGCTCCGCGTGATTTCCAGCGAAAGACCGTCATGATCGAGATCGACGTCGCCGTCCTCCGCCTGCCCCATGGCGAGGGCCTGCCGCTGCCGACCCGCCAGACCGCCGATTCGGCCGGTCTCGACCTGATCGCCGCGGTCGACGACGGCATGCCGGTGATTCTGCCGCCGCTCGGCCGGGCGCTGATTCCGACCGGTCTGATCCTGGCGATTCCCGCCGGCCACGAAGGTCAGGTGCGGCCACGCTCCGGTCTCGCCGCCAAGCACGGGGTGACGGTGCTGAATTCGCCGGGCACGATCGACGCCGACTACCGCGGCGAGGTCAAGGTGATCCTGATCAATCTCGGCGCCGAGCCCTTCACGGTGCGGCGCGGCGAGCGCATCGCCCAGCTGGTGCTGGCGCCGGTCACCGCGGCGCGGCTGGTGACCGTCGACGCCCACGACGCGACGGCGCGCGGGGCCGGCGGCTTCGGCTCGACGGGGGTCGCCGGAGGGTGAGGGAGGCGCGGCGCTCGGGGTACCGGTTTCTCCGGACGCCACCGTTTCGACTTCTCAGAAGTATTTCGTTCCTTTGTCGATCGTCTTGCCGGTATATGATTTTCTCCGAGGGGCCGATCACGGCACGTGACGGACTCGCCCGCCGGCCGGCCGTCGCCTAGAGTCGGGGCAACCATCGCACGCACGAGGACACCGTCATGAGCGAAGTGAAGAAGCCCGGCCGTGGCCGGATCTACGGATCGATCACCGAAACCGTCGGCGACACGCCGATCGTCCGGCTCGACAAGCTCGCGGCGGCCAAGGGGGTCGGCGCCCACCTGCTCGCCAAGCTGGAGTTCTTCAATCCGCTCGCCTCGGTCAAGGACCGCATCGGCGTGGCGCTGATCGACTCGCTGGAAGCCCAGGGCAAGATCAAGGAAGGCACGACGCTGATCGAGCCGACCTCCGGCAACACCGGCATCGCGCTGGCCTTCGTGGCCGCGGCGCGCGGCTATCGGCTGATCCTGGTGATGCCCGAGACCATGTCGATCGAGCGGCGCAAGCTGCTCAAGTTCCTCGGTGCCGAATTGGTGCTGACCGAAGGCCCGAAGGGTATGAAGGGCGCCATCGCCAAGGCCGACGAACTGGCCGCCGAGATCCCCAATGCGGTGATCCCGCGACAGTTCGACAACCCCGCCAATCCCGAGATCCACCGCAAGACCACGGCGGAAGAGATCTGGAACGACACCGAAGGGTCCGTCGACATCGTGATCTCGGGCATCGGTACCGGTGGCACGATCACCGGCGTCGGTCAGGTGCTGAAGGCCCGCAAGCCCGGCGTCAAGATCATCGCGGTGGAGCCGTCGGCCTCGCCGGTGCTGTCGGGCGGGGCGCCCGGACCGCACAAGATCCAGGGCATCGGCGCCGGCTTCGTGCCCAGCGTCCTCGACACCCAGGTCTATGACGAGATCGTGCCGGTGAGCAACGACGACGCCGTCGAGACCTCGCGGCTGGTGGCGCGGCTCGAAGGCGTGCCGGTCGGCATCTCGTCGGGCGCGGCGCTGTGGGCGGCGATCCAGGTCGGATCGCGGCCGGAGAACGCCGGCAAGACCATCGTGGTGATCATCCCGTCCTTCGCCGAGCGCTATCTCTCGACGGTGCTGTTCGAAGGGCTCGACTGAGCCGCGACGACGCCGTGCGGGGCCCCGGGAAACCCGGATGCCGCTCGGCGACGTCCCTGCTATAGGTGCGACGACCGCCCCGGGTCCTCCCGGCGGCGGTCGTGTCGTTTCTCTTCGCCCGGATCCTCGCCCATGGCCTTCGACGCCGACGAAATCGAGCGCTATGCGCGCCACATCGTGTTGCGCGACGTCGGCGGGCCGGGCCAGCAGAAGCTCAAGCGGGCGCGGGTGCTGGTGATCGGCGCCGGCGGTCTCGGGGCGCCGGTGGTGCTCTATCTCGCCGCCGCCGGGGTCGGGACGATCGGCCTGGTCGACGACGACACCGTGTCGCTGTCCAATCTCCAGCGCCAGGTGATCCACGCCACCCCCGACATCGGCCGGCCCAAGGTCGAGAGCGCCCGCGACGCGATCGCCCGCCTCAACCCCCATGTCGCGGTCGAGATCCACGCCGAGCGTTTCACCCCGGCCAATGCCGCGGCGCTGGTCGGCTCTTACGATCTGGTGGTCGACGGATCGGACAATTTCACCACGCGCTTCCTCGCCGCCGACACGTGTTTCGCGGTCGGGCGGATCCTGGTGACCGCCGCGGTGTCGGAATACGACGGATCGGTCACGACGCTGGCGCCGCATCTCGAGGGGTCCGACGGCACGCCCAACCCGAGCTATCGCTGTCTGTTCCCCGAGCCGCCGCCGGCCGGGCTGGTGCCGGCCTGCGCCCAGGCCGGGATTCTCGGCGCGGTGGTCGGGGTGCTCGGCACGCTGGCGGCGACCGAGGTGCTGAAGTGCCTGACCGGGGTCGGCGAGCCGCTGATCGGCCGGTTGCTGCTGGTCGACACCCGCTCGATGCGCTTCGAGACCATCACCTATGGCCGCGATCCGGCGACCGGCGTGCCGACGCTGCCCTGAGACCGCGGCCCGGCGGCGATGCCCTGCGTCAGCGGAAATGATCCTGCAGCGCGGCCACCGCCGCCTGGACGCCGCCGGCGCCGTGCGGGATGGCCAGTGCCGCGAGGCCGATCTCGATGGCGCCGAGCGTGCCGAGCACCATCGGCGCGTTCACGTAACCCATATGGGCGATCCGGAAGGCCCGGCCGGAGAGTTCGCCGAGGCCGGAGCCGAGGATCACCCCGAGCTGCGTGCGGGTGAAGTCGCGCAGCCGTTCCGGATCGGACCCCGGGGTCAGGACGGTGGTCACCGAGGGCGCGCGGGCGGCGGGCTCGGTGACGTTGAAGGCGATGCCGCCGCCGCGCGACCAGACCTCGACCGCAGCCTGGACGGCGGCCGCGAGGGCCCGATGGCGGACCCAGGCGGCCTCGAGGCCTTCGGCGAACAGCAGATCGAAGGCGGCGCGCTGGCCGAACAGGGCGTGGCCGGGGGCCGTGCCGCAGAACTTGCGGTAACCCTCCGGCTGATCGCGATTGGTCCAGTCCCAATAGGAGGCGCGCAGCCCGGCGGTGGCGTGGGCGGCGCGGGCCTTGGGGCTCGCCGCCAGGAAGCCGAGGCCGGGGATCATCATCAACCCCTTCTGGGAGGCGGTGACGGCGACGTCGATCCCCCAGAGATCCATCTCGAAAGGCATGCAGCCGATCGAGGCGATGGCGTCGACCATGAACAGCGCCGGATGACCGGCGGCATCGATCGCCGCGCGGATCGCCGCGATGTCGTTGACCACGCCGGTCGCGGTGTCGACCTGCACCACCAGGATCGCCTTGATCGCATGGGCGACGTCGGCCTTCAGCCGCGCTTCGACGGCGGCCGGATCGACCGCCTCGTGCCAGCTGCGCGCCAGCACCTCGACGTCTAGGCCGAGCATGGCGCCGGCGTCACCCCAGCCGACCGCAAAGCGCCCGGAGGCCAGCACCAGCACCTTGTCGCCGCGCGACAGGACGTTGGTCAGCGCCGCCTCCCAGGCGGCATGGCCATTGGCGACATAGGCGTAGGTCGTGCCGGACTCGGTGCGGAAAATCTTCTTCAGATCGGCGAGGCAGCTCTCGGTGACCTTCAGCAGGTCCGCCGAATAGATGTCCATCGCCGGCCGGTGCATGGCGGCGAGCACGACGTCGGGCACGTTGGTCGGGCCGGGAATGGAGAGGAATTCGCGGCCACGGGCGAGCGACATGGGAACCTCGACTGAATCGGACGAGACAAGATCGGGCGAAGCCGGGCGGCACCATAGGCGCCCGCCCGACGAAGCGGCAACGGCGGCCCTCGCCGGGCGGCCATGCGGCGGCAGGCTCGCACGACGCGGGATCGGCGCCGGGGCGGGCCCGGCGCCGGCGTCACATGCCCTTGATCGCCGGGCGCAGGATGCGCGGCTCGGGTTCGCGCATGGTGTCGCGATAGGGCGAGGCGCGGTAGACGCCGAGGATGCGCCAGTCGGTGAAGAAGCCGAGCTCCTCGAAGGCATGGGCGAGGCCGCGCTCGGAGGGGTGGCCCTCGACGTCGGCGAGGAACTGGGTCGCGGTGAAGTGACCCTCGACCATGTAGCTCTCGAGCTTGGTCATGTTGATGCCGTTGGTGGCGAAGCCGCCCATCGCCTTGTACAGCGCCGCCGGCACGTTGCGCACCCGGAACACGAAGGTGGTCATGATCGGCCCGACGCCGGGGGCGGCGCGCAGGTCTTCCTTCGACAGGATGACGAAGCGGGTGGTGTTGTGGGACTGGTCCTCGACGTCGGCCTGGAGGATGTCGAGGCCGTAGATCTCGGCGGCCAGCCGCGAGGCGATGGCGCCGCGGGTCGGGTCGGCGAGCTGGGCGATCTCGCGGGCGGATCCGGCGGTGTCGGCACCGACCACAGCGGCGAGGCCCAGGGCACGCAGATGCTCGCGGCACTGGCCGAGCGCCTGCGGGTGGCTCTGGGCGGACTTCAGACCGGCGAGGGTGGCGCCCTTGACGGCCATCAGCTGATGGCGGATCGGCAGGAAATATTCGCCGATGATGTGCAGGTCGGACTTCGGCAAGAGGTGATGGATGTCGGCGACGCGGCCGGCGATCGAATTCTCGATCGGAATCATGCCGAGATCGGCGTTGCCCTGTTCGAGCTCGGCGAAGCAGTCCTCGAAGGTCGCGCAGGGAATCGCCTCGAAATCCGGATAGACCTCGCGCGCGGCGATATGGGAATTGGCCCCCGGTTCTCCCTGGTAGACGATCTTCTTGCGGCCCGTCATGACGTCATCCTTCTCCGGGGCGCGGCGCCCCGCTCGCGCGACCGCCCGACGGGCGTCGCGTACCGCCCCCGAGGTCGCCGAAAATCGCGCCGAGGACAAGAGACTTTCGCCGTGCCGCGGCGGAAAAGCATCCGCCGCCCGGGTTCACGCCCCGCGGCCGAGGATCGCACGCGCCCGTTCGAGGTCTTCGGGCGTGTCGACGCCGAGCGGCACGGTGGCGACGATCTCGACGTCGATGCGCATCCCGGCTTCCAACGCGCGCAGCTGTTCGAGGCGTTCGCGCCGCTCCAGCGTCGAGGGCGGCAGGCCGACGAAGCGGGCGAGCGCGGCGCGGCGGTAGGCGTAGAGGCCGATGTGGTGATAGAGCGGCCCGTCACCGTGGGGGGCGGTGGCGCGGGTGAAGTAGAGGGCGCGCAGCCGGGTCGGGCCGATCGGCGAGCCGACCACCTTGACGACGTTGGGGTTGGTGCGCTCCTCGGCGCGGACGATCTCGGCGGCGAGCGTGGCGATGTCGACGTTTCGCTCGTCGAGCGGGCGAATCGCGGCGCGCACCGAGGCGGGATCGATGGTCGGCAGGTCGCCCTGGATGTTGACCACGACGTCGTGACGGCCGTCGGGATCGACCAGCCCGAGGGCTTCGAAGATGCGGTCGGAGCCGGAGGGGTGGTCGTCGCGGGTCATCACCGCGACGCCGCCGTGGTCGCGCACCGCCGCGCAGATCGCGGCATCGTCGGTGGCGACCACCACCGGACCGACGTCGGCCTCGCGGGCGCGGCGCCAGACCTGGACGATCATCGGCACGCCGGCGACGTCGGCGAGCGGTTTCCTCGGCAGCCGGGTGGCGGCGAGGCGGGCGGGAACCAGGACGATCGGCGACATCAGGGGCATGGGACGAGGGACTCGCGACGGCGGGCGGCGCGCCCCGGCGGGGCGTTGCTCGAGCCGTTATAGTAATGGACAGCCGCTCGGAAAAGCTCGTAGTGTCGCGGCTCTCGTTCCAACTTCCGGGATCGGCTCCTCGTGGGGCTCGGAACCGCGCCTTGGGAAAGTGCGACGAGTCTCCCTGTCGGTCCCTCGCGGACGGGCAGCGGCGGACCACGGGGGGTTGCGGGCGGGTTCTCGCGCGGTGTCGCCACGGGCGGGATCACCGGGTTCTCGACATTGATCGCACGAGCGGAGCGACTCTCCATGGATTTCTACGAAGTCAACAAATTCGCCGGCGCCCTGTTCGGGGCCGGCATCTGGGCGATGGCGGTCGGAATGGCGGCGTCCTTCGTGTTCGCGCCCGAAATGCCGGCCAAGCCCGGCTTCGCGGTGGCGGTCGAAGGCGCCGGTGGGGCCGAAACCGCCAAGGCGGCGGCTCCGGCGACGCCGATCGAGGAGCGCCTGAAGACCGCCGATGCGGCCCGCGGTCAGAAGGACTTCGCCAAGTGCGCGTCCTGCCACACCCCCGAGAAGGGCGCCGGCGCCAAGGTCGGTCCGAATCTGTGGGGCGTGGTCGCCGGACCCAAGGCCCATATGGAAGGCTTCAAATATTCGTCGGGCATGGCCGAGCGCGGCAAGGCAGGCGAAAAGTGGACCTTCGCCGATCTCGACAAGTTCCTGACCGACCCCAAGGCCTTTGTGCCGGGCACCGCGATGGGCTTCGCCGGCTTCAAGGACGGCGCCGATCGCGCCGACGTGATCCTCTATCTGCGCTCGCTGGCCGACGCCCCGGTGGCCCTGCCGAACTGAGCGCATCCGCGAGATTCGACCCGATCGCCCGAGGCCGGAACCGCCGTTCCGGCCTCGTCGCACGTCGGGACACGGCCCGCGGCCCGACGCCCCCTCGTCGGAATCACGGAGAGGCTGTAGTCTCGCCCGAATCCGCTGCTCAACTCCGGTGGTCGCGGTGGACCGCGTCGTCCTGTTCGGGAGCCCTCATGCGTCAGATTCGTGTCGTCGCCCTCCTCCTCGGCCTCGGGGTCGCCGGTCTCGCGGCGCCGCCGTGCGGGGCGGCCGAACCGGTGTGGCGGCACGGCACCTCGCTGATGGGCCAGCCGAAGTATCCGGCGGGTTTCGCCCATTTCGACTACGTCGATCCCAAGGCCCCCAAGGGCGGGGTGCTGCGGCTGTCGGAGACCGGCACCTTCGACAGTTTCAATCCGCTGATCCCCAAGGGCAATCCGGCCGCCGGCCTGTCGCTCGTCAATCAGTCGCTGATGACCTCGGCGCTCGACGAAGTGGCGACCGAATACGGCGAGATCGCCGAAGCGGTGGCCTTTCCCGACGACTTTTCGTCGGTCACCTACCGGCTGAACCCCAAGGCGAAATGGCACGACGGCACGCCGATCACCGCCGACGACGTGGTGTGGTCGTTCAAGACGGCGGTCGAGCTCAGCCCGACCCAGGCCTTCTACTACAAGCACGTCAAGGATGCGGCGGTCAGCGGCGAGCGCGAGGTGACCTTCACCTTCGACCAGACCGGCAACCGGGAGCTGCCGCAGATCGTCGGCCAGTTGACGGTGCTGCCGCGTCACTGGTGGGAGGGCACGGGTCCGGACGGCCGCAAGCGGTCGATCACCGAGACCACCCTCGAACCGCCGCTCGGATCGGGTCCCTACCGGATCAAGAGCTGGGAACCCGGCCGCTCCGTGACCTACGAGCGGGTGCGCGACTGGTGGGCGGCGGATCTGCCGACGGCGATCGGCACCAACAATTTCGACGAGATCCGCTGGGAATTCTTCCGCGACGACACGGTCGAGCTCGAGGCCTTCAAGGGCGACGGCTACGACGTGCGCATGGAGGCCACCGCCAAGAACTGGGCGACGGCCTACGATTTCCCGGCGCGCGCCGAGGGCCGCGTGGTGCTCGAGCAGATCCCGACGCGGGCGCAAGGGGTGATGGTCGGCTTCATCCCCAATCTGCGCCGGGCGAAGTTCCAGGATCCGCGGATGCGGCTGGCGCTGTCCTACACGCTCGACTTCGAGGAGATGAACCGCACCCTGTTCTTCGGCCAATACGAGCGGATCGTCAGCTATTTCCATCCGACCGAACTGGCGTCCTCGGGCCTGCCCCAGGGCGCCGAGCTCGACCTGCTGCACGAGGCGGAAAAGGCCGGGCCGATCCCGGCGGAGGTGTTCACCAAGCCCTTCGCCAATCCGGTCACCGCCGACGGTTCCGCGGCGCGGGCCAATCTCAAGGAGGCGCTCAGGCTGTTCGGCGAAGCCGGCTGGGTGTCGAAGGGCGGCAAGCTGGTGTCGGCGGCAACCGGCGAACCGCTGGTGCTCGAGTTCCTGACCGACGGTCCGGCCTTCGAGCGGGTGGCGGTGCGCTGGCGCGAGAGCCTCGCCAAGATCGGCGTGACGCTGACGGTGCGCATCGTCGACAGTTCGCAATACGTCAACCGGCTGCGCAGCCACGACTACGACCTGATCTATTCGGGCTGGGCGCAGTCGATGTCGCCGGGCAACGAACAGCAATATTACTTCGGCTCGGCCTCGGCCGACAGCGAAGGCGCCCGCAACTGGGCGGGGATCCGCAATCCGGCGGTCGACGCGCTGATCCAGAAGGTGATCTACGCCAAGGATCGCGCCGGGCTGATCGCCGCCACCCGGGCCCTCGACCGGGTGCTGCTGTGGAACCACTACGTGATCCCCGGCTGGACCGCGCCCTATACGCGGATGGCGCGGTGGAACCGCTTCTCCCATCCCGAGCCCTTGCCGCTCTTGTCGTCCGGCTTCCCCACCACCTGGTGGTTCGACGCCGCGAAGGCCACCAAGACCGGGGCGGCCAAGTGAGCGGCGCCCGTGGTCCGACGCGGCGCGCGGCGATCGGCGGCGCCCTCGGCCTGATCGCCGCGGCGGCGAGCGGACGGCCGGCGGCGGCGCTGACGCTGCGCCACGGCCTGTCGGCCTATGGCGACCTCAAATATCCGGTCGACTTCCGCCATTTCGACTGGGTCGATCCGCGCGCGCCGAAGGGCGGGCGGCTTTCGACGGTGCCGTCGTCCTGGGCGCTCAACCAGAATCCGACCACCTTCAATTCGCTGAACGGCCTGATCCTCAAGGGCGACGCGGCGGTCGGCAGCGAACTGATCTACGACAGCCTGATGGTGCGGGCCCTCGACGAGCCCGACGCGGTCTATGGGCTGGTGGCCTCCGCGGTCGAGATCTCCGACGACGGCCGCACCCACGTGTTCCACCTGCGCCGCGAGGCCCGTTTCCACGACGGCTCGCCGCTCGACGCCGAGGACGTGGCCTTCTCGCTCACCACGTTGAAGGCCCTCGGCCATCCGCTGATCGCCGAGCCGCTGCGCGAGATGGACTCGGTCGAGGTGCTGGCGCCCGACCGGGTCGCGGTGCACTACACGGCGGCGGCCGGCCGCACCTTGCCGTTGGCGGTGGCGGTGTTGCCGATCCTGTCGAAGCGCCATTGGACGAGCCGCGACTTCTCGGCCTCGACCCTCGAGCCACCGCTCGGCTCGGGCGCCTACCGCATCGGCCGATTCGATCCCGGCCGCTTCATCGAATACGAGCGGGTCGCCGACTGGTGGGCCAAAGACCTGCCGGTGGCGGTGGGCCAAGCCAATTTCGACGTCATCCGCTACGAGATGTACCGCGAGCGGACCACCGCCTTCGAAGCCTTCAAGGCCGGACAGTATCTGCTGCGCGAAGAGGCCACCTCGTCCGTGTGGGCGACCCAGTACGATTTCCCGGCGGCGGTCGACGGGCGGGTGAAACGGATCGAGCTCGAGGATCTGTCGCCGTCCGGGGCGCAGGGGTGGTTCCTCAACACCCGGCGCGAGATCTTCCGCGACGCAAGGGTGCGCGAGGCGATCGGGCTGGCCTTCGATTTCGAATGGTCGAACAAGAACCTGTTCTTCGACAGCTATCGCCGCACGCCGTCGTTCTTCGTCAATTCCGACCTCGAGGCGACCGGCCTGCCGAGCCCGCAGGAGTTGGCCCTGCTCGAGCCGCACCGGGCGCGGCTCTCGCCGGCGGTGTTCGAGACCGCGTGGCGGCCGCCGGTCTCCGACGGGTCGGGGCGCGATCGCAAGCTGCTCAAGCGGGCGAGCGACCTGTTGGCGGCGGCCGGCTGGACGCGCCGCGGCGAACAACTGGTCGATGCCGGCGGGCGGCCGTTCGCCATCGAGTTCCTGGAGAGCGACAGCGGCCTCGACCGGGTGTTGGGGCCGTTCCAGAAGAATCTCGGGGCGCTCGGCATCACCGCCACCACCCGGCTGGTCGACCCGTCGCAATATGAAAAGCGCCTGCGCGACTTCGACTTCGACGTGGTGTCGCGCCGCTATGCCTTTTCGCCGACCCTCGACGAGGGGCTGCGCCAGTTCTGGCATTCGTCCTCGGCGACCCGATCGGGATCGAACAATCTCGCCGGCATCGCCGACCCGGCCGTCGACACCCTGCTCGAGACGGCGCTCGGTGCGGCGACCCGGGCGGAGATGACGGTGGCGGCGCGCGCCCTCGACCGGGTGCTGCGCTCGGGCCACTGGTGGGTGCCGTGCTGGTACAAGGCATCGAACTGGATCGCCGCCTGGGACGTGTTCGGCCGCCCGGCGGTGAAACCCCGCTACGATCGCGGCATCCTCGCCACCTGGTGGGTCGACCGCACAAGAGCGACCGCGCTCGGCAAGGGCCTCTGACAGACGACGGGAGACCACCGCACCCCATGGCCGCCTATATCCTGCGACGCCTGCTCCTGATGATCCCGACGCTGATCGGCATCATGGCGATTTCCTTCGCGATCGTGCAGTTCGCCCCCGGCGGGCCGGTCGAGCGGGTGATCGCCCAATTGACCGGCACCGACGTCGGCGCCACGGCGCGGGTGTCGGGCGGCGGCGGCGACTTCGGCGGGGTCAAGGCCGGCGGGGGCGGCGGCGACGTCGGCTCGAAGTATCGCGGCGCCCAGGGCCTCGATCCGGAGTTCATCAAGAAGCTCGAGAAGCAGTTCGGCTTCGACAAGCCGCCGCTCGAGCGCTTCCTGACGATGATGAAGAACTACGCGCTGTTCGATTTCGGCGAGAGCTATTTCCGCTCGATCTCGGTGCTGAAGCTGGTCGGCGAGAAGATGCCGGTGTCGATCTCGCTCGGCCTGTGGATGACGCTGCTGTCCTACGGCGTGTCGATCCCGCTCGGCATTTCCAAGGCGGTGCGCGACGGCTCGCGCTTCGACGTGTGGTCGAGCGCGGTGATCGTCGTCGGCTACGCCATCCCCGGCTTCCTGTTCGGCATCCTGCTGATCGTGCTGTTCGCCGGCGGGTCGTTCTGGGACGTGTTCCCGCTGCGCGGCCTCACTTCGGAAGGCTGGAGCGCGATGAACTGGCCCCATCGCATCCTCGATTACCTCTGGCATCTGGTGCTGCCGCTGACCGCCATGTCGCTCGCCGCCTTCACCACCACGACCCTGCTCACCAAGAACTCGTTCCTCGACGAGATCCGCAAGCAATATGTCACGACGGCGCGGATGAAGGGCCTGTCGGAGCACCGGGTGCTCTACGGCCACGTGTTCCGCAACGCCATGCTGCTGGTCATCGCCGGTTTTCCCGGAGCCTTCATCGGCGCCTTCTTCGGCGGGTCGCTGTTGATCGAGACGATCTTTTCCCTCGACGGGCTGGGCCTGCTCGGCTTCGAGAGCCTGGTCAACCGCGACTATCCGGTGGTGTTCGGCACGCTGTGGGTGTTCTCGCTGATGGGTCTGTTCGTCAATCTGATCTCCGATCTGACCTATACCTGGATCGATCCGCGGATCGACTTCGACACGCGGGAGATCTGAGATGGCCTGGCTGTTCGGTCCCCGGCGCCTGTCGCCGCTCAACGTCCGCCGGCTCGCCAACTTCCGCGCCAACCGGCGCGGGGCGTGGTCGCTGGTGCTGTTCCTCACGGTGTTCGCGATCTCGCTGGTCTCGGAACTGATCGCCAACGATCGGCCGATCCTGATCGTCTACAAGGGCGAGATCCTGTCGCCGTTGCTGGTCGACTACCCGGAAGAGAAGTTCGGCGGCTTCCTGCCGCAGACCCAGTATCGCGATCCGGTGATCCAGGAGGAGATCGAGGCCAACGGCTTCATGATCTGGCCGCCGATCCGCTATTCCTACAACACGCCGAACAACGAGATCCCCGATCCGGCGCCGGCCAAGCCTTCGTGGATGTACGACAAGGAGAAGCGCTGCGCCCGCTACGCCAAGGGCGTCGACGATCTCAACTGCACGCTCGGCAACTGGAACTGGCTCGGCACCGACGATCAGGCCCGCGACGTCGCCGCCCGCATCCTCTACGGTTTCCGCATCTCGGTGCTGTTCGGGCTGATGCTGGCGGTGGTGTCGTCGCTGGTCGGCGTGGCGGCCGGGGCGGTGCAGGGCTATTTCGGCGGCTGGATCGATCTGGTGTTCCAGCGCTTCATGGAGGTGTGGTCGTCGCTGCCCCACCTCTACCTGCTCTTGATCATCTCCTCGATGTTCGTACCGAGCTTCTGGATCCTGCTCGGGATCATGCTGATGTTCTCCTGGGTCAGTCTGGTCGGGCTGGTGCGGGCGGAGTTCCTGCGCGCCCGCAACTTCGAATACGTGCGGGCAGCCCGCGCGCTGGGGGTCGGCAATCTGGCGATCATGCTGCGCCACCTCTTGCCCAACGCCATGGTCGCGACCCTGACCTTCCTGCCGTTCATCCTCAACAGCTCGATCACCACGCTGACCTCGCTCGACTTCCTCGGCTTCGGCCTGCCGCCCGGCTCGCCGTCGCTGGGCGAGATGCTGGCCCAGGGCAAGAACAACCTGCAGGCACCGTGGCTGGCGCTGACCGGGTTCTTCATGATCTCGCTGATGCTCAGCCTGCTGATCTTCGTCGGCGAAGCGGTCCGCGACGCCTTCGACCCGCGGAAGACCTTCGGATGATGTGGTAGGATCACGGGCGAGGAGACGGCGCGATGAACAGGGTGATCCACGTCCACTATCCGGTCGGCAAGCTGCCGGAGGATCTGCGCGGCGACCTGCCGGCCGAGGGCACGGTGTCCGTCGCGATCGCGCTCGAAGACGGTTCGGAACCGACCGCTGCGGCCGCAACCGGCCAGTTCAGCCGCCACCGGGGACTGCGGCGGCGGCTCTTCGCCTCCTCGAAGGACATCGTCGCGCATGTCGACGCGCTGCGCGACGAATGGGATCGACCGTCTTGACGCCACCGCTCGCCTATCTCGACACCAACATCTTCATCTCGGCCTTCGAAGGGCCGGGCGCGGTGTCGGATCATGCCTGGTGGTTGCTGGATGCGATCGAGGCCGGCCGGTTCGTGGGCGTGACCAGCGAGTTGACGCTCGCCGAAGTCCTCGTGCATCCCCTGCGGCACCAGGACGAGGCCTTGACCGAGGCCTATGCGGCGATGCTGACAACCTCCCCGGTCTTCGCGGTGATGCCGGTCGATCGGTCGATCCTCGTCTCGGCGGCGCGATTGCGCGCGCGATTCGGTGCTCTGCGTCTGCCCGACGCCATCCATCTCGCCACCGCGCTCGCGGCCGAGGCCAGTCACTTCGTCTCGCGCGACGTCAGGCTCGGGACGATCTGCCCGATCCGCTTCGTCGACGGCGGACCGCATTCGCTCGACCAGATCCTCGAGGCCTCCCTTTGACCCCCCCTCTCCTGTCGATCCGCGATCTCTCCGTGGCCTTCCATCAGGGGGGCGAGATGACGCTGGCGGTCGATCGCATCTCCTTCGACATCGCCGCCGGCGAGACCGTGGCGCTGGTCGGCGAATCCGGGTCGGGCAAGTCGGTCACCGCCCTGTCGATCCCGCGCCTCCTGCCCTACCCCTCGGCGTCGCATCCCTCGGGCGAGGTGCTGTTCAAAGGGCGCGATCTCCTCACCGTGTCGGATGCCGAATTGCGCCGAGTGCGCGGCGGCGACGTCACGATGATCTTCCAGGAGCCGATGACCTCGCTCAATCCGCTCCACACCATCGAGCGCCAGGTCGCCGAGATCCTCGAGTTGCACGGCGGCCTGACCGGGGTCTCGGCGCGAGCGAAAGTGCTCGAGCTGCTCCAGGCGGTCGGCATCGCCAATGCCGCGGCGCGGCTCGGGGCCTTTCCGCACCAGCTCTCCGGCGGCCAGCGCCAGCGGGTGATGATCGCTATGGCGCTCGCCAACGAGCCCGATCTGCTGATCGCCGACGAGCCGACCACCGCGCTCGACGTCACCGTCCAGGCCCAGATCCTCAAGCTCCTCGCCGAGATCCGCACCCGCATGGGCATGGCGATCCTGTTCATCACCCATGATCTCGGCATCGTCGGCAAGATCGCCGACCGGGTCTGCGTGATGACCGAAGGCAAGATCGTCGAGACCGGGCCGACCGCCGCGGTGTTCGCCGATCCGCGCCACGCCTATACGCGCAAGCTGCTCGCCGCCGAGCCCAAGGGCGATCCGCCGAAGAGCGACACGGCGGCGCCGGTGGTGGCGGCGACCGAAGACCTCAAGGTGTGGTTCCCGATCCGCCGCGGCTTCCTGCGGCGGGTGGTCGATCACGTCAAGGCGGTCGACGGGGTGTCGGTGACGGTGCGCGCCGGGCAGACCGTGGCGGTGGTCGGCGAATCGGGCTCGGGCAAGACCACGTTGGGCCTCGCCCTGTTGCGGCTGTTGCCGTCCGAGGGCCGCATCGTGGTGCTCGGCCGCGAGCTCCAGGGGCTCGGAGCGCCGGCCCTGCGATCGATGCGCGCCGACATGCAGGTGGTGTTCCAGGATCCGTTCGGTTCGCTCAGCCCGCGGCTGTCGGTCGCCGAGATCGTCGCCGAAGGTCTGGCGATCCATCGGCCGGGCCTCTCCCCGACGGAGCGCGAGGCGGCGGTGGTACGGGCGCTCGGCGAGGTCGGGCTCGATCCCGAGACGCGGCATCGCTATCCGCACGAGTTCTCGGGCGGACAGCGCCAGCGCATCTCGATCGCCCGGGCGATGATCCTGGAGCCGAAGTTCGTGATGCTCGACGAGCCGACCTCGGCGCTCGACATGTCGGTCCAGGCCCAGGTGGTCGATCTGCTGCGCGACCTGCAGCGGCGCCACGACCTCGCCTATCTGTTCATCAGCCACGACCTGCGGGTGGTGCGGGCGCTGGCCAACGAGGTGATCGTGATGAAGGACGGCAAGGTGGTCGAGCAGGGGCCGGCGGCCGAGATCTTCGAGCGGCCGCAGACCGACTATACCCGCGCCCTGATGGCCGCGGCCTTCCGCCTCGAAGCGGTCGACGGCGACGCCGTGCGGCAGTGACCGCCGGCGCGCTCAGCCGATCGCGGCGTCGACCGCCTTCAGCAGGCGCTCGAGATCCTGCGGCCGCGACAGACGGTGGTCGCCGTCGGGGACAAGCGTCAGGGTGACGTCGGTGCGGGTCAGGCGCGACACCAGCCGCAGCGCGTGGCGCCACGGTACCGACGTGTCGGCGACGCCCTGGAGGATGGTCACCGGGCAATCGAGGGGGATCTCGGCGCCGAGCACCAGGTGGCGGCGGCCGTCTTCGATCAGCGCGCGGGTGATCGGATAGGAGTCCTGGGTCGGACCGGCGGGCACGTGGAACACGCCGTCGGCGAGAATCGTCCGCTGCACCTCGGGCGGCAGGCCGGCCCACATCAGATCTTCGGTGAAGTCGGCGGCCGGGGCGATCAGCACCAGGGCGCGGATGCGGCCGGGCGAGGTGCGGCGGGCGAGCGCCACCAGCAGGGCGAGCCAGCCGCCCATCGACGAGCCGACCAGGATCTGTTCGCCGACCGTGGCGTCGAACACCGCGAGGCTCTCCTCCAGCCAGCGCGAGATCGTGCCGTCTTCGAAGCGGCCGCCGGAGTCGCCGTGGCCGGAATAGTCGAAGCGGGTGACGGCGAGGCCGCGGGCGGCGCCGTGGGCGTCGAGCGCCAGGGCCTTGCCGCCGGTGCGGTCGGAGCGGAAGCCGCCGAGCCAGAACAGGCCGGGGGCGGCACCGGGGCGACGATCGACGACGATCGGACGGGCGGCGTCGCCCTCGCCCAGCTCGAGGCTTGCGGTCGGTTCGGTCACGGCGAAATCTCCGTCGGGGACGACCGAAACGGCCGCCCGCGACATCTAGACGGGCGGCAGGTGCTCCACAAGCCGGGTTTCGGACAGGGCGGAGGCGCGAAATGCACGCGGTCCGCGGTGCCGGCCCGGTCGCCACCGTTGACTTCATCGGCAAAACGGCGAATTGTCGAGGGATCGGTCCGGTGCGAAATTCTTTCGCCGGTCGAGGGCCTCGGCGTTATGCGCACGGGGTTTTCGGCACAGGTCGTCGTTGCGAACGGCTTGTGGCGCGTTCGGTCGGCCGACATCGACCACCACAGAGGAGATCACGACCATTCGCCGTCCGTTTCGTGCACCGCCGCCGCCCAAGGAAGGGCCGCGTATCAACCGGGAGATCCGGGGCGTTCCTCAGATTCAGCTGATCGACGAGGAAGGCAACAACATCGGCGTCGTCGCCTTCTTCGATGCGCTCGATCGCGCCGAAGAATCGGGACTCGATCTCGTGGAGATCGCGCCGCAGTCGGTTCCGCCCGTCTGCAAGCTTCTCGATTTCGGCCGTTTCAAGTATCAGTCGCAGAAGAAGGCGGCCGAAGCGCGCAAGAATCAGAAGGTTGTCGAGGTCAAGGAAGTCAAGCTTCGGCCGGGCATCGACGATCACGACTACGAAGTCAAGATGAAGCAGTCTCGTAAGTTCTTCGAGGAAGGCGACAAGGTCAAGATCACCTTGCGGTTCCGCGGACGTGAGATGGCTCATCAGGATCTCGGCATTCAGCTTCTCGACCGAGTGCGCGCCGAAGTCGGCGACATCGCCAAGGTCGAATCCGAGCCGCGCCTCGAAGGCAAGCAGATGATCATGATCCTGGCGCCGCGCTGAGGCGCGCTCGCCGGGACTTCCTCGTCCGCGCCGCGAGTTCGCCGGCGCGGACCGCCCCTTCTCGCCAGGGCCGCTTCCGCGGCCCCGGGACGGAGACCGCGATGACCGCGCCCACACGGGCCTACCGCTGGCGGACGACGATCCCGGCGCCGGAGGGCGTCGCCGAGACCGCGCTCGAGCACGTCGAGTTGAAGATCGCCGAGACCGGCATCGGCGCCGAAGGCGTGGTGATCGGCGGCGTCGGCTCCGCGGCCCACGGCTTGCGCTGGCGGATCACCGTCGATCCCGACTGGACGGCGGTGCGCTCGCTCCACCTCACCCGCCTCGGCGGGCCGACGGTGGCGCTGCGCCACGACGGCTACGGCGAATGGAGCGACGGCGAAGGCCGGCGGCGCGGCGAATTCGCCGGTCTGTCGGATTGTCTGGTCGAAGGCTCGCCCTTTGGCCTGACCGCGCTGTTGAAGCGGCTCGGCGCCAAGGCCAACAAGACCCAGACCGTCGAAGTGGTGGCGGTGACCGTGCCGGGCTTCGAGCTCTCCCGGGCGGCGGTGACCCTGCAGCCGATCGAGGCCGGGCGGCGCCTGCGCCTGACCCGCGACGGCCACACGGAAGAGATCGAGCTCGACGCCGACGGCGTGGTGATCGACTGGGGCGGCCACACCCGCCGTCTGGCGCTCGAGCCGGCGGCCTGAGCGCGAGCGCGAGCGCACCCCCGAAGCGCGCAGCGCGATTCCCACCTCCCGAGCGCACCTGACGCCCCGAACCGGCGATTTCCGGCCCGATCGGCGGGTTTCGCGGGCGCGACCGTCATCGCCCCGTTGCATTCGGCGGCCGAGACCCCTATAACCCGCCGGTCTCTGAACGGCCCGGCTGAGTATAGGGCATGCCGTGGCGGTTCTTGAAGGCTCGAACCCAATGTCAATTCGTGGACGCGGGGGTTCACGCGCGGTCCCACCGACCGCGTGGCCGACGGGGGTCATCTTCCGTCGATTTCGCGTCCCACAACCGTCGAGAGAGCCAAATGCCCAAGATGAAGACCAAGAGCGGCGCCAAGAAGCGCTTCAAGCTCACGGCCACCGGCAAGGTCAAGGTCGCGCAGGCCGGCAAACGTCACGGCATGATCAAGCGGACGACGAAGTTCATCCGTGATGCCCGTGGGACTGCCGTCCTGTCCGAGTGCGATGCCCGTATCGTCAGGAAGTTCCTGCCCTACGGCTGAGCTCCACCCACCTGACCATCCTGTTTCGAAAGGAAAAGAGCCATGGCTCGTGTCAAGCGCGGCGTGACCGCTCATGCCAAGCACAAGAAGGTCCTGAAGGCTGCCAAGGGCTTCTACGGCCGCCGGAAGAACACCATCCGTACGGCGAAGGCCGCGGTCGAGAAGAGCATGATCTATGCTTATCGCGACCGGAAGAACAAGAAGCGCAGCTTCCGCGCCCTGTGGATCCAGCGCATCAACGCCGGCGTCCGTCAGGTCGCCGCCGACATGACCTATTCGCGCTTCATCGACGGCCTCAACAAGGCCGGCATCGAAGTCGACCGCAAGGTCCTGTCCGATCTGGCGATCACCGCGCCCGACGCCTTTGCGGCGCTGGTCGCCAAGGCCCAGGCCGCGCTCACCGCCGCCTGAGACCTTCCGGATCCCCTCGCGGGCACCCGTGACGACCGAAGACCCCGCGTCCACCGACGCGGGGTCTTCGCGTTCGGGGCCCTGCCGCCCGCGCGGAGCGCTTTCGCCCGGCGGCATTTGTGGCTAGAAGTGCGCTCGGCCGGGCGTTCGACCGCCCTCCCGTCCGCGGACCTTCCAGACGAGCACCCCCCATGAGCGACATCGCCGGTCTCGAACACTCCCTTCTCGCCTCGATCGACGGGGCCGCCGACGAAGCCGCGCTGGAAGCGGTCCGGGTCGCGGCGCTCGGCAAGAAGGGCGCGGTCTCCGATCTCTTGAAGTCGCTCGGGACCATGAGCCCCGACGAACGCAAGGTGATGGGCCCGGCGATCAACGGCCTACGCGACCGCCTGGAGACGGCGATCGCCGAGCGCCGCAAGCTGGTGCGCGCCGCGGCGCTGGCCCGGCGGCTGGCCTCCGAGACGGTCGACGTGACGCTGCCCCTGTGGTCGTCGCCGGCCAACGAGGGGCGGATCCATCCGATCTCCCAGGTCACCGACGAATTGACGGCGATCTTCGCCGACATGGGCTTCTCGGTCGCCGAGGGTCCCGACGTCGAGAGCGACTTCTACAACTTCACGGCGCTGAACTTCCCCGAGGGCCATCCCGCCCGCGAGATGCACGACACGTTCTTCTTCGCGCCCAAGGCCGACGGCACCCGCCAGCTGCTGCGCACCCACACCTCGCCGGTGCAGGTCCGCACCATGCTGTCGCAGACCCCGCCGATCCGGATCATCGCGCCGGGGCGGACCTATCGCTGCGACTCCGATCAAACCCACACGCCGATGTTCCATCAGGTCGAGGGTCTGGTGATCGACACGACGTCGACGATCGGCACGCTGAAGTGGGTGCTCGAGGAGTTCTGCAAGACCTTCTTCGAGGTGCCCAAGGTGGAGATGCGGTTCCGGCCGTCGTTCTTCCCGTTCACCGAGCCGTCGATGGAGGTCGACATCCGCTGCGATCGCTCAGGGCCGGAGATCAAGTTCGGCGAGGGCGACGACTGGCTGGAGATTCTCGGCTGCGGCATGGTTCATCCCAACGTGCTGAGGAACTGCGGCCTCGACCCCGACACCCACCAGGGCTTCGCCTTCGGCATGGGCATCGACCGCATCGCCATGTTGAAATACGGCATGCCGGATCTGAGGGCCTTCTTCGACGCCGACGTGCGCTGGCTGAAGCACTACGGCTTCCGCCCGCTCGACCTGCCGACCCTGTTCGGGGGGCTGAGTGGGTGATCTCACCGTCCGTCGATCACGGGGCGACGTCGATGCCGGGCCACAGCGTGCCGCCGATCCTCAGAGCGAATGCCAAACGCCTGCGCCGGTCGATGACGCTCGCGGAAAGCCGCTTGTGGTCGGAGCTGCGCGGCCACCGCTTCGTCGGCAGCTCGTTTCGGCGACAGGTGCCGATCGGCGTCTACATCGCCGACTTCCTGTGCCCGGCCGCACGTCTGGTGATCGAGGTCGACGGTGGACAGCACGGCGAGGATGCCGGTGCGGCACGGGATGCCCGCCGCAGCGCCTGGTTCGCCGCCGCCGGCTACCGGGTCCTGCGGTTCTGGAATCATGACGTGCTCACCGAGACGACCGCCGTCCTCGACGCGATCTGGGCCGCCCTCGCCGAGGTGGGTGCGATCACCGGCGCCGAGCCCCCCCTCCCTGTCCCTCCCCCTCCAGGGGGGAGGGAACGAAGCCGGCGAGGTGGCGGACGAGCGACTGCAGCCGATGACGCGGCACCTCGGTCGGTGATCGGGATGTCCTCTCCTCCGGTCCCCTCCCCCCTGGAGGGGGAGGGACAGGGAGGGGGGGCTGCAGCCCATCCATCGGAACGCCCGCCCGCGACGATGCCGACGACGAACCCCGTTTCCTCCGCCCCGAAGACCGGACCAGCCCCATGAAGTTCACCCTCTCCTGGCTCAAGGATCATCTCGACACCACGGCTTCGCTCGACACCATCGTCGAGACGCTGACCATGATCGGGCTCGAGGTGGAAGGCGTCGAGGACAAGGCCAAGGCCTTGAAGCCCTTCGTGGTCGCCGAGATCGTCGCGGCCGAACAACATCCCAACGCCGATCGGCTGCGGGTGTGCCGGGTCGCCACCGGCGCCGGCGAGCCGCTGCAGGTGGTGTGCGGCGCGCCCAATGCGCGGGTCGGGCTGAAGACCGTGTTCGCGCCGGCCGGGACTTGGATTCCCGGCAAGGACATCACGCTGGGGGTCGGCCAGATCCGCGGCGTCGAGAGCCACGGCATGATGTGCTCGGCGTCCGAACTCGGGATCTCCGAAGACCACGACGGCATCATCGAACTGGCGCCCGACGCGCCGGTCGGCACGGCTTACGTCGACTTCGCCGATCTCGACGATCCGGTGATCGACGTGTCGCTGACCCCCAACCGCGCCGACTGCGCCGGGGTGCGCGGCATCGCCCGCGATCTCGCCGCCGCCGGGATCGGCGATCTCAAGCCCGAGACCACCCGCCGCATCCCCGGCCACTTCACGTCGCCGATCGGCGTCGAATTGCGCTTCGCCGAGGGCGAGGCCCAGATCTGCCCGGCGTTCTACGGCCGCTACGTGCGCGGCGTCACCAACCGGCCGTCGCCGGAGTGGCTGCAGCGGCGCCTGAAGGCGATCGGCCTGCGGCCGATCTCGGCGCTGGTCGACATGACCAACTTCGTGTCGATCGATCGCGGCCGTCCCTTGCACGTGTTCGACGCCGCCAAGGTGCGCGGCACCATCCATGCCCGCATGGCGCGGACCGGCGAGAGCCTGCTGGCGCTCGACGGTAAGACCTATGCGCTCGACGAGCGGATGTGCGTGATCGCCGACGACTCCGGGCCGCTCGGCCTCGGCGGGGTGATGGGCGGCGAAGCCACCGGCTGTTCGCTCGACACCACTGAGGTGTTCATCGAATGCGCCTGGTTCGATCCGGTCCGGGTCGCCGAGACCGGCCGGCGCACCGGCATCGTCTCGGACGCCCGCTACCGCTTCGAACGCGGCGTCGATCCGGCCTCGCTCGGCCCGGGCCTCGACATCGCCACCGAGATGGTGATCGATCTGGTCGGCGGCGAAGCCTCCGAGCCGGTGCTGGTCGGGCAGGCCCCCGAATTGGAGCGGATCATCGAATTCCCGCTCTCGGAAGTGAAGCGCCTGACCGGGCTGACGCTCCATCGCGCCGAGATCCGCCAGATCCTCGAGAAGCTCGGCTTCTTCGTGGTCGGGCGCGACGACGTGTTCCGCGTCGCGGTGCCGACGTGGCGCGCCGACGTCGCCCTGAAGGCCGATCTGGTCGAAGAGGTGATGCGCATCCACGGGCTGGCCAACGTCGCCTCGACGCCGCTTCCCGCCCTGGGCTCGGTCGGCGCCCGGGTGCTGACGCCGTTGCAGGTGCGGCGCTCCAAGGCGCGGCGGATCCTCGCGACGCGGCGGATGCTGGAGGCGGTGACCTGGTCCTTCGTGTCCAAGGCCGAAGCCCGCCACTTCGGCGGCGGCGGCGACGATCTGGCGCTGGCCAATCCGATCGCCGGCGATCTCTCCGACATGCGGCCGAGCCTGCTGCCCGGTCTGATCGGTGCCGCCGAGCGCAATCTCAAGCGCGGCATCGTCGACGTCGCGCTGTTCGAGGTCGGTCAGGTGTTCCGCACCGATGCGCCGGACGGCCAGAAGCTGCAGGCCGCGGGCGTGCGTCGCGGCACCGCCGGATCGGCGGGGGCCGGCCGCCATTGGCTCGGCGCGGCCGGACCGGTGTCGTGGACGATCGCCAAGGCCGATGCCCTGGCGGTGCTGGAGGCCCTGGGGGTCGCCACCGACCGCGTGCAGATCGCCCGCACCGCACCGGCCTGGTATCATCCCGGCCGCTCGGGCACCCTGCAGATGGGTCCGCAGATGATCCTGGCGCATTTCGGCGAGCTGCATCCGGCGACGCTCGAGACCCTCGACGCGGCCGGGCCGATGGTCGCCTTCGAGGTCCATCTCGACGCGATTCCCGAGGCCAAGGCCAAGCCGACCAAGTCCAAGGGCGCGCTGGCGACGCCGGAGTTGATGCCGCTGTCGCGCGACTTCGCCTTCGTGGTCGACGAGGCGGTCGAAGCCGAGAAGATCCTCAAGGCGGTCAGGGGTGCCGACCGGGCGCTGATCGTCGACGCGGCGATCTTCGACGTGTTCCGCGGGCCGGCGCTCGGCGAGGGCAAGAAGTCGGTGGCGGTCGAAGTGACGCTGCAGCCGGTCAAGGCGACGCTGACCGACAAGGACCTCGAGGCGCTGGGCGCCAAGGTGGTGGCGGCGGTGGCCAAGGCGACCGGCGCGACGCTGCGGGCGTGACCGGCGAGACGACCCCGCGCGGCGAGCGCCGCACGGGGTCGCGCCGGGGGACAGACGATTTCTCTTCGCGCCGGCCGGTTCCGTCCGTCCGGACCATGCTCTAGGATGGCCACCATGACGACCATCCTTCCCAACGGCGCAGAGCCACGCGAGATCCGACCCGGCGACCACGTGTTCCTGGTCGACGGCTCCTCCTATATCTTCCGCGCCTATCACGCGCTGCCGCCGCTGACCCGCAAGTCGGACGGGGTGCCGGTCGGCGCGGTCTCCGGCTTCTGCAACATGCTCTACCGGCTGTTGAAGGAGGCCGAGAAGACCGGCGCCGGGGTGCGCCCGACCCATCTGGCGGTGATCTTCGACGCCTCGGGCACGACCTTCCGCAACCGCCTCTACGACCTCTACAAGGCCCATCGGCCGCCGGCGCCGGAGGATCTGCGGCCGCAGTTCGGGCTGATCCGCGAAGCGACGCGGGCCTTCAACGTCGCCTCGATCGAGCAGCTCGACTACGAGGCCGACGACCTGATCGCCACCTACACCCGACAGGCGCGGGCGCGCGGCGCCGACGTGACCATCGTCGCCTCCGACAAGGACCTGATGCAGCTGATCGAGCCGGGCGTGGTGATGCTCGACACGATGAAGGACAAGCGCATCGGTCCCGACGAAGTGTTCGAGAAGTTCGGGGTGACGCCGGACAAGGTGGTCGACGTCCAGGCGCTGGCCGGCGACCCGGTCGACAACGTGCCGGGCGTGCCGGGCATCGGCATCAAGACCGCGGCGAGCCTGATCGGCGAATACGGCGATCTCGAAACTCTGCTCGCCCGCGCCGGCGAGATCAAACAGCCCAAGCGCCGACAGTCGCTGCTCGATCACGCCGCGGCGGCGCGGATCTCGATGCAGCTGGTGACCCTCGACCGCGACGTGCCGGTCGAGACGCCGATCGAGGATCTGGCAGTGGCGCCGATCGACGGGGTGCGGCTGGTCGGCTTCCTCAAGGCGATGGAATTCGGTTCGCTGACCCGCCGGGTGGCGGAGGCGACCGGGGCGGTGGCCGAGGCGATCGATCCGAGTTTCGTGCCGGTGCGCTTCTGGCCGCCGGAAGCGGGGGATGGGGCGAGCACGGTCGACGGGTCGGGCGCGACCGATGGGTCCAGCCCCCCCTCGCTGTCCCTCCCCCTCACGGGGGGAGGGGACGAAAACGGTGGCGCTGCGGCTCGCGGCGCGGCTTCGGGATCGGGCGATCTCTTCGGCAATGGACTCCTCGGCGGTTCGGGTACGACCGGCGGCGCCCCGGCGTCCCCTCCCCCCGCGAGGGGGAGGGACAGGGAGGGGGGGCTCGGCGTCGCCGACCGCACGGCCGCCGGCCATGCACCCACCGGCGACCCCGTCTCCACCCCCGCGGCGCTGGTCGCGGCGCGGACGGCCGAGGCCTCGGCGCCGATCGACACCTCGGCCTATGAGACCGTCACCACCCTCGACCGGCTCGAAGCCTGGATCGATGCGGCGCGCGAGGCCGGCGTCGTGGCCTTCGACACCGAGACTACCTCGCTCGATCCGCTCCAGGCCGATCTGGTCGGGTTCAGCCTGGCCACCGCGCCGGGCAAGGCCTGTTACGTGCCGCTCGGCCATCGCTCGGGCGGCACCGGCCTGTTCGACGACGGACCATCGCCCGATCAGATCCCGCTTCCCGCGGCACTCGCCCTGCTCGCCCCGTTGCTCGCCGACCCGTCGATCCTCAAGGTCGCGCAGAATCTCAAATACGACGCGGCGGTGATCGCCAATCACGGGCTGACGGTCGAGAATTTCGACGACACCATGCTGATTTCTTATGCGCTCGATGCCGGGCGCGGCGGCCACGGCATGGACGAGCTGTCGAAGACCTGGCTCGGCCACGAGCCGATCGCCTACAAGACGGTGACCGGCACCGGCAAGGCGCAGGTGACCTTCGACCGGGTGCCGATCGACAAGGCGACGCCTTATGCCGCCGAGGATGCCGACGTCACGCTGCGGCTGTGGCGGCGGTTGAAGCCGCGGCTGGCGGCCGAGGGGCTCGCCACCGTCTACGAGACGCTGGAGCGGCCGCTGGTGCCGGTGATCGCCGCCATGGAGCGGCGCGGCATCGCCATCGATCGCCAGATCCTGTCGCGACTGTCGGGCGAGTTCGCGCAAGGCATGGCGCGGCTCGAGGCGGAGATCGTCGAGGCGGCCGGCGAGCCGTTCAACGTCGCCTCGCCGAAGCAGCTCGGCGACATCCTGTTCGGCAAGCTCGGCCTGCCGGCGCCGAAGAAGACCGCGACCGGCGCCTGGGCGACCGGCGCCGACATCCTCGAAGATCTCGCGTCTCAGGGCCACGAGCTGCCGCGCAAGGTGCTCGACTGGCGCCAGCTGTCCAAGCTCAAGTCGACCTATACCGACGCCCTGCCGACCTACGAGAACCCGGTGACCCGCCGGGTCCACACCTCCTTCGCGCTGGCCGCCACCACCACCGGCCGACTGTCGTCGTCGGAGCCCAACGTCCAGAATATTCCCGTCCGCACCGAAGAAGGCCGCAAGATCCGCCGCGCCTTCGTGGCGACGCCGGGCCATCTGCTGCTGTCGGCCGACTACAGCCAGATCGAACTGCGGGTGCTGGCCCATGTCGCCGACGTGCCGGCGCTGGAGCGGGCCTTCGCCGAGGGCGTCGACATCCATGCGATGACCGCGTCCGAGATGTTCGGGGTGCCGATCGCCGGCATGGATCCGATGGTCCGGCGGCGGGCCAAGGCGATCAACTTCGGCATCATCTACGGCATCTCGGCCTTCGGTCTGGCCAATCAGCTCGGCATCGGCCGCGGCGAGGCGGCGGCCTATATCGAGAAGTATTTCGAGCGCTTCCCCGGCATCCGCGACTACATGGAAGCGACCAAGCGCGAATGCCGCGACAAGGGCTATGTGACGACGCTGTTCGGGCGCCGCGCCCATTATCCCGAGATCGCCTCCAAGAACGGCGCGGTGCGGGCCTTCAACGAACGCGCGGCGATCAACGCGCCGATCCAGGGCTCGGCCGCCGACATCATCCGCCGGGCGATGATCCGCATGGACGCGGCACTCGCCGCCGCTCGCCTGTCGGCGCGGATGCTGTTGCAGGTCCACGACGAACTGGTGTTCGAAGTGCCGGAGGGCGAGGTCGCCGCGACCTTGCCGTTGGTCAAGCGAGTGATGGAGACCGCCGCCGAGCCGGCGGTGCGCCTCGACGTGCCGCTGGTCGTCGACGCCCGCGCAGCCGCCAACTGGGACGAAGCGCATTGACCGCGACCGGCCGACCCGAGAGGACCCGATGATGACCGTTTCCGCCCCGACCCTGCTGTTCGCCCCGCCGCCGATCCGAACCGTCGCGGTGGTCGGCACCGAGGCCCGCTTCCCCGTGGCGCGGATCTTCTGCGTCGGCCGCAACTATGTCGAACATGCCAAGGAAATGGGCGCCGAGGTCGATCGGGAGGCACCCTTCTACTTCCTCAAGGACGCCTCGGCGATCGTCGCCTCCGGCTCCGCCCTGCCCTACCCGGCGGGCACCGCCGATTATCATCACGAAATCGAGTTCGTGGTGGCGATCGGCGCCGAGGCTGTGGCGGTCGACGCGAAGGACGCGATGGATGCGGTGTTCGGCTATGCGCTCGGGCTCGACATGACCCGCCGCGATCTCCAGGCGGTCGCCAAGACCAAGGGTCGGCCCTGGGACCTGGCCAAGAATTTCGAGCAATCGGCGGTGATCACGCCGATCGTCCCGGCGGTCGACTTCGGTCGGATCGCCGATCAGCGGATCGAGCTCACGGTCGGCGAGACGGTGCGCCAGATGGGCCGGCTGTCCGACATGGTGTGGTCGGTGCCGGAGCTGATCGCCCATCTGTCGCACTTCTACCGGCTCGGGCCGGGCGATCTGATCTATACCGGCACGCCCTCGGGCGTCGGCGCGGTGCGGGCGGGCGACCGGCTGACCGGCACCGTGCCCGGCCTGCCGACCCTCGAGGTGACGATCGTCCCGGCGATCTGAGGCGGAGCGGCGAGCGCGCACAACGGGCCGCCCGGCGGATCACAGTCCGTCGACGATGACCACGGTGCGTTTGGCCGAGCCTTCGGCGATCGGCAGGATCGCGGCATAATCGGGCGAGTCGTAGAAGGCGTTCGCCTGTTCGAAGGACGGAAAGCGCACGATCACCAGCCGACTCGGGGTCCACAGATCGTCTTCCTTGACCGCCAGCGCGCCGCCGCGGGCGACGTATTCGCCGCCCCATTTCTCGGCCAGCGGCCGGGCCTGGGCCTTGTAGGCCTCGTAGGCGTCGGGATCGGTGAGCAGGGTATCCGCGATCAGGTAGGCCGCCATGGTGTCCTCCGATGGGCTCCGCCTCGACGCGGTCGAGCCTGACAGTCGTCCCGCAGGCGACAACGCCGCCCTCTCAGCGCTTGAACTTGGGGCTGGCGTCGTCCTGATCCTCGGGTGAGCCGCGCCAAGTGTCGCTCCGCCACAGATCGTCGAGGCCCGAGCGCCAAGTCGGGTGGGCGAGGGTGACGCCGAGGCCGCGCAGGCGGGCGTTGGAGACGCGTTTGTTCTCGCTCCAGAAACTGCGGGCCATCGGCGAGAACTCGGCGGTCTCGAAGGGAATCGCCGGCGGCGGCGCGACGCCCATCAACTCCGCGGCGTGCAGGATCGGCAGATCGGGCGGCGACGGCTGGTCGTCGCAGACGTTGAGGATGCCGTCGAAGCGCAGGCGCGCGGCGGCGGCGGCGGCGCGGCCGAGGTCGGCGACGTGGATGCGGTTGAACATCTGGCCGGGCTTGACGATGCGCCGCGCGGTGCCGCGCTCCAGGGCGACGAAGGCGTTGCGGCCGGGGCCGTAGATGCCGGCGAGGCGCAGCAGCGCCACGGGAACGCCGGCGGTGTGGCCGAGCGCTGCCCAAGCGCTTTCGGCGGCGACGCGCCAGCGGGTGCGCTCGGAGGCCGGCGCGGCGGGCGTGGTCTCGTCGACGAGGCCGCCGGCGGCGTCGCCATAGACCCCGACGGTCGACAGATAGCCGATCCATTCGAGGGTTCCGGCCGCAGCGGCGGCGGCCAGCGGGGCAGCGCAGCAGAGGAGGAACGGGTCGCCGTCGGCGCTCGGGCCGGCCGAGACGAGGATGTGCGAGGCCCGGGCGACCGCCGCGGCCAGCGCCGCGTCGGCATCCGGCTCCCCCAACGCGATGACGGCGAGGCCGTTCGCCGCGAGCCGGGCCGCCTTGGCGGGGGCGCGGGCGGTGACGGTCAGGGCGGTGAGGTCGGGGCGGAGCTCGGCGACCGCATGGCGGGCGGAATAGCCGTAGCCGAGGACGAGGAGATCGAGGCGGGATCGAGTCACGGGCGGCCCTCGCTGGACGGAACGACTTCAGGTGCAGCGGCGTTTCCGACCTGATCGCATCACTTCGAAATCCGCTCGACATCGGGGGGAGCGCATTTTCGTGATCCGGCCGACGCCGCCTGATCGACCCTGCTCTAGCCGATGACGGCGGGGTCGACCAGGGGCCGCGCGTTCGCGGGCGGCGACGGCCCGCAATGTGCATGGAAGACGTCGGGATGGTTGCGTCCGAGACCCGGCCGTGCGCGAGTGGAGCGCACGCCGGCCCGGTCGCCCGCGCAGGAGGAACGAGCTTCGATGCTGATCCGCTACGGTTACGAGATGACCTTCGCCTGCCCCGAACCGACGCCGATGATCTGTCAGCTGGACGTCCATCCCAGTCTGGCGATCGCGGTGCGCAAGGAGAGCCCGTTCACCAGCAACCCGCCGATCGCCTCGTCGATCTATGCCGACGTCTTCGGCAATCGCTGCCGGCGCTTCGTCGCCCCGGCCGGTCGGCTGACGATCTCGTGCGGCGGGGTGATCGAGGATTCCGGGCGACCGGATCCGATCACCCCCGACGCCTGGGAACATGCGGTCGCCGACCTGCCCGACGAGAGCCTGATGTATCTGGTCGGCAGCCGCTATTGCGAGACCGACAAGCTCAGCCAGATCGCCTGGGACCTGTTCGGGCAAGTCGCGCCGGGCTGGAGCCGGGTGCAGGCGATCTGCAACTTCGTCAATGCCCAGATCACCTTCGGCTATGCCCATGCGCGCTCGACCCGCACCGCCTTCGAGGCCTATCACGAGCGGATCGGGGTGTGCCGCGACTACGCCCATCTGGCGATCGCCTTCTGCCGCTGCATGAACATCCCGGCGCGTTACGTCAACGGCTACCTCGGCGACATCGGCGTGCCGCGCGACGTCAATCCCGGCGATTTCTCGGCGTGGTGCGAGGTCTATCTCGGCGGCCGCTGGCACACCTTCGACCCCCGCAACAACAAGCCGCGGATCGGCCGCATCCTGATCGCCCGCGGCCGCGACGCCGCCGACATCCCGCTGGTCAACTCGTTCGGGCAACACGTGCTCGAGAATTTCCGGGTGTGGACCGACGAGATCGAGGAGCCGGCCGTCTGACGGCGGCACCGAGCGTGGTCTGCCCCGGCACGCAAAAAGGGCGCCCTCGCGGGCGCCCTTCGCATGTCTCGCAGGGATCGGAGGATCAATCGGCGGGCTTCGCTTCGGCGCGATCGCCCTCTTCCTGCTTGATCTCGAGGCCGGTGGCCTGATCGACGACCTTCATCGACAGGCGGACCTTGCCGCGCTCGTCGAAGCCGAGCAGCTTGACCCACACCTTCTCGCCTTCCTTGACCACGTCGGTCACCTTGGCGACCTTCTTGGGGGCGAGCTGCGAGATGTGGACGAGGCCGTCGCGCGAACCGAAGAAGTTCACGAAGGCGCCGAACTCCATGCACTTGACGACCGTGCCTTCGTAGATCGCGTTGAGCTCGGGCTCGGCGGCGATCGACTTGACCCAGTTGACGGCGGCCTTGATCTTCTTCTGATCGGCCGAGGACACCTTGACGGTGCCGTCGTCCTGGATGTCGACCTTGGCGCCGGTCTTCTCGACGATCTCGCGGATCACCTTCCCGCCCGAACCGATCACTTCCCGGATCTTGTCGGTCGGGATCTTGAACGACTCGATGCGCGGGGCGTGCTCGCCGAGTTCCGGACGGGCCGAAACCAGGGCCTTCGACATTTCGTCGAGGATGTGCAGACGACCGTCGCGGGCCTGGCCGAGGGCGACCTTCATGATCTCCTCGGTGATGCCTTCGATCTTGATGTCCATCTGCAGCGAGGTCACGCCTTCCGAGGTGCCGGCGACCTTGAAGTCCATGTCGCCGAGGTGATCCTCGTCACCGAGAATGTCGGTGAGGACGGCGAAACGCTCGCCTTCCTTGATCAGGCCCATGGCGATACCGGCGGTCGGCTGCTTCAGCGGCACGCCGGCGTCCATCAGGGCGAGCGAGGTGCCGCAGACGGTGGCCATCGAGGACGAGCCGTTGGACTCGGTGATCTCGGACACGACGCGGATGGTGTAGGGGAAGTCGTGCTTGAGCGGCAGCACCGGATGGATGGCACGCCAGGCGAGCTTGCCGTGACCGATCTCGCGACGACCCGGGGAGCCCATGCGGCCGGTCTCACCGACCGAGTAGGGAGGAAAGTTGTAGTGGAGGAGGAAGTTCTCCTTGTAGGTCCCGGCGAGCGCGTCGACGAACTGCTCGTCTTCGCCGGTGCCGAGGGTGGCGACCACCAGGGCCTGGGTTTCGCCGCGGGTGAACAGGGCGGAACCATGGGCGCGGGGCAGCAGGCCGACTTCGGCGACGATCGGGCGGACGGTGACGAGGTCACGGCCGTCGATGCGGCTGCCGGTGTCGAGGATGTTCCAGCGCACGATCTTGGCCTGGACCTCCTTGAACACCGCGGCGACCTTCTCCTTCTCGAAGCGGGCTTCGCCGCCGGCCGGGAACAGGGCGTCCATCACCTTGTGCTTGACCGCGTCGACCGCCTTGTAGCGGTCCTGCTTCTGGGTGATCTTGTAGGCGTCGCGCAGGTCGGCCTCGGCGATCTCCAGGACCGCCGCTTCGACCGCGGAGAGATCCGGGGGCGTGTAGTCGCGCGGCTCCTTGGCGGCCTTCTCGGCGAGCCGGACGATCGCGTCGAGCACCGGCTGGAAGCCGGCGTGACCGAACATCACCGCGCCGAGCATGATCTCTTCGCCGAGTTCCTTGGCTTCCGATTCGACCATCAGCACGGCGTCGTGGGTGCCGGCGACGACCAGATCGAGCTTGGACTCGCTCATCGTGTCGAGCTGCGGGTTGAGGACGTATTCGCCTTCGATGTAGCCGACGCGGGCGGCGCCGACCGGGCCCTTGAAGGGCACGCCGGACAGCGTCAGGGCGGCGGAGGCCGCGACCAGAGCGACGATGTCGGGGTTGTTCTCGAGGTCGTGGCTGAGCACGGTGGCGACCACCTGGGTGTCGCACTTGTAGCCGTCGACGAACAACGGACGCAGCGGACGGTCGATCAGGCGGGAGACCAGGGTCTCGTTCTCGCTCGGACGGCCTTCACGCTTGAAGTAGCCGCCGGGGATCTTGCCGGCCGCGAAGGCCTTTTCCTGATAGTTGACGGTCAGGGGGAAGAAGTCCTGGCCGGGCTTGGGCTCCTTCATGGAGACCACGGTGGCGATGACGGTGGTCTCGCCATAGGTGGCGAGAACGGCGCCGTCGGCCTGACGGGCGATCTTGCCCGTCTCGAGGACCAGCTTGCGGCCGGCCCATTCGATCACTTCGCGATGGATGTCGAACATGTGTCTTCGGTTCCTGCTGCGCATCTTCGGCATCGAGCCGAGGATGCGGGGGAGCCATGGGCAAGACGGCGGGGGGTTCTCGACGCAGTTCGCTGCGCGGCGTGAGCGAGAACCACCGGCGATCCTGCCATGGCCCGTCTACGGTGTGCTCCGGCGGCGACTCATCTTACAGCGCGCTCGGGGCATTCGGCGGACGGCGGCAAACGCCGTCCGGAAGGCCGAACGGCGGCGGCTGGCGCCGCCGCTCGGGAGGTCGATCTCGATCGGGGGTTCGTCGTTTCGACGCGAACCCGCGGCCGCGTCAGCGACGCAGGCCGAGACGCTCGATCAGAGCCTTGTAGCGCGCCTGATCCTTCGACTTCAGATAGTCGAGGAGCGAACGGCGCGACGAGACCATCTTCAGGAGGCCACGGCGGGAATGGTTGTCCTTGGCGTGGGTCTTGAAGTGCTCGGTGAGATTGGAGATCCGCTCGGACAGAACCGCGACCTGGACTTCGGGCGAACCGGTGTCGCCTTCCTTGGTGGCGAATTCCTTGACGAGCTCGAGCTTGCGCTCGGGAGTGATCGACATCGGAGGATCCTTTCGAATGGAGATGACAGAAGGCCCCGCCGGGATGTCGTCCAGCGGGGTCGATGCGGGGTCCTTATGCACGAAACGGCGGCGGATTGCCACAGCAATTCGAGTCCGCCGACCGGGCGGCGAGCCCGCCGCCACGCGATCGCCACGAGGTCGACCGACAGTGGCGCGATGATCGCCGCGCGCTTCGACCTCCGCCGTCTCCTGCGCATCGCGCTCGGCCTGATCGCCGCCGCGGTGGCTTTGCCGTTCGTGCTGCTGGCGGTGTGGACGGTGGTGCCGCCGGTCTCGACGCCGATGATCGCGCGCTGGGTGACGGGCGCGCCGGTGACGCGGATCTGGCGACCGATCGCGGCGATCGACCCGCGGCTCGTCGCCGCGGTGATCGCCTCCGAGGACAATCCGTTCTGCGGCCACCACGGCGTCGACTGGGGCGAGTTGCAGGAGGTGATCGACGACGAGGGCGGACCGAAACGCGGCGCCTCGACGATCACCATGCAACTGGCCAAAAATCTGTTCCTGTGGCCGGGCCGCAGCTTCGTGCGCAAGGCGATCGAGATCCCGCTGGCGCTGGCGATCGACCTCGTGTGGTCGAAGCGGCGGATCCTCGAGGCCTATCTCAACATCGCCGAATGGGGCCCGAACGGCGAATTCGGAATCGAGGCGGGGGCGCGCCGGGCATTGGGCAAGGGTGCGGAGCGGCTCGACGCGGCGGAATCGGCGCTGCTCGCGGTGATGCTGCCCAATCCCCACACCCGCGACGCCCGCCGGCCGACCACCAATCTGCGGCGGGTCGCCGGGATCATCCGCCGCCGTGCGGCGGATGCCCCGGAATTCACCGCCTGCCTGGGGCGGTGAGCGGGGCGCTCACGCCTCGCCGAGCACGAAGACCCGGCGCGGCAGCAGCTCGCCGCGTTCGACCTCGCCGATCGCCACCAGTTCGCCGCCGCAGGTGGCGTAGACCGCCGCCTCGTCGGCGGGAGCGTCGCGGCCGCGCAGGATCACCGACTGGCCGCGACGCAGGCGGGCGGCGGCGTCGCGGTTGACCGGCACTTCGGTGACCTCGGCAAGCCCGGATTCGATCGGCCGGATCAGCCGACGCGCTTCACCGAGATCGGCCTCGACCGCCGCCTCGAGATCGGGCAACAGCACCATGTCGGTCTCTTCGAAGGGCCCGACCATCACCCGGCGCAAGGCCACGACATGGCCGCAGGAGCCGAGCCGCAGCCCCATGTCGCGGGCCAGCGCCCGCACATAGGTGCCCTTGCCGCATTCGCACTCGAACACCGCGGTGTCGGCATCGGGGACGTCGACCAGGGCGAGGTCGTGGATCTCGATCGGCCGCGCCTCGAGCTCGACCGCCTCGCCGTCGCGGGCGAGGTCGTAGGCGCGCTCGCCGTCGATCTTGATCGCCGAGAACTGGGGCGGCACCTGGAGGATCTCACCGATGTATTCGGGCAGCACCGCCTCGATCTCGGCGCGCGACGGGCGGACGTCGGAGCGGGCGACGATCCCGCCCTCGGCGTCGTCGGTGGCGGTCTGGAGACCCCAGCGGACGGTGAAGCGATAGATCTTGGTGCCGTCCATGACGAAGGAGACGGTCTTGGTGGCTTCGCCGAAGGCGATCGGCAGGAGGCCCGAGGCGAGCGGATCGAGGGTGCCGGCGTGGCCGCACTTGTTGGCATGGAACAGACGCTTGAGGCGCGACACGGCCTGGGTCGAGGTCAGGCCGACCGGCTTGTCGAGCACGATCCAGCCGTGGACGTCGTCGAATTTCTTCCTGCGGGCCATTCCGGGTCTGCCTTCGTGATGCGTTTCGGTGTCGAGGGGTTCGGCGGGTCCCGCCGCCCCTCCCTGTCCCTCCCCCTCCAGGGGGGAGGGGACGAGGTGGCGGGGACGTTCGGGACTTTCGCCCGGAGATCGCGGTGGGGCGGCGGGTTGACGGCGGCGGCGTGCCGCGATCGGGGGCCTCGCGATCGTCGTTCCCTCCCCCCTGGAGGGGGAGGGACAGGGAGGGGGGGTGCGGCCCCGCCTCCCTCGCATGCGGTTCAGTCCTCCGTCGCGTCCGGATCCTTGCCGAGGTCCTGGGCGACCACCGGGCTGCGCAGGGTACGGGTGATGCGCATGTCGTCGTCGTAGCGGGTGTCGAGACGGAAGCGCAGGTCGGGGGCGAACTTGAGGTTGACCTTGCGGGCGATCTGGCCGCGCAGCCATTTGCGCGAGCGCTCCAGCCCGGTCATCACCTTGTCGGCGTCGCGGCCGCCGAGCGGCATGACCAGGGCGGTCGCCACCTTGAGGTCGGGCGACATGCGCACTTCCGGCACGGTGATGATGGTGCCGTCGAGGTCGGGATCGGCGATGCGGCCCTGGGCGAGGATCTCGGCCAGGGCGTGGCGGACGATCTCGCCGACGCGCAGCTGGCGCTGGGACGGGCCGTGGTCTTCAGGAGCGTTCATGGGAAGCCTCCTCGGGCAGATGGGCGACGACGAAGGCGCGGAAGGCCTCGAATGCGGCGGCATCGGCGAAGGCGCGACGCGGCACCGGCAGGCCCTCGCGACCGCCGGTGGCGATCACCAGATGGGTCGGAGTCTCGATCAGCCTGAAGACCGCGGCCCAGGGAAAGCGCCAATCGAAATCGGGAGCGACGACATGGACGTCGGTCTCTTCCGCGTCGACCACCAGGAGCTTGTCGGCGAGCGGCAGACGGGCGAAGCCGGCGGCGGCGTTGAAGCCGATCAACCGATGGCGGAAGAGCAGGGCCACCGCGAAGAGGGCGATGATCCCGTAGAACGGATACCAGTCGGCCCCGCCGGCGAGCGCCGAAGCGAGCAGGGTTCCGCCGTCCGGCGCCGAGAGGAAGGCCAGCACCATCGCCACCAGGCTCGCCATGGCGACCACCGTGGCGATGCGGAAGGCCAACGGGCGACGCGCGACGGCGGTCGACAAGGCGACCCAGTCCGTCCGCGCCATGCGGAATTCGAAAGTCTGAGACATGGAACACCCTGCGTCAGGGATCGGACCCGATCGAGACAGGTGGAAACGAACGGGCGGCACCCGCAAGCGCCGCCCGAAACCCGAAGGCGAGGACCTCAGAGCGTGCGGGCGATTTCCTCGACCCGGTAGCACTCGATGACGTCGCCGGCGCGCATGTCCTGGTAGTTCTCGAAGGCCATGCCGCATTCCTGACCGGCCGGGACTTCCTTGGCGTCGTCCTTGAAGCGCTTGAGCTGGCTCAGCTTGCCTTCGTGGATGACGACGTTGTCGCGGATCAGGCGGACCGAGGCGCCGCGTTCGACGGTGCCGTCGGTGATCAGACAGCCGGCGACCTTGCCGACCTTGGAGACCGCGAAGATCTCCAGGATGCGGGCGTTGCCGAGCATGGTCTCGCGGATCTCCGGCGTGAGCATGCCGCTCATCGCCTTCTTCACGTCGTCGACCAGATCGTAGATGATGTTGTAGTAGCGGATCTCGACGCCCTCGCGCTCGGAGGCCTCGCGGGCCTCCTTCGACGCGCGGACGTTGAAGCCGATGATCGCGGCGTTCGAGGCGGAGGCCAGCGACACGTCGGATTCGGTGATGCCACCGACGCCGCCGTGGATGATGCGGGCGCGGACCTCGTCGTTGCCGAGCTTCTCGAGCGCGCCGACGATCGCTTCGAGCGAGCCCTGGACGTCGCCCTTGACGACCAGAACGAACTCCTTGCGGCCGGATTCCTTGAGCTGGCTCATCATCTCGGCGAGCGAGCCGCGCGCCGCGGATCCGCGGGCCTGGGCCTTCTCGCGCTTGACGCGCAGACGGTAGTCGGCGACTTCGCGGGCGCGAGCCTCGTTCTCGACCACCGCGAAGCGGTCGCCGGCCTCGGGGGTCTCCTGGAAGCCGAGCACTTCGACCGGGGTCGAGGGGCCGGCGTCGCGGACCGCGTCGCCGCTCTCGGTGAGCAGCGCGCGGACACGACCCCAGGCACCGCCGGCGACCAGGATGTCGCCGACCTTGAGGGTTCCGCGCTGGACCAGCACGGTGGCGACCGGGCCGCGGCCCTTGTCGAGCTTGCCTTCGATCACCGTGCCTTCGGCCGGACGGGTCGGGTTGGCCTTGAGTTCGAGCACTTCCGACTGCAGCAGCACGGCCTCGAGCAGCTTGTCGAGGTTGAGCCGCTGCTTGGCCGAAACCTCGACCTCGAGCGTGTCGCCGCCCATCGATTCCACCACGATCTCGTGCTGGAGCAGGGCGGTGCGGACGCGCTGCGGATCGGCGTCCGGCTTGTCGATCTTGTTGATCGCCACGATGATCGGCACGCCCGCGGCGCGGGTGTGGTTGATCGCCTCGACGGTGGTCGGCATGACGCCGTCGTCGGCGGCGACCACCAGGATGACGATGTCGGTGGCCTTGGCGCCGCGCGACCGCATCGCCGTGAAGGCTTCGTGGCCGGGGGTGTCGATGAAGGTGATCTTCTGACCCTTGCTCTCGACCTGATAGGCGCCGATGTGCTGGGTGATGCCGCCGGCTTCGCCGGCCGCCACCTTGGTCGAGCGGATCGCGTCGAGCAGCGAGGTCTTGCCGTGGTCGACGTGGCCCATGATGGTCACCACCGGCGGCCGCGAGACGAGATCGCCGTCTTCGTCGCCGATCCGGAACAGACCCTCTTCGACGTCCGATTCGGCGACGCGCTTGACCGTATGCCCGAGTTCCTCGGCGATCAGCTGGGCCATGTCGGCGTCGATGGTGTCGTTGATCTTGAGCATCTGCCCCTGTTTCATCAGGAGCTTGATGACGTCGACGCCCCGCTCGGCCATCCGGTTGGAGAGTTCCTGGATGGTGATGGTCTCGGGCAGGATGACCTCGCGGGAGATCTTCTCGCGCGGTTCGAAGGTCTGCATGCGGCGCTGCTGGCGCTGGACGCGGCGACGGAAGGCGGCGACCGAGCGGCCGCGGCCGTCGTTCTCTTCTTCTTCGGTCTGGGCGTTGACGACGGTCAGCTTGCCACGCGGCTTTTCGTCGCCCTTCGGGCGGACGGGCTTGGGCACGGCCGGGACCGGCAGCTTGCGCGCGGTCGGGGTGGCGCCGGGACGGGCGGCGCCACGGCGCGGCGCGTCGTCGTCGTCTTCCTCGACGTCGCGGGCGGGACGGGCGACCACGGGACCGGCGACCGCCGGGCGATCGACGGCGGCGATCGCCTTGGCGGCGGCGGCCTCGGCGGGCGTCTGATCGGTCTCGATGAAGGGTTCGGTGTCGCCGGCGGCCTTGCGGCGCTCTTCTTCGGCGATGCGCCGGGCGGTGGCCTCGGCGGCGATGCGCAGGTTCTCGGCCTCGCGCTCGATGCGCAGGCGTTCGTCCTCGATGGCGCGCAGGCGAGCTTCTTCTTCGCGACGCTTCTTGTCCTCGACCTCGCGGATGCGGGCCTCGGCCAGCGCCTTCTCACGCGCGGCGCGTTCGCCGGCCGAGAGGGTCTGGAGGATCGCGCCGGTGCGCTGCGGCGCCGAGGAGCGCTGCTGCTGCTGCGGCGGCTGGGCCACCGGGCGGCGCTGCTCTTCGGCCCGCGGACGGACTTCGACGCGCGGGGCGGCGACCGGCACCGGCGCGGCGGCCGGAGCGGCGGCGACGGCAGCCGTCGTCGGCGCGGGCGCGGCCTCGACCGGCTTGGGGGCGATCGCCGCGGGCGGCTCGACCTCGCCGGGCTTCAGCACCCGCTTCTTCTTCGTCTCGACGAGCACGGCCTTCGACCGGCCATGACTGAAGCTCTGCCGAACCACATTCGTGTCGGTCTTGGGCTTCAGCGTCAGCGTCTTCTTGACGTCGACGTGGAGGGTCTTCTCGCCGGGGCTCTTCGTATCGTTCATGTGCCTGTCATTCCTGCGGCGTGGTGCCGCGCGTCGCTTGATGGCCGTTCGGTTCCGCCGCCTCGATGCCGCGGTACCGTCCGAGCGCGAGTGCGCGCTCGAGGAAACTGTCGCTCGCCCGGCCAGCAAGCAGCGCAGCATGTATCACATTCGACCGACCCAATGCCAAATCCAATTGGGCTCCGGTGAAGATTCGGACGACCGGGCATCCGACCCCTTCACCGAAGCGGCGCCGGAGCGCCGCAGTCATCTTCGAGACCCCGTCGGCGCCGGCTTCCGCCGCGTGGACCAGGGCGGCCAGCGGCTCGCGTGCCACCGCCGAATCGACCTTGGCGAAACCGGTGACCACCAGTCCCGCCTTGCGCGCCAGCCCGAGAGAGCCGAGCGCCCGCTCGCACAACAGGCGATCGACCAGGGCACCGAGCCCGGGATCGACCGTCACGCCCGTGCGCAAGCCGCGGGCGAAGAGCTTCTTGGCGACGGCCTTGTCGACCGCGGCCCGGGTGGCCTCGACCCAGACGCCGCGACCGGGAAGGTCGCGTTTCAGATCGAGCACCACGCTGCCGTCGGGCGCGTGGACGAAGCGCAACAGCGCCTCGATCGGCATCGCCTCACGGGTGACGATCGAGGTGCGGATGACGTCCGCCTTGCGCGGCGGGCGTTCATCGAATTCGACCGGCCCGTCGTCGTCGACCGACGTCGGGTCGGCCGCGTCGTCGTCAGAGTTCGGCACTCGCCGCCTCGCCTTCCTCGACCGTCTCGGTCGGCTCCGGGAGCGCGGTGATCCAGCCGGCGGCGAGACGCGCCGCCATGATGATCGCCTCGGCTTCGGCGCGCGACAGTTCAATTCCGAGCAAGATGCCGGCGTGCTTTTCGACTTCGCCGTTCTTGCGTTCGTTCCAGCCGACCAGATCGTCGGTGGCGCAGCCGGCGAGATCCTCGATGGTCTTGATGCCGTCCTTGCCGAGCGCCACCATCATCGCGGTGGTGACGCCGGGGACCTGACGCAGCTCGTCGGCGACGCCGAGTTCGCGGCGTTCGGCGTCCTGGGCGGCCTCGATCGCGCCGAGATAGGCGTTGGCGCGGGACTGGATCTCTTCCGCGGTCTCTTCGTCGAAGCCCTCGATGCGGGCGATCTCGTCGACGCCGACATAGGCCAGTTCGTCGACCGAGCCGAAGCCTTCGGTGGCGAGCAGCTGGGCGACCACCTCGTCGACGTCGAGGGCGGCCATGAACAGCTGGGTGCGCTCGTGGAATTCCTTCTGACGGCGCTCCGATTCCTCGGCTTCCGTCATGATGTCGATGTCCCAGCCGGTGAGCTGGGAGGCGAGCCGGACGTTCTGGCCGCGCCGGCCGATGGCGAGGCTCAGCTGATCGTCGGGCACCACCACTTCGATGCGGCCGGCGTCCTCGTCGAGCACGACCTTGGCGACTTCGGCCGGCTGCAGGGCGTTGACGATGAAGGTGGCGGCGTCGTTCGACCAGGGGATGATGTCGATCTTCTCGCCCTGGAGCTCCTGCACCACCGCCTGGACGCGCGAGCCGCGCATACCGACGCAGGCGCCGACCGGATCGATCGAGCTGTCGCGGGAGATCACGGCGATCTTGGCGCGCGAGCCCGGATCACGGGCGACCGACTTGACCTCGATGATGCCGTCGTAGATCTCCGGCACTTCCTGGGCGAACAGCTTGGCCATGAACTGCGGATGGGTGCGCGACAGGAAGATCTGCGGCCCGCGCTGTTCGCGGCGGACGTCGTAGACATAGGCGCGGACGCGGTCGGCGTTGCGGAAGGCCTCGCGCGGGATCAACTCGTCGCGGCGGATGATCGCCTCGCCACGGCCGAGATCGACGATGACGTTGCCGTATTCGATGCGCTTGACCGAGCCGTTGACGATCTCGCCGATGCGGTCGTGGAACTCGTCGTACTGGCGATCGCGCTCGGCTTCGCGGACCTTCTGGACGATCACCTGCTTGGCCGACTGGGCGGCGATGCGGCCGAAGTCCATCGGCGGCAGCGGTTCGGCGATGAAGTCGCCGACCGCGGCGTCGGGGTTCTTGAGGCGGGCGTCGGCCAGCGGGATCTGGGTCGCCGGGCTCTCGAAGTCCTCGACCACCTGGAGCAGGCGCTGCAGCTTGATCTCGCCGGTGCGCGGGTTGATCTCCGCACGCACTTCGGTCTCGGATCCGTAGCGCGAGCGGGCCGCCTTCTGGATGGCATCCTCCATCGCCGCGAGCACGATCTTGCGATCGATCACCTTCTCGCGGGCGACCGCATCGGCGATCTGGAGGAGTTCCAGTCTGTTGGCGCTGACTGCCATGGTCTTCTCCCTCGAGGACACCGGTCGACTTCGGACCGGGCTCGTGATGTCGTTGTCAGTGGACCGGCGGTTCGGCGACCCCGTCGTCGTCGGGTTCGTCGTCGCGGAGAGCCGCCTTGGCCGCCCGCAGCGATGCGGCGATGAGATCGTCGGTGAGCACCAGCCGCGCTTCGGCGAGCGCATCGAGAGCCAACCACACCGACTCCGAAGTGCCTTCGGCGACGTCCTCGAGGCGGACGCCGAAGGTGTCGTCCTTCAGCCCCAGGAGATGGCCGCGGAAACGTTTGCGACCGTCGTGGCCGTCATTGCCGCCTTCGTGGCCGCGGGCGAGTTCGATCTTGGCGACATGGCCGGCCCAACGTTCGAAGTCGGAGCGGCGCACCAGCGGCCGATCGATGCCGGGCGACGACACTTCCAGGAAATAGGCGCGATCGACCGGATCCTCGGCGTCGATCACCGGGGCGACGTTGCGGCTGATCGCCTCGCAGTCGTCGACACCGATGGTGCCGTCGGGCCGCTCGGCCATGATCTGAACGGTGAAGCCGTTGCGCCCCGAGGTCTTGACGCGCACCAGACGGAATCCGAGATCTTCGATCACCGGCTCGGCGAGCGCGGCGATACGGGCGTCGAGACCGGATTCGGTGACCAGGCGGGGTTCGTGGCGCGTCGGCAGTTGCGTCGTCCTCATGGTGGCGACGACCGGCGAGACCGGCGTCGACCTTCGGTGGTGAACATCGTCCGACCCGTCTCCGATGGGCAGATTTTCCAACGACTAAAGAGCGGGTCCCGGGGGGGCCCACCCTCACTTCGCTCGTCGGAGCGGACTGAGATGTTCGTGCTCGGAGCGCAATATAGTCGGATCGCCTCGCAACGCAAGATGCCCCGCGGCGATTTCACTCACAGGCGTCGGGCGATCACGTAGGCCGGGGTGCGGCCTTCGCGCAGCGCCTTCTCCTCGTAGCGGGTGCCCGGCCAGCCGTCCCAGGGCCGGCGCCAGTCGTCGGCGGTCCGCGCGGTCCAGGCGAAGGCGGGGTGATCGAGCAGTCGGCGCAAGGTCCAGTCGACGTAAGGCGCCCAGTCGCTGGCGAAGCGGAATTCGCCGCCCGGGCGCAACACGCGGGCGATGCGGTCGAGGTTGACGGGTGAGACGAAGCGGCGTTTCCAGTGGCGCTTCTTCGGCCAGGGGTCGGGATAGAGGAGATAGAAGCGGCCGATCGAGGCCTCCGGCAGCCAATCGAGCAATTCCACCGAATCGGCGGGGTGCAGGCGTACCCGCTCGGCGAGCGGGCTGCCGTCGAGGCGGGCGAGGGCCTTGGCCATGCCGTTGACGAAGGGCTCGGCGCCGATCAGGCCGAGCGTCGGTCGGGCCGCCGCCAGCGCCAGCAGGTGTTCGCCACCGCCGAAGCCGCTCTCCACCCAGACGTCGTCGACGGCGACCGGGAACAGGCGGCGCGGATCGGCGGGCGGCTGCGTCAGGTCGACGGTCAGCGCCGGCAGCACGGTGTCGATCAGGCCGCGTTGGCCGAGGCGCAGGGCCTTGCCGTGGCGACGGCCCCAGAAGGCACCGGTGCGTTCGACGATCGCCTCGTCGTCCGGCACGCCGGGATCGATCTCGGCCACGAACTTCTCCTTCGATGCGAAAACGCACGCGGGAGGCCCGCGTGCGTCTCGGTTTCGGATGGGACGGCCGGGCTCAGGCGCCGACGGCGGTCTTCAGGGCGTCGACGAGATCGAGCTTCTCCCAGGAGAAGCCGCCCTCGGCGTCGGGGATGCGGCCGAAGTGGCCGTAGGCCGAGGTGCGGGCGTAGATCGGCCGGTTGAGCTGGAGGTGCTCGCGGATGCCGCGCGGGGACAGCCGCATGACCTCGCGCAGGGCGACCTCGAGCTTGCCTTCCTCGACCTTGCCGGTGCCGTGCAGATTGACGTAGACGGCGAGCGGGTCGGAGACGCCGATGGCATAGGCCAGCTGGATGGTGGCGCGATCGGCGAGGCCGGCGGCGACCACGTTCTTGGCGAGGTAGCGCGCGGCATAGGCGGCCGAGCGGTCGACCTTGGTCGGGTCCTTGCCGGAGAAGGCGCCACCGCCGTGCGGCGCGGCACCGCCGTAGGTGTCGACGATGATCTTGCGGCCGGTCAGGCCGGCGTCGCCGTCGGGGCCGCCGATCACGAACTTGCCGGTCGGATTGACGTGCCACACGGTCGACTCGTCGACCCAGCCGGCGGGCAGGGCGGCGACGATGTAGGGCTCGACGATCTTGCGCACGTCGGCCGAGGACAGGCCGTCGGCGTGCTGGGTCGACAGCACGATCTGGGCGGCGCGCTTCGCCACGCCGTTCTCGTAGGCGACCGTCACCTGGCTCTTGGCGTCGGGGCCGAGCAGCGGTTCGCGGCCGGATTTGCGCGCCTGGGCGAGGTCGTAGAGGATCTTGTGGGCGTAGTAGATCGGCGCCGGCATCAGTTCCGGCGTCTCGCGGCAGGCGTAACCGAACATGATGCCCTGGTCGCCGGCGCCCTCGTCCTTGTTGCCGCTGGCATCGACGCCGGCGGCGATGTCGACCGACTGGGCGTGGAGATGGACGGCGATGTCGGCGGTGTCCCAGTGGAACCCGTCCTGCTCGTAGCCGATGTCCCGGATCGCCAGCCGCGCCAGATGGCACAGCAGATCCTTGGTGATCGCGGCCGGGCCGCGGGTCTCGCCGGCGATCACCACCCGGTTGGTGGTGGCGAGCGTTTCGGCGGCGACGCGCAGATGGGCCGGATCCCAGCCGAGTTCCGGTCCGAGGCGGAAGAATGCGTCGACGATCTCGTCGGAGATGCGGTCGCAGACCTTGTCGGGATGACCTTCGGAGACGGACTCACTGGTGAATAGATGGCTCGAACGAGACACGTTCATCCTTCCCTTTGGGAATTGCCCGCAACTTCAGGGGAATAGTGTCTCGAAGCGCCGGGCTCGGTTCTGGACGACCGGCCGAGCGGCGCGGACGCGTGCTTCGGCGGCGATCGACGACCGCTCCGAGCGTGGGTTTCTATACCAATGGAGGCGCAAACCGGTCAAGCACGGGCATTTCTCCCGGCCCGGCCCGCGCGAGACGCGAATGCTCGGACCGGAAGCGCAGAGAGAACGTCGCTGCGCTTCCGGTCCGAAAGATCAGGCTTCGTCCTCTTCGCCGGCCATGGCCTTGACGAGTTCGACGACCTTGCGACGCTGCTTGGGGTCCTTGATCCGAATGAACGCCTTGTTCAGCGACAACCCTTCCGAGCTCGACAGGAAGTCCACGACGTAGGAGGCCGACTGCGGCTCGTCGAAGCCCTGTTCGCCGGCGACCGGCGTCAGACCGGGCGCGTCCTCGAAGAAGAAGGCCACCGGCACGCTCAACACCCGGGCGATCGCCTGGACGCGGCTGGCGCCGATCCGATTGGTGCCCTTCTCGTACTTCTGAATCTGTTGAAACGTGATGCCGAGGTGCTCTCCGAGCTTCTCTTGGCTCATGCCCAACATCATGCGACGCAGTCTGACGCGGCTTCCGACGTGTATATCGATAGGATTGGGGGATTTTTTGCTGGCCATATTCTTGCCTTCGTTTGTTATTCTGTAGTGCTCTTCTCCGGACCGAGGACTGGAAGTTGGGGATACCATTCCGGCCGTTTCGAGCGGTGAACTTATTCGGGTCAACCGACGCATTTCGTCTCGGGCCGGATGACGACCTTCGACGCACAGACGACGATTCGACCCAAGCATGTCCTGCTCGTTCACCGCTCACCGAACATTGAAATCGCCGGCTCGCGAAGTCAACGTTCTACTAAGCTTCGTTCTTAATCCTGCGGAAACTCATTGTCGAAAATGCGAGCAGTGCGAGCAGCCAGGCGAGAAGGTCACCATGGCGCGCGGCGATCGTCGCCGGGAGCGGGCGGGGCAGGTCGAAGTCGAAGGCGCCGGACGCACCGAGTGTCAGGCTGCCGACAACCCGGCCGAGCGGATCGATCGCGGCCGACACGCCGTCGTTGGCGGCCCGGACCACCGGCAGCCCCTCTTCGACCGCCCGCAGGCGGACCTGGTGGAGGTGCTGCCACGGCCCGGGGGTCATGCCGAACCAAGCGTCGTTGGTGACGTTGAGCATCCACCGCGGTCGCTCGCCCGGTGCCACCACTTCGCCGGGAAACACCGCCTCGTAGCAGACCAACGGCGCAAACGGCGGGGTGTCGGCGACCGACAGGGTGCGCCGGCCCGGGCCGGGGGTGTAGCCGCCGCGCAGCTTGGTCAGCTGCAACAGGCCGAGGCTCTCGGCGAAGTCCTGGAACGGCAGGTATTCGCCGAAGGGGACGAGATGGACCTTGTCGTAGGCGGCGAGGATCTCGGCGCCGGGGCCGAGCGCCAGGATCGAATTGTAGAAGCGCGGGCGGGTCTCGCCGGCGGCCGGCGCCTCGGCGCGGGTCGCCCCGGTGAACAGCGTGGTGCCGTCGCCGAGCAGTTCGGCCAGCGTCGCCAGCGCCCAGGGCTCGTTGGCCAACAGGAAGGGGAAGGCCGATTCCGGCCACACCAGATGGGTGATGCCGGGCAGGCGGCTCGGTCGCGCCCCGGCGAGGCTCGGCCTGAGGTCGGCGGCGAGCGGCGCGCCGGCGGCATCGCGGGCCGGGCCGCTCGACAGTTCGACGAAGCGTGCGACGGTCTCGTGCTTGAAGGTCGGGCTCCAGTTGGTCCACTGGTCGATCGCCGGCTGCACCACCCGGAAGCGGTAGCCGGGCTCGAAGGTGGTCGGGTTGGCGACGAGGCGATAGCCGCCCCAGCCGACCACGCCGACGAAGACCACCGCGATCCCCGCGGCGAAGCGGCGATCGGCGGGTAGCGCCCGGGCGAGCACCGCCGGGGCGGCGAAGACCACCACCGCCAGGAGGGTCACGCCGTAGCCGCCGAGCACCGCGGCGATCTGCATCATCGGACCGTTGGCGGCGAAGCCCTGACCGATCGAGCCCCAGGGAAAGCCGGTCAGGACATGGCCGCGCAGCCAGTCGGCGAGAAAGAAGCCGATCGCCAGGGCGACGATTCGCGACGGGCCCTCGCTCCACAGCAGGCGGGCGAACAGGGTCGCGAGGCCGTGAAACAGGCCCAGGCCGATCGACAGCGAGGCGATGGCGATCGGCAGCATCCAGCCGAACTGGCCGACGTCGACCAGGAAGGCGCTGCCGATCCACCACAGGCCGGCGAGGAACCAGCCGAAGCCGAAGGCCCAGCCGACCCGGAAGGCCGGCCAGAATCGCGCCAGACCGCGCCGGCCGGTGAGATCGACCGCGCCGTCGAGGGCCCAGACCAGGACCGGAAAAGCGATCCACAGCACCGGAAAGGCATGGAACGGCGCCTGGGCGAGACCGCCGAGACTGCCGGCCAGCGCCACGGAGAGGAGGCGACGCCATCCCCAGAGGAGCATCACGGCGTGGGACCACCGCTCCAGCATGATCGGTCTCTCGTGGTTGGCGGCCGTGCGGCCGAATCGGGGGGGACCGGGCCGTCGGCGCCGTCAGGCGGCGGCCGCGGAGAGGCGGGTCAGCTTGAGGCGCTTGATGCGGCGGGCGTCGGCGTCGAGGATCTCGATGCGCAGCGCGGGCAGGCGCTCGATCTCGACGGTCTCGCCGACCACCGGCACCCGGCCGGTCAGGGACACGACCAGACCGCCGATCGTCTCGACCTCCTCGTCGAGGCCGATCGCCTCGAGATCGATGTCGTAGTCGACCGCCGCGGCGACCTCCTCGATCGAGGCGCGGGCGTCGACGAGCCAGCTGCCGGGTCCGGCGGCGGCGATGCCGGCCTCTTCGACCACGTCGTGTTCGTCCTCGATGTCACCGACCACCGTCTCGACGATGTCCTCGAGGCTGACCAGTCCGTCGACGCCGCCGTATTCGTCGATCACCAGGGCCATCTGGATGCGGTTGGCCTGCATCCGGGCGAGGAGATCGGTGGCCGGCATCGAGCCGGGCACGAACAGCACCGGGCGCACCAATCCGGCTTCGGCGACGGTGCGGGTGAGGTCGGCGCGGGCGAGGTCGATGCCGATCGGCGCGGCGGCCGGCGGAGTCAGGGCCGAGGCGTGGGCGATGTGGCCCATCAGGTCGCGGATGTGGATCATGCCGACCGCGTCGTCGAGGGATTCGCGATAGACCGGCATGCGGCTGTGGCCGGTCTCCATGAACACCAGCATCAGGCGGTCGAGGCGGGTGTCTTCGGCGATGCCGTCGATCTCGGCACGGGCGATCATGATGTCGTCGACGCGGGTCTCGCGCAGGCGGAGGATGTTGCGGATCATCGCCCGCTCTTCCGCCGTGAAGCCGCCGCCTTCGCCCTCTTGGCCGTCTTCCAGGGCGGTTTCGAGATTGTCGCGCAGGGCCGCGGGGGATGGTTTCCACCCCACCGCCGCGCGCAATCGATCGATCCAGCTTTCGCCGCCGCGATCGGGCGCGGTCTCGCCACGGGCCTCGGTCCGCGTGGGACCGTCACCCGTGGCGCCGGTACTCTGGGTATTCGCGTCGGTCATCTCATCCCGGCCTGGTTCGCCGCCCGGCAATCGCCCGCCCATGGTGCGTCGCGGCCGGTCGGCGTGTCAATCGTCCGCTTGGGCATAGGGATCGGCGACGCCGATCCCGGCGAGGATCTCGGTCTCCAGCGCCTCCATCTCCTCGGCCTCGGCGTCGTCCTCGTGGTCGAAGCCGAAGAGGTGCAGCAGGCCGTGCACCAGGAGATGGGCGAAGTGATCCTCGAAGGTGCGACCGTCGGCGCGGGCCTCGCGGTCGGTGGTCTCGTGGGCGACGACGACGTCGCCGAGCAGCGGCCCGGGGTCCTCGTCGTCGCCGGCGCTGGGGAAGGACAGGACGTTGGTCGCCGCGTCGCGTCCGCGCCAAGTGGCGTTGAGGATCCGGATATGGGCGTCGTCGGTGAGCAGCAGCGACAGTTCGGCGGCGTCCGGCACGTCGAGTTCGGGCCGGACGGCGACCGCCGCGACGACCCGCTCGATCAGCGGCCGCCAGGCCTCGGGGTCGCCCCACGGGCCGGCCTCGACGGTGGTGTCCACGGCGATGGGGTTCGGCGCAATCACCGGGGACGGCCCTCCCCGCGACGATCGCGCTCGTCGGCGAGACGGGTGCGGGAGACGTCGTCGTAGGCCTTGACGATGCGGGCGACCAGCTCGTGGCGGACCACGTCCTTGTCGGTGAAGTTGACCCGGATCATGCCCTCGACGTCGGCGAGGATCTCCAGGGCGTCGACGAGGCCGGACTTGACCCCGGGCGGCAGGTCGACCTGGGTCGGGTCGCCGGTGACGATCATCCGCGAATTCTCGCCGAGGCGGGTCAGGAACATCTTCATCTGCATGGTGGTGCAGTTCTGCGCCTCGTCGAGCAGGACCACGGCGTTGGACAGGGTGCGGCCGCGCATGAAGGCGAGCGGCGCCACCTCGATCATGCCCGACTGCAGGCCGCGTTCGACCTTCTCGGCCGGCATCATGTCGTAGAGCGCGTCGTAGAGCGGGCGCAGGTAGGGATCGACCTTCTCCTTCATGTCGCCGGGCAGGAAGCCGAGGCGTTCGCCGGCCTCCACCGCCGGACGCGACAGGATCAGCCGGTCGACGTCGCCGCGTTCGATCAGGGCGGCGGCATAGGCCACCGCCAGATAGGTCTTGCCGGTACCGGCCGGGCCGATGCCGAACACCAGATCGGCACGACCCATGGCGCGGACATAGGCGTCCTGGGCCGGGGTGCGGGCCGAGACGGTCTTGCGTCGGGTCGAGATCTGGGCCGGGGTGAAGCGGGCCTTGGGCTCGAGGGTCGGCAGCGGCAGCTGTTCGGCCTCGGCCTCGGACATGCGGATGGCGCCGTCGACGTCGCCGATGTGGACCTCGTGGCCGTCCTGGAGGCGTTCCCACAGGCTCTCGAGCACCTGGCGGGCGCGGTCGCAGGCGTCATGGCCGCCCTTCACCGTGACCTGATTGCCGTGGGCGATCACCGTGACCTTGAGGCGGCGCTCGATCTCGGCGAGATTCTGATCGAATTCGCCGTAGAGATCGCCGATCAGCCGGTTGTCGTCGAAGGCGAGGACGACGTGGGTCAGGTCGGAGGCGTGGCCCGTCACCGGGTTGGGCGGATTCGACGGCACCTGCACTTCTGTCACCTGACACCTCCGAGGGCTGCGACCGGACGGGACGACGGCGCCGGTGCGTCGAGCCGCACGGCGGAGAGCGAGTAGGTCATCACCGCGTCGATGCGCACCGGGACGATGGTCCCGAGGAGGTCGACGGGGGCGTCGAGATGGACCGCCTGGAGCCAGGGCGAGCGGCCGGCGAGCTGACCGGGGCGACGGCCCGGCTTCTCCAGCAGCACGTCCATGGTCATGCCCAGACGTGACAGGTTGAAGTCGCGGGTCTGACGATCGATCAGCGCTTGGAGCCGGGCGAGGCGCTCGACCTTGACGCTCTCCGCGATCTGGTCGGCCTCGGCCGCCGCCGGGGTGCCGGGGCGGGGCGAATATTTGAACGAGAAGGCCGAGCCGTAGCCGACCGCTTCGATCAGCTCGAGGGTCGCGGCGAAGTCGGCCTCGGTCTCGCCGGGGAAGCCGACGATGAAGTCGCCGGACAGGGCGATGTCGGGGCGGGCGGCGCGGATGCGCTCGACCAGCCGCAGATAGTCGTCGCGGCGGTGGCGGCGGTTCATCGCCGCGAGGATGCGGTCGGAGCCGGACTGCACCGGCAGATGCAGATAGGGCATCAGCGCCGGCAGATCGCGGTGGGCCTCGATCAGATCGTCGCCCATGTCGCGGGGATGGCTGGTGGTGTAGCGCAGCCGGGCGAGGACGGGGATCTCGGCGAGGCGGCGCAGCAGCCGGGCGAGGCTCCAGGCGGCGCCGTCGGGGCCGGGCCCGTGATAGGCGTTGACGTTCTGGCCGAGCAGGGTGACCTCGCGGACCCCGGCGTCGGCCAGCCGCTCGGCCTCGGCGACGATGCGGTCGACGGGCCGCGAGGTCTCCGAACCGCGGGTGTAGGGCACCACGCAGAAGGTGCAGAACTTGTCGCAGCCCTCCTGCACGGTCAGGAAGGCGGTGAGGCCGCGGGCGACGGTGCGCTCGCGCGAGGCCGGGGCGAGGTGGTCGAACTTGTCCTCGACCGGGAATTCGGTCTCGACCACCCGGGCGCCGGCGGCGACGCGATCGATCAGATCGGGCAGGCGGTGATAGCTCTGCGGGCCGAACACCATGTCGACGACGGGGGCGCGGCGGGCGATCTCGACGCCTTCGGCCTGGGCGACGCAGCCGGCGACCCCGACCACCATCGTCTCGCCGCGCAGCGCCCGGGCCTCCTTGACCCGGCGGATGCGGCCGAGCTCGGAGAACACCTTCTCGGCGGCCTTCTCGCGGATGTGGCAGGTGTTGAGGATGACCAGATCGGCGTCCTCGACGGTCGACGTCTCCTCCCAGCCGCCGGGCGCCAGCGTGTCGGTCATACGATCGGAATCGTAGACGTTCATCTGGCAGCCCCAGGTCTTCACGAAGACTTTCTTGGGTTCGTTCATCGTCACTCGTTCAAGGGTCTCTCGGGCGCAGCGGAGGGTCGCGCGACGCATCGCATCGCCGCCCGCCGCGGAATCTCTCGCGGTTCGGATCAGATCTAGCGCGGATCGGCGGCCCCGGGAATAGCCGGGCGGGCGGTCACGGCCGCAACACGGCGCGGAGCTGGTCGCGGACGCTGGTCTCGAGCGTCGCGGCGAGCGCCTTGCGGTCGGTGGTCGCCTCGAAGATCTGCGGCTCGCCCCATACCACTTCGACGTCGAGACCGCCGGCGATGCACACCCCCCACAGGTGGCCGATGAGGTCCATGTCGCCGTACCAGGCGACGCGGTGGCGGTCGGCGCGGCCGATCGGCATGCCGCCGATGCGGGTGTAGACCACCGCCATCGGCTGGACCACCACCCGGGTGTGACCGCTGTCGAGAATCGCGGCGCGGGCGGCGCCGAGCAGCGCCGAGCGGAACGGCAGGACGCCGTCGCCGGGCGACGAGGTGCCTTCGGGAAACAGCACCATGGGGTCGCCGGCGGCGAGCCGGTCGCCGAGCTCGCCGGCGGTGCGGCCGGTGGCGCTGCGGCGGGTACGGTCGACGAAGACGCAGCGCTGGAGTTTGGCGAGCAGCCCGAACACCGGCCAGGTCGCGACCTCCGATTTGGCGACGAAGGACACCGGCCCGAGCGAGCCGATCACCGAGATGTCGAGCCAGGAGGCGTGGTTGGCGGTGATCAGCAGCGGCCGTTCGCTCGACGGCGTGCCGCGGGGTGTGACCCGGACGCCGAGGGTGGCGAGCGCCCGGCGATGCCACCACACCGGCAAGCGGTCGGCGAGCGACGATCCGAGCCGCAGCGCGACCCACTGGACGGGAAGCGCCGCCACGGTGATCGCCGCGAGCCGGAGGAGGGCGAGGACGGCGACCACACGAATCATGACGTCACGATTTCTCGTCGTCGAGCGGAACGCCGTAGAGTTCCAGTCGATGGTCGACCAGCCGATAGCCGAGCTCGCGCGCGACGAACTCCTGCAGCTTCTCGATGTCGGTCGACCGGAATTCGATCACCCTGCCGGAACGCAGGTCGATCAGATGATCGTGATGATCCTCGGAGACGGTCTCGTAGCGCGAGCGGCCGTCGCGAAAGTCGTGACGCTCGATGATGCCGCTGTCCTCGAACAATTTGACGGTGCGATAGACCGTCGAGATCGAGATGCGGCGATCGATCGCCGCGGCGCGGCGATGCAGTTCTTCGACGTCGGGATGGTCGACGGCCTGTTCGATCACCCGGGCGATCACCCGGCGCTGATCGGTCATGCGCATCCCGGCCACGACGCAACGATCCTCGAGGTTCGCTTCGTCTTCCGCGGAGTCGGCAGGGGGGACTTTCGCCGGGCTCAAGGTCCACCTCACGCAGTTGGGAGTCGTCCTGTGAGGCGATTAACGAAGATCCGCCCGCATGACAAGCGCGGTCGCACCGGGAACGCTGCCTTGGGCGTAGTATCCGCGTCGTTCGCCGACCTTGGCGAAGGCCAGACGGCGATAGAGGGCGACCGCGGCGACGTTGCCGGCGTCGACTTCGAGGAACACCGCCTCGATCCGTTCGCGGTAGAGACGGCGCAGCACCTGCTCCATCAGGCCGCGGGCGACGCCGCGGCGGCGGTGGGCGGGATCGACCGCGACGGTCAGAATCTCGGCCTCGCCGGCGACGGCGCGGGCGAGCACGAAGCCGACCGGCGCGCGGGTGCCGAAGACATTCGCGCGGCGGGCGACCAGACCGAACACCGGCTCCTCGCGCAGCAGCGCCGAGAGGTCCTCGGCGCTCCAGGCGGCGCCGGGAAAGGCCGCGGCATGGATCTCGGCGAGGCGGCGGGTGTCCTCGGCCCAGGCCTCGTCGGTCACCACCAGCGGGCCTGTCCAGTAGTCGAGCGCCATCTGCCAGAAGTCGAAGGCCCACCAGCCGAAGGTCACGCGCGGACCTCCCCCGGCCGGGTCGGCGTCAGACGCGCCAGCCGAGCCGCGGTCTGCGGCTTGGCGTCGGGCGGACGCAGGTAGAGCGGGCGCGGCGACACGAAGGCGCCGGCGTCGAATCGGGCGAACGCCAGATGGGCGATGGTCTCGATCGCCGCGAAATCCTGGGGGCCGGCGATCTCCAGCCGCGGTTCGAGCGCGACGATCGGCAGCGCGCCGGAGCCGATCAGCACCGCGTCGAGGGCGACGGCGCGGGCCGCCGCGGCGGTGCGGGTCGCCACCGCCGGGGCGTCGAGGGGAGCACCGGCGGCATCGAAGGATTGGACGTAGACCTCGTCCTTGCGGGCGTCGAGGACGGCGAGAATCGAGCGGCCGGGCCGGGCGAGGGCGGCCTCGGCGGCGAGCGCCTCGAGGGTGCCGATCGCCAGCGCCGGCCGGCCGGTGGCCAGCGCGAAGCCGCGCACCGCGGCGACCCCGACGCGGAGGCCGGTGAAACTGCCGGGGCCGACGGTGACGGCGAAGGCCTCGACCTCGGCGAGCGTGACGCCGGCGGCCTCGGTCGCCGCGGCGATCACCGCCATCAGCCGCTCGGCGTGGCCGCGGCCGATGACCTCGCCGCGCGCGGTCACCGACACGCCTTCGCCGTCGCGGTGGGCGACGGCGGCGGAACAGGCGGCGAGGGCGGTGTCGACGGCGAGAAGAATCATGGACCCTTACCTACACCGGGGCCCCGCTCCCGATCTCTGCGAAAATGGTCGGGCATCGGGGTCCGGTGCGGGGCGGAGCCCCGCGGCATCACGACGCGGCGCGGACCTCGCGCACTTCCGGGACGAAGTGCTTGAGGAGATTCTGGACGCCGTTGCGCAAGGTGGCGGTCGAGGACGGACAGCCGGCGCAGGCGCCGCGCATGGTCAGCCACACCACGCCGTCCTCGTAGCGGGCGAAGGTGATGTCGCCGCCGTCGGCGGCCACCGCCGGGCGGACCCGGGTGTCGAGCAGTTCCTTGATGGTGGCGACGACGCGGGCGTCGGCCTCCGACCAGGTGCCGGCCGCCGCGACTTCGGCGTCGCCGGGCGCGAGAATCGGCGCGCCGGACAGGAAGTGCTCCATGATCGTGCCGAGGATCGCCGGCTTGAGGTGCTGCCACTCCGGCCCGTCCTTGGTGACGGCGACGAAGTCGGCGCCGAGAAACACGGCGGTGACGCCGTCGATCTCGAACAGGCGCTCGGCGAGCGGCGAAGCGGCGGCGGCGGTGCGGTCGCGGAACTCGCGGCTGCCTTCGGCGAGCACGGCACGGCCGGGCACGAACTTCAGAGTGGCGGGATTGGGGGTGACTTCGGTCTCGATGAACATCGATTCTCCTCTCTCGGGGTCAAGGCCCGAGCCGGACGACAGGTGGCAGATAATACGCCGCGGGCTCCGCGTCCAGAGACGGTCAGGCGACCGCGGCGATTTCGGCGTCGGAGAGATGGCCGGGAACGATGGTGATGGGAATCGGGAAATGTCCGGAGGCACGTCCCGCCAGCGAGGCGACCAGCGGTCCCGGCCCGTCGGAGTCGGTGCCGGCGGCGAGCACCAGAACCGCCACGTCCTCGTCGGCCTCGATCAGGGCGAGCACCGCCGCGGCGCGTTCGCCCTCGCGCAGGACCCGTTCCGGGGTGACCGCGGCGATCTCCTGAACGCGGGCGGCGACCGCCTCGAGCACCGTCTCGGCCTCGGCCCGCGCCTCGGCGCGCATGGTCTGCTCGACCCCGAGGAAGCCGCGAAAGTCGGAATCGTCGACGACGTAGAGCAGCACCAGACCGCCGTCGGTATGGGAGGCGCGCAGGGTCGCGAAGACCACCGCCCGATCGCATTCGGGGGTGTCGTCGACGACCACCAGGAACTTGCGTCGATGTCCGGCCTCGAGGGCCTTGCGTCTCATCGCCATGGGCCCGAGGCTGCCACTCCCGGCCACCGCAGGCAAGGCCGAAGACGTCGAGGGGACGGCGGAGGCCGCCCCGCCCCAGCCGTCGCTCACCGCAGGAAGCCGAGGATGTCCTTGACGGCGTTCATCACCGGGGCGGCGATCGCCCGGGCACGGTCGGCGCCGGCGGCGAGCACCGCGTCGATATGGGCGGGATCGGCGACCAGCCGCTTCATCTCGCCGCCAATCGGGCCGAGCTTGTCGACCGCCAGATCGGTCAGCGCCGACTTGAAGGTCGAGAACTGACCGCCACCGAATTCGCCGAGCACGTCGGCCGCGGCACGGCCGGACAGGGCGGCGTAGATGCCGACCAGATTGTCGGCCTCGGGACGGCCGGCGAGACCCTCGACCTCGCTCGGCAGCGGCTCCGGATCGGTCTTCGCCTTGCGCAGCTTCTGGGCGATGGTGTCGCGGTCGTCGGTCAGGTTGATGCGGCTGAGGTCGGAGGGATCCGACTTCGACATCTTCTTGGTGCCGTCGCGCAAGGACATCACCCGGGTCGCCGGGCCCTGAATCAGCGGCTCGGTGAGCGGGAAGAAGGCGTCGCCGAACCCCTGTTCGGCGATCGATTCGGCGAAGTCGTTGTTGAACTTCTGGGCGATGTCGCGGGTCAGCTCGAGGTGCTGCTTCTGATCCTCGCCGACCGGCACGTGGGTCGCCTTGTACAGCAGAATGTCGGCGGCCATCAGCGAGGGATAGGCGAGCAGGCCGAGCGAGGCGTTCTCGCGGTCCTTGCCGGCCTTGTCCTTGAACTGCGTCATCCGGTTCATCCAGCCGATGCGGGCGACGCAGTTGAACACCCAAGCGAGTTCGGCGTGCTGGTCGACCCGGCTCTGGTTGAAGACGACGTGCCTGGTCGGATCGATGCCGGCGGCGAGGAAGGCCGCGGTCACTTCCCGGGTGTTGCGCACCAGTTCCTTGGGGCCGCCCCAGACGCTGATCGGCTGGGTGATCGCGTGCATGTCGACGACGCAATAGACGCAATCGAACGACTTCTGCATCTCGACGAATTTGAGAATGGCGCCGAGGTAGTTGCCGAGGTGCAGGTTGCCGGTCGGCTGGACCCCGGAGAAGACGCGGGGTTCGAAGGCGGCGGCGGTCGGTTCGGTCATGACACGGGATCCCGGGTGGCTCGATCCTCCGTGCGGAGGTTGGCCGGGTTATGCGGCATCCGTCGGCGTCGGGCAAGGCGGATCGGCCCTGCGGCGACGGAAGGTGCGGCGATCGACCACTCCGAGCGCGACGATCAGGCCGCCGTGGACGGCGAGACCGAGCGCGACCAGGACGGCGAGGGTCGCCCCCTTGACGGCGAGCGGACGGGCGGCGGCGAGCAGATCGGCGCCGAGATCGCCCCCGATCGCCACCACCAGCCCCATCGCCGTCGCCGCAACGGCCAATCGCGGGACCCGGCGGGCGAGCGTCGCGTCGATCCGCCAATGGCCGCGGCGGATCAGGATCGCCGCCAGCAGCGCGGCATTGATCCAGCCGGCAGCGGCGGTGGCGACCGGCACGGCGATCCAGCCGACGAAGGGAAAGAAGGCCAGCGCCAGGGCGACGTTGACCGCCACCGCGACGCCGCCGACGGCCATCGGCAGGCGGGTGTCCTCGCGGGCGTAGAAGGCCGGCGAGAACACCTTGACCAGCACGAAGCCGGGCAGGCCGAGCGCCAGGGCGGCCATGGCGCGGGTGGTCTCGACCGCGTCGCCGGCGCCGAAGGCCCCGCGCTGGAACAGCACCACGGTGATCGGCCCGGCGAGCACCCACAGCGCCACCGCCGCCGGCAGGGCCAGGGCGAGGGCCGCCTCGAGCGCCCGCGACAGCACGGCGTCGGCGCGGGCCCGGTCGGGATCGAACAGCCCGACGGCGATCTCCGGCAGCAGGACCTGACCGATGGCGATGCCGATCACCCCGAGCGGCAGCTGATAGAGCCGGTCGGCGTAATAGAGCCAGGAGACGGCGCCGGGTTCGGCCGAGGCGATCATGGTGGCGACCACCACGTTGATCTCGGTGAGACCCCCGGCGATCAGTCCGGGCACGGCGAGAGCGCCGAAGCGGCGCAGGCGATCGTCGAACAGGGGGCGGCGCAGGTTGGGGGTCGAGCCGGCGGCGAGTACGGCGATCGCCAGCAGGACCACCTGGACGACGCCGGCGACCACCACCGCGACCGCCAGCACGCGACCGTCGGCGGGGCCGGGGGCGCGCCCGGCCAGCGCGAGGCCGATCAGCGCGGCGATGAACACCAGATTGAGCAGCACCGGCGCCAAGGCTGCGGCGAGGAAGCGGCGCTCGGCGGCGAGCACGCCGGCGAGCAGCGCGACCACCGAGACGCAACCGAGATAGGGAAAGCAGATGCGGGTGAGGTCGACGGTCAGGGCAAACTTGGCGGGGTCGTCGACGAAGCCGGGAGCGAGCAGGCGCACCAGCGCCGGCGCGGCCAGCGCGGCGATCAGCGACACCGCGATCACCACCGCCAGCAGGACCGCGAGCGCGGCGCCGGAGAAGCGGCGGGCGCCGGCGGCGCCGACCTCGTCGCGGGCGCGCACCAGCAGCGGCACGAAGCCCGACGCGAAGGCGCCCTCGGCGAACAGCCGGCGGAACAGATTGGGCAGGCGGAAGGCGACGAAGAAGGCGTCGGCGACCGGCCCGGTGCCGAGCGCCGCGGCGATCATCGTGTCGCGCACGAAGCCCAGGCCGCGGCTCGCCAGGGTGGCGCCGCCGACGGTGAGGACGTTGCGCACCAGGCTCATGCGGTCGGGCTCCCGTGGCGATCGGCGGCGGCTCAGGCGGTCAGCCGACGTCCGTCGCCGCGGCCGGGATCCTGGGCGACGCCGTCGAAGGCGCGCATCAGGTGCTCGTGGATGGTGCGCTCGCGCGGCCGGCTGTCGACCTTGTGGCCGAACAGATCGGTCACGTAGAAGACGTCGACGGCGCGCTCGCCGAAGGTGGCGATGTGGGCCGAGGCGATGTTGAGGTTGAGGTTGGAGATCTCGCGGGTCAGGTCGTAGAGCAGCCCGGGCCGATCGAGGCCGGAGACCTCGATCACCGTGAAGCGATCCGACCAGGCGTTGTTGACGATGACGTCGGTGGGGATCTGGAAGGCCTTGAGGCGGGCGCGGCCGGCGATCTTGCGCTCGACCTGCTCGGGTAGACGCTCGGCGCCGGTCAGGGTCTTCTCGATCAGCGCCGAGACGCGCTGGCCGCGGCGCTGCTCGTCGTGGTCGTCGGCGAATTCGCGGCCGACGAAGATCGTGTCGAGCGCGAGGCCGTCGGTGGTGGTGTAGATCTGGGCGTCGACGATGTTGGCGCCGGCCACCGCGCAGGCCCCGGCGATCGCCGAGAGCAGGCGGGGATGGTCGTCGGCGAGCACGGTGATCTCGGTGACGCCCTCGAAGACGTGGGGGATCACCGAGGTGGCGAGCAACTTGCGGTCGCGGGTCGCCTGGCGGATGAAGGTGGCGTGTTCGATCTTGCGGGGCAGATCGACCCGCAGCCAATAGGGCGCGTAGTGGCGCTCGACATAGGCCTTCTTCTCGGTCTCGCTCCAGCCTTCGAGGCTGTCGGTGAGTTCGCGCTTGGCGGCGGCGACGCGCTGATCGCGGGTGACCTGGGAATGGCCGCCGGCGAGATAGGGTTCGGTCTCGTAATAGAGGGTGCGCAGCAGCTGACCCTTCCAGCCGTTGAACACGCCGGGGCCGACCGCGCGGATGTCGGCGACGGTCAGGCAATGGAGCAGGCGCAGGCGTTCGGGGCTCTGGACGATCTCGGCGAAGGTCTCGATGGTGCGGCGATCGTTGAGGTCGCGGCCCTGGGCGACGGTCGACATCACCAGGTGGTTCTCGACCAGCCAGGCGACCGTCTCGGTCTCGGCCGGGGTCAGGCCGAAGCGCGGTCCGAGCTTGCGGGCGATCTTGCCGCCGAGCAGCGAGTGATCCTCCATCCGGCCCTTGCCGACGTCGTGGAGGAACAGCGCGACATAGAGCACGCGGCGGTTCTGGATGCCGTGGATCAGCTCGCTGGCGAGCGGGATCTCCTCGGCCAGCCGGCCCTTCTCGACCGCCGCGAGTTCGCCGATCGAGCGCAGGTGGTGCTCGTCGACGGTGTAGTGATGATACATGTTGAACTGCATCATCGCGACGATGCGGCCGAAATCCGGCACGAAACGGCCGAGCACGCCGGTCTCGTTCATCCGTCGGAGAACCCGCTCGGGGTCGTTGCGCGAGGCGACGATGTCGAGGAACAGGGCGTTGGCGACGGCGTCGTTGCGCACATCGTCGTCGATCAGGCGCAGCGAGCGGGTCATCAGCCGCAGCGCGTCGGGATGGAAGTCGACGTCGGCGCGATCGGCCTCGTGGAAGATGCGGATCAGATTGACCGGATCGCGCGAGAACACGTCGGGGCCGGCGACGTTGATGCGGGCATGGTCGAGGATGAAGGGCGTGCCCTCGCCCTGGGCCTTGCGGCGGCGGCGGCGGGTGAAGCGGTCGAGGAAGCGGTTGAGCGCCGGCGTCTGCTTGACGTGCTCCTCCTCGAGCGCCGAGCAGAAGATCAGGGTCAGGTCGCCGACGTCCTTGGCGACCAGGAAATAGTGCTTCATGAAGCGCTCGACGGCGCGCAGGCCGGCCTTCTCGACATAGCCCAGCCGAGCGGCGATCTCGCGCTGGAGGTCGAAGGACAGGCGCTCCTCGGCCCGGCCGGTGGCGAAGTGCATGTGGCAGCGGATGCCCCACAGGAAGTCGTCGCAGCGCTGGAAGCGCTGGTACTCGGGCTTGGAGAACACCCCGGCGCCGATCAGATCGGCGGTGTCCTTGACCCGGTAGAAGTATTTGGCGATCCAGAACAGGGTCTGGAGGTCGCGCAGGCCGCCCTTGCCCTCCTTGATGTTGGGCTCGACCAGATAGCGGCTCATGCCCTGGCGCTTGTGGCGCTCGTCGCGCTCGGCGAGCTTGGCGGCGATGTAGTCGCGGCCGGTGCCCTGGACCACGTCGCGGTCGAAGCGCAGCGCCAGATCGTCGAACAGCGGCCGGTCGCCCCAGATGAAGCGGGCCTCCAGAATGGCGGTGCGGATGGTCAGGTCGGAGCGCGACAGGCGCACACATTCCTCGACGTTGCGGGTGGCGTGACCGACCTTCAGGCCGAGGTCCCACAGCATGTAGAGGATGTATTCGACGACGCTCTCGCCCCAGGGGGTCTGCTTGTAGGGCAAGAGGAACAGGAGATCGATGTCGGAGCCGGGCGCCAGGGTGGCGCGGCCGTAGCCGCCGACCGCGGTCACCGCCATGCGCTCGGCCGAGGAGGCGTTGACCACCGGATAGACGTGGCGGACGGCGAAGTCGTAGATCGCCCGGATCAGCGCATCCTGGACGAAGGACAGGCGCTCGGCGCAGCGCACGCCACGGCGATCGGCGAGCAGCAGGGCCTGGACCTTGTCGCGGCTGGCCAGCCGGACTTCCTTGAGCACCGCCAGCACCTTGGAGCGCACCGCCGGATTGCCGCCGTCGACCCCCTCGGTGACCAGCGCATCGAGACGGACCCGCAGGCCGTCGGAATCGATCAGTCCCTCGAAACGCTTCGGAACGCTCATCTACCGCGAGTCTCCTGCGAGGGCGAAATCGATGGGGCAGCCTAGCCCTCCCCCGGCGCGGTTTCCATCGCAGATCCGCCGCGGGGTGACAATCGCTCTTGCCCGTTTCTTCACCGCGATGCGAAAGGAATCACGTCGGGCATTTACGGGCAACTACTTATTGAGATATCAGGCGGCCCTGCCCCGCCGCGGCCGTCGCCGGCGACGCGGGGACCCGGCGGAGCGGCCAGCGCGGACGGCGCGGTGTCCGGACCATCGCCGGCGCGCGTTCTCGAGGACCTGCCATGATCTATCTCGTCTCGACGGTGCTGCTCGGCCTCGTCGTCGCCTTCGTCGGCGCGGTGGTACTGTTCGGCTATCCGGCCCTGATCGTCGGCGCGCTGATCGGCGTCGCCCTCGCCTTCACGGCGCTCCTGGCGATGACCGCCGACGGCCTGCGGACGCAGCGGCGCAGCTGAGCGGAGGACGGAGGCGGGCGGCGCGGGGGCGCCGACCGGTCCGCTTCTCACCGGACGCGCGGAGATTGGACCGCTGCTCCTCCGGCCCGGCGCGGGGGCGCCGGGCGTTCGTCACTCGCCGAAGTCCACCGGACTTCGGCGTCGGATCTCCGCCCGAAGGCGGAGATCCGACCGTGTCTCACCCGTTGACGTCATAAGCCGCGAGGGCGGCCATGTAGACCAGCTCGCGATCATTGGCGCCGAGTTGGACGATCTGCACCGACTTCTCGAAGCCGACCACCAGCGGACCGATGACCATCGAGCCGCCCAGCACTTCGACCATGCTCGACGAGATCTGCGCGGCGTGGAAGCCGGGCATCACCAGGACGTTGGCCGGGCCCTTGAGGCGGCACAGCGGATAGGCCGCCATGCGGGCCGGATCGAGGGCGACGTCGGCCGACATCTCGCCGTCGAACTCGAAGTCGACCTTGCGCCGCTCGAGGATGGCCACCGCCTCCTTGACGCGGGTGGTGCGCTCGCCCGGCGGCTGACCGAAGTTGGAGAAGGCCAACAACGCGACCCGCGGCTCGTAGCCGAGACGGCGGGCGGCGCGCGCCGCTTCTTCGGCGATGTAGGCGAGCTGCTCGCCCGACGGCGATTCGTGGATCGCGGTGTCGGCGATGAGCACGGTACGGCCACGGGCGAGCACCAGCGACAGGCCGATGACGCGATGGTCGGGCCGGGGATCGATGACCCGGCGGACGTCGGCGAGCACCGAGTGGAAGTGACGGGTGGTGCCCGACACCATGGCGTCGGCGTCGCCGAGCGCCACCATCGACGAGGCGAAGTAGTTGCGGTCGAGGACCAGACGGGCGCAGTCGCGATGGAGGAAGCCGTCGCGCCACTGACGGGCATAGAGGTGGTCGGTGTAGGCCTTGAGGCGCGGCGAATCGACGATGTTGATGACGTCCATACCTTCGTGGATGTCGATGCCGGCAGCCTCGGCGATCTTCTGGATGCGCTCGCGACGACCGATCAGCACCGGCGTGCCGAGGCCTTGGTTGGCGAAGGACGCGGCGGCGCGGATGACCTGCTCTTCTTCACCTTCGGCGAAGACCACCCGCTTGGGCTGGGCGCGGACCTTGGCGAAGATCCGCTGCAGGGTGCCGGCGACCGGATCGCGGCGCGCCGACAGGCTCTGGCGATAGGCTTCCATGTCGACGATCGGCAGACGGGCGACGCCCGACTCCATCGCCGCCTTGGCCACCGCCACCGGGATCTCGGAGATCAGGCGCGGATCGAAGGGCACCGGGATGATGTACTGCGGGCCGAACTTCGGGCGGACGCCGCGATAGGCGGCGGCGACCTCGTCGGGAACGTCCTCGCGGGCCAGCCGGGCCAGGGCGTGCGCCGCGGCGATCTTCATCTCCTCGTTGATCGTCGAGGCGCGGACGTCGAGGGCGCCGCGGAAGATGTAGGGGAAGCCGAGGACGTTGTTGACCTGGTTCGGGTAGTCCGACCGGCCGGTGGCGACGATGGCGTCGTCGCGGACCGCCGCGACCTCTTCCGGGGTGATCTCCGGATCGGGATTGGCCATGGCGAAGATGATCGGATTGGGCGCCATCGAGGCGACCATCTCGGGGGTCAACGCACCCTTGGCGGAGAGACCGAAGAAGATGTCGGCGCCGGCCACCGCCTCGGCGAGGCTGCGCTTGTCGGTCTCGACCGCATGGGCCGACTTCCACTGGTTCATGCCGTCGGTGCGGCCCTTGTAGACCACGCCCTTGGTGTCGCAGAGGATGACGTTCTCGGCCGAGAAGCCGACCGCCTTGAGCAGTTCGATGCAGGCGATGCCGGCGGCGCCGGCGCCGTTGCACACCAGCTTGGTGTCCTTCAGCGAACGGCCGGTCAGATGCAGCGCGTTGATGATGCCGGCGGTCGAGATGATCGCGGTGCCGTGCTGGTCGTCGTGGAACACCGGGATGTCCATCAACTCGCGCAGACGGCTCTCGATGATGAAGCAGTCGGGGGCCTTGATGTCTTCCAGGTTGATGCCGCCGAACGACGGACCAAGATAACGCACCGCCGCGACGAAGGCGTCGACGTCCTGGGTGTCGATCTCCAGATCGATCGAATCGATGTCGGCGAAGCGCTTGAAGAGGACGGCCTTGCCTTCCATCACCGGCTTGGAGGCGAGCGCGCCGAGGTTGCCCATGCCGAGAATCGCGGTGCCGTTGGTGATCACGGCGATCAGGTTGCCCTTGATCGTATAGTCGTAGGCGGTGTTCGGATCGTCGGCGATGGCGCGGACCGGGGCGGCGACGCCGGGCGAATAGGCCAGCGACAGATCGCGCTGGGTCGCCATCGGCTTGGTCGGCATGATCTCGAACTTGCCCGGGCGGCCGCGGGCGTGGAACTGCAGGGCTTCCTGATCGGTGATGGCGATGCGGGTCTTGGTCGTCGGCTTCTCGGTTTCGCTCATTCTCGGGCCTCCGGGCGCATCCTCCGCATGTTCTGGATTCTTGCGGTCGACGATCGGTCGAACAGGCGGGAACGACCCGCCTGCCCGCGCCGCGAACCGTGAGCGAAGGGTCGCGCACCATAGTCGCCCCGAGGCTGCGTGCTCAAGTCGGGCCGACTACGCTCGGTTGACGGCGGCATCATCAAATCGATCCATGAGTCGCAAAAATCGGTTCGCAACGCCGCGCGCCCGAGCACGATCGCCGAGGTTTCTCGACACGGGGTCGCGGTGACCGAGCGATCTGCTATTCTGCCGGCTCCCGTCCCCTCCCCTCGGAATCCGCCCATGTCCGACGTCTCGACCCGCGATGCCGCCTTCGACCCGCGGCCGTCGCCGGTGATGGAACAGTATCTGGAGATCAAGTCCGCCAACCCGGACAGCCTGCTGTTCTACCGCATGGGCGACTTCTACGAGCTGTTCTTCCGCGACGCCGAAGAGGCCTCGCGGGCGCTGGGGATCGTGCTGACCAAGCGCGGCAAGCACCTCGGCGAGGACATTCCGATGTGCGGCGTGCCGGTCCACCGCGCCGACGAATATCTCCAGCGGCTGATCGCCCTGGGCTTCCGGGTGGCGGTGTGCGAACAGCTCGAGGACCCGGCCGCTCGCCGCCGAGATCGCCCGGATCGAGCCGCGCGAGATCGTGCTGTCGGAGAAACTGTTCGAGGGCGACGACCTCAAGGAGCTGTGGCGGAGCGAACGGGCCGCGCTGACCCCGGTGGCCGCCGCGCTGTTCGACGGCGCCACCGCCGAAGCGCGCATCGCCGGCTATTTCGGGATCGCCACGGTCGAGGCCTTCGGGTTGTTCTCGCGGGCCGAGCTGGCGGCGGCCTCCGGCGTCGTCGCCTATGTCGAGAAGACCCAGAAGGGCCTGCGCGCCCGGCTCGAGGCACCGCAGCGCAGCGGCGAAGGCGGCGCCGGCGGCTGCCTGTCGATCGACCCCGGCACCCGCGCCAATCTGGAGATTCTGCGCACGCTGTCGGGCGAACGGCGCGGCTCGCTGGTCGCGGCGATCGACCGGACGGTGACCGCCGCCGGTCAGCGGCTGCTCGCCGAACGGCTGGCCGGCCCGTCGACCGATCTTTCGGTGATCGGCGCGCGGGCCGACGCGGTCGCCTTCCTCCTCGACGACGCCAGCCTGCGCCGGCGGCTGCGCGATGGGCTCGCTGCGGCCTCCGACATGCTGCGGCCGCTCGGCCGGCTCGGGCTGTTGCGCGGGTCCCCGCGCGACCTCGGGGCGATCCGCGCCGGGCTCGCCGCGGCGACCGCGGTCGGCGGCCTTCTCGCCGCGCAGCCGGTGCTGCCGGCCGAACTCGCCGCCGAGATCGCCCGGATCGAGCCGCGCGAGATCGTGCTGTCGGAGAAACTGTTCGAGGGCGACGACCTCAAGGAGCTGTGGCGGAGCGAACGGGCCGCGCTGACCCCGGTGGCCGCCGCGCTGTTCGACGGCGCCACCGCCGAAGCGCGCATCGCCGGCTATTTCGGGATCGCCACGGTCGAGGCCTTCGGGTTGTTCTCGCGGGCCGAGCTGGCGGCGGCCTCCGGCGTCGTCGCCTATGT
>NZ_SJFN01000019.1 GCF_004328075.1 Siculibacillus lacustris | reverse complement strand
CGCTGCCGCCGAAGCGGTGGCGCCGGCTCCCGTCCCCGCGGCCGCCCCGTCGGGAATCGCCGCGATCGAGTCGCCGCCCGGTTCCCCGCCCTCGGCACCCTCCGCAGCCGAGCCGCCCCGCCCCGCCATCGCCGCCGCGCCGCGCGCCCCGGTGGACCGGGCTGCCGCGGCCGCCGTCGCCTCCGTCCCGCGGCTCCGCCGGCCGATCCCGCGCCGCCGTGATGCGCCGCCGCAGCGGGTCGATCTGGTGTTGCTGCCCGAACGCCTCGCCCGTCTCGGCCGCTCGTCGGGACCCGGCACCGGCGCCGACGCCGCCCTGGTCGAGACCGCCGACGGCGCCGCCGATCCGGCCGGCCTCGCCATCCTGCAGCGCCTCGACGCGGCGCTGGGCGGCGCCGAAGGGCCGGCCGCGCGCCTCCTCTATGCCGACACCGTACCGACCGCGGTCGCCGCCGCTCTGGTCTTCGGCCTCGCCCGCGCCGTCGCCGAGGCCGGTCGCCGGGTCGTGCTGTTCGATCTCGCCGAGGACGCCGGCCCGCTCGCCGCCGCCTTCGATCGCGCCCCGCGCCTCGCCGCGCCGCACCCCCTGCGCGAACTCGCCGACTTCGACGTCCACGCCGAAGCCCACGGCGTGGTGTTGGTGCGGCCGACCGCGGCGGCGCTCGACCGGCCGCTCGGCCACCTCGCCGCAGCGGTCGCTTCGGCGATCGACATCGCCCTGGTCGATCACGACCTCGCCCTGGTCCATGTCGGCACCGCGCCGGCCGCCGCGCTGCTGTTCGACGTCGCCGAAGCGGTCGACCGGGTGGTCCTGATCGCCGAAGCCGGCGATCTCACAGGTACTCGTCTCGCCGGCGAGATCGAAGTGATGAGCGGCCTCCTGCCGCAGTTCGACCGCATCCTGGCGCTGGCCCTGTCGGGGTCGGAACCGGCCGCCCCGCGGGGCGACCGCCGCCGCATCCGCCGCTCGTGAGCGCCCGCCGAGGAGGTCCCCCCGCATGATCCTGGTCGACCAGACCCATCTCGGACGCACCATGACCGGCCTCGAGCGGATCACCCTCGAGCTCTTCAGCGCCGAGGCTCTGTCGCCCCTGAAGGTCCGGCCGATCACCGCCAGCGGCACCCTCGACCTGATCCTCACCCAGCAGATCGGCATTCCCCTGCGTCTGGCGACCTCGCCGGGTGCGATCCTGCTCGCTTCGGGCTTCCCGCCGTCGATCCCCGCCTCGTGGTTCGGCCGCCGGGTGGTGCCCTACGTCCACGACTGTTTCCTGCTGACCCGCCCCCAGGACCTCAACCGCCGCGCCGCGCTCTACATGGTGCCGGCCTTCCGCCGGGCGGTGACCACGCTGCCGTGGTTCCTGGTCAATTCGCAGACTACCGCCGGCGAGTTGCGCGCCTTCGCCCGCCCCGATGCCGAGATCACCCTCTACCGCCCGACCGTGCGCGACGTCTTCGCGATCGGCGCCGAGGCCTCGGCCCGCGCCGCCACCCAGCGCAAGGTCGAGCGCGGCGGCAAACTCGATCTGATCGCGCTGGGCACCGTCGAACCGCGCAAGAACCTCGCTGCCGCCGCCGACATCGTCGGGGTGCTGCGCGACGCCTACGGCTGGGATGCCCGGCTGCACGTGGTCGGCCGCTTCGGCTGGGGCGGCGAGGCCGATCGCCTGCGCGAACGCCCGGGCGTCGTGCTGCACGGCTACCAGGAGGCCGAAGCGGTCCGCGCCCTGCTGGCGAGTGCGCACGTCTTCCTGTCGACCTCCCACGACGAAGGCCTCGGATTGCCGCTGCTCGAGGCGCAATACGCCGGCCTGCCGATCGTCGCGCCGGACAAGCCGGTGTTCCGCGAGGTCCTCGCCGGCTCCGGCCGTTTCGTCGACGCCCATGATCCCGGCGCCGCCGCCGGCCTGATCACCCAGCTGGTGTCGCGCCCCGACGCCTTCGTCTCGGCCGCCGCCGACGCCATGGGCAACATCGCCCGCTGGAACCGCGCCGCCGAAGGCGATCACGCCGCCCTGATCGAGCGCCTCGCGCCCTGGTCGGAGTGAAGCCGGCCGGCGGTCACAGATACCAGGGCTGACGCCGGCCGCCGACGAAGCGGGTGGTCTGCTTGACTTCGAGGAAGGCGTCGAGACCCCAGCGGCCGAGCTCGCGGCCGATGCCGGATTGCTTCATGCCGCCCCACGGCGCCTCGAGGAAGGCCGGCTGCGAACAGTCGACCCACACGATCCCGGCCCTGAGGCGTGCGGCGACCCGGTCGCCGCGCTCGCGGTCGGCCGACATCACCGCCGCGCCGAGCCCGTAGCGGCTGTCGTTGGCGATGCCGATCGCCTCTTCTTCGCTGTCGAAGGGCCGCACACACACCACCGGCCCGAAGATCTCCTCGCGCCACGCGTCGGCATCGAGCGGCACGTCGGTGAGGATCGTCGGTTCCAGGAACCAGCCGACGTCGCGCCCCGCCGGGCGTCCACCGCCGCCGGCGATGCGGCCGCCGTCGGCGACCGCCCGGGCGATCGCCGCGCGGACCTTGTCGTATTGCGCCCGCGACACCAGCGGCCCGAGCTTGACCCCCGGCTCCAGCCCCGGTCCGATCGGGATCGTCGCCGCCACCTCGACGAGGCGGGCGAGCAGGCGGTCGTAGAGCGGCCGCTCGACCAGCACCCGCGAGGTCGCGGCGCAGACCTGACCCTGATTCCAGAAGATGCCGATCATCACCCAGTCGACCGCGGTCTCGAGATCGGCATCGGCGAAGATCAGGAACGGCGACTTGCCGCCGAGCTCCAGCGTCACCGTCTTGATGCTGCGCGCCGCCGCGGTCATCACCCGCGCGCCGGTCGCCACCGACCCGGTGAAGGCCAGCTTGTCGACATCCGGGTGGTCGGCGAGCGGCGCCCCGACCTCGGGCCCGAACCCGGTCAGAACGTTGAAGACGCCCGCCGGCACGCCCGCCGTATCGACGATCGCCGCCAGTTCCAGGGCGGTCAGCGGCGTCAGCTCCGAAGGTTTGAGGATCAGCGTGCAACCGGCGGCGAGCGCCGGCGCGACCTTCCAGCAGGCCATCGGCAGCGGGAAGTTCCACGGCACGATCGCCCCGACCACGCCGATCGGCTCGCGCGTCACCGTGCAGGTGAAGCGCGGATCGGCGAGCGGCACGATCTCCCGCGCCCCGTCGAGGGCCTCGGCATGGGTGGCGTAGAGATCGAAACAGCCGGCCGCGTCGTCGATGTCGAGCCGCGCCTCGGCGAGCGGCTTGCCGACGTCGAGGACCTCGAGGCGGGCGAGCTCTTCCGATCGCGCCCGGATGCCGGCGGCGATCGCCCTGAGCATCACCGCCCGTTCGGCGCCGGTGGTCTGCCGCCACGGGCCCTGGTCGAAGGCCCGGCGGGCGGCGGCGACCGCCCGATCGACGTCGACCGACGAGGCGGCCGGGGCGTGGTGGATCACCGCTTCGGTCGCCGGATCGATCACCTCGAACGTCCCGCCGAGCGCCGGCGCCACGAAGGCACCGTCGATGTAGAGCCGATCGCGCATGGCAGTCTCCCGTCGGTCGGTCGCGGTTGGTGGTCGCCCCAGTCTAGAGCATGTGGCGGGCGGCGCGAACCCGCCCGCGCGAATTCGCGGTCCGACCGATCCCGGCGGACCCGGCGCGGGGTGCCATGGGCCGCGCACCCGTGCCAACATGGGGCCCAGATCGGGCGGCTCCGGCCGCCCCTCCGCGTGAACCGGATCCGAGGACGAGCGATGAACGAGACGTCAGCCCCCACACCCCCGACCGCCGCGCCCCCGCCGGCGCCGATCGTCACCGGCCGCGGGCCGGCGGACGAGGACGCGGGCGCGCTGGTCGAACGCATCCGCACCGTCATCCTGCAGGCGATGGCCGGCGACGCGGCGGCGGTCGCCGCGCATTTCGCCCCCGACGCCGAACTGGTGTTCGTCGGCCGGCGGTTGGCCGCGGCTTCCGAGATCGGCGCCTTCAACGCCACTCGCTACCGCTGGGTGAAGAAGGCGATCGACCAGTGGGACGTCGCCTTCGGGGACGATCGCACGGTGGTCACCAGCGTCGGCACGCTCTACGGCGAATGGCTCGACGGCACGCCCTTCGAAGGCAATCGCTACATCGACCGCTTCGTGCTGATCGGCGACAAGATCACCCGCATGGACGTGTGGAACGACAGCGCCGAACGCCTGCTGACCCGCGTCGCCGCAGACCGCTGACCGCAAAACGCCGCCGCCCGGATCGCGGACGACCCGGGCGGCAGGGCAGGGGAGGCGCGAGCGAGTGATCAGGCGCCGAGCGAGGCGTCGAACTCCAGCACCGCGTCGAGCAGCACCTGGGCGCCGGCGGCGCATTCGGCTTGGCTGGTCGATTCGGCCTCGTTGTGGCTGAGGCCGCCGGCGCAGGGCACGAAGATCATCGTGGTCGGCGTGACGCGGGCGAGATAGACCGCGTCGTGGCCGGCGCCCGAGACCATCCGGCGCTTGGAATAGCCGTTCTTGTCGGTGGCATGGTCGACGCAGTCGATCAGATGCGGCGCGAATTTCACCGCCGGCGAATTCCAGATCATCTTCTCTTCCCAGTCGAGCTTCAGCGGCGGCAGGATCTCGGCCAGCGCCGCGCGATAGTCGGCCTCCATCGCCTCGAGCACACTCTCTTCCGGATGGCGGAAGTCGACGGTGAAGAACACTTCGCCGGGCACGACGTTGCGCGAGTTCGGCTTGACCTCGACCAGACCGACGGTGCCGACCGCATCCGGCCCGTGCGCGAGCGCGATTCCATCGATCGCCTCGATCATCCGCGCAGTGCCGACCAGGGCGTTCTTCCTGAGCCGCATCGGCGTCGCGCCGGTGTGGGCGTCCTGACCGGTCACCGTGACCTCGTACCAACGCATGCCCTGCACGCCGGTCAGCACGCCGATGGTCAGCCCCTCGTCCTCGAGGATCGGGCCCTGTTCGATGTGCAGTTCGAAATAGGCGCTGAGCGGATGATCGCCGGCGATCTGTTCGCCGCGATAGCCGATCCGCTCGAGCTCGGCGCCGAAGGTGAGCCCGGCCCGGTCGACCCGCTCGTCGGCATAGGCGCGGGTGAACACCCCGGCGAACACGCCGGAGGCCAGCATCGCCGGGGCGAAGCGCGAGCCCTCCTCGTTGGTCCAACTGACCACTTCGATCGGCGCATTGGTCTCGTAGCCCGAGGCGTGGAGCGTCTTCAGCGCCTCGAGCGCGCCGAGCACCCCGAGGATGCCGTCGAACTTGCCGCCGGTCGGCTGGGTGTCGAGATGCGAGCCCAGCGCGATCGGCGGCAGGGCCGGGTTCTTGCCCGGACGGCGGGCGAACAGATTGCCGACCTCGTCGACGGTGACGGTGCAGCCCAACGCCTGCGTCTCGGCGACGAACCAGTCGCGGACCTGCTTGTCCTCGTCGGTCAGGGTCAGCCGGCGCACGCCGCCCTTGGCCGTCCCGCCGAACTTGGCGGTGGACATCAGCATGTCCCACAGCCGCTCGGAATCGATCTTCAGATTGGGAATCATCGCGCAGTCACTCCATCCGGCAGCTCGCGGCGACGCATCACCGCTCACCACCGATCGCGGGAACTCAGGGGGTCACTTCGATGCGGCCGACCGGGCGCGGCCGGCTCGCTTCCTTCCAGGTGATCGAGGCGACGTGGGCGGCCGGGAAGGGATCGCGCGGCACATAGGTGCCGTCGCCCGGCTCCAGCCGGATCTCCTTGTCCTTCCAGGCGATGCGCCCGCGTGACACCGTGACCACCGGCAGGCCGGTGACGGCGATCCCCTCGAAGACGTTGTAGTCGATCGCCGAGAACTGCTTGGCCGCGGTGATGGTCTTGGTCGCCTCCGGATCCCAGACGATCAGATCGGCGTCCGAGCCGACCGCGACGCGGCCCTTCTTCGGATACATGTTGAGAATGCGGGCGATGTTGGCCGAGGTCACCGCCACGAACTCCTCCTTGGTCAGCCGCCCGGTGGCGACGCCGTGGGTCCACAGCACCGGCAGGCGATCCTCGAGGCCGGCGGTGCCGTTGGGGATCTTGCGGAAGTCGCCGAGCCCCATCCGCTTCTGCTGGGTGGTGAAGGAACAGTGGTCGGTCGCCACCACCTGCAGGGTGCCGTTGGCCAGCCCCGCCCACAGCGCATCCTGATGCTTCTTGTCGCGGAACGGCGGCGACATCACCCGGCGCGCCGCATGATCCCAGTCGGTCGAGCGATATTCGCTCTCGTCGAGCACCAGATACTGGACCAGCGGTTCGCCGTAGACCCGCTTGCCCGCGGCGCGTGCCCGGGCGATCGCCTCGAGCGACTGCGTGCAGGAGGTATGGACGACGTAGAGCGGCACGCCGATCATGTCGGCGATGACGATGGCGCGGTTGGTCGCCTCGCCCTCGACTTCCGGCGGCCGCGAATAGGGATGGCCCTCGGGGCCGGTGTAGCCGCGCTCGAAATAGAGCTTCTGCAACTGCCACACCAGATCGCCGTTCTCGGCATGGACCATCGGCAGCGCGCCGAGCCCGGCGCAGCGCGAGAAGGCCTGGAACAGCTCGTCGTCGTTGACCATCAACGAGCCCTTGTAGGCCATGAAGTGCTTGTAGCTGTTGATGCCGTAGGTCTTGACGCAGGTCTCCATCTCGTCGTGGACCTGTTTGTCCCACCAGGTGATGGCCATGTGCAGACCGTAGTCCGACAGCGCCTTCTCGCCCTTGTGGCGCCATTCCTGGTAGGCCGCGAGCAGCGACTGACCGGGTGCCGGCAGGCAGAAGTCGACCACCATGGTGGTGCCGCCGGACAGCGCCGCGCGGGTGCCGGTCTCGAAGTCGTCGGCCGACGAGGTGCCCATGAACGGCATGTCGAGATGGGTGTGCGGATCGATGCCGCCGGGCATGACGTAACAGCCGCCGGCGTCGATCACCTCGGTACCGGCCGGCACGGTCAGTCCGGTGCCGATGGCGACGATGGTCTCGCCGTCGACGAGCACGTCGGCGCGGACCGAATGATCGGCATTCACCACGGTTCCACCACGGATGAGGATCGGCATTGGGCTCTCCTGAACGGCCTGGGCGAGGATGGATCGAACCGCCCGGCGGGGCGGGGCAGGGCATTCGCATAGGGACCGACCCGACCCTCCGATGTCGTCCCCGGCCGGAGCCGGCGCAAGCCGGCGGAGGGGAAGGGGATCCGGGGGCAGGTGGGTAGGCTCTCGGCGTTTCCCGAGCGGCCTCTGGTCCCCTTCCCTCGCCCTTCGGGCTCGCCGGGGACGACGGCAGGGGCAGGATCCGACCGATCGGGACGATGGGGGTTGCGACGAAATCCAATTGCGATCGCCCGGCGGGGCGGGGGGCCGACGCCGGAGCCTCCGGCGTCGGCAGATCGGGGTCGGCGCCTGCGATCAGGCGCCGGCGGCGGGCCTCACTTCAGGCCGGCGGCGTCGGTGACCGCATGGGTCCAGGCGCCCTTGGGCTCCTTGGTGATGACCGGCGCTTCGCCACCGGCGGAGAGCAGCGTCTTCACCGTCAGATCGTAGTCGGCGACGACCAGCGCGCCGGTCGAACCTTCGGTCAGCTTGTTGATCTCGCCGACCATGCGGATCTGATGCTTCTCGGTCTGGGCGCCGGTCGCGTCGTTGTCGAGGACGATCTTGGCGGCGGCCTCGGGGTTGGCCCGCGCCCAGTCCCAGCCCTTCATCGACGCCTTGACGAACTTCGCCGCCTTCTCGACGAACTTCGGATCGGCGAGCTTGGCTTCGGTGGTGTAGAGCCCGTCTTCCAGCGTCGCCACGCCCTGATCGGCATATTTGAAGGTGACGAGATCGGCGGCCTTGATGCCGGCGTCGATCACCTGCCAATATTCGTTGTAGGTCATGGTCGAGATGCAGGCGGCCTGCTTCTGGATCAGCGGGTCGACGTTGAAGCCCTGCTTGATCACCTTGACGCCGTGTTCCGAACCGTCGGTCTTGAGGCCGAGCTTGGCCATCCAGGCCATGAACGGATACTCGTTGCCGTAGAACCACACGCCCAGCGTCTTGCCCATCAGGTCGGCCGGCTTGGTGATGCCGGTCTCCTTGCGGCAGGTCAGCATCATGCCCGAGCGCTTGAACGGCTGGGCGATGTTGACCAGCGGCACGCCCTTCTCGCGCGCCGCCAGCGCCGCCGGCATCCATTCGATGATCACGTCGGCGCCGCCGCCGGCGATGATCTGCGGCGGGGCGATGTCCGGTCCGCCCGGCTTGATCGTCACGTCGAGGCCGGCTTCCTTGTAGAAGCCCTTGTCCTTGGCGACGTAGTAGCCGGCGAACTGGCCCTGGGTCACCCACTTCAGCTGCAGCGTCAGTTTGTCTTCGGCCGAGGCCGAGGTGGCACCCAGTCCGACCGCCAGGGCGGCGACGGCGAGAAACGTCCGAGTCATTCGACAGTCTCCTCTCGAGTCATGCGGCCGGGCGTCACCGTCCCCGGTTCGACGGATGCCAGAAGGTCACGCGGCGTTCGATCGACGCCAGGACCGAATAGAGGGTCGAGCCGGTGATCGCCGCCATGGCGATCTCCGCCCACACCATGTCGAGGCCCATGCGGCCGACCTCGGTGGAGATGCGGAAGCCCATGCCGACGATCGGCGTGCCGAAGAACTCGGCGACCAGGGCGCCGATCAGCGCGAAGGTCGAGTTGAGCTTCAAGGCCGCGAAGATGTGCGGCCCGGCGGCCGGCAGCCGCAGTTTGACCAGCGTCTGACCCCACGAGGCGCCGTAGGAATGCATCAGGTCGCGCTCCAGCCGCCCGGCAGCGGCGAGCCCGGCGACGGTGTTGACCAGCGCCGGGAAGAAGGTCATCAGCACCACCACCGCTGCCTTCGACTGCCAGTCGAAGCCGAACCACATCACCATGATCGGCGCGATGCCGACCAGCGGCAGGGCCGAGACGAAGTCGCCGAGCGGGATCAGGCCGCGCCCCAGGAACGGCACCCGATCGGCCAAGAGCGCCACCAGGATGCCGGCCGCCGAGCCGATCGCCCAACCGGGGATCGCCGCCCGCACCACCGTCTGGAAGAAGTCGGCGCCGAGGATCGGCAGCGAGGTCGCAAAGCGCACGGCGATCTGCGACGGCGGCGGCAACAGCACCGCCGGCACCCCGAATCCGACGGTGATCACCTCCCAGAACAGGAACAGGAAGGCGCCGAAGACGATCGGCACCGCCGCGTCGGCGAGGCGGGCGAGCGCCGGCGACGTCGGCCGCCACACCGTCAGCCGCTCGATCAGCGCCCACGAGCCGAGCCACAGGGCGATCAGGGTGATCACGAAACCGACCCCGACCTCGCCCGCCACCGACGGCGCGTGCGCGGCGATCAGCAGCGCCACCGCTGTCGCCGCCGTCACCAACGTCGCCACCGCCACCGCGAAGCCGTCGACGAGCCGCGGCAGGACGCCGGCGCCGAGGACCACGGCGATCGCCAGCAGCAGGGCCGGCAGCGGCAGAGCGCTCCAGGTAACCTTCGGGGTCAGCGGCGCGAGACCGCCGAGCAAGGTCAGCGCGCCGGTGGCGATCGCCGCCAGCCGCGTCGTCGACATCGGCGTGACCGGCGCGTCGTCGCGGTCGGGGGGCAGCGCGGTGTCGCTCATCGGCGCGTCCCCATCTGCCTGAGCACGAAACCCTCGAGCGCCCCGACCAGACCGACCATGGTCGCGGCGAGCGCCGCTGCGGCGAACAGTGCCGCCCAGATCTGGATGGTCTGGCCGTAGTAGGAGCCGGCGAGCAACCGCGCCCCGAGCCCGGCCTGGGCCCCGGTCGGCAGTTCGCCGACGATCGCCCCGACGAGGCTCGCGGCGATCGCCACCTTGAGCGAGGTGAACAGGAACGGCACCGAGGCCGGCACCCGGAGCTTCCAGAAGGTCGCCGAGGGGCTGGCGTCATAGGTGCGCATCAGGTCGACGTGCAGCCGGTCGGGCGAGGTCAGGCCCTTGACCATGCCGGCGGTGACCGGGAAGAAGCACAGATAGGCCGAGATGATCGCCTTGGGCACCAGGCCGGTGACCCCGATCGCCCCGAGCACCACGATGATGATCGGCGCCACGGCGAGGATCGGGATGGTCTGCGACGAGACGATCCAGAACATCAGGCTCTTCTCGAGGCTGCGCACATGGACGATCGCCACCGCCAGCAGGAGCCCGAGCAGGGCACCGAAGGCGAAGCCGGTCAGCGTCGACGACAGCGTCACCCAGGCGTGCTGGACCAGACTGCGCTTCGAGGTCACGGGCGTGTCGAGCACCGTCTTCTTCAGTTCGATCAGGATCTGATGCGGCGCCGGCAGGAGCGGCCGCTCGAGAGCCAGCGTCGCGTCGACCAGCTCGGCGGTCGAGAGCGGCGTCTCGCTCTGCACCAGCGGTGCGTTGAGCCACACCGCCGCCGCGTACCACACCACCATCAAGACCGCGACGATCGTCACCACCGGTCCGGTCGTGCCGGCGAAGGCCCGGGCGAGGAGCCCGGGGCCGCGCGGCCGGGAGGCAGGGGCAATCGCCGCGTCAATCGTCATAGGAATGCCCCGCGCGCAGCCCTTCGCGGACGCGATGGGCGATGGCCAGGAACTGCGCCGTCTCGCGGATCTCCAGCGTGCGGTCGGCCGGCAGGTCGCAGTCGATGACGTCGATGATCCGCCCGGGCCGCGGGCTCATCACCACGATCTTGGTCGACAGGAACACCGCTTCCGGAATCGAATGGGTGACGAACACCACCGTCTTGGCGGTCTCGGCCCACAGCTTCAGGAGCTGTTCGTTGAGCTTGTCGCGGACGATCTCGTCGAGCGCCCCGAACGGCTCGTCCATCAGCAGGAGCTTGGGATCGAACGACAGGGCGCGGGCGATCGACGCACGCTGTTGCATGCCGCCGGACAACTGCCACGGAAATTTCTTCTCGAAGCCGGCGAGATTGACCAGATCGAGGTTGCGGCGGGCGTGCTCGAGCCGGCTCGCCTTGTCCATCCCGAAGATCTCGAGCGGCAGCGTCACGTTGGCCAGCACGTTGCGCCACGGCAAGAGCGCCGGCGCCTGGAACACATAGCCGTAGAGCCGCTGGGTGCGGGCTTCCGCCGGGGCCACGCCGTCGACGGTGATCGAGCCGCCGGTCGCCCGTTCGAGATCGGCGATGACCCGCAGCAGCGTGGTCTTGCCGCAGCCCGACGGGCCGATGAACGACACGAACTCGCCTTCGCGCACCGTCAGATCGACGTCGGACAGCGCATGGACGACGCCGTCGGCGGTGTCGAAGGTCAGCGACAGGGCCCGCGCGTCGATCACCACGCGACCCGGCGCCGGCCCGCCCGCAGCGGCTCCGGTCCCGATCGTCGGGTCTCGCAGGGGACTCGCGTCCATTCCGGTGCCTCCCGTTCCCGCGGGCTCTGGTCCCGTCTCTGAACGCGTCGATTTGATCAAACGGACAAATTTTGAGCAAGAGCAAAGATTGAGGATTTGTTGTGCAATGCGTGGGTGGTTTTTTCGCAGCTGCCGCATCGCCGGCAAATCATATCGATTGAAGCGCCGGCGCGGCAAGATCCGTTCACGCCGACCCCGACCAAGGCCGTAGATCGGCGGGGCTCCGGCGCCGGCGCGCGAGGCCGACTCGGACAGTTCTGCGATGGAAAAGGGGCGCCTTCACCGGCCGACGGAACCGAGGCCGGCGATCGTCGCGGATCGCTCGGTCTCGGCCGCTACGACGCTCACGCGGTCACGCGCCGACGGCGCCGGACGGCTGCGCCGGGTGCGGCATGACGGCGCGGGGCCGCTCGGTCAACGGACCACGGCGTGGTCGTAGATCCGCTTCACCTCGTGTTCGAGACCCTTCTTGATCGCGAACTGCACCACGATCTGGCTGGTCAGGCGCCCCGCCAGCGCGCCGGTCAGGGTGCTCACCGAATTGCTGAAATAGACCGCGTAGGCGGCGTCCTTGACCAATCCCACCGCGAAATCGAGGAACAGGTCGGCGGCCATGGTGACGATCCGCGTGTCGCGGGTGGCGATGTCGGTCTGGTAGCGCGCCGCCATCGCCACTTCGACCACCGCCGCGCCGTTCAGGCTGACCGGCGAAATGTGGCCGGCGATCCATTCCGACCAGTCGACGGTGCCGCTCTTGTCGGCATCGAGATCGGCATAGAAGGCGACGATCACCGCCGCCGTGTCGTCGAGGAAACCGACCGCGCCGATCGGCTTGCGCGCCGCACCGCCGCGCACCAGGACCCAGTCGATACGATCTGCCATGTCGAGTCCTCCCGCTTCAGGGTCCAGATCTCCGACGGATCGGCGAAGTGGATCGCCGGACTCGGTGGTCCGGTGGCGTCGAGTTTCGACGCTTTCGCGGGCGGGAGCTTGGCGAAGAGTTGACATTCGACCGGGGAACGCGAGGGAAGGCCGTGTCACGCTGACGCAGGAGCAGTCATCGCGACGGCGGTGCCGTCGCAGGACCATCGCAGGTGGCGGGGTGACGTTTCACGAGGGTTTCGTCGCGGTCGCAGGTCTTCGGCGAGCGCCGGCCCACGGCCGCGTCCGGCCGCGCCTCACTTCGCCGCGAAGCCCGCGACCGCCGCCACCACCTCGCCGTCGAGCCCGGCGAAACCGTGGTGGGCGCGCACTTGGCAGGCGTCGCCGTCGTCGCTGCCGCCGTCGAGCCAGGTGACCCGCGCCCGCCCCGCCGCCCAGGCGAGGAACGGCGCGACGCCCTCGGGCGAGGTCTTGCGGCAGCCGTCGTGGCGGTGGTGGACGATCAGCGTCGGCGGCAGCGTGGCCGGCGAGCCGAGGATACGCATCGCATTGTCGCCGTCGCCCGAGGCGTCCGACAGGAAGCCGGAGGTCAGCACCAACCGCGCCGGACGCGCCCCGGCGGCGATGCCGCGCGCCGCCCGCTGGGTGCCGCGGCTGGTCGCCACCACCGTCACCTTGCCGAAGCGGCTCATCGCCGCCACCGCGGCGCCGACGTCGACGTCGCCCTCGGGTACCAGGACCGCGAAGCCGCGCGCCGCATAGGCCTCGCGGGTCCGGACCAGCTGGTTGCCGCCGCGCGCGATGCTGCCGTCGGCGCCGACCCCGAGCTGCCCGTCGCCGCCGGTCATCAGCACGAGCGCGGCCTTCGGATGCGGCGGCACCAGCAGCGCGGCGCCGACCCCGCCGACCGTGGTACCCGAGACGGCGACCCCGGCGGCCGGGGCGGGCGTGGCGAGGAGCGGAAGGAGAAGGAGGGCGAAGCAGACGGCGGCGCGACGCATCGGCGGAACTCCCGAATCACGGGGCCCGCGCGATCGGGCCCGATCGCCGCAGCCTGCCCGATTCGGGGTGCCGCGGCGAGACCGGAGGCCGGTGCGGTGCTGTCGGCATCCCAGTCGATACGAGTTCCGCAACGTAAATAAGTATGAAAGCCAGCGTAAAATCACAGTCTGACAAGGAAACGATTGAAAATCATGCGCCGAACTGCGAGAAGAGATTCGCGGTTAACCGAATCTTCACGAGTTTGGCGCAGCATCGTCTGGTGATCCGCTGTACGTTTCCTCCCAAGACTGAGGCCGCTGCCCTCCCGGACAGCGGCCCTTTTTTTGGTCTCCGAAGGGCGGGAGCGGCGCCGGGATCGCCGGCGCGGGCCCTCACTTCAGGCTGGGGAAGTTGAACTCGGCGCCCGAGCGAATGCCGGTCGGCCAGCGCGCGGTGATGGTCTTCAGGCGGGTGTAGAAGCGCACGCCCTCCGGTCCATAGATCGAGTGATCGCCGAACAGCGAGCGCTTCCAGCCTCCGAACGAGTGGAACGCCACCGGCACCGGCAGCGGCACGTTGATCCCGACCATGCCGATCTCGATGCGGTCGGCGAAGGCCCGCGCCGCGTCGCCGTCGCGGGTGAAGATCGCCGTGCCGTTGCCGAACTCGTGGTCGTTGATCAGGCCGATCGCCTCGTCGTAGCTATTGGCGCGCACCACCGACAGCACCGGCCCGAAGATCTCTTCTCGGTAGATCGACATGTTCGGGGTCACCCGGTCGAACAGCGTGCCGCCGACGAAATAGCCGTTCTCGTAACCCTGCAGGGTCAATCCGCGACCGTCGACCACCAGTTCGGCGCCTTCCTCGACGCCCCGGTCGATGTAACCGAGCACCTTCTCCTGATGCATCTTGGTCACCACCGGGCCCATCTCGGCGGCCGGATCGCCGGCCGGACCGACCTTGAGCGCGCGCACCCGCGGCGCCAGCGCCTCGATCAGCCGGTCGGCGGTGGTCTCGCCGATCGGCACCGCCACCGAGATCGCCATGCAGCGCTCGCCGGCCGAGCCATAGGCCGCGCCCATCAGCGCGTCGACCGCCTTGTCCATGTCGGCGTCGGGCATGATCACCGCGTGGTTCTTGGCGCCACCCAGCGCCTGGACGCGCTTGCCCTTGGCGGTGCCGCGCGCATAGACGTATTCGGCGATCGGGGTCGAGCCGACGAAGCTCACCGCCTTGATCTTGGGGTGATCGAGGATGGCGTCGACCGCCTCCTTGTCGCCGTGCACCACGTTGAGCACGCCGTCCGGGAAGCCCGCCTGACGGAACAATTCCCAGATCAGCATCACCGCCGACGGGTCGCGCTCCGACGGCTTCAGCACGAAGCAGTTGCCGGCGGCGATCGCCACCGGGTACATCCACAGCGGCACCATCGCCGGGAAGTTGAACGGGGTGATGCCGGCGACCACCCCGAGCGGTTGGCGATGGGACCAGGAATCGACGTCCGGGCCGACGTTGCGCGAGAACTCGCCCTTCAGGAGCTGCGGCATGCCGCAGGCGAAGTCGACCACCTCGATGCCGCGGGCGACTTCGCCGAGCGCATCCGCATGGGTCTTGCCGTGCTCGGCCGAGATCGCCGCGGCGATCGCGTCGACGTTGGCGTCGAGCAGCCGCTTGAACTCGAACATCGGCCGCACCCGCTTCAAGACCGGCGTGCGCCCCCATTCCTCGGCCGCGGCTGCGGCATTCTCGATCACCGCGGCGACTTCTGCGGCGGTCGACAGCGGCAGAATGCCGGTCTGGGTTCCGGTCGCCGGATCGAACACCGCGGCGACGCGGCTCGAGGAAGAGGCGACCAGCTTGCCGCCGACGGCGTTCGAGATGCGGTTCATCGAGTGTCTCCTGGGGTGATCCGGGCCGGGCTCGGACGGGTTCGGCCACGGGCAACGTCACTGTCCCGAGACCGCCGCCATCCGGCCGAAGCTCCGTGATGATCGGAAAACTGAACGTTAGGGGGCCTCCGCCCGCCCGGCAATCCCGGGCCGGCGTTCAGCCCGTTCCGAATGTCGAACGGATGAACAGGGATGTCCGCCGCGTCGCCGCGGCTCCCTCGGGCCGCCCGCCGATCGCCGCCGGCGACGATTGCCCCGCGGCCGCGGCGCGGTCGTGGCGGCTACCGCAGCGCAAAAATCTGCCATGCCCATTTTCCGGGCGCGACGACGATTGACAGAAAATCTGAAATTTGATCGGATGGTCAAAATCGCCCGGTGCGGTCCCTCGAGGGAGCGTGGAACCGGCCCGGGGCGAGGAACATCGGATCTTCGAGCGAGGAGGGAAGACGATGGTCGCCACCCCCGACATCAGCGCCGGACGCCTGCCGAAGGACGTCCTGGACGGCCGTTTCACCGACATCAAGCCGCATCTCGACCTGCACGAGGCCCGCATCGCCGCCGATCGCTGCCTGTTCTGCTGGGACGCGCCCTGCGTCAAGGCATGCCCGACCACCATCGACGTGCCGCTGTTCATCCGCCAGATCGCCACCGACAATCGGCTCGGTGCGGCCCGCACCATCCTGTCGTCGAACATCCTCGGCGGCACCTGCGCCCGCGTCTGTCCGACCGAGACGCTGTGCGAGGAGGCTTGTGTACGCAATGCCTCCGAGGCGCGCCCGGTCGAGATCGGCCGCCTCCAGCGCTTCGCGACCGAAGCCGTGGTCGAGGTCGGCCGCCAGATCTTCACCCGTGCGCCGGCGACCGGCCGCCACGTCGCGGTGGTCGGCGCCGGTCCGGCCGGGCTCAGTGCCGCCCATGAGCTCGCCCGCCGCGGCCACGACGTCACCATCTTCGAAGCCGCGGCGAAGCCCGGCGGCCTCTCCGAATACGGCCTCGCCGCTTACAAGGAGACCGACGACTTCGCCCGCACCGAGGTCGACTGGATCCTCGGCATCGGCGGCATCACCATCCAATACGGCGTGCGGATCGGCGTCGATCTCGCCTTCGCCGATCTCGGCCACCGCTATGACGCGATCTTCCTCGGCGTGGGGCTCGGCGACACCAACGGCCTCGGGCTCGGCGACGACCTCGCCGGCGTCGAGGATGCGGTCGCCTGGATCGCCGCCCTGCGTCAGGCCGAAGATCTGTCGGAGGTGCCGGTCGGCCGCCGGGTGGTGGTGATCGGCGGCGGCATGACCGCCATCGATGCCGCGAGCCAGGCCAAGCGCCTCGGCGCCGAAGAGGTGACCATCGCCTATCGCCGCGGCCTCGCCGAGATGGGCGCCAGCGACCACGAGAAGGACATCGCCCGCACCGACGGCGTCTCGATCCGCACCAACCTCAAGCCCACCCGCCTGATCGGCGAGGACGGCCGGGTGGTGGCGATCGAGCTCGAGCGCACCATCGTCGAATCCGGCCGCGTCGTCGGTACCGGCGAGACGATCACGCTGCCTTGCGATCAGGTGTTCCGGGCGATCGGCCAGACGCTGCGCAGCGGCGATCTCGGGGAAGGCCTCGCGCTCGCCGGCGGCCGCATCGTCGTCGACGCCGAGGGCCGCACCTCGCTGCCGCGGGTCTGGGCCGGCGGCGACTGCACCGGGTCGGGCGAAGACCTGACCGTCGAAGCCGTCGCGGCGGGCAAGACCGCCGCTCTGTCGATCGATCGCGCGCTCGCCGCCGCCGTTGCCGCCTGAGGAGGGACCCATGGCCGATCTGAGTGTCGATTTCGTGGGCATCAAGGCGCCCAACCCGTTCTGGCTGGCCTCCGCGCCGCCGACCGACAAGAAGATCAACGTCGAGCGCGCCTATCGCGCCGGCTGGGGCGGCGTCGTCTGGAAGACGCTGGGCGAGGCCGGCGCCCCGGTGGTCAACGTCTCGGGCCCCCGCTACGGCGTGCTGCTCGGCCCCGATCGCCGCATCATCGGGCTCAACAACATCGAATTGATCACCGATCGCCCGCTGGAGATCAATCTGCAGGAGATCAAGGAGGTCAAGCGCGCCTGGCGCGACCGCGCCCTGGTCGTCTCGCTGATGGTGCCGTGCGAGGAAGAGGCCTGGAAGTCGATCCTCAAACAGGTCGAGGACACCGAAGCCGACGGCGTCGAGCTGAATTTCGGCTGTCCCCACGGCATGTCCGAGCGCGGCATGGGCGCCGCCGTCGGTCAGGTGCCGGAATATGTCGAGATGGTCACCCGCTGGTGCAAACAGCATTCGCGCATGCCGGTGATCGTCAAGCTGACCCCCAACATCTCCGACATCCGCAAGCCGGCCGAGGCCGCCAAGCGCGGCGGCGCCGACGCCGTGTCGCTGATCAACACCATCAATTCGGTGATCGGCGTCGATCTCGACAGCATGATCGCGGTGCCAAACACCGACGGCTTCGCCACCCACGGCGGCTATTGCGGCCCCGCGGTCAAGCCGATCGCCCTGTCGATGGTCAGCGAGATCGCCCGCGCCGCCGAGACCCGCGGCTTGCCGATCTCCGGCATCGGCGGCATCGAGACCTGGAAGGACGCCGCCGAATATCTGGCGCTCGGCGCCTCGACCGTCCAGGTCTGCACCGCGGCGATGGTCTACGGTTTCAAGATCGTCGAGGACATGATCACCGGTCTCTCCGACTGGATGGACGCCAAGGGTTACACCTCGGTCGATCAGGTGGTCGGCGCCGCCATCCCGCGCATGACCGACTGGCAGCACCTCAACCTCGACTACATCGTCAAGGCCAAGATCGACGAAGACACTTGCATCGAATGCGGCCGCTGCCACATCGCCTGCGAGGACACCTCGCATCAGTCGATCGTCGTCGAGGCCGAGGAGGGCGGCAAGCGCCGCTTCGTGGTCGACGAGGCCGAATGCGTCGGCTGCAACCTCTGCGCCTCGGTCTGCCCGGTGCCGAACTGCATCTCGATGGACCCGCTGCCGGCCGGCGCGATCGATCTGCGCACCGGATTGGTCGTCGGGGGAAAACGCACCTGGCTCGACCACCCCAACAACCCGATGGCGGTGCACCCGCGCCCCCACGCCAACGCGCCCGCGGAGTGATCGCCGCTATCGTCGGCTGCATCCGGACACCCACCCGTCATCCCCGGCCGGAGCGCCGCAGGCGTGGAGGGGAAGGGGATCCATGACTTTCGGCCCGTCCGCGGTCGCGGGGGCCGATGGGCTCCCTTCCCTCGCTGCGCTCGCCGGGAGCGACGGCGGTGGGAAACGGAAATGATGAAAGACCCGGAAGCGACCTTCGCTGGGGTCGTGCCTCACCCCGCCGGCACGAACCCCGCGAAGAGGCCGTCGTAGCGCTTCGGCAGCCGCCGTCCGGCGGCATCCCCGAACGCCCGCCCGTCATCCCCGGCCGGAGCGCCGCAGGCGCGCAGGGGAAGGGGATCCATGACTTTCGGCCCGTCCTCGGTCGCGGGGGCGATGGGCTCCCGTCCCTCGCTGCGCTCGCCGGGAGCGACGGCGGTCGGTGGGGGGCGGGAAAATTCGATGCGTTGAAGGACGCAGAGGGTCGCGGCCGGGGCTTCGCGGCCCCTGAGTCATAGGGACTCGGGGAAGGCTCCGCCGATTCGACCGCGCACCCCGCCGACCTCACGCCACCGGCGCGAAGCCCGCGAAGGCGCCGTCGTAGCGCTTCGGCAACGGCCGCGCCCAACCGCCGATCTTCGAGGTCGTCAGCCCGAGCCGCGCCAGACCCTCGATCAGCGTAACCGCCGCCCCGACCCCGTCGATCACCGGCAGGCCGTGCCGCGCCGAGAGCAGTGCCGCGAGATCGGTCATGCCGGCGCAGCCGAGCACGATCGCCTCCGGCCGGTCCTCGGCGAGTGCCCGGGCGATTTCCGCCGAGATCCGCTCGACCGCCGGCGAATGAGGGTCTTCGAGTTCCAACACCGCCACTTCCGAAGCCCGTACCCGCACGCAGCGCGCCGAGAGCCCGTAGCGGGCGAGATTGGCCGAGATCGTCGGGATCGAGCGCGACAGGGTGGTGACCACCGTGAAGGTCTCGGCGATCAGGCTCGCCATGTGGAAGGCCGCTTCGCCGATGCCGATCACCGGCCGGTCGGCCAGAGCGCGGGCCGCGTCGAGCCCGGTGTCGTCGAAACAGGCGACCACGTGCCCCGCGGCGCCGGCGGCGGCCGCCGCGCGGATCCGCTCGATCAGCCCCGGCACCGCGAAGGCGGCGTCGTAGGGCCCTTCGATCGACACCGGGCCGAAGGCCGATTCGTCGGCGAGGATGGTCGTGCCGGGGGCCGCCGCGCGCTCCGCGGCGACCCGGATCTTGGCGGTCATCGCCTGGGTGGTGTTGGGATTGCAGACATGGACGAGCATCGCGGGCCTCATACCAGTCCGGCGCCGGCATCGGAGCCGTGGCGGGTCCGGCGCGCCGAGATGGCGCGGATCGCCGACAGCGCCAGACCGATCACCAGGAACGAGACGACCGAGGTGACGGTGCCGAGCGCATAGATGTCGGGCGTGGTGACGGTGGTGGTGAGCCCCTGGAGATCGAGGGGCAGCGTGTTGACCGAGCCGATCGCCTGGCTCGAGCGGGCGATCTCGTCCCACGACAGGGTGAAGCCGAACAGCCCGATACCGACCACCGACGGCAGGATGATCGGCAGCACCACGAAGCGGAAGGCCTGCCACGGCGTCGCCCCGAGATCGCGCGCCGCCTCCTCGTAACGCGGGTCGAAGCGGTTGAACACCGCGAACATGATCAACAGGCCGAAGGGCAGGGTCCAGGTCAGATGTGCCCCGAGGCCGGAGGTGAACAGGCCCATCGCCGTGGTGTAGCGCCCGGCGAACTCGGTCCAGCCGTGGGCCGTGGCGAAGCTCTTGACGAAGTCGTCGATCAGCCGGAACTCGAGCCCGATCCCCAGCGAGGTGATGATCGACGGCACGATCAGGCTGGCGATCGCCACATAGAACAGCACCGCCGATCCGGGAAACCGCCGGCGGAAGGCGAGGCCGGCGGAGACCGAGATCGCCACGGTCAGCAGCATCACCACGAAACCGAGCCGCGCCGAGCGGAAGAACGCCGCGCCGATGTCGATGATGCCGCCGCCCGACCACAGTTTGGAAAACCAGTGGAGCGACACGCCGGTCATCGGGAAGGTCAGGCCGCCGTCCGGTCCCTGGAACGACAGGATGAAGATCGCGATCATCGGCCCGTAGAGGAACAGGACGTAAGCCGCGAAGACCGTGGCGAGCAGGTAATAGACGCGCGGGCGACCCTCGGACATCTCACAGCTCCTTGCGCACGTCGACGAGCTTGGACAGCGTCGCGATGATCATCAATGTGACGCCGAGCAGGATCACCGCATGGGCCGCGGCGACCGGGAACTGCAGAGCGTTGAGATGGGTCTCGATCACCTTGCCGGCCGAGGCGATCTGCTGGCCGCCCATCACGCCGATGGTGACGAAGTCGCCCATCACGATGGTCACCACGAAGATCGAGCCGATCACGATGCCCGGCTTCGACAAGGGCACGACGACGTTCCACAGCGTCTGCCAGCCGGTGGCGCCGGCGTCGTAGGCCGCTTCGATCAGCGACTTGTCGATGCGCACCATCGAATTGAAGATCGGGATGACCATGAAGAAGGTGAACAGGTGGACCAGCGCCAGGATCACCGAGAAATCGGAATAGAGCAGCCACTCGATCGGCTTGTCGACGACGCCGGCCCCGACCAGCCCCTTGTTGACCAGACCGTTGCGGCCGAGCAGCGGGATCCAGGCGATCATCCGGATGACGTTGGAGGTCCAGAACGGAATGGTGCAGACCAGCGACAGGACGATCTGCCAGGTCTTGGAGCGGACGTGGAAGGCCAGGAAATAGGCGATGGTGAAGCCGATGATCAGCGTCGCCGCCCACACGATGAAACAGAACGTTGTAGTCCCAGAACGAGACGATCACCACCAGCGCCAGCGGGATCAGGAAGAACGCCAGGAACACCAGCGCCAGCGGCGCCGCCTGCGCCCAGGCGACCATGTGTCGGGTGATCGTCGATGGGGTCATGGGCGGTCCTCGCTGTGGGGCGGCGGAGTTTCGGGTCGGCGAGTCTTCGGGCGTCATGGGCGATCGGTGTTCGAGAGGCGACGCGAACCGGTGGTTCGGCTTCGTGCGGGCGGAGAGGGCGTTACCCCTCTCCCTGTCCCTCCCCCACAAGGGGGGAGGGGACCCTGTGGCGATGACCTTCGCGCCACCACTGCAGTGCGCGCGGCACGGTCGTGGTGATGGCCGTCGCAACAGCACTGCACGCATCACGGTCGCGACGCAGACCGGCGGATCATCACCGTCCGGTCGTCGCCGCGCGGCGGTTCTTCGCGGTCCGACCACCCTCTCCCCATCGTCCCCTCCCCCCTTGTGGGGGAGGGACAGGGAGAGGGGTATGCGGCGTTTCCACCGGTCGTGCCCGAGAGGTGAGGCCCGGTCCGGCCCCCCCTCTCTGTCTCTCCCCCTCGAGGGGGGAGAGGACCCTGTGGTGATCGCCTTCGCAACTTTGCCGTACGGCGTGCCGAACGGTCGTGGCGACGGCCTTCCGATCTTCACCGCCCGGCCGTCGCCGCGCGGCGTCCCTCCGAGGTCCGATCACCCTCTCCCCATCGTCCCCTCCCCCCTGGAGGGGGAGGGACAGGGAGGGGGGGGGGGGCTCGGCGCCGCCATTGGTCAACGCCGCCACCGGTCGACACGGTGAGGTTCGCCGCATCGGCCCGGAAGGAGCCGTCGCCGCAGGCGAGACACCTGCGCCGACGCCCCCCTTCACCGCATCAGGACGCGATGAACTCGTTCCACTTGCGGACCATGTAGTCGTTCTCGTCCATCACCGCGTTCCAGCAGGCGACGTTGCCCATCCGGTCGTCGTAGGAGCCGCCGTCGCGCACCGCACCGGCCTTCTCGAGCAGCGTGCCGTCCGGACCCTTGATGTCCTTCTCGGCAGGCTTGCCTTCCATCCAGTAGGCCCACTCGTAGGCCTCCATCTGCGACTTGGCGGTCGACAGCACCGCCGAATAGTAGCCCTGGCGGTTGAGATAGGCGCCGGCCCAGCCCGACAGGAACCAGTTGACGAACTCGTAGGCCCAGTCGAGCTTGGCGCCGGACACGCCCTTCGACACGCAGAAGCCCGAAGCCCAGGAGCGATAGCCCTCCTTCAGCGGCTGGAACACGCAGGGAATGCCCATCGAGCGGACCTTGGTCACCGCCGGCGACCACATCGACTGGATCACCGTCTCGCCCGAGGCCATCAGGTTGACGCTCTCGTTGAAGTCCTTCCAGAAGGCGCGGAACTGGCCGGCCTTCTTGGCTTCGGTGAGGATCTTCATGGTCAGGTCGATCTCGGCGCGGGTCATGTTGCCCTTGTCGGGATACTTGTACTGACCGGTCGCCTCGACCACCATCGCCGCATCCATGATGCCGATCGACGGGATGTTGAGGATCGACGCCTTGCCCTTGAACTCCGGATTGAGCAGCTCGGCCCAGGAGCCGATCGGCCGCTTGATCAGGTCGGGGCGGATGCCGAGGGTGTCGGCGTTGTAGACGGTCGGGATCAGGGTGACGAATTCGGTGGGGGTCTTCGAGAAGACCTTGGAGTCCTTGCCCTCGAGATAGAGGACCTTCCACGGCGCGGTGCCCTGGTCGCCGATTTTCTTTCCGTTGGGCAGCTGGCCCTTTGTGAAGACGGGCGTGATGTTGTCGAATTCCTTGATCTTCTTGGCGTCGAGCGCCAGGATGTTGCCCGACGGCACCAACTTCTTCAGGCTGAAGTACTCGGTGTCGAGCACGTCGAAGGAGTTCGGCTGGGTGATGACGCGCTTGGTGACGTCGTCGGTGGTGGCGGTGATGTATTCGATCTTGATGCCGGTGTCGGCGAAGCAGCGCTTGGAGAGCTCGTCGCCCTCGTTCACCGCGGTGCCGAGATAACGCAGCACCTTCGGCTCGGCCGAGTGGACAGCCGGGAAGCCGGTGATGGCCCCGGCGCCGGAGGCGATGCCGGCGAGGCCGGCGGCCCCTTTGATCAACGAACGGCGGCTGAGACCCGTGGACTTGTCGGTCGCGTCGGACATGGCTTCCAGTCTCCTTGGGAAAAACCGCCCGCGACGCGGGACGGCCGGATGGGGATCAGATGAGGGGATGGGCGTCGGCCTCGGCCCAGGCCACCGACACCACGGCGCCCGGTTCGAGGGGATCGGCGTCGAAGCTGCGCTCCGGCACGAGGGCCAGCCACTCCACGCCGTCGGCGGTCTTCACCGTGACGTGGACATGGGCGCCCTGGTATTCGCAGGTGGTGACGAAGGCCGGCCGCGGACCGTCGCCGCGCGTGAGCCGGGTGTGGTCGGCGCGCACCGCGATCGGGCCGGTCGCGGTGGCGACGATGTTGTGGCCGCCCATGAAGCGGGCGACGAATTCGCTGGCCGGGGCGTTGAACACCGCGCGCGGGCTGCCCTGCTGCTCGATGCGGCCGCCGTTCATCACCACCACCAGATCGGCGAGCGCCATCGCTTCTTCCTGGCCGTGGGTGACGTGGATGAAGGTGATGCCGAGTTCGCGCTGCAGCCGCTTCAGCTCGGCCCGCATGCGCACCCGCAGGAACGGATCGAGCGCCGAGAGGGGCTCGTCGAGGAGCAGGATCTGCGGCTCGGTGATCAGCGCGCGGGCCAGCGCCACCCGCTGCTGCTGGCCGCCCGAGAGTTGCGCCGGCAGCCGCTCGGCGTAAGGGTCCATGTGCACGAGGCGCAGGAGCTCCGCCGCTCGGGCCCGCCGCACCGCCTTGTCGACGCCGCGCATGCGCAGCGCGAAGGCGACGTTGTCGATCACCGTCAGATGCGGGAACAGCGCATAGGACTGGAACATCATCGCGGTGCCGCGCCGTGCCGGCGGCAGGTCGGTGACGTTGGTCGGACCGAGCACGATGTCGCCGTCGGACACGCTCTCGTGCCCGGCGATCATCCGGAGCGTCGAGGTCTTGCCGCAGCCCGAGGGGCCGAGCAGGCAACAGTAGGTGCCGGCGGCGATCTTCAGATCGATGGCGTCGACCGCGGTGGTCGTGCCGTAACGCTTGGTGACGGCCACCAGTTCGAGGGCTGCGGGGTCGGCCATACGGTCTCCTGCCGTCGCGGTCTTCGGGCCCGATCCGCCGCGGGGCGAGGTAGGGAGGGCGATGCCGCCTGCCCCATCCGTCGATCAGGAACTCCACCTATTTCGCAAGGCGCGTGCCAAGCCGCGCGGCGGTCGGGCGGCGTCGCGGCGTGGCGGAATTCCGAGCCGGATCGAGGGCTGCCGTAATTCCAGGCAATCGCCGTCTGCGGCGTCTGCCCGGAAACCGAGCAGAAGTCGCGCAGCAATCGATCATTTCGTATACAATTTTTGGCGCCGCCCTGATCCGCCGCGGTCGCTCCAGGCGCCGTCGCGGCGGCGCAGGCCGTCGGCGTGGCGGGGGACGACCGCGGGCGAGACCCCCAGACGCGACGACGCCGCCCGTTGCCGGACGGCGTCGTGGAAGTCGGTGCGGTCGCGTCGATCGGCGAACCCGGCGCCGGATCCGAGGATCCGGCGAGGGGCGGTCGATCAGAGCGGCGCGGCGGTCGCCGCCGCGGGAATGCCGGCGGCCTGGCTGATGGTCGCGGCCATCGGCGCCGGGACGTTGCTCTCGAGCGCCTGCAGATAGCGGCTCTGCAGCGCCTCGAGCTCGATCCGGTGGGACTCGTCGATGCGCTCGACGTCGAAGCCGGCGAGCACCTGGAGGGTCCGCCAGGAGCGGCGACGCTCCTCGACGAGATGCACGATGGTCGGCGCCACGTCGTAGCGGACCAGCTTGCGGTTCTCGACCGCCCAGATGAATGGCGTCTTGCCGGCGCGATCGGCGAGCGGCAGGTCGATGTACTCGTGGACCGGCACCCCGACCACGTCCGCGGCGAGCGGCTTGTTGTGGAACTGCTTCTTGAAGCGACCCTCGTGGTGGGCGAAGTCGGCCGGGGTCACCGGCACGTCGAGGGTTTGTTCCACGCCGTCGTCGTCGACGTATTCCAGGGTGGTGGTGGTCCAGTCCTGGTCGACGTCGGGGTTGCCGTCGAGCGAGAACCACTCGTGCATGGTCGTGCCGCGATCGGGATCGTGGACGAACACCGGCGAGGTCCGGCTCTCCACCGCCAGCCGCGAATGCTCGCTGGAGACGGCGTCGCCGATCCCGTGCTCGCCCTGGCAGGGGGTGTAGATGTCGAGCACCGCCGGCGACGAATTGTGCGCCAGCACCGCCAGGACGTTCTTCAGGAAGTGGCCCTGCAGCGCCGTCGAGGTCTGCACGACCATCACCTTGGGATGGAACGCGGCGATCAATCCGAGTTCCTTGCGGTCGTCCTGCTTGCCGGCGTGCGCCGCACCGACCCGCGCCAGGTCTGAGTCCTGACCGGTGAGGCTCGACGTCGAGGCCTGACCGCCGGTGTTGGAATAGGCGCCGGTGTTGAGCACCACCACCTTGACCGGGGTATGGGTCGACAGCAGCCGCGACAGCGCGCCGAAGCCGATGTCGTAGGTGGCGCCGTCACCGCCCATGCTGATCACCGTCGGCAGCAGCGCCAGTTCCTGAGGGGTGAACTGGTCCCAGCCGAAGGTGCGGAAGAAGCGGTCGTGCACCTTGGGATCGTAGGCGTCCTCGAGCTCGAGGCGGGCGACCCGCAGCGCTCGGAAGTCTTCCGACGCGTTGGCGCTGAGCCCCTCGAAGATGCCCTTGGCCAAGGCCGGCGCATCCTGGAACAGGCTGTTGACCCACGGATCGACGTAGGGGTTGAAGGGGAAGGTCGAGGAATAGACGCTCGAGCAGCCGGTGGCGTTGGCGACCACCGTCGAGGCCGGGCCGTTGCCGGTCGGGCCGCTCTCCAGATGATAGAGGCGCTTCTCGAGCGTCTCGATCGTCGCCTCGATGCGTCCCGCCCGGACCTTGTCGTCGCCGACGGTCTCGAGCTTGGCGCCCAGCGCGTCGATCAGCCCGCCGATCTCGACGATCTGCTGCTTGCGCTGCTTGCCGTGGATCGAATGGCTGGCGGCGATCAGCAGGCGGATCGCGGTGACTTCGCCGCAGCCGCGGCAGGCGCCGTGGCCGCCGGTGGTGGCGTAGTAGTTGTCGCGGTCGAGGATCAACCGGCGGGCGTTGGCGCTCGTCAGGTTGTCGGTGAAGCGCGACGGGGTGTTGGCGGTCTGGCCGAGGAATTCGAAGCGCGCCTGCAGCTCGTCGAGCAGCGCCGCGTCCTGTTCCTGCTGCACGAGCGCGCCGGCGCCGCACACGGTGGTGCATTCCAGGCACCCCGAGCACTTCCACGGATCGACGCCGACCGAGTAGAGGCCGCCGGTGCCGGGCTTCTGCTTCTCCATCTGGTCGAAGTAGAGGCGGGTCTTGGACACCGGGAAGGCGGCGAGAGTCTCGGCCGCCTTGGCGAGGTCGAGGGCCAGCGCCGCGTCGTCACCGGCCTGTTCGGCCGCGACGGTCGCGAAGACTTCGTGGAAGCGCTTGGCCTTCGGGTTCTTGAGGGCGGCGCGGGTGGCGTCGGCCAGCGCCGGGACCCGGGCGCCGATCTCGGCGCGACGGGCTTCCGGCAGATCGATCTGGCGCAGCGCCGTGGCGATCAGGTCGTCGATGTCGTGGATCGTCGAGGGCAGGGCGGCGTCCGGGCACACCAGGGTGCATTCGAGACAGCCGGTGCACTTGTCGGCATCGAAGATCGGCACCTGACGACGGAACAGGCCCTTGTCCTTCATCGCGGCGCTGCCGGCCGGCATGAACAGACCGGTGCCCGGCAGGACCGGCGATTCGCCGATCGTGCCGTCCTTGAACGGACGCGCCACCATTTCTTCGTAGTATTCGCGATCGAACATGCCGCTCGGGTTGGCACTCGAGCCGACCTTGCACATCGCCGCCGAAATCGCCACGCCGCGCGCCGGCTTCGGCACCAGGTCGGTCTCGGCTTCGAGATAGTCCGGATCGTCGTAGGGGATCGCGACGGTCGCCTCGAGGCCTTCGCGGATCACCGCCATGTTGCCTTCGACGACGGCGTCGCCCTTGCCGCCGAACTTCTTGCCGATCTGCTGACGGACCTTGGTCAGGATCGTCGCCTCGTCGGCGCCCGACATGATGCGCTCGACGTTGCCGCACAGCGCGCCGATGAAGGCGATGCCCATCATCCGGGTCTGCAGTTCCGGGGTCGGGGCATGATGTTCGGCGACCTTGAAGGCGTCGATCACGTAGAAGCGGATCTTCTTGTCACGGATGGTCTTGCGGGCCTTGGCCGGCAGATCGAGCCACAGCTCGAGCGGCGACAGGTTCGACTGCATCATGAAGGTGCCGCCGGGGACCAGACCGCGCAGCGGATCGGTGTGGCTGAACACCTTGTGGTCCGGCGAGATCACGATCTCGACGTCCTCGATCTCGGCGTTGGTGAGCTTCACCGGTTCCGGGCTGAGGGTGATGTAGTAGTTGGTCGGCGCGCCGCTCTTCTCGGAGCCGTATTTCGGCGCCGACTTGGAATAGAGGCCGAGCACGCCGGCCAGAATGTCGGTGAGCAGCTTGCCCGTGGCGATGGTGCCGTAGCCGCCGACCGAATGGAAGCGGACGCGGAAGGCGTCCTTCGGCAGCAGCGCCGGGTTCTCGCCGGTCTCGAGCGCCATGAACTCGGTCTCGGGATAGGCGGCCTTCAGGCGGGCCTGCAACTCGGCCATCCGCGGGGTCGGGTTCTTGGAGAAGAACTGCGAGCCGAGATAGACGAAGGGCGCGTTCTTCTCCGCGTCCATGTTGTCGAAGGCGGCGACCAGATGGCGCGGCTGCAGATCGTGGGCGCCGAGGCCGAAGATCGCGGTGGTGATCTTGGGCAGCTTGGTGATCGCCGGGATGCCGGTGTGGCGATCGCCGTCGGCGTTCTCGAGGGCGCGGAACAGCGCCTGGGTGACGAGACCGGTCAGCGCCGTGACGTCGGAACGCTCGAGGATGGTCACCGCCCGCTTGCCGGCGAGCGCCGCGACCACCTGGGCCTCGGGGAAGGGCTGCAGCAGCTTGATCGCCACCACGCCGACCTTGCGGCCCTGGGCGCGCAGATGCGCGACCACCGCCTCGACGTCGTCGGTGACCGAGCCGAGCCCGACCATCACCGTTTCGGCGTCGTCGCAGTGGTAGGTCATCACCGGCGCATATTCACGGCCGGTCAGATCGGCATATTCGCGGAACGCCTCGTCGACGAAATGCGGGACGTCGGCGACGAAATGGGTGCGATGGTCGACCGCGCCGGCCTGGAAGTCGGGCTGGTTCTGGACGCCGCCGGTCAGACCGGGGTTGTGGACGTCGACCAGCGCCGGAACGCGCTGGCGGGTGCCCTTCTCGTGGGCGTTGAGCCACTGGCGGCGCCAGGGCGCGCGCTGCGCATCGGGGACCCGGTCGAGGGTCTCGGCGATCATCTCGCCGTCGTTGTCGGCTTCGACCGCCGCGGCGTTGGCGTCGAGATAGGCGTAGAGCGCGCCGAGATCGGCGGCGACGAAGTCGGCCTTGTTGCGGCCGAGCCAATGGCGCAGCTGGTGCACCCGGCCCTTGGCGCCGAACAGCAACTCCTGGGCGACGGTCGGCGCCGGCATGCGGCCCGACGGATCGCCGAGGAACTCGCGCAGCAGCTCCGGCTCGGGCATCAGCGCTTCGCTGAGCATGTGGCTGGTGGCGAAGCCGTCCATCGCGTTGGCGACCGGGATCAGCGAATTCGCCGAGACCTTGTAGGAGATCGCTGCGAAGTCGGCGGCTTCCTGCGGGTTGGCCCCGAACAGGATGGTGTAGCCCGACGACAGCAGCGCATAGACGTCGTCATGGCCGGCCATGACGTTCAGCGAATGCTTGGAGACGACGCGCGCCGCCACCTGCAGCACGAAACCGCCGACCTTCTTGCCGACGGTCACGTAGTGCGATTCGAGGCCGTAGAGGATGCCCTGGCTCGACGAAGCGTTGGAGACGTACTTGCCGCCGGTCAGCGCTGCCCCGAGGGCGCCCGACTGCGCGGAATGTTCGCCCTCCGGCTCGTAGAAGAAGGGGTGACGTCCCCACACGTTGCAACCGCCGCCGGCGCGGAATCCCTCGTAGATCTCGGAGATCTCCGTCGAAGGCGTGATCGGGTAACCGATGACACCGCCGCAGACATGGCCCATGACCTGCGCTACGGCGCCATTGCCATTGATTACGCTGGGAATTCCGGGAAATTTCGCGTTCATCTGCCGCACCTATGAGCCGTTCGCCAGTCAGTGCTCAGGAATTCATGCTGCACTGCAAGCGGTAACCGGGAAACCGATCGGTCGTCGTGTCCGTATAGATGAGGTCTCGCGCCCCTGAGATCCCAGTCTACTTGGCAAACCAATCTACCATCTCGACGGGTGATGCGGCAATGCGACAAGAATGCCAATAGGAAGGATACGTGTACTGACGGACGTTGCGTGCCAACACTGATGTGGTTATGGGAAGCTCGCACCGCGGAATGTCAGACTGCGCCGAGCTCGGTGCGCCGATCGGCCCGGACGGTCGGTGGGCACCGCGGCGGTTCGAGATCGCCGGTCGGCACCGATCGACGAGGCCGAGTGTCGGCGACGATGAGCGCGAGTGTTGCCGATGGCGGCCGTCTCGCGGCCAGCGTAGCGACCAGGGTCGAGACGCGAGAACACATGAGGAGCGAGCCTCTTGACGCCGATCTTCACGACCTCGTCTGGACTGTCGCAATTTGCATCGCCCATCGCTTCCAGCGTCATCATGTCCGCAAACCTGTCGCGCGGTTATTTATTGTTCCGCGACGGCGCCATCGCCCTATGATGGTTCCCGGAACGAACGGGATCGCGACCCCCGGCTCTCGCCGCGCGGTCCCCTCGAGGCAACGTCACCGAGGCAGATGATGAAGTCGGAACCCCATCTCGGCCAGATCGTCGACCGGCTCCTGAAGCAGGGCGCGACCCGTCACCTCACCACCCGCAGTCTGCCCGCGGGCCACCTGATCTACGGCTCCGACGAGGATCTCGACGGCGGTTCCGGCCTGTTGTTCGTGCGCAGCGGCCGGGTGCGCTGTTTCGTGTCCTTCGAGGGCAAGGAGATGACGCTGTTCATGCTGGAGGCCGGCGACGCCATCAGCCTGAACACCGGCTCGATGCTCGAGATCAAGAAGGACGCCGAGATCGTGCTCCTCGCCATGCCGGCCTTTCGGCAACTGGCCCTGCTCGACCCGGAACTGGCGCTGGCCGCCGTGCCGCTGCTCGACCGGGTGCTGCAGAAGTCGATCCGAATCATCGAGGACATGGCCTTCCACGGCGTCAAACATCGCCTGATCCGCGCGCTCTGCGACACCGCCGATCGCGACGGACGCCGCGGCGAACACGGCATCGTCATCGACACCATGCCCAACGCCGAAGATTTCGCGATGCAGATCGGCGCCACCCGCCAATCGGTGTCGACCATCTTGGCGGAACTCGTGCGATGCGGCATCGTTCACCGCTTCGGCGCCGGATCGATGGTGATCTCCGATCTCGGCCGGCTGAAACAGGAACTGGTGTCGGTCCGCTGACGCCACCGGGCGCCCGACGCCGCCAGATCACGAGGAGTTCCGTCCGATGTGCACGTCCTGCGGCTGCGGCACGCCGCGTTCCTCCGCCGCGGCCGAGGCCGCCGGCACGGTCGCCCTCTACGAGAACCTGCTCGGCGAGAACGATCGGCTGGCCGCCCATGTCCGCGCCCATCTCGACGAACACGGCGTCTTCGCCGTCAACCTGATGTCCTCGCCCGGCTCCGGCAAGACCAGCCTGCTCGAGGCGACCATCGAGGCGCTGCCGCCGGGCCTGCGGGTGGCGGTGATCGAGGGCGACCTCGAGACCGAGAACGACGCCGACCGCATCCGCCGCCACGGCGTCGCCGCGGTGCAGATCACCACCGGCGTCACCTGCCACCTCGACGCGACCATGGTCCACGACGCGCTGCACGGTCTGGCGCTCGACGAGATCGACATCCTGTTCGTCGAGAACGTCGGCAATCTCGTCTGTCCGGCCGATTTCGACGTCGGCCAGCACCGCGACGTGGTGTTGCTCTCGGTGACCGAGGGCGACGACAAGCCCGACAAATATCCGGTGATCTTCCGCGGCGCCGATCTGGTTCTGCTGACCAAGACCGACCTCCTGCCCCACATCGAGGAATTCGACGTCGGCCGCGCCCGCCGCTCGATCGCCCGCGTCCGCGGCTCCGGGCCGATCCTCGAGGTCTCGTCGAAGAAGGGCGTCGGGCTCGACGCCTGGATCGACTGGCTGGTCGGCGAGGCCCGTGCCCGCCGGGCGCTCGCCTCCGGCGCGCCGGCCCACGCGGATGCGCCCCACCCCTGAGGGGACGGGCCTCACCCCTCCGGCGATTCGTCCACGGCTGCGGCGCGGCGGGTGCCCTCGAAGCTCTCGACGTGCAACTCGCGGCCCGTGCGGGTGTCGGCGTCGTTGCCGCCGCAACTCGGGCACTCGAATCGCCAGCCCGGCACCGTGTAGACCGTCCCGCAGGTCAGACAGACCGCCTCGATCGCCACCTCGTCGATGTCGAGACGCGCGCCCTCCGCCGGCGTGCCTTCGGCGAAGAGCTCGAAGGCGCCGCGGATCTGGCGCGAATCGAGCCCGCGCAGGCGTCCGATCTTCAGCCGCACCGAGACGATCCGTTCGATCTCGGCCGCCGCCGCCCGCTCGGTCAGGATCCGCATCAGGCCGGCCACCACCGCGGTTTCGTGCATCCGTCTCGCTCCGTGCCCCGGACCCGCCCCGACGGACCGTCGGCGCATCGTTCGGGTGGCTGTTTTCATGCAATTGAATATCGATCGCAAGTCGATTCGTCGCGCTTGCTTCGTCGGATCCGGTGAATTCGCTACACGGGCCGCCGCGTCACCCCGGTAGACTACGCACCGTAGCCGAAAAGTGCACCGGTAGAATGCGTATCTGTCGGCTAGCCGACATCATCATCAACTTTCGTCGACTAGGTTCCGGCCCGAAATCGACGTGCGTGTCGGCTGAAGGACCCCCTCCATGCTTTCGATCGCGACGACCGAGCCCATGGCGCTCGCCTGGACCGGAGCCATCTTCCTGTTGTTCGGCGAAATCGCCGCCCTCCTGTGCCTGCCGCGTCTGCCGCGGGTGATCGTCGCCTCGACGATCGCCGAGCTCGGCTACGTGCTCATGGGCTTCGGCCTCGGTGGCGCGGCCGGTGACACCGGCGCCGTCATGCACCTGATCTATCAGGGCGTGATGCGCGGTCTGGTGATCGCCGCCGGCTGGTGGCTGATCCGCCGGACCGGGTCGTCCAATCTCGCCGATCTCGCCGGCTCCGGCCGGCGCATGCCGATCGCCGCGACGCTGTTCGGCTTCGGCATGTTCTCGGTGATGGGCCTGTCGCCGTTCAAGGGCTCCTTCTCGAAGTTCCTGATCCTCTATGCCGCGATCGAGCAGGGCCATTGGGCCATGGCGGTGGTCGGCACGATCGCAACCATCGTCGCCGCGGTCTACTACATCCTGGTCATCCAGCGCGTCTGCCTGGAGCACCCGACCCGCCGCATCGAACTGGCGCCGGGCCCGAAGTTCGCCATGCCGATCGCCGGCGGGCTCGCGGCGATCACCGTGCTGATCAGCATCTGGCCGCTGCCGATCCAACATCTCGCCGAACATCTGGTCGGCGTCCTCGATCCCGCCCGCGTTCCCGAGTTCGAGAGCCCGTGGTCGGCGCTGGTCCTGGTGCCCTATGTCGGCGGCTTCGTCGTGTGGGGCGTCGGGCTCCTGTCGATCAAGGCCCGCGACGCGGTGGCGGTGCTGCTGGCGGTGGTCACCGTCGCGATGGTGGTGTTCGATCCCTCGCTCGATCCGACCACCCGCCTGTTCGCGCTGCTGTTCGCCGCCATCTCCTGCGTCATGATCGTCTATTCGATCGACTACATGGCGCGGACCGAGTGGTCGAACCGCTACTATTTCTTCGCCTTCCTGATGACCGGCTCGCTGATCGGCGTGGTCACCACCCACGAGTTCGGCAATTTCTACGTCTTCTGGGAACTGATGACCTGGACGTCCTACTTCCTGATCGTCCATGAACAGACCCCCAAGGCGCTGCGTGCCGGCCTGATCTACTTCCTGATGTGCGCCGGCGGCGCCTATGTCATGCACCTCGGCATCCTGCTGGTGCATGCCCAGATCGGCTCGTTCGAATTCTCGGCACTCGCCGCCCAAGTCGACACCATCCCGCCGCTGGTCGGCCTCGCCATCGCCGGCTGCTTCTTCGTCGGCTTCGCGGTCAAGACCGGTCTGGTGCCGGGCCACGCCTGGCTGCCGATCGCCCATCCGGTGGCGCCGTCGTCGATCTCCGGCCCGCTCTCGGGTCTGCTGACCAAGGCCGGCATCTTCGGCATGGTCAAGGTGCTCTATCTGGTGATCGGCGTCGGGGCGCTCGCCCGCTTCTCCGCCCTCGGCATCGGTCTCGACACCGTGCTGGTGGTGCTCGGCTGCGTGACCCTGCTCTACGGCGAGATCCGCGCCCTGTTCGAAGGCGAACTGAAGCGCATGCTCGCCTATTCGACCCTCGCCCAGGTCGGCGAGATCGCCGCCATCCTCGGCATCGGCACGGCGCTCGCCACCGATGCGGCGCTGCTCCACACCACCAACCATGCGGTGATGAAGACCCTGCTCTTCTATGCCGCGGGTGCCTTCATCCTGCGCTCCGGCCACAAGAAGATCGCCGATCTCGCCGGTCTCGGCCGGGTCATGCCCTTCACCGCCGGCTGCTACGCGCTCGCCAGCGTGGCGATCATGGGCCTGCCGCCGTTCTCCGGCTTCGTCTCGAAGTTCCTGATGATCTATGCCGCCGCGGCGGCCGGTCGCTGGGAGATCGCCGCGGTCCTGCTGATCGGCGGCGTCATCGGCGTCGTCTACTACATGCGCGTCGTCGGCACGCTGTTCTTCAAGCCCTACGAGGGCGAACTCGACGTCCACGAGGCGCCCGCCTCGATGCTCGCCGCAATCGGCATTCTCGCCGCGGCGATCGTCTTCGGCGGCCTCGTGCCGAGCTTCCAGCTCGACCTGGTGGCCCGCGTCGGCGATCTCGTCTCGGCCCGCGCCGGTCTCGCGCCGGTGGTGCTGCCGAGCCTCGTCGTCACCTGGCCGCTCGGCGCGACCGTCGCCATGGTCGGCGCGATCGCGGTGTGGCTGGTCGGCCGCTCCTCGGTGGTGTGGGCCGGACGTCTGGCGGTCGCGGTGCTGGCCGTCGCCTTCGCGGCGATCGTCCTCGAATGGGGTCGCTTCGACCTGCTGTCGGGGTGCTTCGCCCTGTTGATCGCCGGCGTCGGCGTCCTCAATATGACGCACGCCACCGCCTATCTCGCCCATTCCCACGCCCAGGGCCGCTTCTACGCCGCCTTCGGCATCATGATCGCCGGTCTGATCGGCATGACCGCGGCGAAGGACGTGTTCTCCTTCTTCGCCTTCTGGGAACTGATGTCGAGCTGGGCGCTGTGGGCGGCGATCGTCCACGAAGAGACCGACGACGCGCGGCGGGAAGGCTTCAAGTACTTCCTGTTCAACACCGTCGGCGCCTCCTTCATGTTCCTCGGCCTCGCCATGGTGGTGGCCGCGGCCGGCACCTTCGACCTCGCCGGCATCGGACATGCCCTGACCACCTTGCCGACCCTGGCCTTCGCCCCGGCGATCGTCCTGGTGTTCCTCGGTCTCGTCATGAAGGCGGCGATGTTGCCCGTCCGCATCGACTGGCAGATGCACCCGGCGCTGGCCCCGACCCCGGTCTCCGGCTACATCTCCGCCGTGCTCCTGAAGAGCGGCCCGTGGGGGGTGCTCAAGCTCTTCACCCTGTTCGGTGGGGCGGCGCTCATCTCGCGGATCGGCGGCACGATCGGCGGCCAGCCGCTGCTGATGGACGTGATCGCGGCGATCGCCGGCGTCACCATCCTCTACGCCGGCGCGATGGCGGTGGTGCAGAACGGCATCAAGCTGCTCTTGATCTATTCCACCGTCTGCCAGCTCGGCTACGTGCTGATGGCGGTGTCGCTCGGCACCCCACTCGGCGTCGCCGGCGGCCTGATGCACTTCGTCAATCACATGCTGCTCAAGGACACCCTGTTCCTCTGCGCCGGTGCGGTGATGGTCGCCAGCCACGCCCACATGCTCGACGAACTCGGCGGCCTCGGCCGGCGCATGCCCTGGACCTTCGGCATGTTCCTGCTCGCCGGCCTGTCGCTCGCCGGTGTCCCGCCGCTGGCCGGATTCTCCTCGAAGTGGATGATCTTCGAGGCGGCCTTCCAGTCCGGTCACTGGGCGCTCGGCGCCGCGGCGATGATCTCCAGCCTGTTCACCCTCGCCGCGGTCTTGAAGTTCGCCCATGCCGCCTTCATGGGCACCCCCACCGCCAAGGCGCTGGCCGCCCACGAAGCCCCGCTCGCCATGTTGATCCCGATGGGCATCCTCACGGTGGCGAGCGTGGTGATCGGCGTGGTCCCGGGCCTGCTCCTGGTGCCGATTGCCGCGATCGAAGCGGAACTCGGTCTGGTGCCGATCGCCGCGACCCTGACCGGGCCGTTGCCGGGCCTCGACGGCTGGCATCCCGGCCTGCTGTCGGTGCTGGTGATCCTGGTCGGTGCGGCGGTGCTGCCCTACCTGCGCCTCGGCCGTCGCGCCGGCATCGTCCACACCGCGGTCCATCAGTGCGGCGTCGGCGACCTCCTGCCGGAGGCGAGCCGGGTCGGTGCGGTCAATCTGTTCGAATCGCCGAATGCCGCGATCCGCGGCCTGCTGACGCGCAAGCCGGCCGGCGACGGCAAGACCGCCTGAGGGAGAGGAAACGATCATGTCGAATCAAGTGACTCTCCTGTCGGCCGTGCTGCTGTTCCCCGGCGGTCTCTTCGCCCTGCTGTTCGGTCTGGCGCTGAAGGGTGCCGACCGTCGCGTCGCCGCCCGTCTCCAGGGCCGCGTCGGCCCGCCCCTGATGCAGCCGCTGTTCGATCTGGTGAAGCTCGGCTTCAAGCGCACCATGGTGCCGAGCACCACGGCGAGCGAAACGGTGTTCCTCGGGGCGCCGCTGGTCGGCGTGGTGTCGATGCTGATCGCCGCCGCCCTGGTGCCGATCTCCGGGGTCTATTCGCCGGATCCGATGCTCGGCAATCTCCTGGTCCTGCTCTATCTGCTGATGGTTCCCGGCATCGTCCTGATGGTCGCCGGCTCCGCCTCCGGCTCGCCCTATGGTGCCATCGGCTTCTCCCGCGAGATGGCCCTGATGCTCGCCTACGAAGGCCCGCTGGTGCTGGTCGTCGCGGCGGTGGCTCTGCGCACCGGCTGGAGCGAAGGCCACGTCATCTCCTTCTCGCTCACCGAGATCGTCCGTCATCAGCAGGTCCACGGCGCCTTCCTGTTCGACCCGGTGATGTGGCCGGCGGTCGCCGCCTTCGTGTTCTTCTATCCGGCCAACCTCGGCATCGTGCCCTTCGACATCCCGGAGGCCGAGACCGAGGTCCTGGAAGGCCCGCTGCTCGAATACTCCGGTCCTGCCCTCGGCCTATTCAAGATCATGTCGGCGCTCAAGGCGGTGGTGGTGCTCGGCCTCGGCATCGCCCTGTTCATGCCGCTCGCCCCGAGCGGGGTGCTCGGTCTGGCGGTGTGGCTGGTCGAAATGCTGGTGCTGATGCTGGTCGGCGTCACCGTGGTCCGCGTCTCGGTCGGCCGCATGCGCATCGATCAGGCCTTCGCCTTCTTCCTGAAGTGGCCGTTGCTGTTCGCCGCGGCGAGCCTCGCCGTCGTCGTCGTGGTCTGAGGGGACACTCATGAACATCATCTCCGACCTCAAGAAGGTCGCGACGAAGTCGCCCTGGCTCTACCGGATCAACGGTGGATCCTGCAACGGCTGCGACGTCGAACTGGCCACCACCGCCTGTATCCCGCGCTACGACGTCGAGCGTCTCGGCTGCCAATACTGCGGCAGCCCGCGCCACGCCGACATCGTGCTGATCACCGGCCCGCTCACCGCCCACGTCAAGGACGCGGTGCTGCGCCTGTGGGAAGAGATCCCGGAACCCAAGGTCACCGTCGCGGTCGGCGTCTGCCCGATCTCCGGCGGCATCTTCCGCGAGAGCTATGCGGTCTGCGCGCCGATCGACCAGTACCTGCCGGTCGACGTCAACATTCCGGGCTGTCCGCCGCGTCCCCAGGCGATCATCGAAGGCATCGCCAAGGCCATCGAGATCTGGCGCGAGAAGCTGTGAGGAGACGGATCCGATGAATTTCCTGACGCTGCTCGCCCGCAATCTCTGGAACGGTCCCTCGACCGAGGCCTTCCCCTTCGGCCCGGCCGTGACGCCCAAGCGCTTCCGCGGCAAGATCGCCTTCGACGCGCCGTCCTGCGAGGGCTGCAAGATCTGTGAACGCGTCTGCCCGGCCGGCGCGATCCGCTTCACCAAGACCGCCGACGGTCTCGGCTTCTCGTGCTGGCACGACACCTGCGTGTTCTGCGGCAACTGCGAGTTCTACTGCCCGACCAAGTCGGTCCATCAGACCACCGATTGGCACCTCTCGCACACCCAGGCCGAGAAATATTCGATGGTCGAGAGCGGCCTGATTCCCAATCAGGTCTGCGTCGAATGCGGCGCCACCGCCCTCGACACCGCGCCGTCGGTCGCCGCCGTCAAGCCGCCGATGAGCGCCGAAGAAGTCGCCGATCTGCGCGGGCGCTGCCCGAAGTGCCGCGCCAAGTTCCTCAAAGCCCGGAGAGCCAAGTCGTGACCAGAGTTCCCGAGGATCTCGAGAGCCGTCTCGCCGCCGTGGCGCCCGGTGGCATCGACTATTCCGAAGCCGCCGACGTCCATGGCACCAAGGTCGTCTGGGTGGCGCTCGCCGACAAGGACGCGCTGCTGCCGGTGGCCACCGTCCTGCACGAGCTCGGCGCCCGCCTGTCGATGACCTGCGCCTCGCAGCCGCCGGCGCCGGAAGAGGAAGAGGCCGAAGAACCCGCCGAGGGCGAAGAGGCCAAGGCCGACGAGGGGCCGCGCGCCAGCTTCGGCGGCACCGTCCTCGACGGAACCTCGTATGAACTCGCATACCATTTCGACCTCGATGGTGACACGGTGACGGTGATCGCCCACGTGTCGCAAGGGGGCGAGATCGACAGCCTGACGCCCTTGTTCCGCACCGCGGACTGGAGCGAACGGGAGATGATGGAGCTCTACGCGTTGACGGTGCGCAGTCATCCCGATCCCCGCCGCCTGTTCATCGATCCGACCATCGACGCCGCGGTGTTCGAACGCCTCATTCCCTTCTCGACGCTGGTCAACGCCGCCTCGACCAAGGGCCTGTGGGAGAAGATCCTGAACAAGAAGGGCGGTGCCGCATGACCGACGTGACCCACACCACCACCGCCGAGACCTACACCATCCCCGTCGGGCCGCTGCACGTCGCGCTCGAGGAGCCGATGTACTTCAAGATCGACGTCCGCGGCGAAACCATCGCCAACGTCGACATCAATGCCGGCCACGTCCATCGCGGCATCGAATATCTGACCACCAAGCGCACCATCTACCAGAACGTGATCCTCACCGAGCGGATCTGCTCGCTGTGCTCCAACAGCCATCCCGAGACCTTCGCGATGGCCGCCGAGCAGATCGCCGGACTGGAGGTGCCCGAGCGCGCCCTCTACCTCCGGGTGATCGCCGGCGAGATCAAGCGCATCGCCTCGAACCTGTTCAACATCGCCATCCTCGCCCATCTGGTCGGCTACGAGACCCTGTTCATGCACGTCATGGAGGTCCGCGAGGTCGCCCAGGACATCAAGGAATCGGTGTTCGGCAACCGCATGGACCTCGGCGCGGTGTGCATCGGCGGCGTCCGCTACGATCTCGACGACGAGACCACCGCCTATCTCTCCGGCGCCCTCGACAAGCTGGTGCCGGAGATCGACGAGATCATCGCGACCTACCGCACCAACGGCTCGATCCTCGGCCGCACCCGCGGGATCGGCATCCTCAAACGCGAAGACGCGCTGGCCTGCGGCGTGGTCGGCCCGGTGGCCCGCGCCTCCGGCATCGACTACGACGTGCGCATGGTCGCGCCCTACGCCGCCTACGACCGTCTGCCGATGGTCGTCCATACGCTGACCGACGGCGACGTCTGGTCGCGCGCCATGATCCGCCTGGCCGAAGCCCGCACCGCGATCGAACTGATCCGCGCCTGCCTGCGCGATCTGCCCGGCGGTCCGACCCATCTCCACGATCGGCCGGACATTCCCCGCGGTCAGGCGGTGGCCAAGTGCGAGGCCCCGCGCGGCGAACTGATCTACTACCTGAAGACCAACGACAACCCGGAGCCGGAACGGGTCAAGTGGCGGGTGCCGACCTTCATGAACTGGGACGCGCTGCGCTACATGCTCGCCGACCAGAAGATCGCCGACATCGCCATCATCGTGAACAGCATCGATCCTTGCGTCTCCTGCACGGAGCGCTGACACCCCGATCGGCCGCGGATCCGCCCCGGCGCTCCGCATCCGGTCGACAATCCCAGGGAGAAGAAGAATGGCCTACAAGATCGACACCGAGACCTGCACCGCCTGCGGCTCCTGTGAGAGCGAATGCCCCAACAAGGCGATCACTCACAAGGGCAAGATCTACACGATCAACGCCGCCAAGTGCAAAGAGTGCGAAGGCGACTTCGATGCGCCGCAGTGCGCCGAAGTCTGCCCGTCGGGCTCGTGCGTTCCGCTCGCCGCCTGATCGGACGCGCCGGGCGGCGATCCCGCCCGGCCGTCGGATTGCTTCCGTTCGTCCTCGCGCCCGTCGGTGGGGTTTCGCCGGCGGTCGTGGGGCGTTCGGCGTCGGTGCGAGGCTCGCGCACGTCTGCGTCCCGTCGCCGCGGTCGCGTGACGGTGGCGTCCGGCGGCCCTGCGTGCGACGATCACGACGGGATTCGGTCGACGTGTCCCGGACAGCGCCGGGACCGGGTGGCCCGACGTCGATTGGACAGGGGAAATCGATGTCCCGCTCCGTACTCTTGATCCGTCACGGCCTCATCGTCGAGGATGGCGCGCCTCAGTTCCTCGGCCGGACCGACCTGCCGATGACCGAGGAGGGCGAGGCGCAGGTCCGCGAGATCGCCACGGTTCTCGCCGACTATCCGCCGCTCGACGCGATCTTCTGCTCCGATCTGCGCCGCTCCAAGCGCACCGCGGAACTGCTGACCACCGGCCGCCGCACCCCGATCTTCGTCTCCCAACGCCTGCGCGAGATCGACATGGGCGAGTGGGAAGGCCTGCCGCGCCGCGACGTCGAAGTCTTCCGGCCCGACGAATATGCCGCCCGCGGCCGTGACCTCGCCCATTACCGGGTGCCGGGGGGCGAGAGCTTCTCCGATCTCGCCGCCCGCGTCCTGCCGCTGTGGCAGACCATCGTCTCCGGCGCCGACACCCGTGTCGCCATCGCCGGCCACGCCGGGGTCAACCGGGTGATCCTCGCCCATGTCCTCGGCATGCCGCTCGAGAACATCTTCCGCATCGCCCAGCGCCCCGGCTGCGTCAGCCTGGTCGAATGGACCCGCGACGGACCGTCCGTGCGCTTCCTCGATCTGCCGCCCGGCTCACGCGGCTTCTGACCGCGCCGCCGGCGTGAGACAGCCGAGCCCGGCGAGCGTCGCCGCGACCGCCGTGTCGAGCGGCGTGCGCGGCTCGGCCCCGAGTGCCGCCACCAGCGCGGCATTGTCGAGCCGGACGGGCGTTTTCCAGAGATAATGCATCTCGTGCAACTCGCGGAAGATCGCCACCGCCGGCCGCGCCAGTCCGACCAGCCACCACGGGAAGGCCGAGATCTTCGGCTTCGCCGGCGCCACCGCGCGGGCGATCGCCGCGATCATCGCCTCGCCGTCGGCGTCCCAATGGCCCTCCATGTGGAACCGCGCGAAAGGCGCGAGGCCTTGCGGCCGCTCGACCAGCCGCACCATGGTCTCGGCGACGTCGGGCAGATAGGCCCACTGATGGCCGATCCCCGGCGCGCCGGGCCGCGTGATCGTCGTGACCGGCCGACCCGGCTTGACCAGCCCTTGCGAGAACCAGTTGTTGGCGGCCTGCGGTCCGAAGAAGTCGCCGGCCCGCACGATCAGCACCGGCGTACCGGCCTCGACCGCGCGTTCCAGGCGGCGCTCCATCTCGACCCGGATCGCCCCCTTGCGGGTGGTCGGGGTCTGAGGCGCGTCCTCGCCGATCGGCGCGCCGAACACGTCGGGGCCGTAGTTGTAGACCGTGCCGGGCAGCAGGATGCGCGCGCCGGCGGCCTTCGCCGCGGCGATCGTCGCGTCGACCATCGGCACCACCAGCCGCTCCCAGTCGCGATAGCCCGGCGGGTTGACCGCATGGACGATCAACGACGTCCCCGCCGCCGCGCCGATCACGTCGGCCGGGTTGGTGGCGTCGCCCTGCACCCAGTCGAAGCCGTCGCCGGCCCGCGCTGCCCGGGCGGGTTCGCGATGGAGCGCCTTGACCGCCCACCCGCGCGCCGCCAACCGCCGCGCCACTTCGCCGCCGATTCCGCCCGTCGCTCCGAGCACCAATGCCTGCCGTGTGTCCGTCATCTCTGCCTCCTTATCGAAGCGGGTCCCGGCCCTTCGGCTCGGTCGCGCCGCGTCTGTGGAGACCATCCTCGCGCCGATCGCAGTTCGACGGAATTGCATGAATGTGTGGATCGGTTATACGGAAATCCATGAACCGCACCGGCCCCGACTGGAACCTCTACCGCACCTTCCTGGCGCTCCTCGACGAGGGTTCGCTGTCGGGCGCCGCCCGCGCCCTCGGCCTGACCCAACCGACGGTCGGGCGTCATCTCGATGCCCTCGAGGCGGCGATCGGCCGCCGCCTGTTCCTGCGCTCGCCCCATGGACTGGTGCCGACCGAGACCGCCGCGGCGATCCGTGCCGAGGCCGAAGGCCTAGCGGCGAGCGCCGCGGCGCTGTGGCGCTCGGCTTCCGCCGAGGCCGGGGCGATCGCCGGTCGGGTGCGCATCGCCACATCCGAGGTGATGGCGGTCGAGGTGCTGCCGCCGATCCTGGCGGCGATCCGCCGGCGCCATCCCGGGCTCGATCTCGAAATCGTGGCGTCGAGCCGCGTCGAAGATCTGTTGCGCCGCGAGGCCGACGTCGCCGTCCGCATGGTGGCGCCGCGCCAGGAGGGGCTGGTCGCCCGCCGGTTGGGGCAGGTCGGGCTCGGCCTCTTCGCCCATCGCGACCACCTCGCCCGCGAAGGCACGCCGACCAGTTACGCCGAGCTCGCGGCCGCCACGGTGATCGGCTTCGACCGCCAGACCGCGGTGATCCGCGCCTTGGCGGTGCGCATGCCCGAGCTCACCCGGATCGACTTCGCGCTGAGGAGCGATTCCGATCTGGTGCAGCTCGCCGCGATCCGCGCCGGCTACGGCATCGGCGCCTGTCAGGTGGCGATCGCCGCGCGCGATCCCGCGCTGGTCCGGGTCCTGCCGGACCTGTTCGCCCCGAGCCTCGACTGTTGGCTGGTGATCCACGAGAACCTGCGCGGAACGCCCCGGGTGCGGGCGGTGTTCGACGGATTGGCCGAGGGGTTGGCGGGGCACGTCGATCGGTGAGGGGAGGGGCGGGGTGGTTCGCGCGAGCGTCCCGGCGACGCCGAGCCCCCTCTCCCTGTCCCTCCCCCTCCTGGGGGGAGGGGACCCTGGGGCGAGGGTCCTCGCGAGGCATCGACGGCCGCGACCGCTCTTCGGCCGCTGCCGAGACCACGATCCTTCCGGTTCGATCGCACGTGCCACTTCGTCCCCTCCCCCCTCGAGGGGGAGGGACAGGGAGGGGGGGCTGGGCGCGACATCGACCCGATCAGGCGACGCCGCCCCATCCCCTCACACGTAGCTCCGCACCGTCTCCAGCGCGCCGATGGTGTGCAGCCGGCCGAGCGCCTCGACATAGGCCGCGACGAAGCGGGGATCGTCGACGAGATCGCCGAACAGTGGGCGGTTCTCGATGAACGCCGTCGGGTTGTCGTGGTTGTGGGCGGCGATCGCCATCAGCGAATCCTTCAGCCGGTCGACCACCTCGATCGGCGCGCCCTGCTCGTCGACGCCCTCGGCATAGCGTGCCCAACTCGCCACCACCGCAGCCGAGCGGTGGAATGCGCCGCCCGACGCGAGCTGCGAGCGGATCACCGGGCACAGCCACTTCGGGATGCGGTCGGAACTCTCGGCACAGAGGCGCGCGAGCGTGTCGCGCACCTCCGGATTGGCGAAGCGCTCGATCAGGGTGCGGCGATAGCGGTCGAGATCGACGCCGGGTACCGGCGACAGCGTCGGGGTCGCCTCGAATTCCATGTAGTCGAGCAGAAACTTGGCGAACAGCGGATCGCTCGCCACCTCGTGGGCGTAACGGCGGCCGGCGAGAAAGCCGAAATAGGCCAGCGCCTGATGGCTGGCGTTGAGCAGCCGCAACTTCATCAGCTCGTAGGGCACCACGTCGGCGACCAGTTGTGCGCCGACCGTCTCGAAGGCCGGGCGCCCCTGCGGGAAGTGGTCCTCGATCACCCATTGGGTGAAGGGCTCGCACACCACCGGCCAGGCGTCGTCGATGCCGAAGCGCGCCGCCACCTGGGCGATGTCCTCGGCGGTGGTCACCGGCGTGATGCGGTCGACCATGGCATTGGGGAAGGCGACGTTGGCGGCGATCCAGGCGCCGAGCTTGCGGTTGCGCGCGCCGGCGAAGGCGGTGAACATCTTGGCGGCGACGTCGCCGTTGCCCTGGATGTTGTCGCAGGACATCACCGTGAACGGCGGCAAATGCCGCCGGCGGCGTCGGTCGAGGGCTTCGACGATCAGGCCGAAGGCGGTCTTCGGCACGGCGTTGGCCACCAGATCGTGGGCGATCGACGGCTCGTCGAGTTGGAAATCGCCGGTGACGTGATGGAAGTTGTAGCCGCCCTCGGTGATGGTCAGCGACACGATCCGCGTCGACGGCGCCGCCATCAGTTCGATCACCAATTCCGGATCGTCGGGGGCGTAGTGGTAGTCGACGATCGAGCCGATCACCCGCGCGTCGTAACGCCCGTCGGGGTGCTTGACCACCATCGTGTAGAGCCCGTCCTGGCTCTTCAGCGCGTCGCGCATCCGCACGTCGGCGGGCATGATGCCCACCCCGCAGATGCCCCAATCGAGCGCCGCGCCGCGGTTCATCAGATCGTCGAGATACATCGCCTGATGGGCGCGGTGGAACCCGCCGACCCCGAAATGGACGATGCCGACGGTGACGGCGGCGCGGTCGAAGGTCGGACGGGCGACGCCGGCCGGCAGGTCCGCGAGAGTGCTGTTGCCGAGTTTGATCATGACGTTCGGTTCCGTGCGTAGACCGCGCCGCCCGCGGCTCCGTCACGGGGTCGCGTCTTCGCGGAAAGGGAGGTCCGCACCGCCGGCGCCGGAGACCCGGCGGCAGCGTCCGGGAAGGCTCAGCTCATCCAGTTGCCGCCGTCGACGTTCAGGGTCTGAGCGACGACGTAGTCGGCGTCGGCAGCCCGACGCCGCCGGCCGCCGGTGACCAACGCGACCTTGGTGTCGAGTTTCATTTCGCCACCGCCTTTCCATCCGCATCGAAGCGGTAGATCCGGGCCGGATCGGGCGACAGCACCACCGCATCGCCGGCGCTGAGGCCGAGTTCGCCGATCACCCGCGCCGTGACGATGCCGCCCTCGGCGAGATCGACGTGAAGGAAGGTGTCGGAGCCGAGATGTTCGGCGACCGCCACCACGCCCTTCCAGCCTTCGCCGCCGCGTGCCGCCCGCATGTGCTCGGGGCGCACCCCGATGGTCGGCGCGCCGTGGGCGGCGGCGTAGGCCCCTTTGAGGAAGTTCATCTGCGGGCTGCCGATGAAGCCGGCGACGAACAGGCTGTTGGGCCGCTCGTAGAGCTCGATCGGGCTGCCGACCTGTTCGACGTTGCCCTGATTGAGCACCACGATGCGGTCGGCCATGGTCATCGCCTCGACCTGATCGTGGGTGACGTAGATCGCCGTGGTGCCGAGGTCCTTCTGCAGCCGCGAGATCTCCAGGCGCATCTGCACCCGGAGCGCCGCGTCGAGGTTGGACAGCGGCTCGTCGAACAGGAAGGCCTTGGGTTCGCGCACGATCGCCCGGCCGATCGCCACCCGCTGGCGCTGACCGCCGGAGAGCTGCCCCGGCTTGCGCTCGAGATAGGGGGTGAGATTCAGCGTCGCCGCCGCGGCCTCGACCTTGCGGGCGATCTCCGCCTTGGGCGTTCCGGCCATCTTCAGGCCGAAGCCGATGTTGCCGCGCACCGTCATGTGCGGATAGAGCGCGTAGGACTGGAACACCATCGACAGGCCGCGCTGGGCCGCCGGCAGGCCGGCGACGTCGCGACCGTCGATGAAGATATGGCCGCCGCTGACGTCCTCGAGCCCGGCGATCAGCCGCAGCAGCGTGGACTTGCCGCAGCCCGAGGGCCCGACGAACACCACGAAGGAGCCGTCGTCCACGGTCAGGTCGACGCCCGGGATCACGGTCACCTGACCGAAGACCTTGCGGACGCCCTGGAGTTGGATCTTGCCCATGGGTCAGTCTCCGTTCACTTGACGGCGCCGAAGGTCAGGCCGCGCACGAGTTGCCGCTGGCTCAACCAACCGATCACCAGGATGGGGGCGATGGCGAGCGTCGACGCCGCCGAGAGCTTGGCCCAGAACAGTCCTTCCGGGCTCGAATAGGCGGCGATGAACACCGTCAACGGCGCCGCCTTGGAGGTCGTCAGGTTGAGCGTCCAGAACGCCTCGTTCCACGCCAGGATGACGTTGAGCAGCAGCGTCGAGGCGATGCCCGGCAGCGCCATCGGCGCCAGCACGTAGACGATCTCCTTGAGCGTGGTGGCGCCGTCCATCCGCGCCGCTTCGAGGATGTCCTTGGGGATCTCCTTGAAGTAGGTGAACAGCATCCAGATCACGATCGGCAGATTGCCGAGGCACAGCAGGGCGACCAGACCCATCCGCGAGTCGAGCAGGCCGGTGTCGCGATAGAGCAGGTAGATCGGCACCAGCACGCCGACCGGCGGCATCATCTTGGTCGACAGCATCCACAGCAGCGTGTCCTTGGTGCGCTTGGACGGCGCGAAGGCCATCGCCCAGGCCGCCGGAATGGCGATCAGCAGCGCCAGCAGCGTCGAGCCGCAGGACAGGATCACCGAGTTCGAGGCATGCCGGAAGTAGTCGCTGCGGGTCTGGACGATGTGATAGTTCTCGAGCGTCCAGTCGAAGAACAGGAACACCGGCGGCGAAGCGAAGGCGTCGAGTTCGGACTTGAACGACGTCACCACCATCCACAGGATCGGGAAGAACAGGGTCAGCGAGGCCGCCCAGGCGATGACGGAGATTCCCGCCCGATAGGTCTTGGTGTGCTCGCGCGCCATTGTCAGGCCTCCAGATTCTTGCCGATCAGGCGGACCAGGAAGAAGGCGACGATGTTGGCCAACACCACTGCGACGATGCCGCCCGCCGAAGCGCCGCCGACGTCGTACTGGAGCAGCGCCTGGGCATAGACCAGGAAGGCGATGTTGGTGGTCTGGAGCCCGGGGCCGCCGCCGGTGGTCACCAGGATCTCGGCGAAGACGGTCAGGAGGAAGATCGTCTCGATCAGGATCACCACGGTGATCGGTCGGGCGAGATGGGGCAGCACGATCCAGATGAAGGTCGACACCGGCCCGGCCCCGTCCATCTCCGCCGCCTCCTTCTGCTCGCCGTCGAGCGACTGCAGGGCGGTGAGCAGGATCAGGGTGGCGAAGGGCAGCCACTGCCAGGCGACGATGACGATGATCGCGAACAGCGGCATCTCGGCGAACCAGTCGACCGGCGTGAAGCCGAACGACCGGGCGATCCAGGCGAACAGGCCCGACACCGGATGCATGAACAGGTTCTTCCAGATCAGCGCCGACACCGTCGGCATCACGAAGAACGGCGCGATCACCATCAGGCGGATGATCGGCAGGCCCCACACCGGCTGGTCGAGCAGCAGCGCGAAGAAGATGCCGCCGACGATGCTGATCGCCAGCACCGAACCGACCAGGACCAGGGTGTTGACGAGCGAGGCGAAGAACGCCGGGTCGGTCAGGAAGTAGCGGTAGTTCTCGAGCCCGACGTAGACCTCCGATCCCGGATCCAACAGGCTGTACCTGAGGGTCGAGAAATAGAGGGTCATGACCAGCGGCACGATCATCCAGACGAACAGCAGGACGACCGAAGGCGCGACCAGCAGGCGTCCGGCGGTCCGGGTTTGGCGCGTCGACATGGGGACCCTCCACTCGAGTGGCGTCGCGGTGAAAAAGGCCGCCCGGGGGGGGGCAGGTGCGATCCCCCGGGAGGCGGAGGTGGGCCGGCGTGGAGGACGTCGGGAGACGGCGCGAGGGCGCAGATCGTCGGGCTGCGGCGACGGCGGGGTGACCCGCCGGGGCCGTCGGTGACCGCCGAACGCCGGCGGTCACCCCGCGGCAGGGCTCACTTGATGTAGCCGGCCCGGGTCATTTCGCGCACCGCGGTGGCCTGCGCCGAGGCCAGCGCCGCGTCGACCGAGGTCGAGCCCGACAGGGCCGCCGAGAACTGCTGACCGACGGTGGTCGCGAGCCCCTGGAACTCGGGGATGGCGACGAACTGCACGCCGACATAGGGCACCGGCTTGACGGTCGGCTTCTTCGGGTCGGCGCTGTTGATCGAGTCGAGCGTCATCTTGGCGAAGGGCGCGGCCTTCTGGTACTCGGGGTTGGTGTAGAGCGAGGTGCGGGTGCCCGGAGGCACGTTGGCCCAGCCCTCCTTGGACGCGACGAGCGCGAGATAGCTCTTGCTGGTCGCCCAGGAGATGAACTTGGTCGCCGCATCGACCTTCTGCGAGCCCGCGGGAATCGCCAGGTTCCACGCCCACAGCCAGTTGCCGCGCTTGCCGAGGCCGTTGTCGGGGGCGAGCGCGAAGCCGACCTTGTCGGCGACCTTCGATTCCTTGGGGTTGGTCACGAAGGACGCGGCGACGGTGGCGTCGATCCACATGCCGCACTTGCCGGAGTTGAACAGCGCCAAATTCTCGTTGAAGCCGTTCGACGAGGCGCCCGGAGGTCCGGCGTCCTTCATCAGGTTGACGTAGAACTCCAGGGTCTTCTTCCACTCGGGCTGATCGAACTGCGGCGCCCACTTCTCGTCGAACCAGCGCGCGCCGAAGGAATTGGCGGTGGCGGTCAGGAACGCCATGTTCTCGCCCCAGCCGGCCTTGCCGCGCAGGCAGATGCCGTAGATTTCCTTGGACTTGTCGGTCAGCTTGCGCGCCGCGTCGGCGACGAAGGTCCAGGTCGGGGCGTCGGGCATCTTGATCCCGGCCTTGTCGAACAGGTCGGTGCGATACATCACCATCGAGCTCTCGCCGTAGAACGGCGCGGCGAACAACTTGCCGTCGGTGGTTAGGCCCGAGCGGATCGCCGGCAGCAGGTCGTCGACGTCATAGTCGGCGCCGAGCTTGTCGAGCGCCACCAGCCAGCCCTTCTTGGCCCAGATCGGCACTTCGTAGGTGCCGATGGTCAGCACGTCGAACTGGCCGCCCTTGGTGGCGATGTCGGTGGTCACCTTCTGACGCAGGGCGTTCTCCTCGAGGGTCACCCACTCGAGCTTGATGTCGGGATTCTTGGCGGTGAAGTCGGCGGTGAGACCCTGCATGCGGATCATGTCGCCGTTGTTGACGGTGGCGATCGTCAGCTTGGTCTCGGCCAGTGCCGGACCGACCACCAACATCGACGCCGCTCCGAGAAGCACACCTAAGAGAGCCTTCATGACCGTTGTCTCCCACATTTTTTGACTTGGCGCGAGCATTTGCTCTGTCGCTGATGGAATGCTCAATCCGGAGAGGCTAAGTGTCAATGCGGATTCGTTCTTGCAGCGCAATAAATCGGTGATCTCAGACGAAGGCCCGGAGTATCTTCCGCTGCATGGAAGGGCCGTTGCTCGGGTCTGCAGAGGGCCTTGAAGTGTTCCTGCGGCGACCTCGCGGCATCGGGAATACCCCTGATTGGGCCGAGGCTTGCGGGCGTTCGTTCGGGGTCGGGGCGGGTGTTCGCATTTTCGCGGGGCATGCCGCCGAGTGGCCTTGCGTCGGCGCGTCCGAGGCCGCGTCCTCGCATGTCGGCCCGACGGCGGCAGCGCGATGAAATCGCCGCCGTCGCCTCAGATCGGATCGGCGAGCAGCGCCCGCGCGGTCTCTTCGTCGGTGATCAGGCCGTTGACCAGACCGCCGATCAGCGCCGCACGGATCGCCGCGACCTTGATCGCCCCGCGCGCCACCCCGACCACCAGGGCGTCGGGCCGCGGCGCCGGCAGCACGCTGGTCACCCGGGCATTGACGTCGCTCTCGAGGATCCGCCCGCGGGCGTCGAACGACCAGCCGACGATTTCGCCGACCGCGCCTTGGCGCATCAGGGCGATCAGCTCGTCGTGGGAGACGAAGCCGTCCTGGTGGATCTGCGCCGTCATGTCGATCTGGCCGATGCCCACCAGCGCCAGATCGGCCTTGGCGGCGAGCGCCCGGATCCGCCGCACCGAGGTCAGATCGATCAGCAGGGCGTGCTCCTCGACCGACGATGAGAACACCGGCAAGGGCATCGGATAGTGCCGCGCCCGGGTCAGATCGGCGATCCGCGCCAGCACGTCGAAGAAGCTCGCCGCGCCTTCCGGCGAGATGTTGCCGACCAGCGATACCAGTCGGTGATGCGGGCAGTTCATCCGCGCCACCTGATCGACCGCGGCGCGCAGCGTCCGTCCGGTGCCGAAGGCGATCAGCACCGGCGTCTCGGAACGCAGATAGCCCTCGAGGAAACTCGCCGCGACCTCGCCGACCCCCAGCCCGATGTCGGTCGAGATCGGATCGGTCGGGGCGACGTCGCAATACTGCAGCCCGAAGGTCGCGGCGATGCGCTGCGCCAGTTCCATGCAGGCGGCGATCGGGTGGTCGAGCCGGAAGGTGATCAGCCGCTCGCTGCGCGCCAGCGACACCAGCCGCTGCGCCGTCTGGCGCGACACCTTGAGGCGCCGGGCGATTTCCTCCTGGGTGTTGCCGGCGACGAAATAGAGCCAGCCGGCGCGGGCGGCATCGTCGAGGCGGGTACTGTCGGAATCGGAGGCCATGGTCGGGTCGGCTCACAAGGGCGGGAAGTCGATCATACGGTGGAGGATGTGGTCGGCGCCGGCGCCCTCGAGGCTGGCCGCGCCGTCGAAACGGGCGTGATGGCTGCCGCCGACGAAGCCCCAGGCGGTCATGCCGGCGGCCTTGGCGGCGGCGATGCCGCTCGGACTGTCCTCGATCACCAGGCAGCGCGCCGGCGGCGTCGCCATCGCCTTGGCGGCATGGAGGAAGAGGTCGGGAAAGGGCTTGCCCCGCCGCACCATCGAGGCGTCGAAGATCCGCCCTTCGAAGCGCCGGTCGAGGCCGGTCAGGCGCAGCGACAGGCGGATCCGCTCGGGCGCGCTCGACGAGGCGAGGCAGAAAGGGACCGCGAGGCCCGCGAGCACCGCGTCGATGTCGGCGATCGGCAGCAGCGCCGCCTCGAAACGCTCGCGCAGAGCGGCGTGGAAGGTCGCCGCGAAATCGTCGGGCAGCGCTCGCCCGGTCGCGTCGCGATAGTCCTCGGCGACCGTCGCGAAGCTGCGCCCGAGGAACCGCTCGGCGATCTCGGCGGCGTCGATGGTCCAGCCGATCCGCGCCAGATGCGCGCCGAGACAGTCGAGGCTCAAGACTTCGCTGTCGACGAGGACGCCGTCGCAGTCGAAGATCACCAGATCCCATCTTCGCGGGCCGGCCGCCGGGGGCGTCCGAAGGGGTGAGGGCTGGTCCACCGATCGCTTCCGATGTCTGGCGCGCCCGTGGCGCCCGCCCAAGAGATGCGCATTTGCTCGAGGCGGTCAAGGGCGCCCTGCAGGCGGCCCGCCTCCGGCGCGCCGAGCGCGTGAGCGAAGACCGGCATTCGGCCTCGCCGCGGCGGCCGCGACCGCCTATCTTGTCGGCTCGTCGACCCCTCACGTCGTGGAGCCGTCATGCCGACCCTGTCGCCCTCGCTCGCCGCCTTCCTCGCCGAAATGCCCAAGATCGAACTGCATGTCCACGTCGAGGGGACGCTGGAGCCGGAGACCATCTTTGCGCTCGCCAAGCGCAACGGCGTCGCCTTGCCCTACGCCGACGTCGAGGCGCTGCGGGCGGCCTATGCCTTCACCGATCTCCAGTCCTTCCTCGACGTCTATTACGCCGGGGCCGGGGTGCTGCTGACCGCCGACGACTTCCACGACATGGTCTTCGCCTATCTCGAGCGCGCCCATGCCGATCGGGTGGTGCGCGCCGAGATCTTCTTCGATCCCCAGACCCACACCGCCCGTGGCGTCGCCATGGCCACGGTGATCGGCGGGCTCACCGCCGGCTGCGCCGCGGCCCGCGCCGCCCTCGGCATCGAGTCGGTGCTGATCCTGTGTTTCCTGCGCCATCTCGACGAGGACGACGCGCTGGCCACCCTCGAGGCGGCGCTGCCCCATCGCGAGAAGTTCGTCGGCGTCGGCCTCGATTCCAGCGAGGTCGGCCATCCGCCGGAGAAGTTCGCCCGGGTCTTCGCCCGCGCCCAGGCGCTCGGCCTGCGCCTCGTCGCCCATGCCGGCGAGGAAGGGCCGCCGGCCTACGTGACCTCGGCCCTCGACGTGCTCGGTGCCGAACGCATCGACCACGGGGTGCGCAGCCTCGAGGATCCGGTGCTGACCGCCCGCCTCGCCGCCGGCCGGGTGGCGCTGACCGTCTGCCCGCTGTCGAACCTCAAGCTGCGCGTCGTCGACACTCTCGCCGATCATCCGCTCGGCCGGATGCTCGACGCCGGCCTCGCCGCGACGATCAATTCCGACGATCCGGCCTATTTCGGCGGTTACGTCGGGCAGAACTGGCTGGAGACCTTCGAGGCCCTCGGCCTCGATCGCGACGCGGCGATCCGCCTGTCGAAGAACGCCATCGACGCCGCCTTCGTCGACGCCGCCGGCCGCGCCGCGCTGCACGCCCAGTACGACGCCTTCGTGGCGGGCTTCGATCCGGTCTGAACGGGCAGGGGAGGGCGCGGGGCCCTCACGCCATGCGTTCGGCCATCCGCTTCATCGCCGCGGCGAGGTGGTCGCGCATCAGGGCGGCGGCCTCCTCTTCGTCGCCGCGGACGATCGCCGCGACCAGACGGGCGTGTTCGGCGACGATGCCGTCGAGGGTCTCGCGATCGCCGAGCGCCAACACGCCGTGGTAGGAGGCGTTGCGCAGCGCCGACTGCAGCGACTCGACGATGTGGAAGATCAGCCGGTTGCCGCTCGCTTCCGAAATCGCCAGATGCAGGGCGGTGTCGTGCAGGCTGAACTCGGCCGCACCGCCGTGACCTTCGCGCATCTGCGCCATTATGTCGCCGAGGCGCGCGATGTCTTCGTCGCTGCGATGGCGCGCGGCGAGCGCCGCGGAGCGGATTTCGATGCCGACCCGCACGTCCATGACGTCGCGCATCGAGTCGTCGACGATCTGCATCGCCCGGCTGAAATAGACCCGGAGCACCCCGGAATCGAGATCGCGGATCGTCGCCTTCTTGCCGTTGGCGATCTCGATGATCCCCAGCGCCCGCAGCGCATTGAGCGATTCGCGCACCACCGGACGGCTCACACCCAGGCTTTCCGCCAATGTCGCCACCGCCGGCAGCGACGCGCCGGGCCTCAGATCATTGGTCAGGATGTAGTTGAGCAACGCCTCCGCCGCCCGCTGCGACAGCGATCCATGCTCCAGGCGCTTGAGGTCCAGGTTGGTCATGACGCCAGTGTGGCAGGAAGCGCGCGACCCCACAACCTATCTGTTAGGTTGACAGGTACGGGGCGCCGTGACACTGTCCGGCCGTCGTCCCCGACCGAGAGGTGCGCGGCGTCGCGGCGCTTACGCCCGCTGCGCGGGCACTGCCGCCCTCCCGGCCCTCGCGGTCGTCGACACCGCGTTCGGCGGCCATCGGCCGTCGGGCACCGACGCGAACGAACGGGATCCGCCGGGATCCGTCGACGGGGAGAAGACGATGCGCGTGGCCGTTCTCGGTGAATGTATGGTCGAGATCCGGCACGTCGATGCCGACAACGCCCGTTTCTCCTTCGGCGGCGATGTTCTCAACACCGCGATCTATCTGACCCGCCTCGGCCTCCCGACCCGCTTCGTGACAGCGCTCGGCGACGACCGCTATTCCGATCGGATGATCGAGCGCTGGACCGCCGAGGGCGTCCTGACCGACGCCGTGCGGATCATGCCGCGCCGCCTGCCCGGCATGTACGTGATCGAGACCTCGCCCAACGGCGAGCGCCGCTTCCTCTACTGGCGCACCGATTCACCGGCCCGCGACATCTTCACCGCCGCCCAGGCCGAAGAGACCACGCGCTGGCTGCTCGACACCGACGTGCTGTTCCTGTCGGGCATCACCCTGTCGCTCTATGGCGAGGCTGGGCTGTGGCGCCTGTTCGCGGCGCTCAAACAGGCCCGCCGCATCGGCGTACGGATCGTGCTCGACACCAATTTCCGCCCCCGCAATTGGCCCGATCTGTCGATCGCCCGGGCCGCCTTCTCCGAACTCGCCGACGTCGTCGACATCGTGCTGGCCGGTGACGAGGACCTCGGGCTGCTGTTCGGAACCGCCGATGCGGAAGCCACCCTGCGCGACTGGCTCGACTTCGACCGCACCGAAGTGGTGTTGAAGTGCGGCAAGGGCGATTGCCGGATCTGGGCCCAGGGCGCTCAGTACCGCGTCGCCGCCGAACGGGTCGACGACGTCGTCGACACCACCGCCGCCGGCGACAGTTTCGCCGCCGCCTATCTGGCCTCCCGCCTGCGCGGCGGCGCGCCCGACGCCGCCGCCCGCGACGGCCACCGCCTCGCCGCCACGGTGATCCGTCACCCCGGCGCCATCATCCCGCGGTCCGCCATGCCGGATTTCGCGGTCTAGCCCTCGCCCGAGAACGAGAAGAAACGAGAACGGAGAAACCAGATGAAGCACGATCGAATGGAGGTCCTCACCGCGATGATGGACCAGGGGATCATCCCGGTCTTCTATCATCCCGATGTCGAGATCTGTAAGAACGTGATCCAGGCCTGCGCCGACGGCGGGGCCAAGTGCATCGAGTTCACCAACCGCGGTGACTTCGCTTCGCACGTCTTCCTCGACGTCGCCCGCCATTTCGCCAAGGCCGATCCGTCGGTGATCATGGGCGTCGGCTCGATCGTCGATGCCCCGACCGCCGGTCTGTTCATCGCCAACGGCGCCAAGTTCGTCGTCGGACCGCTGCTCAACCCCGACGTCGCCAAGGTCTGCAATCGCCGCAAGATCCCCTACAGCCCCGGCTGTGGCTCGGCCTCGGAAATCGGTCAGGCCGAAGAGCTCGGCTGCGAGATCGTCAAGGTGTTCCCCGGCTCCTCGGTCGGCGGCCCCGAGTTCGTCAAGGCGATGCTCGGCCCGTGCCCCTGGACCAAGATCATGCCGACGGGCGGCGTCGAGCCGACTGAAGAATCGCTGAAGAAGTGGTTCGGAGCGGGCATCGTCTGCGCCGGCGTCGGGTCCAACCTGATCACCAAGGAACTGCTCGCCGCCAAGGACTACAAGGGCATCGAGACCAAGGTGCGCGAGACGATCGCCCTCGTCCGCTCGATCCGGGGGAAGTGAACCATGGCCGACAACATTCTGAACATCCGTAAGGCCGAAGACGTCAAGTGGGACTGCGTCTCGCTCGGCGAAGTGATGCTGCGCCTCGATCCCGGCTTCGGCCGGGTGCGCACCACCCGCACCTTCCAGGTGTCGGAAGGCGGCGGCGAGTACAACGTCGCCCGCGCCATGCGCAAGTGCTGGGGCAAGCGCGCCTCGGTGGTCACCGCTCTGCCGATCAACGACGTGGGTTGGCTCGCCGAAGACCTGATCATGCAGGGCGGCGTCGACACCTCGCACATCATCTGGCGCGAGTTCGACGGCATCGGCCGCAACACCCGCGTCGGCCTGAACTTCACCGAGAAGGGCTATGGGCCCCGCGCCGCGCTCGGTTGCAACGACCGCGGCTACTCCGCGGCCTCGCAGATCAAGCCCGGCGAAGTGAACTGGGAGAAGCTGTTCGGTGAAGAGGGCGTGCGGTGGTTCCACACCGGCGGCATCTTCGCGGCGCTCGCCCCCAACACCTCGGAAGTGGTGATCGAGGCGGTCGAGATCGCCAAGAAGTACGGCACGATCGTCTCCTACGACCTCAACTACCGCGGCCAGCTGTGGAAGAGCCAGGGCGGCAAGGAAGGCGCGCAGAAGATCAACCGGACGATCGCTCACCACGTCGACGTGATGATCGGCAACGAGGAAGACTTCACCGCCTGCCTCGGCTTCGAAGTCGAAGGCCTCGACGAGCACATCTCGAAGATCGACCCGGCCAACTTCAAGAAGATGATCGAGACGGCCGTGAAGGCCTATCCGAACTTCAAGGTGGCGGCCACCACGCTGCGCAACGCCAAGACCGCTTCGGTCAACGACTGGGGCGCGGTGATCTATGCCGGCGGCGCGTTCTACGAGGCGCCGATGCGCGAGAACCTCGAGATCTACGACCGCGTCGGCGGTGGTGACGGTTTCGCCTCGGGTCTCGCCTACGGCTTCATGGAAGGCAAGGGTCCGCAGGCGGCGGTCGAATACGGCGCGGCCCACGGCGCGCTGGCCATGACCACCCCCGGCGACACCTCGATGGTCAACGTCAAGGAAGTCGAAGCGATCATGAAGGGCAAGGGCGCCCGCGTCATTCGCTGACACGCACGTACACCCTTCGATCGGACCGGCCGCGGAACTGCCCTTCCGCGGCCGGTTTCGTATTGGGGGGGCGCCGGGCGCCTCAGATCCGCATCGCCGACAGCATGAACGGCCGGCCCTCGGGCGGGAAGGCCCCGCGCACCATCAATCCGGCGTCCTCGGCGACGATCTCCGCCGGCTCCCAGCCGAGCCGGTCCGGCGTCACCAGCACCCGCGCCCGGTTCGCCCGGCCGCCCAGCGCCGCGGCGATCGCCGTGAGCCTCGGGATGGTCGGCGCGACCACGTCCCACAGCGTCAGCACGTCGGGCTCGCGATCCTCGACCGCCACCACCGCGTCGAGCTCGGCGAGATGGACCAGCGCGATCTCCGGGCTCTCCAGCGCCTTGAGGAAGAACAGCGCCGGATGATCGGTGACCGCCGCGACCCGCGACACCGGGGTCCGGCGCGCGAACATCGCGCGGATCAGCGCGACGTCGGCGGTGTCTTCGAGCGACAGCCGCCGATGGTGCGGCCGCGCGCCCCCCGGCACCAGGGGGCCGCCGAACCACGATTCGACGATTTCCCGGAACCCGAAGGGCGTGTAGAGCGCCGGTGTCTCGGTGGTCAGCGTCACCACGGCAACCCGCGCGGCGGCGTGGGCGAGCGCCCGGTCCATCAGGTCGCGGAACAGGCCGCGCCCGCGCCAGGCCGGCCGCACCGCCACCGACTGCACGCCGAGGGCTTCGACCCGGTCGCCGTCGAGCCACAGCGTCTGCTGCACCAGATCGACGTTGGCGACCAGATCGGGCCCGCGCCACCAGCCGAACGAGACGAGGCTCGGATCGTGGCCGAACCGGTCGAGTGGCGTGACGTCGAGATCGAACACGTCGCGAATCAGGCGCGCCAACTCGGCCCGGCCCTCCGGCGCGGCGGCGGTGTCGAAGCGGTAGTCGAGTTCGCCGGGCGACATCGACGGTCTCGATCGGTCTCTGAGGTTCCGCGTCACACCGACTCCCGCCGTCGCGCGGCCCGACGGATCTTCACGACGGGCGATGCCGCGGCGCCCGGGCTCGCCGCTCACGGCTTGCCGTAGACCTTCAGGAAGATGTCGACCGCATCGGCCACCGCCTCGTCGATCTCGGCCGGATCGGCCGCCTCCTCGACGCAGAACATCAGGCGCTTGTGGATGTCGGACTGACAGATCTGGATGAACACCAGCGCCGCCTTGCGGCTGTCGGCGATCTCCAGGCGCCCTTCGGCGACCTGCCGGTCGAGATAAGCCGACAACCGCCGCAGACCGAACACCGGTCCGGCCTCGTAGAAGGCGCGGCCGATCTGCGGGAACTTCGGCGCCACCGCCATCACCGTACGCACCTGGGCGATGTGGTCGGGCTGGGCCATCATGGTCAGCAGCGATCGCCCGACCCGGGTCAGGACGGTGCGAATGTCGCCGCCCTCGCTCTGCCAGCGGCACATCTGCTCGGCCTGTTGGCGCTTGTCGTGACGGACCAAGGCTTCGAACAGCGCGTCCTTCGACTGGAAATAGACGTAGAGCGTGCCCTTGGAGACCCCGGCGACCTTGGCGATGTCGTTCATCGAGGCGCCGTCGAAACCGTCGCGCAGGAACACCGCCCGCGCCCCGTCGAGGATCTGGCGCGCCTTCTCGTCGTTGTGGCCGGGCATCGGCACCGGGGCCGCCTCGGGATCGGCCGTCTGCAGGCGCAAATCGCTGTCGTGAATGTCGGACATCGCCGTTCTCGTCTCTCTTCGCCGGCCGCCGCATCGTTCCCGATCGGGGTCTGCGTTTCACCGTGACCTTCGTGCGCCGACCGTCACCGGTCGCCCCACGGGTTTCGAACCGACTGTGCGCCCACGGGCGACTCCGGTCCAGATCGGAAGTGGCGGCAGATCCCGCCGACGTCTTCCCCGTCCTGCCGCCGTCCGTGCGGGGACCGCAGAGCCCGGACCCCCGTCCGTCGCCTGGCGGATTCCGACCTCCCGCATCGCTTGGGTTGCCGGCCGCCGCGCGAACCGCCGCCGACCGTGCCCGATCCTCGGGTCCGCCGCCGATCCCCCGTCGCCGGTGGATCGTCCGTCGCAACCGATCCGGGCCCGGCGAGCGATCCCCCGCCGCCGGACGAACCGCCGTCGCTCGACCTTCGCAAGTCGGCCGGCCGCCGATCGCCCGCAACCCTTCACTCCGCCGTCGTACCGCAACTCCGACGTCCTACCGCACCCATTCGGTAACCATTCCCACCCCACGGGATGAGAAAATGACCGAACGGTTCGGTTCGGTCTTGATCTAGGCGCTCGGTTGATCTATGTCAATCTCAAATGACCGAACGGTTCGGTCGATGGCCTTTCCCGCAGGTTCGACCCGGTTTCGCCCGGATCACCCCGCGACCGGTCCCGAGATTTCGGAAGGAACCACCATGACCCGCGGCGACACCACCACCGCTCACAGCGAAGCCGCTTCCCCCCGCGGCGTCGGCACCCCGTCGCCGCAGGCCCGCGGCGCCACCGTCACCGAACTGCCCCATGCCGAAGCGGCCCGCAGCGCCCCCGCGGCGCCGGCCAAGAAGCGCTCCAACCGTCCCCTGGTGCTCGCACTGGTCGGCGTCGTCGCGCTCGGGCTGGCCGGCTGGAAGGGCTGGTCCTACGCCACCGTCGGACGCTTCCTGGTCTCCACCGACGATGCTTTCGTGCGCGCCGACGTCTCGACCATCGCCGCCAAGGCCACCGGTCACGTCACCCGCGTGCTGGTCGAGGACAATGCCCGCGTCGCCGCCGGCGACGTCCTCGCCGAGATCGACGACGGCGACTACCGCCTGGCGATCGCCGCGGCGAGCGACCGCATCGCCACCCAGGACGCCACCATCGCCCGCATCGCCGCCCAGTCCGAGGCTCAGCAGGCCACGATCGCCCAGGCCGAGGCCCAGCTCGCCTCGGTGCGCTCCGACGTCGAACGCACCGAGAGCGACTTCGAACGGGCCGGCGCCCTGGTCAAGTCCAATGCCGGCACCCAGCAGCGCCTCGATCAGGCCAAGGCCGACCGCGACCGCACTCGCGCCGCCGTCGCCGTCGCCGAAGCCGGCGTCGCCGCCGCCAAGGGCGCCCTGGCGGTGTTCCAGGCCCAGATCGTCGAAGCTTCGCGGGTCCGCGCCGAACTGTCGACCGCCCTCGACAAGGCCCACCGCGACCTCGAGTTCACACAGGTCCGCGCCCCCGTCGACGGCGTCGTCGGCAACCGCGCCGTCCAGGTCGGCCAATATGTCCAGCCCGGAACCCGGCTGCTCGCCCTGGTGCCGCTCGACAAGGTCTACATCGAAGCGAACTTCAAGGAGACCCAGCTCGCCCGCCTGAAGCCCGGCCAGCCGGTGGAGTTCACCGTCGATGCGCTGGGCTCGCGGGTCATCGAGGGCCGCCTCGTCAGCGTCGCCCCCGGCTCCGGTGCCCAGTTCTCGCTGCTGCCGCCGGAGAACGCCACCGGCAACTTCACCAAGATCGTCCAGCGCGTGCCGGTCAAGATCGCCGTCGCGCCGGAGGTCGCCCGCGAGGGCGTGCTGCGGCCCGGCCTGTCGGTCGCCGTCGACGTCGTCACCCGCTGAGCGGAGAGGAGTTCGCCGTGACCGACGCCACTCTGCCGCCGCGCGCCGCCGCCGCGCCTTCGTTCGATCGGCGTCGGTTGTTCGCCTTCATGAGCATGGTCTTCGGCATGTTCATGGCGATCCTCGACATCCAGATCGTCTCCGCCTCGCTGTCGGAGATCCAGGCCGGCCTGTCGGCCTCAGCCGACGAAGTCGCCTGGGTCCAGACCAGCTACCTCATCGCCGAAGTGGTGATGATCCCGCTGTCCGGCTTCCTGTCGCGCCTCCTGTCGACGCGCTGGCTGTTCGCGGCCTCCGCCGCCGGCTTCACCCTGATGAGCCTGATGTGCGCCACCTCGACGACCATCGAGGAGATGATTCTGTGGCGGGCGCTCCAGGGCTTCATCGGCGGCGCGATGATCCCGACCGTCTTCGCGTCGGCCTTCACCATCTTCCCGCGCGAGAAGCAGCCGCTGGTCGCCCCGATCATCGGCCTCGTCGCCACCCTGGCCCCGACCATCGGCCCGACCGTCGGCGGCTATCTCACCGACCTGTTCTCCTGGCACTGGCTGTTCCTGGTCAACATCGTGCCCGGCATCCTGGTGACCATCGCCACCTGGACGCTGGTCGACTTCGACGAACCCGATCTCAGCCTCTACGACAACTTCGACTGGGCCGGTCTCGCCGGCATGGCGGCCTTCCTCGGCGCGCTCGAATACGTCCTGGAGGAGGGCCCGGCCAAGGGCTGGTTCGACAGCGACCTGATCACCATGACCGCCGCCGTCTCGGCCGCCGGCGGGCTCTTGTTCTTCTGGCGCGCCTTCACCGCCCGCCAACCGATCGTCGATCTCGGTGCCTTCCGCGACCGCAACTTCTGGACCGGCAGCCTGTTCTCCTTCGTGATGGGCATCGGCCTCTATGGGCTGACCTATCTCTATCCGGTCTATCTCGCCCGGGTGCGCGGCTATTCCGCCCTGATGATCGGCGAGACCATGTTCGTCACCGGCATCTGCATGTTCGTCGCCGCGCCGATCGTCGGCCGCCTGATGACCAAGGTCGATCCCCGCCTGATGATCGGCCTCGGCTTCCTCGGCTTTGCACTGGGCACCTTCCAGGCCTCCTATGTCACCAAGGACTGGGACTTCTGGGAACTGCTGGTGCCGCAGATGCTGCGCGGCTTCTCGCTGATGACCTGCATGGTGCCGATCAACAATCTGGCCCTCGGCACCTTGCCGCCGGCGCGGATCAAGAACGCCTCCGGCCTGTTCAATCTCACCCGCAACCTCGGCGGCGCCGTCGGCCTGGCGCTGATCAATTCGCTGATGAACGACCGCATCGACCTCCACCTCACCCGCCTGCACGACTCCGTCGCCTGGGGCCACACCAAGGCCGAGGAGATGCTGGCCAGCCTGACCCTGGCGATGGCCGATCGCGGCTCCGACGCAGGCCTGGCGGCGGTCTCCAAGCTCGCCGGCATCGTCCGCCGTGAGGCGATCGTCTGGGCGATCGGCGACGTCTTCTTCGTCCTCACCCTGCTGTTCGTGGCCCTCGTCTTCCTCGCCGGCCTGATGCGTCGCCCCCGCGGCGCCGGCTCCGCCGGCGGCGGTCACTGAGCCGACGGATCGCGCGGCCCCCCACCCGCGCGCCGTCCTGGCCCCGCGGGCGCGCCCGACCCGGCGCGCCCGCACCGGCTTTGTCGCGCGCCGCCACACCCCCGGCGCGAAGCGTGAATCCGTGCCATTGGAGGGGCTTGCAACCCATTCGAAAATGGGACGATATGGAGTCGTCCGTTTGGGATGTGTCCTTATTGTTTCCGGTGGCGGGGAATTGCCGCATGGCGAAGGTCGACGTCGCGAGCTTTCTCGAACCCGTTTCCGACGACGAACCTTGCGGGCCCGATCTCGATCTGGCCGGCGATCCCGAGTTCATGAACTACACCGCCCGCGCCGAGGGCCTGCTGCCGCAGTCGTTCTTCGCCTTCGATCGCGCCTCGATCGACTACAAGAGCGAATTCGCCACCATCGAAGGCCTGCTCGACCGCACCCGCGATCTCCGCCTGCTGGTGCTCTATGCCAAATTGGCGATCCTCGGCCGCGACCTCGATCGCTTCTGCGACGCCCTCGAGGTCATCGTCGCCGCCCTCGACGGCCGCTGGGCCGAGGTCCATCCCCAGGGCGAGGGCTCCGACTACCTCTATCGCGTCGCGACCCTCACCGCCCTCGACGACGGCCCCCACACCATCCTGCCGCTGCAATATGCGCCGATCGTCAACAGCCGCCGCACCGGCCCGCTCGGCTGGCGCGCCTGTCAGGTCGCCGCCGGCAAGATCCCGGCCCGCGAAGGCGAACCGGCGGTGGAACAGGGCGCGATCGAACGCGCCTTCCTCGAGGCCGAGCTGCCGGCGCTGATCGACCGGCGTGATCGCTATGCCCGGATCGTCGCCGCCGCCGACGCCATCGATGCCCTGACCATCGAGAAGGGCGACTACGACAACCGCGTCCACCTCGAGAAGATGCGGGCCCAGGCCCAGGAGATCACCGAGTTCCTCGACGGCTACGTCGCCCGACGCGATCCCTCCGCCGCGCTTTCGCCCGCCGAGGGCACCCCCGACACCGGCGACGACTCCGACGACCCGTCGGCGAGCGGCGCCCCGGCGTCCTTCGGCGGCGTCGCCGTCGCCGGTGGACCCTCGCCGGGGGCCGTCGCAACCGTCGTCGACCGTCGCAGTGCCCTGCGCGCGCTCGCCGCCGCCGCCGACTATTTCCAGCGCCACGAGCCGTCGAGCCCGGCGCTGCTGCTGCTGCGCTACGCCCAGAAGGTGTCGAACCAGCCCTTCGCCGAGGTGGTGCGCACTCTGCTGCCCGACTATGCCGCCAAGGCCTATCTCAAGGTCGGCCAGTCTTCGCTCGCCATCATGCTCGACAAGCTCTCCGAGGCCACCGCCGAGGGCTGGGAGGCCGAGCCGGAACCCGAACCCGAAGAGGGCGCCGAGGAGGGGCCGGACTTCACCGTCGGCAATCGACGCGACGCGCTGCGCTTGCTGGATCTCGTCCAGATGTTCTTCCGCACCGCCGAGCCCGGAAGTGCCGTTCCGGTCCTGATCGCCCGCGCACGTGAATTGGCGGAGCGTGATTTCGTTTCGCTGATGAAGGACTTCTTCTCCGACGCGATGCTCCAGTCGATGAAGGGAGACGATTGGTAGCCCGCGTCGCGCCGTCTCTTCGTCGACGAAGGGACCAGCAGGGGAGGTGACTCGGAAAAACTTGGAAATGCGTACGAATCGAGCTTGAAACAATTCACCGATGGCCCGACAATCCGGAAAGTTCCGGATGTTCTGTCTGGTTGTTTGGAGAGCAGGGAGATCCGTTCATGGCCACCAGTAGCGGTCAAGCGTTCATCAGACGTAATCGCCCGCCCCGCGTGCACATCACCTACGAAGATCCTTATGATGCGGAGAAGCAGGTCGAAATCCCGTTCGTGATGGGCGTGCTCTCCGATCTTTCGGGCAACGCTTCCGACGTGGCGAAGCCCGACTTCGCGGATCGGACGTTCCTCGATTTCGACATGGACAACTTCGAGAACCGCATGGCGGCGATCAAGCCGGCGGTGTCCTTCCGTGTCGAGAACCGCCTGTCGGAGACGGCGGGCGAACAGATGCCGGTCAAGCTGACGTTCCAGAAGATGGACGATTTCAGCCCGGCCGCCGTCGCCTCGCAGGTGCCGGCCCTCAAGACCCTGCTCGAAGCCCGCACGCAGCTCGCCAACCTGCTGCGCTACATGGACGGCAAGGTCTCCGCCGAAGACGCGCTGAAGAAGCTCCTGTCCGACCCGCAGTTGATGGCGCTCCTCAAGGAACGCGCCGTCGCCGCTCCGGCGTCCGAATCCCAAGACGGTGAGGTGAAGGAATGAGTACCGACGCGCTTCGCGACTCCCAGGGCGCCGCCGGCGTCGAGCAGACCGCCGACGAGTTCGCCGAGTTCCTCAAGCAGAGCTTCAAGCCGCGGACCGAGCGGGCCGCGACCGAAGTGGAGAGCGCCGTCTCGACCCTGGTCAAGGAAGCGCTCGCCGACACCAGCGTCATCAAGGACGATGTCCTCGACACCATCGAGGAGATCATCGCGCGCATCGACCAGAAGCTCACCGCCCAGGTCAATGCGATCATCCACGCGCCGGAGTTCCAGCAGATCGAGAGCGCCTGGCGTGGTCTCCAGTATCTGATCAACAACTCCGAGACCGACGCGAACCTCAAGATCCGCGTCCTCAACACGTCCAAGACCGAGCTCTACCGCAACTTGCGCCTCTATCCGGGCGCCAAGTGGGACCAGAGCCCGCTCTTCAAGAAGATCTACGAGCAGGAGTTCGGTCAGCTCGGCGGCGAGCCCTACGGCGCGCTGGTCGGCGACTACTACTTCAGCCATCTGCCGGCCGACGTGCAGTTGATGCGCGACCTCAGCCGCATCTCCTCCGCCGCCCATGCCCCGCTGTTCGCCGCCGCCGAGCCGACGCTCCTCGGCATGGACAGCTGGACCGAGCTGATGAACCCGCGCGATCTGTCGAAGGTGTTCGACACGCCGGAATACGCCGCCTGGAAGAGCCTGCGCGACAGCGAGGATTCGCGCTATCTCGGCCTGTGCCTGCCGCGCGTCCTGTCGCGCGTGCCCTATGGCGCCAAGACCGAGCCGGTCGAGGCCTTCGCCTTCGAAGAAGAGACCGACGGTCACAAGGGCGCCAGCTACGCCTGGATGAACGCCGCCTACACCATGGCGGTCAACGTCAATCGGGCCTTCAAGGAATACGGCTGGTGCACCCGTATCCGCGGTGTCGAGTCCGGCGGCGAGGTCGTCAACCTGCCGACCCACACCTTCCCGACCGACGACGGCGGCGTCGATCTGAAGTGTCCGACGGAAATCGCCATCACCGATCGTCGTGAGGCGGAGTTGGCCAAATCCGGCCTTATTCCGCTGATACATCGCAAGAACACCGACAAGGCAGCGTTCATCGGGGCCCAGTCGGTGTATCGGCCGAAGAAATACGACAAGCCCGAGGCGACGGCTTCGGACAACCTGTCGTCCCGACTGCCGTACATGTTCGCCGTGTCGCGCTTCGCGCATTATTTGAAGTGCATGGTTCGCGACAAGGTCGGGTCGATGAAGGAGACCGCGGAACTGCAGCGTTGGCTGCAGGAGTGGATCACTCAGTACGTCGACCCCAATCCGGCCGTCTCGTCGGAGATCCAGAAGGCCCGCAAGCCGCTGGCCGCCGCCGAAGTGAAGGTCGAGGCCAACGAGGAGAATCCCGGCTATTACAACGCGCGTTTCTATCTGCGTCCGCACTTCCAGTTGGAAGGCATGGATGTCGGCATGAGTCTCGTGTCGCGGTTGCCGGGTGGGCAGAAGTGACCAGTGCGGTTCGTTCGACGAACGGCTGGGGACGTCTTTGAATTCCGGCGGCGGTGCGGCTTCGCCCGCACCCCGTCTCATACACCCGTCGGGCGGACGGGCCGTTCGGCTCTTCCCTCCGCAATTGTTCAGGAGGAAATAAAATGGCTGCGAATTTTGCATTCATCAAGATCGGTGAACTGAAGGGCGAATCTCAGGATTCGAAGCATCAGGGCTGGATCGACGTGCTCAATTGGTCTTGGGGCGCGTCCAACCACGGCAGCGGTCAGATCGGCTCGGGCTCCGGCACCGGCAAGGGCGTCGTACAGGACTTCCATTTCCAGAAGACCGTCGACGGAACCTCGACCTACATCGCTCAGAACCTGCTGCAGGGCGAGCACTTCCCCAAGGCGACCTTCGAATTGCTGAAGGTCGGCGGCAAGACCCCGGTGACCTACTACAAGGTCGAGTTCGAGCAGGTCTTCATCTCGAGCCTGGCCTTCGGCGGCGGCGGCGAGGGCGGTGCCTTCACCGAGAGCATCACCTTCAACTTCCGCAAGTTCAAGGCCACCTACACCGCCCAGACCGCGACCGGCAGCGCCGGCGAGTCGTCGTCCCTCGGCTGGGACACCGGCGCGCACATCGAGGTCTGATCGTACGCCTTCCGCCGACCCGGTCTTCGCCTTCGGGCGGGCCGCCGGGTCGGCGCTTCGCTTCCGTCGGCCGTCGGTCGTTCGGCGTGGTGCTCCGGGATTGCGGGACGCGCGCGGGAGGGTGACGGCGGGTCGCGGATCGTCCGGGCTTGATGCGCCGGACCGATCCGCGAAGTCGATCGCGGTTCCGCGGTGCTCGGGTTGTCCGAGTCGCGGATCGAGGTGACGACGACGGTCTGCGACGACGTCGGACGGGACCGTTCGGGTGCCGCATCGGCGGGGTTCGGATGAGGTCGGCGGGCGCCGGGGTCGGTCGGTTTTCGGCCGAAGTCGGCGCCCGTGACCGCGATTCCCCGGCTGCGACTTCGGCGTCGCGGCGGATGATCGCCCGCCGCGGAGGTCCCACGCAGCGAGATCGCGACGTCGCCGCGCGACGTAAGACTTTCGGCCGAGCGCTCCTCGGCCGCGCCTGCCGCCGGATGCCTCCGGTCCCGCCCGCGATCCGTTCGGATCGGTTCCTGTTCGGAGGATGTCGACGCGATGGCGACGCAGAGCAGACAGGTCCGGGTCGGGGCGCCGTTGATGTATGCGTTCCGCGCCGCCCATGCCGCCAAGGACGCCACCAAGAAGCTCGACCTGCGCGACCGTGGCGAGCGGGTGATCGCCGGTCGCCGTGCCTCCGCCGGGTCGCTGGTGACCGAGGCGGTGTTGCGTCGCGAGGTCGCCCGCGATCTCGAAGCGCTGCTCAACACCATCAATCTCAATTCGACCCAGCGCCTCGACGACGTCCCCCACGTCGCCGATTCGATCCTCAATTTCGGCATCCCCGACATCGTCCACCGGTCGATCGACGAGAAGGGCGTCGATGACATCGTCGCCGAGTTGGAGGCGGCCTTCCGCCGATTCGAGCCGCGCCTCGCCGGCCACACCGTCAAGGTGCGCCGCGACCGCACCGTCGGCATCGACGAACTCAAGGTGCGCTTCTACGTCGCCGCCGAGATCACCATGTCGCCCGAGAACGTACCCGTCGAATTCGTCGCCGACGTCGAAGTCGACAGCGGCAAGATCGTGTTGAGCAGGGTATAGGCGTTCCATGGATCGCGAGTTTCTCGAGCTCTACAATCAGGAACTGCGCCTCCTCCGGGAGCATGCGAAGGAATTCGCGGACGAGTATCCGGGCATCGCCGACCGCCTCGGCGGTCTCGTCGACGATCGCATGGACCCGATGATCAGCGGCCTGCTGGAGGGCTCGGCCTTCCTCGCCGCCCGCGTCCAGCTGAAGCTGCGCCACGAGTTCCCCGAATTCACCTCGAACCTGCTCGAACAGCTGATTCCCGACTTTCTCGCCCCGACCCCGTCGGCGGCGATCGTCCAGGCCCGCCCGCCCTTCGGCGATCCGGTCCTGCTCGAGGGCAAACGGGCCAAGGCCGGCGCCTATATCGACGCGACCTATCTCGAGCGCGACCGCCGCATCGCCTGCCGCTACCGGCTGACCTCCGACATCTGGCTGTGGCCGTTCGAACTCGTCGCCGCCGACTACGTCACGGCGAATGCCGCGCTCCAGGCCGCCGGCCTGCCGGTCGGCGCCAATGCCCGCGCCGCGCTGCGCCTGTCCTTCACCACCCGCATGGCCGATCGCCCCGACGCCGAGACCGCCGATGCCGATGCGAGCGGCAAGCCCGAGCTCCACGCCGCGCGCGTCCGCATCAAGGAACTGCCGATCTATCTGCGCGGCCAGGAATCCGACGCGGTCGGCCTCTACGAGCAGATCTTCGCCCATCGCGTCGGCATCTGGGTGCGCCACTTCGACGCCTTCGGCGATCCCGTGGCGATTCCCGTCGAGGACGGGTCGCTGCTGCAACTGGGCTTCGCGCCCGAGGAATCGCTGTTCCCGCGCGATACCCGGATCTTCCACGGCTTCGCCCTGCTGCGCGACTATTTCGTCTTCGCGCGCAAGTACCTAGGGTTCCGTCTGATCGACCTCGACCGGGTCGTGCGGCGCATCGCCGCCAAGTCCTTCGACCTCTACGTGGTCTTCGACGAGGTCCAGCCGCGGCTCGCCTCGGCGATCGGCAAGGACTTCTTCGCGCTCTATGCGTCGCCGGCGATCAATCTGTTCGAGAAGACCACCGACCGCATTCCGGTCAAGTCCGCTCAGCACGAGTATCACGTCGTCCCCGACCGCTCGCGGCCGATCGATTTCGAGCCCCACCGGGTCCTCGAGGTATTCGCCCATTATCCCGGCACCGCCGAAAAGGTGCCGGTGCTGCCGCTCTATTCGGCGCCGCGCGATCCCCATCAGGCCCCGAGCAAGCTCTATTATACCATCCGTCGCATGCCCCGGCGGCGCTCCGCCCAGGAACGCCGCTTCGGCGGCGCCTCGGACTACACCGGCACCGAAATGTATCTATCGCTGATCGAGCCGGCGACTTTCGACGACGATCATCCCGGGGTCAGCGAGCTCAGTCTGCGGGCGCTGTGCTCCAACCGCCACCTCACCGAGGCCCTGCCGGTCGGGGAGGGCGGTGCCGACTTCCGCCTGCTCGACGATACCGACCTCGAATTCCAATGCGTCGCCGGACCGACCATCCCGCGCGAGCCGGTGGTCAGTCACCTGCGCTCGCGGCTCGAGACCGCCTCCACCGGCTCGGTGACCTGGCGGCTGGTCAACATGCTCGCCCACAACCACCTCGGCCTGATCTCGCGCGCCGCCGGCCGCAACGGCCAGTCGCTGCGCGAGATGCTGGCGCTGTTCGCCGATCAGCGCGACGCCGCGGTGGAGCGCCGCATCGACGGCATCCGCTCGCTCGATTCGCGCCCCATCGTGCGGCGTGTCCGCCGCGAGACCGGGGTCGGCGCCGCCCGCGGCCTCGAGATCACCGTGACCATCGACGAGAAGAGCTTCGAGGGCAGCGGCGCCTATCTGTTGGGGGCGGTGCTCGATCGCTTCTTCGCCGATTACGTCGGCATCAACAACTTCACCCAGACGGTGGTGCGCTCGGTCGAGCGCGGCGTGATCATGCGCTGGCCGGTGCGGCTCGGCTCGCGGAGGCCGTTGTGACCTGGCTGGAGGGGCTTCGCGCCGAACCCTGGCGCCACGACTTCTTCACCACCCTGCGTCGGCTGGAGCGCAGCCGCCCCGAGCAACCGCGCATCGGCCACGCCGCGACGCGGCGCGAGGACTACGCCAAGCTCGGCCAGAACCCGTTCTTCGAGTTTCCCGCCTCCAACCTCGAACAGGCGACCGACCTCGGCGACGGCCGCTGGCGGATCCTGGTCAAGTTCCTCGGGCTCCTCGGGCCGCAGGGCGCGCTGCCGCTGACCACCAACGAAGAGGCCAAGGTCTGGCTCGACGCCCGCGACGATTCCTTCGTCCGCTTCCTCGACCTGTTCAACCATCGCCCGCTGCAGCTGTTCTATCGCGCCTGGGCCGACTCGCGCCCGATCGCCCAACACGAGCGCCCGGCCGAGGATCGCTTCGCCGCCTACATCGGTTCGACCATCGGCCTCGGCACGGCGATCTATCGCGACCTCGACACCGTCCCCGACGCCCAGAAGCTCGCCCACGCCGGCCTCGCCGGCCCGGCCGCCAAGTCGGCGGTGCGGCTCGAGCAGCTGTTCCTCGGGGTGCTCGGGCTCAGGGCCGAGGTCGAAGAGTTCGTCGGTTCGCGCCTGCCGGTCGAGCCGGAGGACCGCACCCGGATCGGCGGCGCCAATGCCGGGCTCGGCTCCGACGTGATGCTCGGGGCGACGTTCTTCAGCGTCTCCGACAAGATTCGGATCCGTCTGCACGTCGCCGACCTCGCCGAATACGAGAAGGTGCTGCCGGTCGGCGCGCTCGCCGAGCCGATCGCCGACCTCGTCTATTTCTATCTCGGCGATCTGCTGGAATGGGAGGTCGAACCGGCCCTTCCGGCGCGCGAGATCCGACCCATGCGGCTGGGGAGAGCCGGACGGATCGGCTGGACGTCATGGCTCGCACCGAAGGTCTCGCCGGACGACACCAGCGAGCGCATCGATGCGCGTTTCGATCTCGCCGAGCGCCTGCGCGCGCGGCGGGCCAAGGGGTAGGGGAAGCGTCAACCGGAAGCTCCGGATGCGATAGGGGGAAGGCATGTCCGATATCAGTCTCGAGGCGGTCACCGGCAAATTGAACCGTGTCGGCTACGAAGCCTTCTTCAAGGCGATGCGCCACGCCAAAGGGTCGGGCAACCGGCACGTCGAACTGGCGCACTGGATTCTCCACGTGCTGCCCGAGGAACGGACCGACATCGGCCTGACCCTCGACCATTTCAAGATCGACCGGGCCAAGATCCTGACCGACGTCGGCCGCGTCGTCGAAGGCTTCCGCCGCAACGAGACGGAGATGCCGGGGGTCTCCAACACCATCATCGATCTGCTCGACCGCGCCTGGCACTATGCCACGCTGTTCTTCGGCGAGACCCAGATCCGCACCGGCCATCTCCTGCTCGCCGGCCTCAAGTCGAACGAGTTGCGCCGCGCCTTCGCCGCGCTGTCGAGCGAGTTCGGCAAGATCAATCCGGATGTGCTGTCCAACGAACACGCCAAGATCTGGATGATCTCGCAGGAGGACACCCTGCGGCCGATGGACGGCTCGGGCCTGCGCGCCGCCGGCACCGCCGGGGCCGACGCGGCCTCCGGCTCCAAGAGCCAGACCGCCCTCGACCGCTATTCCCAGGATCTCACCGCCAAGGCCAAGGCCGGCGGCATGGACCCGGTGCTCGGGCGCGACGACGAGATCCGCCAGTGCATCGACGTGCTGCTGCGTCGGCGCCAGAACAACCCGATCCTCACCGGCGAGGCCGGCGTCGGCAAGACCGCGATCGTCGAGGGCCTCGCCCAACGCATCGCCAGCGGCGACGTGCCGCCGCCCTTGAAGGGGGTCAAGCTGCTCGCCCTCGACATCGGCCTGATGCAGGCCGGCGCCTCGATGAAGGGCGAATTCGAACAGCGCCTGCGCTCGGTGATCGACGAGGTCCAGTCCTCGCCGACCCCGATCGTGCTGTTCATCGACGAGGCTCATACGCTGATCGGCGCCGGCGGCCAGGCCGGCACCGGCGACGCCGCCAATCTGCTCAAGCCGGCGCTCGCCCGCGGCACGCTGCGCACCGTCGCCGCCACCACCTGGTCGGAATATCGCCAGTACATCGAGAAGGACCCGGCGCTGACCCGCCGCTTCCAGCCGGTGATGGTCGACGAACCCAACGTCAAGACCGGCATCATCATGCTGCGCGGCATCGCCGGGCCGATGGAGAAGCACCACAAGGTCAAGATCTCCGACGCGGCGGTGGTCTCGGCGGTCGAACTGTCCCACCGCTACATCCCGGCGCGCCAGTTGCCCGACAAGGCGATCAGCCTGCTCGATACGGCCTGCGCCCGCGTCGCGGTGTCCCAGTCCTCGACGCCGGCCAGCGTCGCCGACACCCGCGTCGACATCGAGACGCTCGAGAAGGAGAAGGCGGCGCTCACCGCCGATCGCGACCTCGGTGTCGACGACAGCGAACGCCTCGCCGAGATCGAGGTCGAACTCGCCGCCGCCGCCGAGAAACTCGCGGGCCTCGAAGCCGAATGGGCGGGAGAGCAGACGCTGGTCGAGGAGATCGGCGCGCTGCGCACCCGTCTCGCCGAGCCCGAGGCCGACGTCGAGGCGATCCGCACCGAGCTCAAGACCAAATTCGACGCCCTCGATGCGATCGACGCCGAACACCGCAAGATCTACGCCCACGTCGACGATCAGGCGATCGCCGCGGTGGTCTCCGACTGGACCGGCATCCCCGTCGGCCGGATGGTCAAGGACGAGATCGAGAACGTCCTGCGCCTGCCGGAGATCCTCAACAAGCGGGTGATCGGCCAGAGCCACGGCCTCGCGGTCATCGCCAAGCGCATCGAGACCAACCGCGCCAAGCTCGACAACCCGAACAAGCCGATCGGCGTGTTCATGTTGTGCGGCCCCTCCGGCGTCGGCAAGACCGAGACGGCGCTGGCGCTGGCCGAAGCCCTGTACGGCGGTCAGGACAACATCATCACCATCAACATGTCGGAGTTCCAGGAGGCCCACACCGTCTCGTCGCTGAAGGGTGCCCCTCCCGGCTACGTCGGCTACGGCGAGGGCGGCCGCCTGACCGAGGCGGTGCGGCGCAAGCCCTATTCGGTGGTGCTGCTCGACGAGGTCGAGAAGGCCCATCCGGACGTCCACGAGCTGTTCTTCCAGGTCTTCGACAAGGGCATCATGGAGGACGGCAACGGCCGCAAGATCGATTTCAAGAACACCCTGATCATCCTGACCTCCAACGTCGGCACCGACATGATCATGGAGAGCTCCCGCGATCCGGCCACCGCGCCGGACGCCGAGGCCCTCGCCGTGGCCCTGCGCCCCGATCTGCTCAAGGTGTTCCCGCCGGCGCTGATCGGCCGCCTGGTGGTGATCCCCTATTACCCGCTCGCCGCCGACGTGCTCGGGGGCATCGTCCGCCTCCAGCTCGACCGGATCGGCAAGCGGGTGCGCGAGAACCATTCGGCCGCCTTCGTCTACGGCCAGGAGGTGATCGACTACATCGTGTCCAAGTGCAACGACCCGGATTCGGGTGGGCGCATGATCGACAACATCATCACCAACACCATCCTGCCGGCGCTCTCCCGCGAGTTCCTGAAGCGCAGCCTCGACAAGCAGGAGATCACTCGGGCCACCGTCGGCGTCGCCGACGGCGCCTTCACCTACGCCTGGGAGTGATCGCCGCGACCGCCGCCGTCGGATCGCTCGATCCGGCGCGCGGCGGCGGGCTCGGCCGCGCCGAACCTTCGGCCGGATCGGGGAGGAACCAGCATGACGATAGCCTACGATCCGGAGGCCGGCGGCCGTCTGATCACCACCGCCGATCTGGAGATCGCCGATCTCCTGGTGTCGACCGCCACCGTCGCGGTGTCGCGCACCCTCTATGCCGTGACCTGGCCGCAGATCAGCCGGGTGCGCCTGTGGCTCGGCGGCGGCCAGGTGGTCGATTCCGCCGGCTGGGGGGTGCGGGCGCGGCCCCTCTCCGGGGCGATGCGCGAGGACGGCGACACTCAGGTCGTGGTCTATCGTCGGCCGGGTCTGAGCACCACCGCCGCCTTCAAGGTCCGCGATCACGTGCTCTCCGGGCTCGGCCGCAGCTTCGACAAGCCCGACGTCGTCGCCCATGCCCCGGGCGGCGGCGGTCAACTGGTCGGGCTCGTCGCCCGGATCGCCGAGATGGGCGAAGACCGTCTGTTCTGCCCCGAACTGGTGTGGTCGGCCTTCGAGCGGGCCGGCGCCTCCCTCGACGAGGCCCAGCCCTTCGCGCCGACCACCGTCGCGGTGCCGCAGCTCTGGTACCAGGGCACGCTGCTCTACGTCGGCCATCTCTTCGTCTGACCCTCCGTCCGCCCGTCGCCCGCCCGGGCGACGGCTTCCCGAAGCCCGGGCGTCGCGCTCGAACGAGGTCCAACAGCCGCCATGGTCGAACCCCAACCCAAGACCCCGCTCATCGAACGCGAGGGCACGCCGGACGAGGCCGTCCAATGGTCGCTCGGCGCGATGCGGATGCGTCGGTTCGACGATGCCGCGCGGGTGCTGAAGGCGGTGCTGGCCGAGTTCCCCGACCATCCCGACGCGCTGCACTATTACGGCCTGCTGCGCCACCAACTCGGCGAGACGCCGGAAGCGATCGAGCTCGTCCGCCGCGCCGTGGCGGTCGCGCCCGACAACGTCCACGCCTGGAACAATCTCGGCAATCTCCTCCTGTGCGTCGAAGATTCCGACGGCGCCCAGGCCGCCTATTTCAAGTGCCTGGAGCTGGTGCCCGACTTCCTGTCGGCGCTGTCCAACATCGCGCTGCTGCTGCGCCACGCCGGCCACATCGACGAAGCCGAGCGGATCTATCGTCAGGCGCTCGAGGCCAACCCCGAGTCCGCCGAAGTGCTCAACAATCTCGGCACCATCGAGATGAGCCGCTCCAACTACGCCGCGGCGTCCGACCTGTTCGGCCGCGCCATCGCGCTCGAAGCGGGCTTCGGTCAGGCCTACCGCAACATGGGCGAAGCGCTGCATCGCCAGGGCAACGATGCCGAAGCGACCTCCTATTTCTGGAAGTCGATCGCCGTCAATCAGGGCGAGCGCACTGCGCGCAAGCTGCTGGTCTATGCGCTGACCACCATGGGCGAGCACGAGCAGGCCAAGACCGTGGCGCGCGACTGGCTGGCCCTCGACCCCGACGATCCCGACGCCCAGCACCACTTTGCCGCGGTGACCGGCGAGAACGTCCCCGAGCGCGCCGCCGACGCCTATGTCGAACGGATCTTCGACAGCTACGCCTCGAGCTTCGATTCCTCCCTCGGCAGCCTCGGCTATCAGGCCCCCGAAGCGATCGCCGAACTGCTCGGCCGGGTCGCCCCGGATCTCGCCGGCGCGGCGATCCTCGACGCCGGCTGCGGCACCGGCCTGGTCGGGCCCCTCGTGCGGGAGCGCGCCGCTCGCCTCGACGGGCTCGACCTGTCCGGCGGCATGCTGGCCAAGGCCAAGCTGCGCGGCATCTACGATCGCCTCGACAAGGCCGAGATCACCGCCGCCATGGCCGAGCGTCCGGTAGCTTACGACGTGGTGCTGTCGGCCGACACGCTGTGCTACTTCGGCGCCCTCGCCGACGTCCTGGCCGCCGCCGCCACGGCGCTGAAACCCGGCGGTCTGGTGCTGTTCACGGTCGAGAGCCTCCCACCCGAGGACGGCCGTCCCTATCGCCTCCACGAAGGCCACGGCCGCTACGCCCATACCGCCGCCTATCTCGACGCGGTCGCCGCCGGCGCCGGATTCGCGGTTCTGGCGCGCGAAGACGTGGCCTTGCGAACCGAAGGCGGCCGGCCCGTCCAGGGCTACGTCGTCGCCTTGAGGAAGCCATGAAATCTGGTTACGAATTCAGTCCGTTGCCGGGCGCGGCGCGGGGCTCGCGGATTGACCGCCGGGCCAGGCCGCAGACCGGAGCGAGCGGTCGCGACCGCGCAGGTCTCGAGGTGGGTGGACGACGACGATCGGCTGGGGCCGGGAGGTGGATCGTGACGGCGGCACGGGTGCGGGCGGTGGTTCTGGCGGCGGTCGTGGCGACGGCCTGGGCATCCGGTCCGGCGGCGGCCGACGGGTCGACCCCCGAACTGGTCGCCGGCGGTCTGGTCCTGCCCGCCAATGCCGGCGTGGCCGTCAAGTCCGAGGATCTGCACATCTCGGAGAAGGCGATCGACATCGCCTATGAGTTCCTCAACGCCGGCGACAAGGACGTCACCACCCTGGTGGCCTTCCCGCTGCCGGTGCTGTCACCGGCCGACTCCGAGATCTTCGAGGCCCGCGACGGCGGCGATCCGGTCGATTTCCTCGGCTTCACCGTCGACGTCGACGGCCGCCGGATCAAGCCGCAGGCCGAACAGCGCGCCTCGGTGCTCGGCCTCGACGTCACCGATCGTCTGGTCGCCGACGGCGTCGCGCTCAATCCTTACGTCGGCGCCCGCGCCCGCGAGGCCCTGGCCAAGCTGCCGGCGGCCAAGCAGGGCTTCTATGCCGAGCGCGGCTTGGCGGTGTGGCTCGAAGGCGCCCCGACCGGCCTCGCCTGGACCGTCTCGACCACCTTCCACTGGATGCAGACCTTCCCGGCCGGCAAGGCGGTGCGGATCGTCCATCACTATCGCCCGATCGTCGGCCGCGACCTCCTCACCGAGGCGACCCTCGATCGCCTCGCCGGAGGGCGCGCCGGCGTCTGCCTCGACAAGACCGGCGAGGCGGCGCTGCGCAAGGCGCTGGTCGCCGGACGCAAGGCCGGCGGCGGCTCGACCGCGCTGATGCAGCGCCGCGTCGGCTTCGCGCTCGGCGCCGGGGCCGGCTGGGGCGGGCCGATCGGTAATTTCCGCCTGACCATCGACAAGCCGCGCGCCGACACGCTGGTCGCCACCTGTTTTGCCGGGGCGCCCCCGAAGATCGGCCCGACCAGCCTCGTCTGGGAAGCCAAGGACTTCACGCCCAAGGACGATCTGTCCATCCTCTTCGTCGATCTCGGCGAGAAGTGAGCCTGCTGTGAGGATGCGATGAACGCGAGTGACGGGACTCTTCGGAATTCCTCCTCCCTTGCGCGGGCCGGCCTCGCGCGGGCGGGCCGGGTGGTCGCGGCCGCGCTGCTCGTCTCCGGCCTGTTCGCCATGGCTGCCGAGGCGCAGCAGCCCAAGGTGCTGCGCCAGTTCGGACTGGGCTCGGACAAGAACTCGATCGGCGTCACTCCCGGCAACGGCGACGTCGAGCCGACCGGCCCCTCGGCGATCTACGCCGGCCGCGACGGCCGCATCTATCTGCTCGATCAGGTCAACGGCCGCATCCTGTCGATGGACGGCGGCAAACCGGTCGACGCGCCCGACGCGCTGCAACTGCCCGAGGACCTGATTCCCCAGGATCTGGTGGCGATCAAGGATCGGCTCTACGTCTGGGACGGTCAGGTCCACGCCCTCGACACCAAGGAGTCGGGCGAAGGCCCGGTGGCGGCCCGTGCCGTCTCGGCGGTCGACGACGTCACCCGCTCGGCCTTCGCCCAGATGGGCTCCCAGGCCCCGTCGAGCGAGGCCGAGGTGGTCAGCGCCGCCGGCCGCGCGGCGTCCGCCGACGCCTTCGACACGCCGATCAAGCAATTCGCCAATTCCCACGGCCTCGGCCCGGTCGACATCGAGATTCTGCCCAAGAAGGACGGCAAGAGCGCGGTGGTCGAGGTGCGGGCGCAGAACGATCCGCTCAACCTCCATCGCTTCGAGGTCAAGGTGAAGCACCGCCTGGGCGCCGTCGAGATCCTCGACGTCAGTGCCAAGGGCGGGGTCTACGTCTTCACCGAGAACATCCCGCCGACCAAGGACGGCGCCTCGGTCGCCTATGTCGCGCGTTACGACGGCCGCGGCCGCCTCGATGCGATCTACGACCTGCCGATCGGCCCCGACCAGTTCCCGTCGCGCCGCTTCGTGACCATCGCCGAGAACGGCGACGTGCTCTATCTCAAGTCCGATTCGACCGGCGTCGGCATCCTCGACCTCGCCCGGCGCACCCCCAAGGGCGGCATCGTCGATTCGCCGCCGGTCGCCAAGGGCGCCGCGCCGGTCCTCGCCGGCCCCGGCGACGCCGCCGCCGAACAGGCGGTGATCACCGCGGTGCGCCCCGGCACCCGCCTCGGGGCGATCCAGATCGGCCTCGCCTTCGAAGGTCTGAAGTGGACGGTGACGCCGCAGAACTACGGCCCCAACCCCGACACCCAATGCACCGGCTTCGGTGACCGCACCCGCCGCCCCGGCTATCTCGAGGGCAAGGTCGGCCAGGAAGTCCGCGGCGTCCCCTATTGCTGGGGCTGTTTCGGCAGTTTCGTGACCTTCAAGCGCCAGGTCGATCGCGGCGCGCTGGCCGGCAACTGGTGCACTAAGGACAATCCGCGCCGCGACGTGGTCGGCGTGGACTGTTCGGCCTTCGTGTCGCAGTGCTGGGGTCTGCAGCGCCAGTACACCACCGCCGACATCCCCTCGATCACCGAAGTCCTGGCCGACCCGTGGTCGCTGAAGCCCGGCGACGCGCTGAACAAGCCCGGCTCGCACGTCATGCTGTTCGTCAAATTCACCCCCGACCGCAAGGCCGAAGTGCTCGAAGCCTCGACCGGCGGCTGCAACGGCCGGGTCTGCCGCAACGTCTACCCTCTGTCGGTGCTGCTCGCCCGCGGCTACCAGCCGGTGCGTTACAAGGCTCTCAAAGACCAGTGAGCGACGGGGAGTGAGCCGAGCGCCGCAGCGCCGCGGCGATCGCCGTTGCGTGCTTCTCGCATCGCCGTCGCGGAAAGGGGCTTGTCGCGATCCGCCTCTCGTAGCATGACTCTCCAAAGGGAGTTTCCGCTGCGTTTCGGGGATGTTGGACGGATGGCGCTGACTCTGAGGATCGAGAACGAGACCAGCCTTCCCGACGGCGGGCCGCTGAGCATCCGCCTCACCGGGCGGCGCGGCATCGACATCGGCCGCGATCCCTATCTCGACTGGACCTTGCCCGACACCACCCGTTTCATCTCCGGCAAGCACTGCGAGGTGCGCTGGGTCGACGGTAGCTACATGCTCACCGACGTCTCGACCAACGGCACCTTCGTCAACGGCAGCGATCGGCGGATGCAGGGTCCCCATCGCCTCGCCAACGGTGACCGGCTGCTGATCGGCAACTACATCGTGGTCGCCGAGATCGACGATCCCGGCGGTCAGGTCGCGCCGACGCCGCAGCTCCGCAACGCCGCCAGCGGCGACTTCTGGGACGCCGAGGGCGCCGCGCCTCCCGGCAAACGCTCCGATCTGATCCACCGCAACGAACGCCCGGTCCAGGCCGACTTCCTCGACTGGGCCGCCGATCTGCCCTCGGTCAATGCCGCGCCGATCCCGGCGCCGCGCGGACCCTCGCCCTTCGACGCGCCCGGCCGGGGCGGCGCCGACGACGCCTGGAGCGGTCCCGCCGCCGCGCCGCCGCCGATGGCCGTGCCGGTGCCCGCGCCGGCCCGACCGTCGGTCCCCGCCGGCGTCTTCGACGAAGCGCCGCCGCCCGCCGCCCGCCCGATCTGGGCCGATTCGGCCCCGACCGGCGAATGGGCCGCCGCCCCGCCGCCGGCGCCCGCTTCGGCGCCCGAATTCGCCCCTCCACCGGCCCCGGCCCCGACGCCCGAATTCGCGCCACCGCCGCCGCCACCACCCGCACCGCCCGTCGCCGCGCCGGCGCCGCGCGGTGCCGCGCCCGCCTCGACCGACGCCCTCGCCGCGCTGGCCGAAGGCGCGGGGGTGTCGCCCGACGTCTTCCTGCGCCGCGATCCCGACGAGGTGCTGCGCGACGTCGGGGCGATGACGCGCATCGTCGTGGAACAGATGATGGCGCTGCTCGCCGCGCGCTCGGAGACCAAGCGCGCCTTCCGCTCCGGCGAGCACACCATGATCGGCGCCACCCACAACAACCCGTTGAAATTCTCGCCGACCGTCGACGACGCCCTGCGCCTGATCTTCGGACCGCGCCTGCGCAGCTACATGGACGGCAAGGAGGCGCTCGAAGAGAGCTTCCAGGATCTCTCCAATCATCAACTGCGCACCTTCGCGGCGATGCAGCAGTCGCTCAAGATGCTGATGGAAGACCTCGACCCGGCGGCCATCGAGCACGCCACCGAGGGCGACCGCGGCGTCGCGTCACTGATCGGCTCGCGCAAGAGTCGACTTTGGGATCAGTTCGTCGCACGTTGGCAGGCGAAGACGCTTCGCAACGAAGATGGTATGGTCGGGCTGTTCATGCGGTATTTTTCCGATTGCTATGATCGCCTCGGAGCGTCGATGAAGAAGAAGTGACATTGCGGAGAGTGCGTCGCCCCGTTGCGGGCGGGGCGGGGGAGAGGCCTTCGAGCACCAAACGGGCGGGCGCATGTCTTGGTACAGCAAGGTTCTGTGGTCCGAGGGGCTGTTTCTGAAGCCCCAGCATCTCCAGCAGAGCGAGCGCTATCACGAGCGGCTGGTGGAGGCCCGGGTCGGCCGCATCACGCCCTACCCCTGGGGTTTCGCGGCGCTCGAGGTCGATCGTGACCTCGCCCAGCAGTCGCGTTTCGGTCTGCGTCGCGCCGCCGGTGTGATGCCCGACGGCGTGCCCTTCGACCTGCCCGCCGACGCGCCGCTGCCCGAACCGGTCGACGTGCCCGAAGCCGCCGCCAAACAGATCGTCTGGCTGACTCTGCCGCTCGCCGCGGTCAACACCCGCGAGGTCGCCTACCGCGACGTCGAGGGCGGCTCGCGCTGGTTCGTCGGCTCCGAAGTGTTCATCGATTCCTCCGCCGACCTGCGGCTCGAGGAGGAGATCGACATCGCCCATCCGCGCTTCGCCCTGGAAGTGCGCAAGACGCCCAAGCCCGGCTTCGTCAATCTCGGCATCGCCCGCATCCTCGAGGTGCGCGACCGCACCGTGGTGCTCGACGACAAGTTCGTGCCGCCGCTGCTGGTCTGCGCCGCCCATCCGACCGTCGACGGCTGGATCGACCGGGTGATCGGCTGGGTCGACACCAAGCTCGAGGAACTCGCCCGCTATGCCGCCGATCCCACCGCCGGCGGCGGGCTGCAGAGCATCGACTACCTGATGCTGCAGCTCCTCAACCGCTCGATCCCGGTGCTCAAGCACATGCGCGGCTCGGGCTACGTCCATCCGGAGCGGCTCTACGAGGAGCTGCTGCGCCTGTCGGGGGAACTGGCGACCTTCGCCTCGCGCGAACGCCGGGTGCGCGACTACGCACCTTACGACCACGACGACCTGGAGAACGTCTTCGCGCCGCTCCTGCGCGACATCCAGGACTATCTCTCCGCCCGCCTCGGCCGCCGCGCCATCCGGCTGGAGATCGTCGAGCGCGCCGCCAATGCCTTCATCTCGGTCATCCGCGACCGGTCGTTGTTCCGCAACGCGACCTTCGTGCTCGAGGTGTCGGCCGCCCGTCCGCTCGGGGACATCCAGCAGCAGTTCCCGCAGCTGTTCAAGATCGGCCCGAACACCAAGATGAACGAGATCGTTCATACCCATCTTCCGGGTGTTCCGCTGGTACATCTGCCGACCCCGCCGTCGCAGATCCGGGCCATCACCGACCATGTGTACTTCTACATGGACAAGACGTCGCCGTTGTGGCCCGAATTCTCCACGGCGACGTCGATCGGCATGCACTTTTCGGGTGATTGGCCCGGATTGGGTCTCGAACTCTGGGCGATATTGGAAGACCGCTGATGGCCGACGATCCGTTCGACACCTCCGATCGCGGCGACCGCACCGTTTTCCGGCCCAACCCGGGCGGACGACGGCCGGCGGCGCCGGCTGCCCCCCCGCCCGGCGCCGCCCCCGCGGCGCCGCAGGCTCCGACCCCGCGCGACGACTGGGGCCTGGTCCAGCGCCAGACCCCGGAAGGCCCGGCGGTGGTCACCCGGCCGATGATGCTGAAGCGCGATCAGATGATCGTGCCGCATCAGAACCCGATCATGCGCGCCGCCGGCCCGATGCTGGTGCTGCTCGGCCGCCTGCGCATCGCTCTGATGCGCGCCTCCTTCGCCGAACTGATGGAACACGTCGCCGAGAGCCTCAAGGCGTTCGAACTGGACGTGCGGGCCGCCGGCATCGACGACGCCCAGACCAACGCCGCCAAATACGTGCTGTGCGCCACCGCCGACGACATCGTCCAGAACATCCCGTCGGAAGATCGCCACGTCTGGGCGCAATATTCGATGCTCAGCCGCTTCTTCGGCGAGCGCATCGGCGGCGTCCGCTTCTTCCAGGAGGTCGACAAGTCGATCGCCGATCCGCTCCACAACGTGGAACTGCTGGAGCTCGAACACGCCTGTCTGGCGCTCGGCTTCCAGGGCAAGTACCGCACCATGGAGAACGGCGCCGCGCAACTGCACGACATCCAGAAGCGCGTCTATGAAGTGCTGAAGTCGGTGCGCCGCGCGCCGCCCGAGGACCTGTCGCCGCGCTGGCGCGGCCTCGCCCTGCGCTCCCAGGCCGGGCGTCTGCGGGTGCCGGTGTGGGTGGTCGCGGCGGTGCTGCTGGCCGGCCTGTCGGCGCTCTACATCACCTATCTGACCTTGCTCGGCGGTGGCGCCGAAGTCGCCGCGGCCGAGGTCGTCGGTCTCCATCCGCCGACCCAGATGGCGCTGCTGCGCAAGGCGCCGGTGCCGCCCCCGCCGCCTCCGCCGCCGCCTCCGCCCGAGCCGGTGGTCACCACCGGGCCGCTCACCCAGATGCAGCGCATCCGATCGACGCTGGCCGCCGAGATCGCCTCCGGCGACATCTCGGCCGACGCGGTCGGCACCCATGTGATCATCCGGGTCGGCTCGAACTTCCTGTTCGAATCCGGCAAGGCCGACGTCAAGCCGGTGCTGCGTCCGCTCGCCAAGCGGATGGCCGAGATGCTCGAGAAGGAGGCCGGCCCGATCTTGGTGATCGGCCACACCGACAACGTCGCGGTCAATCCGGGCGGCCGCTTCAAGTCCAACTTCGAACTGTCGTTGGAACGCGCCAAGCAGGTCTCGCTGCTGCTCGGCGCCAACCTCTCGACGCCCGCCCGCCTCAAGCCGGAAGGCCGCGGCGAGCAGGAGCCGGTGGCCCCCAACGACACCGCCGACAACAAGGCGCGCAATCGTCGCGTCGAGATCTGGATCGATCGAGCCGACTGAACACGCCCGCCGCGCGTCCCTTCGGCCGCGCGGCGCCGACCACCCCGCCGCGGGCGGTCACCTCCCGACGGATGCCAAGCGCGGAACGGAACGAGACGATGGGTCGTTTGCTCACTTTGAACATGACGGCGATCCTCGGCGGCGTCATGGCCGTCGCGGCGGTCATCTGGTACGCCGGACCGCTGTTGGCGCTGGCCGGCTGGTACCCGTTCGAGAGCCCGATCGTCCGCGGCATCGGCGTTGCCTTCTGGGGGGCGATCGCACTCGGCTGGAGCATCTATTATCTGGTCGGCCGCCTGAAGCAGGTGCGCGCGCTGTCGAGCGGCATCACCGGTGGGTCCGGCGGCTCCGGCGCCACCGCCGCGGCCGACGATCCGGGCGACAAGGACGTCCTCGACGACCGCATGAAGGACGCGCTCGCCACGCTCAAGACCTCGTCGAGCGGCAAGGGCGACTATCTCTACGACCTCCCCTGGTACGTCATCATCGGCCCGCCGGGCTCCGGCAAGACCACCGCGCTGGTCAATTCCGGCCTCAACTTCCCACTCGCCCGTGGCCAGTCGCCGGCGGCGATCGCCGGCGTCGGCGGCACCCGCTATTGCGACTGGTGGTTCACCGAGGACGCGGTGCTGATCGACACCGCCGGCCGCTACACCACCCAGGATTCCAACGCCCAGGCCGATCACAAGAGCTGGTCGTCGTTCCTCGACCTCCTGAAGAAGAACCGCCCGCGTCAGCCGATCAACGGTGTCATCGTCGCCATCTCGATCCAGGACATCATCACGCTCGAACAGGCCGAGGTCGAAGCCCACGCCAATGCCGTGCGCGCGCGCCTCGCCGAGTTGCACGACCGCCTGAAGATCGACTTCCCGGTCTATGTGATCTTCACCAAGATGGATCTGGTCGCCGGCTTCATCGAATATTTCGGCCATTACGGCGAGTTCCAGCGCCGCTCGGTGTGGGGCTGCACCTTCGAGCCGGCCACCCGCAAGACCGAGAATCTGGTGGCCAAGGCCCCGGCCGAGATCGACGCGCTGGCCGAGCGCCTGACCGACCATCTGCCCGATCGCCTCCAGGAGGAGCCCTATCCGGCGGCGCGCCTGCGCTCCTTCGGCTTCCCCGCCCAGTTCGCCACCCTCAAGCAGCCGATCTACGACTTCCTGTCGCGGATCTTCGAGCCGACCCGCTACCAGTCGAACGCCACCCTGCGCGGCTTCTACTTCGCTTCCGGCACTCAGCAGGGCACGCCGATCGACCGGATCATCGGCACCCTGGCCAAGAGCTTCGGTGCCGAAAATCTCGGCGAAGGCCTGATGTCGGGGGCCGGCAAGAGCTACTTCCTGGCCGACCTGATCTCCAAGGTGATCATCGGCGAAGCCGCCTGGGTGACCACCGACCGCAAGGCGGTGCGCCGGCAGCTGTTCCTCAAGATCGCCGTCTATTCGCTGCTCGGCCTCGTATCGATCGCCTCCGTCGCCGCCTGGACCTGGAGCTACGGCCGCAACGATCGGCTGATCGCCGACACCCGCCACGTCGTCGCCGATTATCGCACCCAGGGCGGGCCGCTGCTCACCCAGGAAGTGATCGACGAACGCCGCTTCGAACGCGTGCTGCCCTTGCTCGAGCAGATCCGCCGCATGCCGGTCGGCTACGAGTTCCGCGACGCCGACACGCCGATCGGCGAGACCTTCGGTCTGGCGCAGCGGCCGCGGCTGACCGCCGCCGGCGTCACCTCCTACCGCGCCGCCCTCGAGCGCTTCCTGCGGCCGCGCCTGCTGTTCCGCCTGGAAGAGGTCATCGACAAGGCCCGTGCCGAGAGCGTGCGCTCCGACCGCAGCAACCTCTACGAGGCCTTCAAGGTCTATCTGATGCTCGGCCGCCAGGGCCCGATGGAAAAGGGCTTCGTGGTCGACTGGTTCCGTCAGGACTGGGCCCGCGATCTCTATCCCGGCCCCGAGAAGGACGGCATGCGCAAGGCGCTCGAAGAGCACCTGTCGTCGCTGCTCGACCTCGATTCCGGCACCGGCCTGATCGTGCCGCTCAACGGCCCGATGGTCGCCGACGTGCAGCAGATCCTGGTGCGGATGAACGTCGCCGAACGCGCCTATCAGATCCTGCGCACCAAGGCCCGCTCGGGCAAACTGCGCGACTGGCAGCTCGGCCGGGTCGGCACCGACATGGCCACGGTGTTCGACACCACCGACGGCAAGGGCGTCGACAGCGTGGTGATCCCGGCCTTCTACACCTACGAGGGCTTCTATCAGGGCCTGATCGACCGCCTGCCGTCGATCGCCGACCAGCTCGAGCGCGACCGTTGGGTGCTCGGCGAGGCCGGCAAGCAGAACGTCGTCGCCAACCAGTTCGACAGCCTCGCCGACGACATCCTGGCGATGTATTCCAAGGACTTCATCACCACCTGGGATCAGGCGCTGGCCCGGCTGAAGATCAAGCCCTTGACCACCGACCGGCCGCGTTTCCTGACGCTGGCGGCGATCTCGGCGGCGTCGTCGCCGCTGAAGCAGATCTTCGACGAGGTCAAGACCCAGACCCAGCTGTCGCGGGAGCGCAAGGCCCCCGAACAGAAGGACGCGGCCGGCAACCCGATCCCGGCCAAGCCGGCGGTGGTGTTCCAGGGCAGTGCCTCGGCCGGCAAGGCCATCGAGGATCACTTCAAGCCCTATTACCTGATGGTCGACGGCGCCCCCGGCAGCCGTCCGGTCGACCAACTGGTCGGCACCATGAACGACATCTACCAGGGTCTGGTCGGGGCGGCGACCGAGAGCGGCGCCTCCGGTCAGATCAGCGCGGCGACCCGCACCTCGATCGGCACCATGCGGGCCTCCGCCAACCGCTTCCCCGGCCCCTTCGACAAGCTGCTGCGCTCCTCCTCCGACGAGTTCGAGGGCAATGTCGCAACCTCGATCGTCTCGGACTTGCAGAAGGCCCTGGCCGAGAACGTCACCGGCGTCTGCCGTACGGCGATCACCGGCCGCTACCCCTTCGTCAAGGGCTCGGACAAGGAGGTGCCGCTCGCCGACTTCTCCAAGATCTTCGCGCCCGGCGGGGTGATGGACAAGTTCTTCACCCAGAATCTCGCCCCCTTCGTCGACACCTCCAAGCCCGATTGGGTCTGGCGGCGCGACAACAAGGTCGGCTCGATGCTGTCGCAGCCGACCTTGCGCGAATTCCAGCGCGCCCAGATGATCAAGGACGCCTTCTTCTCGGGCGGCGGCACCCAGGCCGGCTTCGCCGTCGCCGTCCAGCCCATGACCGTGACGCCGACCGGCACCACGGTGAAGCTCGACATCAACGGCACCCAGATCGCCTCGCCGCAGGTGCCGCCCGTGCCGGTGTTCGGCACCGCGCCGGTCGGCCCGCCGCCGGTGGTGCCGCCGACCCCGGTGCAGTGGCCCGGACCGATCGGCCTCGGCCGGGTCACCATGACCGCCATCTCCGATGGCACCGGGACCAGCTTCCCGCTGCTCGAGAAGGGCGGCTCCTGGGCCCTGTTCCGGGTGCTCGACGGCGCCCGCGTGTCGAAGAAGGGCGCCGGCGTCCAGGTCGGCATCTCCGCCAGCGGCCGCGAATTCGTCTACGACATGAACGTCAACTCGCTCGTCAACCCGCTCACCATGCCGGCTCTGCGGGAATTCAACTGCCCGGCCACCCTGCAGTGAGGCGTCATGCGTCCCGGACTCTACGGTAAGCTTCCCTGCAAGCGCGACTTCATCGCCGAAGCGGTGCCGCGGGGATTCCTGCCGCTGTGGGAGCCGTGGCTGCAGGGATCGGTGGCCGCCTCGCGGATGGCGCTCGGCCGCTCCTGGCAGGAGATCTATCTCTCGGCGCCGATCTGGCGGTTCTGGATCGGCGCCCGGCATTGCGGCCGCAACGTCCTCGGGGCGGTGATGCCGTCGGTCGACGGGGTCGGCCGCTATTTTCCGCTGACCCTGATGCTCGCCGCGGAGGAGGGCGAGATCGTCGCCCCGCCGTTCCGCGACCGTCACGAGGCCTTCTTCGCCGCCGCCGAAGATCTCCTGCTCGACGCGCTGGGCGAAGGCGTGGTGTTCGAGACGCTGACCGCGCGGCTCGCCGATCTGCCGCTGCCGGAGGCCGGCGCGACGCCGCCGTTGCCGGAAACCGCGCGGGTGCTCGGCGACGGATCGCTGGTGGCGAGCGGGGCCGGGGCGTCGATCGACGAGGTCTTCGGCGGCTGGAGCGCGACGCGCGAAACCGCCGGTCTTGCTACTGCCACGTTCTGGTGGACGATCGGGGGCGGCGGGATTCCGGCGATGGTCGTCAGCGGCGACCGGCTGCCGGAGCCGGCACATTTCGAAGGATTTCTGACCGGTCGTTTCGACCGGACCAGTTGAGGCCTGACGGCGCAGGGAGCCGCTCCGCCACGTGCGGCGGTCGCCGGGAATTGGAGACGGCCGCGCCGATCCGCACCCAGCGTGGGGCTGGGGGAGGAGCGAGGTCGGGGGGAAACGCCGGATCTTTTTCCGTGTTTCGGTCGCCGCGGGCTCGATCGTGTCTTGCCCGACGACCGCACCGCGCATCATGATCCGATCGACGGGAGGCGGAAGCGGGTGATGACCGACACGAGCCTGATCTTCGAGTCCGGTGCCGCCAGCGATGTCGGTAAGGTTCGCAAGGTGAACGAGGATTCGTTCCTGGTTCGCGCCGGGTCGGGCCTGTGGTGCGTCTCCGACGGCATGGGCGGGCACGAGGCGGGTCGTCTCGCCAGCACCATGATCGTCGAAGCGCTGAGCACCGTCGAGCCGCAGGAGGCCGCCGCCGGTCTCCTGTCGGAATGCGATCGCCGCCTGTCGGTGGTCAACCACCGCCTGCGCCGCATCGCCAGCGATCGCAACTACGAGGTGGTCGGCGCCACCGTCGTGGTGCTGCTGATCCACGGCCATTCCTATGCCTGCCTGTGGTCCGGCGACAGCCGCATCTACCGGGTCCGCGGCGGCGCGCTGACCCAGCTCACCCGCGACCATTCCGAAGCCGAGGAACTGGTCCAGCGCGGCATCATGACCCGCGAAGAGGTCAAGCACTGGCCGCGGCGCAACGTCATCACAAGGGCGATCGGCGTCGCTGATCTGCCCGAGGTCGAGATCGTCAACGGCTCGGTCGAGCCGGGCGATTCCTACGTGCTGTGCAGCGACGGCCTGACCAACCACGTCGCCGATCCCGAGATCGCGTCGATCGTCGCCGAGTTCGACGTCCAGACCGCCTGCGATCGTCTGGTCGCCCTGACCCTCGAGCGCGGCGCCAAGGACAACGTCACGGTGGTGGTCGCCCGCGCCCAGCGGCGTGAACCGACGTTGATCGATCCCGGCGGCGCGGCCAAGGCCAATTGGGACGTCGGCGCATGAGCAACGAACCGGGCACGGCGGGCGGTGGACGCGGCTGGCTCCCGGCGGGAACCCGCCTCAACGACATGTACGAGCTGCAGCAGGGCATCGCCGCCGGCGGCATGGGTGAGATCTACCGCGGCCACAACATCCAGACCGGCGACGAAGTCGCCATCAAGATGATCCGCTCGGACGTGACCGAGACGGAAACCGCGATGACGATGTTCCGCAAGGAAGCGTCCGCCCTGAACAAGCTCTACAACGAGGCGATCGTCCGCTATTACGGTTTTTCGGTCGATCCGACCCTGAAGCGGCCCTATATGGCGATGGAATTCGTCAGCGGCCGGTCGCTCTCCGACACCTTGAAGGAGCATCCGCTCTCCTTCGACGAGGTCCGCGTCCTCGGCGCCCGCGTCGCCGGCGGCCTCCAGGTCGCCCACGAGCGCGGCATCATCCATCGCGACATCTCGCCCGACAACATCATCATTCCCGAGGCCGACGTCGCCCAGGCCAAGATCATCGACTTCGGCATCGCCCGTCAGACCAAGAGCTCCGAAGGCACGATCATCGGCGACGGTTTCGCCGGCAAATACAACTACGTCTCGCCCGAGCAGCTCGGCCTGTGCGGCGGCGACGTCACCGGCGCCTCCGACATCTACAGCCTCGGTCTGGTGCTGGCCGAAGCGGTGACCGGCCGCGCCATCAACATGCGCGGCAATCCCGTCGAGGTGATCGAGAAGCGCCGCAAGGTGCCCGATCTGTCCCATGTCGACCCGCGGCTGCAGCCGCTGATCGCCTGGATGCTCGCCCCCGAACCGCAGGATCGCCCCGGCTCGATGGCCGAGGTCGCGGCCTGGCTGAAGCGTGCCGCGACCCATGCCCCACCGGGCTTCCAGGGCGGCGATTTGCCCGAGGGCACCGTCGCCGTGCCCGGCGCTCAGCGCTGGCAGACCGGCGGCCCCGGCGGCTCGGCGCGTCCGGGCTCGCAGCCGCCGTCGCAGCCGCCGCGCGAAGCCCCCTCCGGCTGGGGTGCCGAACCGAGCCGTCGCCCCTCGGCGCCGCCCGGTTGGGAACCGGCGCCGTCGAGCCGACCTTCCGCGCCGCCGGGCTGGGACGCCGCACCGGCGTCGAACCGCCCGACCGGACCGTCCGCCTGGGACGCCCAATCCGCCCGCTCGGCTGCACCGGGCCGCGAGCCGTCGCAACGCTCGGCCCCGCCGGGCTGGGAACCGCAGCGCTCGGCACCGCCGCCGGAAGCCGCGCCGTCGCGCTGGCCGAGCGCCCCGCCGGCCGATCACCGCTCGCGCGGGCCGATCGACGAAGATCCCGCCACCGTCGTCGCCCGTGCCGGCACCGGCGCGGCGCTGCGCTCCGTCCCGCCGGCCGCCGCGCCGGAACCGCGCGCCCCGTCGCGGGCGCCGACCCCGCCGGCCGCCCGTGACGAACCGCCCAAGCGCTCGGCCCTGCCGTTGGTCGCGGCGATCGTCGGCGTGGTGGCGCTGGCCGGTGGCGGCGGCGCCTTCTTCCTGATGTCGGGCTCCAAGACCGAGACGCCCACCGCCGTGGTGACGCCGGACAAGAAGCCGACCCAGCCGGTCGCCGAACAGAAGCCGGCCCAGCCGTCGACCCGCCCGACCACCACCGCCGCCACCACGCCCGACGCCGGCGACGAAGCCGCGGCCGCCCAGCGCCGCACCGTGCGCGCCGCCGATCTCGCGGCCTATCTCCAGTCCTACGCCGGGGGCGACTGTTTCTTCGTCGCGCCGGTGGCGGTCACCGAGGGCCGGGTGGTGACCGAGGGCTACGGCCGCTCGATCGCCCCCTTCGAGGCGCTTGACGACGACTTCCGCGCCAAGCACGGCTTCGAACCCGACATCCGCCTGCGTCAGGTCACCGAGGCCCAGTGCCCGGCCCTCGATCTGCTCGCCAAGGCCCGCGCCGACGCCGCGACCCGCCCGCGCATCGAAGTCGCCGCCGCCCGGGTCAAGGCCGGCGAGACCATGGCCGGTCAGGCCAGCGCACCTGCCGGCGATTACGTCTCGGTGGTGCTGGTGCGCGACGACGGCACCATCCGGCTGGTGACGCCGGCGACCCGCAGCGACAAGCCCTCGGTGTCCTTCACCTTGGCCGCCGAGCGTGGCGGGGAGGGCGGCGGCAAGCCGGGCCTGCTCGTCGCCATCTCGAGTTCCACCGCGCTCGCCAGCCTGTCGGTGTTGCCCACCGAGCCGGCCGCCGGCTTCGTCGATCGTCTGTCCAAGGATGCCGCCCGCACCGGGGCTCGCCTCGCCGCGGCCGCGCAATACGTCGTCGTCGAACGCTGACCGGGGGGGCCGGCGGCATCGATCCGAGAGCATTTCAGTCAGGGGAGCGTGTCATGTCGAAAACGGTATTGCCCAACGAGCAGTCGGCCATCGATCAGAAGATCATCGACGAAGTCTTCGCGATCATTCCCGAAGCCTGGCAGGGCTTCATCGTCTCGATCGAGCCGCGCACCGGGCTCGACGGCGGCGGTCAGACCATTGCCATCCTTCAGCCCGACCAGACCGCCGAGACGGTCGAACCGACCGACGAGTTGCGCGCCGCGGTCGCCGAACTCGCCGCCTGGTTCGACGGCATCGGCCGCAAGTGGGACCGGCTGGTCTATGCCGGCTACGTCGATCCGACCGGCGCCTGGCATCTCAAGATCACCGCGCCGCTGCCCGACTGAGGCGCCGGAGTGGCTTTCGACCTGATTGCATCAGGTCGAAAGCCACTCCCGATTTTCGGAGGAGCAAGTTCTGGTCGATCAGACTGGGTCAGTCTGATCGGAACATGCTCTAGGCGACCGCGGTCCCGATCCATCGGCGAGGCCGTGCCGCGTCTCCCGTCGGGCGAGACCGTCACGGCTCTCGCCCTCGTCGGCGCCATCGCGACGTCGCCACAAGGCGGATGTAAAATCCGCAGAATTCCGCCGCATCCACGGATGGAATTGAGGAATCGAGCGAAGATCGACATGACCGACCGGCGTTCCTGCCTTCGTTTCGCCCTGATCTGGACCCTCGCGGTGGCCGCGCCCGTCGCCGCCGCGCCGCTGGTCGTCGACGAAGGCGGCTCGCTGCTGCGCGGCATCGTCACCGATCAGAGCGTCGACCTGCCGCTCGATCCGTCGCGTGCCGATGCGCCGCGCCCGACCTCGGCGGTGGCGCCGGTCCGACTGGCGCCCAAGAAGGGGGAGCCGGCGGTGTTCGACGGGCTCACGGGGCGGTTGGCACCGCTGGAATTCGTCCGCGCCGACGTCCGCCCCGATCTCGTCTGGGATCCCGCCTCCGGCGAACTCTCCGAACGCGGCGACGTCGTCGCCCTCGCCGTCGATCGCGCCGATCTGCCGGGCGCCGCCGACCGGGTGGCGCTGATCCGCCGGGTGCGCGAACTCGTCCAGCGCGCCGGTCAGACGATGCGCCTGCAGCCCGACGACCGTGCCGCCCGCCTCGGCGCCCGAGTCGAATTGCAGATCTCCGACGTCGCCGGCCGCTCGGTGGCGGTCTTCTCCGTCGACGGAATCGGCCGCACCACTCTGCTCTATCCGACCAAGCTCGACCCGACGGTGATCGCCGCACCCGATCTGGCGGTACCGCTCGACGCCAGCGCACCGACCGGCACCGACAATCTGGTGGTCCTGTCGACCACCGGCGATCTCTCCGGCTTCGTCCGCTCGCTGCGCCGGCTCGACCGCCGTCGCGCCGCCGGCGAGGCCCTGGGCTTGCTCGATGCCGTCGATGGGGGCGATCTCCGCGTCGGGACGCGTGCCCTGATGGTGCAACCGTGATGAAAGGCCTCGACCGATGAGACCCGCCACGAGCCTTCCCTCCCGCCTTCTCGCCCGCGCCGGGGCCGGGCTCCTGGCGTTCGTTCTGGTCGCCGGCTCCGCCGAGGCCGCGGAGGCCGTCCGCAAGACGCCGGCCAAGCCCGCCGCGCCGACCGCCGCGGCGGTGATGCCGACGCCGCTCGCCGATGCCGATCCGGGGCTCACCCGCGTGGTCGGCGGGCGCAAGGCCGCCGACGGCGCCTGGCCGTCACAGGTCGAGATCTACGCTCCCGACCCGGCCGGCCGCGGCCGCTTCCGCACCCACTGCGGCGGTACGGTGATCGCGTCGACCTGGGTGTTGACCGCCGCCCATTGCTTCGTCGCCGGTGCCGGCCCCGGCGCGCGCCGCCAGTCGATCTTCGCGCGTGACATCCTGGTGGTCGCCGGCCGCTCCCACCTCGCCACCGTGATGTCCAAGGACGACGACCTCGCCCGCCGCGCGGTGCGGGCCAAGAACGTCATCTATCATCCCGACTTCCAGCCCGGCGACTTCGCCAACGACGTCGCCCTGGTCGAACTCGAACGCCCGGCCGGCGCACCGGCGATCGCCCTGCTCGGCGAGGCCGATCGCCAGAACGATCTTTCGGGGCTCGCCGCCACGGTGGTCGGTTGGGGTTTCGTCAAGGAGACCGCCAATTTCGATCTCGAACTGTTGCCTTCCGACCTCCAGGAGGTCGAACTGCCGGTGGTCGACGTCGACCGCTGCCGCGGCGCCTATGTCGACAGCCAGCTGAAGGGTAATTCGATCGACGAACGCAACATCTGCGCCGGCTTCGCCGCCGGCGGCCGCGACGCCTGCCGCGGCGATTCCGGCGGCCCCTTGATGGTGCGCGATCTCTCCGGCGCCTGGGCCCAGGCCGGCGTCGTCAGCTGGGGCGAAGGCTGCGGCCGCAAGAGCCGATTCGGCGTCTACACCCGCGTCGCCTATTTCGAGCCGTGGATCCGCATGATCACCGGCGACGCCATCGCCGCCGCCGCCCGGCCGTCGACCGAGCATCGGCTGTCCGCCGACACCGCGCCGGTCGCCGTCGCTTCGTTGCCCGACGCCGGCGTGGCCGGCGCGCCGTCCGCGCCCCTGTTCGAACTGGTCACGCCCTCGTCGGTCGCCCGCTCCGCCTCGCTCGTCGAACGCGGCGACCGCGCCCTGGTGATCGGCATCGACGGCTACATCGATCCCCTGAGCCTCACCGGCTCGGTCGCCGACGCCGAGGCGGTGTCGGCGATGCTGGTCGACACCCTCGGCTTCCGCCGCGATCAGATCATGACCCTGACCAACGAGAAGGCGACCCGCGCCAACATCCTGGCGGCGCTCGATGCCTGGATCGTCCAGGGCTCGACCCCCGGCGCCCGGGTGTTCCTCTATTACAGCGGCCAGGGCTTCCAGAGCCGGGTGTTTCCGTCGCTGCGCGACGGCCTTCCCGGTCCGGTGATCGTGCCGATCGACCTCGCGTTGCAACGCGACGACGAGGGCCGGGTCCGCGACGTCGGCGGCGCCATCACCACCGCCGATCTGCGCCGCGTGGTCGCCCGTCTCGCCGATCGCTCGGTGACCGCGGTGTTCGACGCCACGCCGGTATCGCGCCGCGAGTTCCAGCGGCCGACCCGCGCCAAGCCCGAAGACGTCGGCGGCGTGCGCGCCGTCGAGGCGGTGCTCGACCTGCCGCCCGATCTCGCCGAGATCCAGCTCTCCGAAGGTGCTGCCGGCGGCATCGACCCGTCCGGCCGGGCGGTGGTGTGGACCGGCTCGGGCTTCGATCAATGGGCGTTGGTCGATCGCACCGGTGCCGAACCGATGGGCGTGTTCACCCGCCTGTGGGTCGACGGTCTGCGCGCCGGCCGCCTCGTCGCCGGCCGCCAGGCCGAAGTGACGCTGTCGGAATTCGCCGCGACCATTCGGGCCGCCGCGCTCGCCCGCTGCGACGAATTGGGCGCCCTGTGCCGGCTCGGCCTGACGCCGCAACTGACCGCGTCGGAAGCCGCCCTCGGTGCCGCCGTCTCGGCCGCTCGCGCCCGCGGCGCCGAGGCCCGCGACGTGCCGAAGGCCGCCAACCCGGCCGAGGTCAAGCTCGAGGCCGACTTCGCCGCGCCGCGCGCCGCCGGCACCCGGCCGCCGATCCAGGTTTCGACCCGCAAGCCCGGCTGGCTGCTGCTGATCGAGATCGGCAAGGACGGCCAGATGCGCCAGATCTGGCCCGACGTCGACGCGCTGCGCCGCTCGACCAAGCCGGTGCGCGACGTCAACCTGATCCAGCCGGGTCGCACCGTGACCCTCACCGGCCTGCGCGAACCTTCGCCCGGGGCGGCCGCCGGCGGTGCGCTCGGGCTGGTCGCGCTGCTCTCCGACAAGCCGCTGCAGGCGATCGACCTGCCGGAACAGCCGGGCAATGCCGCCGATCTGGCCGGTGGCCTGCTGTTCCTCGATCGCCATGTCCGTGGTCTGCAGGCGCTCGATCCGGGCAGCGCCCAGCTCGCCGAGATCGGTTGGTCCTTCGATGCGGTGCTGCCGCGCAACGGGCAGGCGGCGGCGAAATGAACGAGCGGATCGGGGGCGCGCGACGTCGCGCCGCTCGGTCGCAGGGTTGAGATTGCTCGCCGATCGGGGGCGGGTTAGGCTTCGGACGGAGCCGGCTCGGGGGGGCGCCGCTGCGGCGGTCGGAAACGGGAACGACGCATGTCGAGGGCGGCGAGGGCAGGGCGAGGAGCATGGCGGTGCGTCGCACTGTCGGCGCTCGCGTTCCTGGCGCTGCTCGTCGCCTTCGCCGGTCCGGCCTTCGCCGAGCGCCGCGTCGCGCTGGTGATCGGCAATTCGACCTACAAGAACGTCGTCGCCCTGACCAATCCCAAGAACGACGCCGAGGACGTGGCCACCACGCTGCGCGATCTCGGCTTCGAGGTGATGATTCGCACCGACGTCGAGAAGAACGCCATCCGCCCGGTGCTCAAGGACTTTTCGCGGCTGGTCGCCGGCGCCGACACGGCGCTGGTCTATTACGCCGGCCACGCCCTGCAGTATCAGGGCCGCTTCTTCCTGATGCCGACCGACGCGGCGCTCGAGGACGAGGACGCACTGAAGTTCGACATGTTGCCCGCCGACGACATCCGCGAGGTCCTGAACAAGGTCGCCGGCATCCGCATCATGATCTTCGACGCCTGCCGCAACGATCCCTTCACCGAGCGTCCGGCGCTGCGCACCACCCCGACCGCCCCCCAGGGCCAAACCCGCGGCCTGACCCGGGTGATGCGGCCGCAGGGCTCGATCGTCGCCTTCGCCACCGCCCCCTTCGATGTCGCCGAGGACGGCAAGGCGCGCAACAGCCCCTTCACCCGGGCCTTCCTGAAGTGGTCGAAAGAGCCCGGGCTGGAAATCACCCAGATGTTCCGGCGCGTCACCAAGGACGTGTTCGACAGCACCGGCGGCCGTCAGGCGCCCGAGATCACCATCTCGCTGCTCGAGGAATATTACCTCAACCGCACCGAATCCGACCGGATGTTCTGGGCGCGAATCCGCTGGTCGAGCGACATCGGCGATTTCCGCGATTTCCTGTCGCGCTTCCCGGCCTCGGAATTCGCGCCCGACGCCCGCTTCCGCCTCCAGGTGCTCGACGAGGCCCGCAAGGTGCTGGAAGAAGCGCGGCGCAAGGAGGAGGCGGCCGCCGCCGCCGAACGCGAGCGCAAGGCGCGCGAACGCCAGGAACAGGCCTGCGCCGCGGAAGCCGCCCGGGTCGCCGAACTCGCCGGCGCCGGCGGCAAGGCCGATCTCACCGCGCTCAAGCAGCAGGCCGAATGCCCGGCGACGGCCGGCCGCGTCGATCAGGCGCTCGCGGCGCTCGCCACCCGTGAGGCCGCCGAGAAGGCCCGCGCCGAGGCGGAAGCGGCGCGGATCGCCCGCGAGGAGCTCTGCCGCAAGGAAGCCGCCCAAATCGACGCCGCTGCCGCGACCGGCAAGCGCCCCGATCTCCAGGCGCTGGTCGCCAAGGCGACCTGTCCCGAGTCCCGCGGCCGCATCGACACCGCGCTGGCCGAGATCGGCCGCCGCGAGGCCGCCGAGAAGCAGCGCCTCGAGGCAGAAGCCGCTCAGAAGGCCCGCGAGGCTCAGGAGAAGGCCGAAGCCGCCGCCAAGCTGGCGCGCGAGGAGGCCTGCCGCAAGGAAGAGACGCAGATCGATCAGCTCGCCACCGCCGGCCGTCGGCCCGACCTCCAGGCGATCGCCGCCAAGACCGCCTGCCCGGACGCGAAGGGCCGCATCGAGACCGCGCTCGCCGCCATCGCCGCCCGCGAGGTCGCCGACAAGCAACGCCTCGACGCGGAGGCCGCGCAGAAGGCCCGTGAGGCGCAGGAAAAGGCCGAGGCCGCCGCCAAGTTGGCGCGCGAGGAGGCCTGTCGCAAGGACGAGGCGCAGGTCACGAGCCTGACCGCCGCCGGCCGCGCCTCCGAGCTCCAGGCGCTGGCCGCCAAGTCGATCTGCCCGGATACCCGCGGCCGCGTCGATCTGGCGCTCGCCGAGATCGGCAAGCGCGAGCTCGCCGAGAAGCAGCGTCAGGAACTCGAGGCCGCCCAGAAGGCCCGCGAAGCCCAGGAGAAGGCCGAAGCCGCGGCGCGGGTCGCCAAAGAGGAGGCCTGTCGCAAGGAGGCGGGCCAGATCGACGGCTTCGCCGCCGCCGGTCGTCGCCCGGAGCTCCAAGCGCTCGTCGCCAAGACCACCTGCGCCGACAACCGTGGCCGCATCGACACGGCGCTCGCCGACCTCGCCCGTCGCGAGGAGGCCGCCGCCCGCGACAAGGCCGAAGCCGCCGCCAAACGCGACCGCGAGGCCGCCGAACGCCAATGCGAAACCGAACAGGCGGCCTTCGACAGGCTCGATCGCGGCCTCGAGGCCAAGCTGAGCGGTTTCGCAGCGGGTGCCAAATGCCCGCGCGTCCTCGAGGCGGTCAATGCCGAGATCGAACGGCTGCGCGGCGAGAAACAGGCGGCGGAAGAGGTCTGCGTCCGCGAGGCCGGCGAGGTCGAGCGGCTGCGCGGTCTCGGCGAAGCCGCGCGCGAGGAGCTCGGCCGCTTCGCCGCCGCTCTCACCTGCGCCCGCCTGAAGCCGGTGGTGCTCGCCTCGTTGGAGGTCAAGCCGCCGCAAGTGCCGGACGTGACGCCGCCGGTGACCATCGATCCGGCGACCCGCATCACCCGCGCCGAGACGGCGCTGAAGCGGCTCGGTTGCTACGACGGCGCCATCGATGCCCGCCGCGAGAGCCAGGCGCTCGACGCCGCGCGCACCTATCTGCGCCACCGGGGCCAGAGCGTCGACCGCAACAAGGTGGTGATCGACGAGACGCTGCTGGCGCGGCTTGAGGCCGAGCCGGAGGGGCGCGTCTGTCCGCTGGTCTGCGGCGACAACGAGGTGGTTCAGGACGGCCGCTGCGTCGAGAAGAAGGAACGGCCGAAGCCCAAGGTGGCCGAACCCAGGGAGCCCCGTCCGCCACGGGCCGAGCCCAAGGCCGAGCCCAAGGCGGAAGCGCGCCCCGAGCCGCCGAAGCCGCAGCAGAAGCTGCCGACCATGCTGGGCATCTGATCGCGGCGGGGCGCATCGACCCACGGCGCCCGCCGTAGTGGTGCGGAATCGAAGTCGGAGATGGATGGCAGCTCGAGCCGACTGCCCTGGCCCGGCGGACGTCGCGCCTCTGATCGGCGTGAATCCGCCCGATTGCCGAGATCGTTTCTCAGAGGGATCTGGGCGTCCCGACCGGGGCATTGCGCCATCCGAGGATCGCGGCGGGGCCGGCGAAGCATGTTCGACTGAGACCCGGACGGATCGCTCGCGGCGATCGAGAGCGAAGGCCCATCGGGCGAGCGTCACCACCGTCGCGTCGAGATCCGATCGCCGCCGCGTCGGTCGGCATCGCGCGACTGCCCATTCTGGGAACCCTCGGGCCAGGGATCGTTTGCGCAAGCGCGGCGCTATGCGGGACGCGAAGGCGCGGTCCGGCACGGCTCAGAGGGAAACGGGACGCCGAGCGATCGCGACGGTTCCGCAACGGCCTACGCCGAACACGTCGGCAACGCGTAGCGACGAGCGTCGACACGATCGAACGACCACCGTCCCTCGCCGAGGGGCGGCCTGGTCTGGCGCTCCAGCGCTCCGGCCGTCGGAGCCGACGTCCTGTGCCTTCAGATCCCGAGGATGATGTAACCGGGACAGGCGAGGCCGCGGCAGCGGGTCGGCCGCTGGTCGCCGCGCATCGCCGGCGCGAACGCCGGAGTGATCTGCGTCGGCGAGGGGACGACGACCGGCTCACCATAGACGCGGACCGCCGCGGGCGGGCGATGCTGCGGAATCGGGAACTGGGTGGGGTTCTGGGCGAAAGCCAGCGATCCCGAGGTCGAAACCCCGATCAGAGCCATCACCACCGCCGTACGGATCGGGTTGTTCTTGAACATGTTCGTCTTCCATTGCTGTATCGAACACGAAACACCCTGATCCAGGGCGGTTACGAAACTCTCTTCGACACACGCGATTCGAGTATTCGCAGCGGGATTCCATTCGCAACGTGAACGAAACGTAGCTCGCGACGATCGATTGCAAGACGGTGCTGCCAAAAGACGGCGAGGATGTGGCACGGGGCGTCCCATTTTCGGACGCCCCGTGCACACTGCGGTAATCCGCGCCGCGGATTCAGTTCTTGAGCGAGGCCAGCAGCTTTTCGATACCCTTGATCGGCACCGCCAGTTTCAGGTTGTTGCCGGTGGAGCCGTAGAGCACGACCTCGACCGCCTCCGCCGCGACGATCTCCTTGCGCAGCCCGGCGTCGATCGGCATCTGGGCGGTGCAGTAGGTCGGCTCACAGGTCGCATAGGACAGCTTGCGCACCGCCGCCTGACCGAACCGGAGATCCAGACCTTTGGGGATGGCGACGCCGGTCAAGGTGACGATGGCGCTTTCGAGGACGCCCTCGGCGTTGAAACCGATCGTCCAGCCGAACAGCAACTGTCCCGTCTCCGGCTTGGTCGCCTGCAGTTGCCCCACACAGGTCCGCTTCTTCGATTCGGCGAACTCATTGCAGGTCATCCGCCAGTTCTCGAACGTCACGATTTCGGTCCGGGTCGGCTGCGGCGGCTTTTCCGTGGCCGGCGCGGTGGCGGGAGCCGGGGTCGGAACGGCGGGCTTGGTCTGGGCCGAAGCCTGGGAGCCGAAGGCTCCGAGCAGCAGAGCGGCACTCAGCGAAACGATGACGGGGCGCATCGACGGATCCTTTTCGATTCCACTCTCGGTTCGGTCCCGGCCCGCGACGGTGGGTCTGGGGGGCTCGGGCGGAACTCCGGGAGGTACCCCCGGAGAGACGTCGCCTCCGAATCGGTGACGATTCGGAGGCGACGACGATGTTCGGACGTTTGCCCGCGGATCAGAACTGGTAGCGCAGGCCGGCGGTGATCGAGGCACCCTCGATCTTCGCGCCGTAGCGATAGTCGCCGCGGACGAAGCCGGTGAGACCGGTGGTGAGCGACTGCCCGGCCAGCGACAGGCCGATCTGGCCGAAGCCGCCGATCCGATCGGTGGTGATGGTCGGGTTGGCCGCCCCGGAACCCTGATCGAACAGAGCCGTCGCGTTGCCGCCGAATTCCTGCCAATAGCTGAGCTGGACCGACGGCCGCAGCACGAAGGTGTCGGTCATCGCCACAGCCGTCCCGACGCGCAGGCGAACCGAACCGATGATGCTCTGCAGATCGTCGACGCGGATCTTGCTGTTGGTCAGGGTCGGGATCGGAACGTCACTGACGTGCACGGACGCGTAGTTGAGGCCGGCCGAAGGTTCGATGAACCAGCTCTCACCGATCGGGATGACCTTGCCGGCGGTCAGGATGGCGCTGTAGCCCTGAGCCCCGACGGTCTCACCCAGCGGGATCGCGATGCTGTTGGTGATCTTGATCTTGTAGTAATTCCGCTGTGCCTGCAGGTCGGCGAAGTAGCCGTTGCCGGTGACCGCGCCATAGGCGCCGAAGAACGGCGCTTCGACGCTCGACTTCGAGATGCCGGCCGACAAGCGATCGGTGTTGTTCACAGTGACGTAGCCGGCGGTCAGACCGAAGTGGGCGTTGAACCCCGATCCCTTGATGTCCGAGATGCCGCCGTCGAACCCGGCCTGGACGCCCTCGAAGGTCGACCGGAACCGAGAGTCCGCGGCATTGCCGGTCACCGTCGTCCGCGAGTCGACCTGATACTGACCGGCCTTGGTCCGCACCCAGGTTCCGAAGGATAGTTGGTCCTGCTTCGGATCGATCGGTCCGGTGATGAAGGCACTGGTCGGCTCGGCGAAGCCGGTGGTGATCGAGGTCAGGGCCGCGGTCACCGCGGCCGCGCCGGCGCCGGCCGCCCCGGCGTTGAGGGACGAGACGGCGGTAATGGTGTTGCCGGTGTCCTGACGCGTCCAGATGACCAGCGAATTGGAGGTCAGCCCGGTCACGGTGACCTTGGAGGGATCGGTGACGGTGGCGAGCAGCACCGCGGTTCCTTGGAGGGCGACCCCGCCCACGTCGGCGACATGAATCACCGTCGTGCCGGCCGCGGCGCCGTTCACCGTCACGGTGTCGGCACGGACGCCCGATCCGCCCACCGACCGATCGATGTCGACGTTGATCGTCTGTCCGCCGCCGGAGAGCGAGCCGACGGTCAGGTTGGTGTAGGTCTTGGAGCCGTTGACCATGTTGACGGTACCGGACCCGCCGAGCGCGCCGGTGACCGTCATCGCCGCCGTATTGGCGTTGACCGTTCCGTTGTTGCTGAGCGTTCCGTCGACCGTCAATCCGCCGGTCGCGTTCAGCGTCCCGGTGTTGCCGAGGTTGCCGAGGATCGATCCGGAGGCGTTGATCGTGCCGGCATTGGTGGTGCCGGAGAAGGCCGAGAGAGTGCCGGCGCTGGTGATCGTCGAGCCGGCCGCGTTGGTGATCGTGTCGGCAGCGAGGGTCTTGCCGGCCGCCACGTTCACGCCGACCGCCGCGGTCGAGGTATTGGCGAGGGCGGTGATCTTGGTGAAGTCGTCGTTCACCAACAGAGTTGCGGTGCCGGTGTTGGTGAAGCTGTTGTCACCAATCAGCGCAGCCTTGACCGTGAAGGTGCCGGTGCCCTGGTTGACGACGGAGCCGAGGATCTTGCCGGCGGCGTTGATCGCACCGTCGTTGGTGGTTCCGCTGGTCGCCGACAGAGTTGCGGTGCCGTTGCTGGTGATCGTCGAGCCGACGGCGTTGGTGATCTTGTCGGCGCCGAGGGTCTTGCCGGTCGCGACGTTCACGCCGACCGCCGCGGTCGAGGAGTTGGCGAGGGTGGTCAGGCCGGTGTAGCTGCCGCCCGTCACCGCCAGCGTCGCGGTGCCGGTATTGGTGAAGGTGCTGTCGCCGGTGAGCGCACCGGTGACCGTGAAGGTCGCGGTGCCCTGGTTGGTGACGGCCCCGAGCACCGAGCCGGCGGCGTTGATGGTGCCGTCGTTGGTGGTGCCGCTGGTCGCCGACAGGGTGCCGGTGCTGGTGATCGTCGAGCCGACGGCGTTGGTGATCTTGTCGGTGCCGAGGGTCTTGCCGGTCGCGACGTTCACGCCGACTGCCGCGGTCGAGGTATTGGCGAGCGTCGTGATCCCGGTGAAGTTGCCGCCGGTCACGTCCAGCTTGGCGGTGCCGGCGTTGGTGAAGGTATTGTCACCGAGGAGCGCCGCCGTGACCGTGAAGGTCGCGGTGCCCTGGTTGGTGACCTTGCCGAGGATCTGGCCGGCCGCATTGATCGTACCGTCGTTGGTGGTGCCACTGGTCGCCGACAAGGTGCCGGTGCTGGTGATCGTCGAGCCGACGGCGTTGGTGATCTTGTCGGTGCCGAGGGTCTTGCCGGTCGCGACGTTCACGCCGACTGCCGCGGTCGAGGTATTGGCGAGCGTCGTGATCCCGGTGTAGTTGCCGCCGGTCACGTCCAGCTTGGCGGTGCCGGTGTTGGTGAAGGTATTGTCGCCGAGGAGCGCCGCCGTGACCGTGAAGGTCGCGGTGCCCTGGTTGGTGACCTTGCCGAGGATCTGGCCGGCCGCATTGATCGTACCGTCGTTGGTGGTGCCACTGGTCGCCGACAGGGTGCCGGTGCTGGTGATCGTCGAACCCACCGCGTTGGTGATCTTGTCGGCGCCGAGGGTCTTGCCGGTCGCCACGTTGATGCCGACCGCCGCGGTCGAGCTGTTGGCGACGGTGGTGAGGCCGGTGTAGTTGCCGCCGGTCACCGCCAGGGTCGCGGTGCCCTTGTTGGTGAAGCTGTTGTCGCCGAGGAGCGCCGCCGTGACCGTGAAGGTCGCGGTGCCCTGGTTGGTGACGGCGCCGAGCACCGAGCCGGCGGCGTTGATCGTGCCGTCGTTGGTGGTGCCACTGGTCGCCGACAGGGTGCCGGTGCTGGTGATCGTCGAACCCACCGCGTTGGTGATCTTGTCGGCGCCGAGGGTCTTTCCGGTCGCCACGTTGATGCCGACCGCCGCGGTCGAGCTGTTGGCGACGGTGGTGAGCCCCGTGTAGTTGCCACCGGTCACGTCCAGCTTGGCGGTGCCGGTGTTGGTGAAGGTATTGTCGCCGATCAGCGCGCCGGTGACCGTGAAGGTCGCGGTGCCCTGGTTGGTGACGGCGCCGAGCACCGAGCCGGCGGCGTTGATCGTGCCGTCGTTGGTAGTGCCGCTGGTCGCCGACAGGGTGCCGGCGCTGGTGATCGTCGAACCCACCGCGTTGGTGATCGTGGTCGCCGCCAACGAGGCTCCGAGGGCGACGTCGATGCCGACCGCGGCCGTGGACGCGTTGGCGAGGGTGCCGATCCCGGTCACCGCACCGGTCGTCACGACGATCGTCGCCGTGCCCTTGTTGGTGACGTCGCCGGTCACCGCGACATTGCCGCCGGCGAAGGAGATCTTACCGGCGTTCTGGTTGGTGACCGTGCCGTCGATCGTCAGGCCGCCGCTCTTCAGATTGATCGCGCCGTCGTTGACGATCGCCTTGTTGGTGGTGCTGGCGAGAGTCGCCGTGCCGCCCGGGCCGTTGAAGTTGATCACGCCGGTGGCGAGGTTGTTGACGTTGCCGGCATCGGTGACCGTGCCGTTGGTCGCGACGTTGATCGTCGCGGCATTGTTCAGCGTGTTGCCGGTGCCCTGCAGCGTGCTGCCGATACCGACGCCGATGGTCGCGCCGAGATTGTTGTTGATCGTCGCCGCCGACAGCTTCTTGCCGTCGGCGATGTTGATCGTGCCTTGGTTGGTGAGCACCGTGATGCCGGTGAAGTCGCCACCGTTGACCGACAGCGTGCTGCCGACGCCCTGGTTGGTGAAGGTGTTGTCGGTGGTCGTCGCGCCGCTGACCGTGAAGGCCGCCTTGTTGACGATCGCGCCCGACAGCGTGCCGCTCGACGTGGCCGTACCCGAGTTGTCGAGACCGCCGGTGAAGGTGCCGCCGTTGAGGCCGATCGTGCCGGTGGCGGTGACGGTGGTGAGGCCGGTCACAGTGGCGCCGGCGTCGTTGTTGAAGGTGCCGCCGGAGACCGTCACCGTGCTGCCGAAGGTGCCGCCCGACTTGTTGGTGACCGTGCCGCCGGAGATCGTCGAGGCCCCGTTGATCGTGCCCGAATTGTCGGTCGTTCCGCCGCTGCTGGTCAGGCCGCCGCTGATCAGGGCACTCGCCTGATTGGTCAGGGTGCCGCCGGAGATCGTGGCGCCGCCGGCGATCGTGCCCGAATTGGTGGTGGTGCCCGCGGTGTTGGTCAGGCCGCCGTTGATCGTGCCGGCGTTGCCGGTGCTGCCGGAGTTCGACACGCCGCCGTTGATCGTCGCCGTCGCCTGGTTGGTCAACGTGCCGGCGTTGGTGGTGCCGCCGGTGGTGGTCAGCGTGCCGGCATTGACGATCGTCGCGCCCGACTGGTTGTCGACCGAGGTCGCCGACAGGGTCTTGCCCGCCGAGATGCTGACGCCGGTCGCCGCCGTCGAGCTGTTGGTCAGCGTGGTGACGCCGGTCAGGTCGCCGCCCGACACCACGAGGGTCGCGGTGCCCTTGTTGGTGAAGCTGTTGTCGCCGGCCAGCGCGCCGGTGACCGTGAAGCTGCCCGAGCCCTGGTTGACGATGGCGCCGCCGACCGTGCCGGCGGCATTGACCGTCGCCGAGTTGGTGAGGCCGCCGGAGACCGTCCCGGTGGTGGTCAAGGTGCCGCCGGTGACCGTGGCGCCGCCGTTGATCTTGCCCGAATTGGTGGTGGTGCCCGCGGTGTTGGTCAGGCCGCCGTTGATCGTGCCGGCGTTGCCGGTGCTGCCGGAGTTCGACACGCCGCCGTTGATCGTCGCCTTCGACTGGTTGGTCAGCGTCCCGGCGTTGGTGGTACCGCCGGTGGTGGTCAGCGTGCCGGCATTGACGATCGTCGCGCCCGCCTTGTTGTCGACCGAGGTCGCCGACAGGGTGGTGGCGCCCGAGATGCTGACGCCGGTCGCCGCCGTCGAGCTGTTGGTCAGCGTGGTGATGCCGGTGAAGTCGCCGCCCGACACCACGAGGGTCGCGGTGCCCTTGTTGGTGAAGCTGTTGTCGCCGGCCAGCGCGCCGGTGACCGTGAAGGCCCCGGAGCCCTGGTTGACGATGGCGCCGCCGATCGTGCCGGAGGCATCGACCGCCGCCGAGTTGGTGAGGCCGCCGGTGACCGTCCCGGTGGTGGTCAGCTTGCCGCCGGTGACCGTGGCGCCGTTGCTGATCGTGCCCGAGTTGCCGAAGGTGCCGGCGGTGTTGGTGAGCGAGTCGACGGTCCCCGAGCTGGTGCTGGTGCCGGCGTTGCTCACCGCCCCGAGCTGACCCGCGTTGCTCAGCCCCCCCGCGGCATCGATCGTCGTGGTCCCGGACACCGAGCCGGCCGCCGTGACGGTGGTGGTGCCGCCGGTGACGTGCAGGGTCGAAGTACCGACCAGCGCTGCGGCGATGGTGCTCGCCCCGCTCGCCGAGACCGCCGAAGTCAGCTTGCCACCGGAACTCGCGATCGTCCCGCCGGTGAGCGTCACGGCGTTGATCGTCTGATCGAAGGTCGCGAGATCCAGAGTGCCGGAAACCGTGGTCGCGCTGGCGGCCGAGAACGTGCCGGCCGCGCCCGCCGCGAGCGTCGCGCCACCGTCGACGGTGGTCGCGCCGGTGTAGTCGTTGGCACCCGACAGGGTCGTGGTGCCGCCCGTGACGTGCAGCGTCGACGTGCCCGTCACCTGCGCGGCAATGGAGCTCGTCCCACTCGACGACACCGTCGACGTCAGCTTGCCGCCACCGACGACCTTGCCGTCGGCGAGGGTCACCGTGGCGATCGAAAGATCGTTGCCGGAGAGATCGAGCGTGCTGCCGGTGTTCACGGTCACGCCGCTCGACGATGCGATCGAATTCGTCACGCCATTGACCAGCGTCGATGCCCCGGTCACCAACGTCGCTCCGGTGTAGCCCTGCGCGACGCCGATCGTCAGCGAGCCGCCGCCTTCGACGGTGAGGCCGGTCACGCCGGAAATCACCTTCGCGAGAGTCGAGGAGTCGTTCTGATTGAAGGCGACCGTTCCACCGAAGGCGAGGTCGTTCGTCAGCGAACCGTGGGCACCACCGGTGCCGATCTGCAGTGTCCCACCCCCGGAGACCGTGCCACCGGTCTGGTCGAACACCGTCGTCACCGCCAGCGTGCCGCCGGCGAGGATCCCCAGATCGCCGCCGCTCAGGGCCAGCGAATTCACCGTGATGAAGTCGCCCCCGTAGACGGTCGGCGGCTGGCCATTGCTGTTGCCGGTGATCGTCGCATCGTTGCCTTGGGGGGTGCCATTGCTCCAGTTCGTGGCAGTGGCCATCGATGTGCCACCCGTGCCCAGCCAATTGGTCGTGACCGCGAGGGCGGAGCCCTCCGACACCAGGAAACAGGCCGAGGCGAGGAGCGCCACCTTGAGTGCCGTCCGAGGCGCGCCAGCAATCCGCGTCGCACCCTTCGAACCGTTCACGTTCGCGATCATCGAAAATCCCCACCCAAATGCGCAAAAAGCCACATGCGTCCGTTCCGACGATAATCACCCCCACGGCGAATCCGCAACAGCATCGAAGGGTCTAAAAAGTCACATGATGACCGATGAATTTTTCGTTCCACGCCCGACGAAGAAGTTCCCATCGATCTAACCACCTGGAATCACGGGGTGACGCGACGGATGCGTGATCTCGTCGCAGGGACTCGTTCGGGGCGGCGCGGGACGGCACGTCACCTTTCCGACGCGAGAAAGCCACCGTTGTTGCGGCCGGGCCACAGAGTCCTCGGCGGTTGTGGAGGCCCTTGTCGCGATTGACCCTAGGGCAGGGCGGCCCCGCCGGTCGGGAATCGTCGAGTCCCTGCCGTTTTGCGGCGGGCGCACGGTTCTCGGCCGAAGTGTCGGTCGGTTGCCGGGTTGTTTCCGTCCGCGGGTCGGGGCTAGGATCCCGGCGCAGGCGCGGGGCTCTCTCCCGACGCCGAAATCGGGACGGGGGCGGCCTCACATGACGCGGGCAGGATGGGGCGGTGGCTACACCGTCGACGTCGACTATCTTCAGGAATACTTCGCCGATTGGGTCCCCTTGCGAACCCGCTTCGCCCTGCTCGCCTCCGGCTGGGAAGCGCCGCCGCTGCGTTCCGCCTGCGAACTCGGATTCGGTCAGGGCATGACCATCGCCGTGGCCGCCGCCACCGGCGACGCCGAATGGGTCGGCACCGACTTCAACCCCTCCCAGGTCGCCAACGCCCGCGATCTCGCCGGCCCCACCTGCCGGCTGTTCGACGATTCCTTCGCCGAATTCGCCGCCCGCGACGACCTCCCGACCTTCGACTTCATCGTCCTGCACGGCATCTGGAGTTGGGTCTCGCCGGAGAATCGGGCGGTGCTGGTCGACTTCATCCGCCGCCGTCTGGCGGTCGGCGGCGTCCTCTACGTCAGCTACAATCTCGCCGCCGGTTGGGCTTCGATGGGCGCGGTGCGCCGCCTGATGAAGGACTTCTACGACAAGCGCGCCGACCGCTCCGCCGGCCCCGAGGTTCGCGTCCGCGCGACCTTGGCCTTCGCCGAAGGCCTGCTCGCCACCGGTTCGGCCCATCTCGGTTCGCAGCCGCTCGCCGCCGACCGCATCGCCAAGCTCAAGACCCACGACTGGCGCTACATTCTCCACGAATATCTCAATGACGACTGGCATCCGATGCACTTCGCCGAGGTCGCCGAGGAACTCGCCGGCGCCAAGCTCGGCTATGCCTGCTCCGCCGCCTTCTTCGACCACGTCGACGTCCTGACCCACGGCGAAGAGCAGATCCGCATCCTCGAATCGATCCGCGACGTCGCCGACCGCGAGACGATGCGCGACTTCTTCAGCAACCGGAACTTCCGCCGCGACCTCTGGGTGAAGGGCGCGATGCGGATCTCCTCCGATCGCCAGCGCCGCGAGATCGGCGCCTTCACGGTGACGCTCCTGACCCGCCGCGCCGACGTGACGCTGCAGATCGGGATGGGCGAGAACACCGCCACACTGCAGAAGGCGATCTACGAGCCGATTCTCGATCGCCTCGCCGACGGCCCCTGCACCATCGCCGACCTCCTCGCCGCGCTCGAGCCGCGCGGCATCGCCTTCGGTCAGATCGTCGAGGCGGTGCGGGTGCTGCTCGCCAAGTTCGACGTCGGCTTCGTCCAGGACGCCCCGGTGATCGAGGCCCGGCGCGCGTCGACCCGGGTGCTCAACCGTCGGCTGCTCGACCGCGTCCGCGACGGTGACGAGGTCAAGTTCCTGGCCAGCCCGGTGCTCGGCTGCGGCCTGCCGGTGGATCACGTCCACCTCCTCTTCATCCTCGCGCGCGAGGCCGGCCACGAGAGCGCCGACGCCATCGCCGCCCATGCCTGGGAGGCGCTGACCGCCCGCGGCCGCTCGCTGGTCGCCGACGGCCGCGCGATCACCGATCCCGACGCCGGCCGGGCGCGCATGAAGGTGCTGGTCGAGGGCTTCCTCGAGGCCCGCCTGCCGGTGCTGACGGCGCTCGAAGCGGTGTGACGACACCTCCCGCCGGCGGCCGCGACGCCGCCGGCGGGGCCTCGCGAGAAATTTTCGGGGCGGAGGCCGTCGTCTGGCTTTCGCCCCAAATCGATGACACTATCCCGGTCCGAGAGGTCGATGGGCGGTTGTCGCCGGTGACCTCGGGGGTTCGATTTCAGACGAACTCGAGCGGAGGCGGACGGGTCGGGGGGAGGTATTGGGCGCGATCGCCGCGCCCCTCCGGCCATGGTTCTCCGATCGCAGCGGCCGTCGTCCAGAGGGCGGCCCGGGTTCGAACGCTCCTTAGTGCTGTTTTCGGTCCGAGGGTTCCATGAACGATTATAAACAGAAGAACCGTATCGCCGTCCTGACGACCCCCCTCGGCCCGGACGTCGTGCTCTTCGACCAGATGACCGCCACCGAGGGTTTGAGCGAGTGTTTCAGCTTCGCGATCGATGCGGTCGCCGACAAGGATGTCATCGACTTCACGCCGGCTCTCGGAAAGAACTGCAACGTCGAAGTCAAGACATTCAATGACTTGAAACGTAATTTCAACGGTATTTTGGTCAACACGCAGTGGCATGGCGTCGGCGAGGGCATGTTCGTCTATCGGTTGGAGCTGAGGCCGTGGTTCTGGCTGCTGCAATTCACCACCGATATGCGGTTTTTCCAGAACAAATCCGTTCCAGACATCATCAAGGAAGTGTTTGATGGTCTCGGCTTCAGTGACTATGAGTTGAAGCTCAGCCAATCCTATGATCCACTTGAATATTGCGTGCAATTCAGAGAGACTCATTATAATTTCGTATCGCGCTTGATGGAAGAATACGGCATTTACTATTTCTTCAAGCACACGTCCAGCAAGCACATCATGGTGTTGGCGGATGCCCCGAGCGCTCACGAGCCGATCGAAAACGGCGGTGACATCCCCTATTATCCCCAGACCGGCAACTACGTCCGCACCAGCCAGCACCTGCACGAATGGTCGAGCGAACGCATGTTCCGCTCCGGCAAGGTGACGTTGAACGACTACGATTTCGAGAAGCCGCCCGCCGATCTCAAGACCAGCCGCGAAGGCAAGGAGAGCTATCAGCATTCCAAGCTGGAACTCTACGACTTCCCCGGCCGCTACACCGAACGCGGGCTCGGTGAGAGCTTGGCCAAGGTCCGCCTCGAAGCCGAACAGGCGATGGATCACCGCCGCGCGGGCCTCGGCGACGCCCCGAGCATTTATCCGGGCGGTAAGATCAATCTCAAGAATCACCCCTCGAAGAGCGAGAACGCCGAATACATGGCGGTCCACGCCAGCCATTCGGTCGTGAACTCCGCCTATCGCTCCAAATCCGGGGCGACCCAGGACAGCTATTCCGGCCAATATGTCTTCGTGCCGGCGGCGCAGGTGTTCCGCGCGCCGCAACACACCCGCAAACCGATCGTCCACGGCATCCAGACCGCCAAGGTGGTCGGTGAGGACGGCGAGGAGATCACCGTCGACAAGCACGGCCGGATCAAGGTGCAATTCCCCTGGGACCGCAACAAGAAGCAGTCCTGTTGGATCCGCGTCGGCCGCGTCTGGTCGGGCAAGCAGTGGGGCGACCTGTTCCATCCCCGCCACGGTCAGGAGGTGGTGATCGACTTCCTCGAAGGCGATCCGGATCGTCCGCTGGTGGTCGGCACCGTCTACAACGCCGACAACATGCCGCCCTATCCCTTGCCCTCCGAAAAAACCAAGGCCGGCTACAAGACCAATTCGACCAAGGGCGGCGGCGGCTTCAACGAGTTCCACTTCGAGGACAAGAAGGACGCCGAGAAGATCTTCATGCGGGCGCAGAAGGACTTGGACGTCCTGGTGCGCAATCAGGAGACCCGGACCATCGGTCCGGTCTTCCCGACCCCCCAGGGCGAGTCGTCGCGCGCCACGACCCTGAAGTTCGGTGACGAGGAGCTCAACGTCGAGACCGGCGACCGCAAGGTCAAGATCGGGCACGACGAGATCGTCGACATCAAGAACGATCAGAAGATCACCGTTCACAACACCATCGCCATCACCGCCACCAACAAGCTCACCCTGACCGTCGGTCAGAGTACGATCGTCATGGAGCCGACCAAGATTTCGATCTCGTCGACGATGATCGAAGTGACGTCGACGGCGAGCATGAAGCTCTCGTCGTTGACGCTCGATTCGAGCAGCTCCGCCACGACCACAATCGACGGCGGCGGCCTGTTGAACCTGTCGGCGGGCCTGGTGAAGATCAACTGACGACGACCGCGGCCAGCGGCCGTCCGGCGGAACGCGAGGGACGAGGTCATGCGACGCATCCGTTTCGGCACGGTGGCCGACGTCTACGAGGCCTTTCCCGCTCTGGCGAAGATCGTGCCGCCGAGCGACGGCGAGCGACCCCCGCTCGACTTCGTCGAGCGCCTGATCCGCGCCGACCGGCTCGACGATGCCCTCGCCTTCATGGCCTTCCTGCTGCCGCGGCGCGAAGTGGTGTGGTGGGGCTGCCGCTGCCTGATGGCCGCCGGCGACGTCGTCGAAGGCGCCGACAAGCGCAGTTGGGCGCTGGCCGCCAACTGGGCGCGCTCGCCCGACGAACAGCGCCGCATCGCCGCCCTCGACCACGGCGACACCGCCGACGATTCCCGCGCCGCCACCTGGCTGACACGCGCCGCCGCCTGGTCGGGCGGCACGATGGTCGTCAACGAGTATTCGGCGACCCTGCCGCCGCCCGATCTGACCGCCAAGTCGATCCGCGCCGCCCTGTCGATCTCGCTGGGCACCCATGGCGAGATCGCCGCGAAGCTGCGGCGCGACTTCCTGGCGATGGGCCTGGAGATCGCCCGCGCCGACAGCGACCTCGCCGACGACCTCGCCGCCTTCCAGAAGAAGATGGTCGCCGCCGGCTGAACCGCGTCGGGTTCAGGCGGCGCGCGCCGGATCGGGCAGGCCGGGCAGGTCGACCCGGGCCAGCGCCCCGTGCGGCACCGCCGCCAGCAGGGTCAGCGTGCCGCCGTGGGCTTCGACCGCGGCGCGGGCGATCGCCAGACCGAGCCCGAAGCCGTCGGTGTCGTCCATGTTGCGGGCGGCGTCGCCGCGCACGAAGGGGCGCAGCATCGCTTCGCGCTCGGCCTCGGGAATGCCCGGGCCGTCGTCCTCGACCTCGATCCGCACCGCGCCGTCGGGGCGCTCGATCAGCCGCAGATGAACCTCGGAGCCGTATTTGGCGGCGTTGTCGACGAGATTGGCGAGCGCTCGCGTCAGGGCGCGGCTGCGCACCCGCCGCTTCAGATGGTCGGGCCCGGTGAAGTCGATCGCATGGCCGAGATCGGCCCATTGATCGGCGAGGGTCTGGACCAGCGCCACCAGGTCGACCAGTTCCGGCGCCTCGTCGTGGCGGCCCTCGCGCAGATAGGTCAACGCCCCTTCGATCATCCCGGTCATCAGTTCGAGGTCGTGCAGCACCTCGCGGCGCAGGTCGTCGTTGGGGATGAACTCGCTGCGCAGACGCAACCGGGTGATCGGCGTGCGCAGATCGTGGCCCATCGCCGCCAGCATCCGGGTGCGCTCCTCGACCAGCACGCGAATGCGGCCGCGCATCGCGTCGAAGGCCCGGACCGCCACCCGGACCTCGTCGGGTCCCCGGTCGGGGAGCGGAAGCGGTTCGGCCTCGATGTCGAATTCACGGGCCGCCGTGGCCAGCGCCCGGAGCGGCCCGACCAGGGCGCGCATCGCCCACAGGCCGAGCAGCGACGAACAGATCACCGCGAACACGGTACTCGCCACCGCCGGCCCGATCAGCGGTTGCGGCGGCCGGGCGGCGGCCGTCAGGACCAGCCATTCGGTCGGCGACAGGCCGAGCGCCAGGATCTCCCCCCGCTCCACCGATTCGTCGTCGGTTCCGCTCTGAACGAGTCCGGCCGGCGCCAGGCTGCTCAGATCGTCGATCATCCGACCGCGACCGTGACCGGCGGGCGGCGGCGGCGCGTTCTTCACGGCGGTCGGCGGGTGATCGTCGAGGTGGATCTGCAGCGACGGGAAGGTCCGATCGATCTCGGCGACGAAACGTCCGCGATCCTCGCCCGCCGGTCGGGCGATCACCATCCGCACCAGCGTTCCGAGATGCGGATTGACCACCGGATCGTAGGTGGGCTCGCCCAGGAAATGGAACATCGCCGAGACGGCGACCTGGATGATCACCACCGAGACGACGACCACCACCGCCAACTGTGCGGTGATCTTCTGCGGCAGGAGCTTGGCGAGCCGCCGTCTCACGTGCTCTCGACCTCCGCCGCGAAGAGATAGCCACCCGAGCGCACCGTCCGGATGATCTCGGGATGATGTGGGTCGCCTTCGAGTTTGCGGCGGATGCGGCTGATCAGGATGTCGACCGAGCGCTCGTAGGGTCCGGGCGCTCGCCCCTGGGTGAGGTCGAGCAGGCTGTCGCGCGACAGCACCCGGCCGGGTCGCTCGACCAGCACCAGGAGCAGATCGAACTCTGCCGCGGTCAGGGTGACCAGGGCGCCGCCCGGATCGGTCAGCCGCCGCGCCGCGACGTCGAGGTGGAAACCGAGGAAGGCGTGGTTCTGGGCGCGCGCCGGCCCTTGCGGATCGGCATCGGCGCGGCAGCGGCGCAGCACCGCGCGGATCCGCGCCAGGAGCTCGCGCGGGCTGAACGGCTTGGTCAGGTAGTCGTCGGCGCCGGTCTCGAGCCCGACCACCCGGTCGAGTTCGTCGCTCTTGGCGGTCAGCATGACGATCGGCAGGCGGGTGTCGCGGCGCAGGCGGCGGCAGATCGCCAGACCGTCCTCGCCGGGCAGCATCAGATCGAGGATGACCAGGTCGTAGTGGCCGTCGGCGAGGCGTCGATTCATCTCGCGACCGTCGCCGGCGACCGACACGCGGAAGTCGTTGACCCTGAGATAGCGGGCGACCAGGGCGCTGATCTCCCGATCGTCTTCGACGACGAGGATGTGCGGGCTCGTGTTCATGGCCGTTTCTTGCCCAGATCGGAGGCGCCGTGAACCAGGAAATTTGTTTCCGTTCGTATCGCTCGGGCGCCGAGAAACACCCGTAAACCAAGCACTCGTTTTGTTAACGACTGGTCAACCGCGGCGGCGTGGTCTGGACCCCGTGATCCACTGCCGACGGTCGAGTCGGTCACGCAAGGGACAGCCCATGACCTCCATCTCCGCTCTGCCGTCCAACGCGACGCGCCAATCTCCCCTCGAACGCCTGAAGTCCCAACTCGCCGACGAGGTCTCGTCCGGTACGGTCGCCTCGTCCGACCAATCCGCGCTCTCCTCGGCGCTCGACACCATCGATTCGACGCTGAAGAGCGAGGCCTCGTCGTCTTCGTCTTCGTCGTCCTCGTCGTCGAAGACCGACATGAAGGCCAAGATCGAAGGCCTGATCGACGATCAGGTCAAGGCCGGCACGCTGACCGACACGCAGGCGACCGAACTGAAGAAGGTGTTCTCGAACGCCGCGCCGCAGAAGGGCGCCGGCGGTCCGCCGCCCCCGGGCGGCCCCGGTGGTCCCCCGCCCCAGGGTGGCGCCGACGATTCGTCGTCCTCGAGCGACGGCACGTCGTCGACGTCCTCGTCCTCCGGTTCCTCCTCGTCGAGCGTGCTCGAGGACTTCCTGGCGGCGCTCAAGGCGCAGAAGTCGTCGAGCACCTACGGCTCCGACGGCGGCGTCTCGTCGAGCACCTCATCGCTGGTCCTCGACACTCAGGCCTGAGTCTCGAGAGACCGGATCGCGCGCCGGTCCGAAACGTGAAGAGCCCGGGATCGGCGGTGCCGGTCCCGGGCTCTTTGTGTTCGCCCCGCCGGTCGCCCGGCGGGGTCGATGTGGTGTGTCTCAGCGTTCGACGGTGAGCGCGATGCCCATGCCGCCGCCGATGCACAGCGTCGCGAGGCCACGCTTGACGTCGCGCTTCTGCATCTCGTGCAGCAGCGTCACCAGAATCCGCGCGCCCGAAGCGCCGACCGGATGGCCGAGCGCGATCGCCCCGCCGTTGACGTTGAGCTTGGCCCGGTCGAACGCCAGATCCTTGCCCACCGCCAGCGCCTGCGCCGCGAAGGCCTCGTTGGCCTCGATCAGGTCGACGTCGTCGATCGTCCAGCCGGCCCGCGCCAGCGCCTTGCGCGACGCCGGGATCGGCCCGGTGCCCATGATCGCCGGATCGACGCCGGCGGTCGCCCAGGACACGATCCGCGCCAACGGCGCCACGCCCCGCGACGCCGCTTCGGTCTCGCTCATCAACACCACCGCCGCGGCGCCGTCGTTGATGCCGGAGGCGTTGCCGGCGGTCACCGTGCCGGCCTTGTCGAAGGCCGGACGCAGCTTGGCCATCGCCTCCAGCGTCGCGCCCATGCGGATGTACTCGTCCTGATCGACGATCCGGTCGCCCTTGCGGTCCTTGATCGTCACCGGCACGATCTCGTCGGCGAAGCGCCCGGACTTCTGGGCGGCTTCCGCCTTGTTCTGCGACCACACCGCGAAGGCGTCCTGCTCCTCGCGGGTCAGCTGCCACTGGCGCGCCACGTTCTCGGCGGTGACGCCCATGTGGTAGCCGTGGAAGGCGTCGGTCAGCGCGTCCTTGAGCATGGTGTCGGTGAGCTCGAGGCTGCCCATCTTGGTGCCGGTGCGCAGGTAGGCGGCGTGCTGGGCCTGGCTCAT
>NZ_SJFN01000018.1 GCF_004328075.1 Siculibacillus lacustris | reverse complement strand
GAACCGGCCACCGTCACCACCACCGTCGCGCCGCCCGACGTCGTGGTCGTGCCCGCCACCAGCGCCACCGCCGTGCCGTCGATCGTCAGCTGCTCGGCCGCGCCGTCCGACACCGACGACACCGTCAGCACCAACTGCCGGATCGTCTGCCCGCCGTCGCCCGTCCCCAGCCCGATCGCCGTGCCCGAGAACAGCGACACCGCGCCGCCCTTCTCCACGAAGGTCGGCGTCTCCGCGGTCGTGGTCAGCGTCGGCGCATGGTTCAGCCGCGCCACCGTCACCGTCTCCGCCGCCGGCAACCCGGTCGTCGTCGTGTCGACGCCGCCGTTCGCCGTCCCGCCGCTGTCCTTCACCGAAGTGAGGGTGACGACGCGGTCGCCCGCCGTCGGATTGCCGCTGTCCCGATAGGTCGCCCCCTGCAACAGGCTCGTCAATTGCGCGCCGCTCAGCGCCCCGGTCAGGGTCACCGTCGCGGTTGACCCCGTCACGCTCACCGCATAGCCGACCCCGAGCCCGCCGGTCGTCGTGCCCGCCGTGCCGTTGGTCAGCGTCACCGCCGACCCGTCGAGGGTCAGTTGCTCGTTCGCCCCGTCGGAAAGCCCCGACACCGTCAATCGGATCTGGCCGAAGGTCTGCCCGGCCTCGATCGTCGAACCGCTCACTCCCGACCACAGCGCCACCGCCGCGCCGCCTTCGGTGAAGGTCTTCGCCCCCACCGTCGCCGCCAGCGTCGGCGCGTCGTTGACCGGGGTCACATGCACGGTCGTCGAGACGACGTTGCTGGCGTGATTGGCGGACTGGCCGTCGTCGACCTGGAAGTCGACGGTTCGGTCGCCGCTGCCCGGGTCGGTGCTGGCCGTCGAGAAGGTGACCGCCTTGATCGCCGCATCGAACTGCGCCAGCGTCGCGGTGGCGCCCGCCGAGGTCAGGGTCAGCGTGTGCGTGGTGCTGTTCCAGCTGGCGACGATATTGCCGAACGCCGTGCCGTCGGTGTTGGCGAAGCTCAGCGTATCGCCGGTCACCGCACCGGCCGAGATGCCGATCGTCGCCGACGACAGGGTCGCGGTGTCGATGTCGCCGAGGGTGCCGAAGCCCGAGAAGGCCGCCGCAACGCCCTTCTCGACGAAGGTGACGGCGCTGCCGGCCGCGGAAATCGACGGCGGCGCGTTGACGATCGTATAGGTCTCGCCCGAGGTGAAGGCACCACCGGTCAGCGCCGCGCCGCCGGAGCTGGCGGTGACCGGGCTGGCGCCGCCCGTGCCGTAGTCGGCACCGGCGACCAGATCGAGGCGCACCGTCCCCGTGCCGGAAAGCCCGGTGACGTGCACGGTCCAGGTGAGGTTGTCGGCGGTGGTGACGCCGGCGATGGTGCCGCCGGTCACGCCCGTCTTGGAGAGCGCGAAGTCGCTGGCATCGAGCCCGGTCACCGCCTGCGAGAAGGTGACGGTGAAGTCCACGGCGCCGGCATAGACGGTCTGCGTCGACGTATCGGCGGCGTTCTTGATCGCCGTGACCGCCGGACCGATCACGACGCTGACCAAATCGTCCACGCTGGCGTTGGCCGCGGACCCATCGGTCGCGGTAATGGTGACGGTGCGCTGCGCGGTGCTGGTGGTGCCGGACGACGAGAACTGGATCGCCTCGGCGAGCGCGCTGACGGCGGTGCTGGTCGCATTGCCGTTCAGCGCGACGAACAAGAGGCTGCCGGGCCTGCCGTCCGAAACCACCGTGCCGATCACGGTCGAATTGTAGCTGACGTTGGAGCCGGACACGGTGATGCCGCCGAGCGCGGCAATGCTCAGCGTATCATGGGACGTATCGGCGTTGACGGAGATGCCAGCGACCAGCTGGGCGCCGGATCCGCCGGACCAGTTGCCGGTGGCGGTCGCCAGCGTGGGATCGTAGTCGGGATCGACGAACGTCAGGTTCGGGTCGATGGTCACGGCGGCGCCGTTGATCGAGGTCACCGAGTTGCTGCCGCCCGCGGTGCGGCTCGGTGCGGTGTTGGTGTAGAACACCTTGACCGAATTGAGCGTATCGGTGGCGGTCGCCGCGCCGTGCGACACGGTGACGTCGAGTTCGGTGGCGGCGGAGGTGGTACCGACGGTACCGCGATGCGCGACCGGCACCCACGTCGCCGCACGCACGGCAGCCTGGGCGGCAAAGTCGGAGATGAAGGTCTGGGTGTAGAGCTTATCGCTGCCGCTGGTGCTGGTCGACCAGCCAGTGAGGTTGCCGAGATCGCCAAGGGCTGTTCCGCCCTTCACCGTCAAGGTGACGGTGACGCTCTCACCCGCGGTCACGTTGTCGAAGATGGCAACGGAGGTGAACGGCGTCGTCGAGGTCACGGTGTCGTTGACCGTCTGCGGCGGGAGCGCGCCGGAAACCGACGGTCCCTGCACGGTGACGGTGAAGGAGCGGGTGGCGGTGGCGGTGCCGTCGCTGACCTGCACGGTGAAACTGTCGGAGCCGACGTAGCCGGCGGTCGGCGTGTAGGTGATGGTGCCGCCGGGAGTGATGTCGGTCGAGCCGGACGACGCCGTCGCGCCGGTGAAGCTCAACGTGCCGTGCGACGGCGCGCCCGACTGCGTCCAGGTCTCGGTCTGGCTGGTGTCGGCGTCGTTCACATGCAGATTGGCGGCCAGGCCGTTGGCGCCGGAATCATGCGTGACCGCGATGCTGGTCGAACCGCCGGTGAACACCGGCGCGGTATTGGCCGGCGCGGTCGACATCTCGAATTCTTTGACGGTGATGGTCTGGGTCGCGTAGTCCGAACTGTACACCGCCTTGACTTCGATGATGCCGGTGTCGTAGCCGGCGGCGAGAAAGTAGGCCGCCGAGTCCATCGTATCGAAGTACGACGAAGCGACCAAGAAGTGTCCCGAGGCCGTATAGGTGTCGACCTGGGTCGAAGCGCCGGTGACCGCACCGGTATTCGAATGGCGCGTGAGCGAGAGATTGTCCGGCACGTTGGAGAAGCTGGCATAGGCGTTCGTCGCCGCCGTGAATTCCGGACTCACGTCGTTGGTGACGTAGCCGGTATCGCCGCTGGTGTAGACAGGGACGACATTGTATTGATTGGCCAGATTGATCCCGCTCGACACCACGTTGCCGCCGGAATCGTAGATCGTTCCCGTGAGGCCGGCCGGTGTGCTGTAGTTTCCGGTCTCGACGAGATAATTGCCGTTGCTGAGCGTGATCGCGGAGACGAAGTTGTCGCTCGACGAGAGCGTGATGGTCTTCTGCAAGGCTCAGGAATTGTTGTAGACGAGCGCGCCGCCGGTGGCCGTGCCATTGGTGTAGAGGACCAGATAGCCGCCGTTCGAACTGGCGGCGATCGCCTGCGTCAGATCGTTGGTGCTGGTCGCGATGGCGATCTCGGAGGTCACCGCCACGCCGGCGGTGGTGAAGACGCGCGTCGCGATGCTCTGGTTGTCCGCTCTCTGGTAGGCAAAGGCGATGTTGCCGTTGCTCAATTGGGCGATCTGCATGTATCGCGTCAGCGAGCTGCCGGTCAGCGTATTGATCTGGGTCGCCGAGGTGACGATCGAGCCGGAACTGTTGAGGACGACGAAGAAGGCACTTTTCGAGCCCGGATCGCCCGAGTCGCTGCAACCATAGGCGACGACGAGATTGCCGTTCGCCAAGGCATGGATCGACACCCAATTGCTCTTGTTGAGCGTCACGATCGCATTGAGATGGACCGAGAATTTCAATGAACCGTCGGTATTGTATTCCTTGATGTACCGATCATAGATACTGGTCGCGGTAATGTACTTCGTCAGCACGATGGCCAACGACTTGTCGGGAAGTCCGGCGATCTGGTCGTTTCCCGAATTGAACGCATAGGCTCCGTTCGTCTGGATGGTGAACGTGCCCGACGGCGTCGAGAAGGTCGCCAACTTGCCGTCGTAGCCGACGAGATCGAGCAGCGGCACCGAGCCGAGCGCCGCCGTGGCGAACTCCAGCTGCCAGTCGCCACCCTGCGCGGCGCTGCCGGTGTCGTCGGTCGAGGCGGCGGTGGTGCGCCCGACGGCCGCCGACAGATCGGTGACGAACTGCGCGCCGTCGCTGCCCGCGGCGACATCGCACCCGTAGAGCAGCAGGTCGCCGCCGGTCTTCAGCGAGGCCCCGATCGCCGCCAGATCGGCCCGCGTCGCCGCATCGGACAGCGAGGCTTCGGTGATCGTGTCGGTGCCGATCAACAGTTCCGCCTCCGAGCCGTGGCTCAGAATATGGATCGCGTCGTAGCCGGTATGGCTCGTCGCCCAGGTGGCGATCTGCTTCAGGCCGCCGACCGAGCCGTCGATCAGCTCGATCTCCATCCCCGGCCGCGTCGACTGCGTCTCGCGCACCAACGATTGCCAGCCGCTCACCGACGTGTCGATGAACGTGACCTCCAGCCGGCCTCCGTCGAGCGTCACGTCGGCGGCCTGGACCTCGACCGGTGCCGGCGTGCCCCGGTCGGCGGTGTCGCCGGTGCCGAGCGTGCCGAGATAGCCGGTGAGGGCCACGGGCCGCACGGTCGACGTCCCGACCGTCACGCTCAACGACCAGTCGCCGCCCTTGGTGGCGTCGCCGACGACGTGATCGGAGGCCGCCACCGCACTGCCCAGCCGGCCGGCCAGATCGGCGACGAAGGTCGCGCCGGCGGTGTCGGCACCGACGCGGGAGCCGTAGAGCAGCACTTCGCCACCGGGCTTCAGCGCCGCACCGATGCCGCCGAGTTCGGTCGCCACCGTCGCATCGGCGAGGGTGGTGTCGGTCACCCTGTCGCTGCCGACGGTGATCGTGCCCGACGAACCGCCGGAGACGATATGGATGGCATCGAAGCCGCTGTTGGTCGCCGCCCAGGCGGCCATTTGCGCCAACCCGGATCGGTCGGCCTCGATCAGTTCGATCGCCATGCCGGGCTTGGACGCCTCCAGCGACGAGACCAGGGCCTGCCAGTTCGACAGGCCGGTATCGACGAAGGCCACTTCCTTCTTGCCGCCGTCGCGCGACGGGTCGGCGGCGCGCACCTCCACCGGGGCCGGAGCCAACGCCGCCGCCACGTCGTGGGCACCGGTCGCCGCGTGCACCGCATCCACGGCCGCGGCTCCGTCGAACATCCAGCGCGGTTCCAGCGCCAGAAGCCCGAGCCGCCCCTGGGCGCCGAGCCCTTGCCGCGGCGATCGGTCCGCCGCCGGGTCACGCGTCGTCCGAGATCCGTTCTTGGGTGACGGGCCGAATTGCGACATCACGGGACCTCTCGGCGGTTGTGAAGGGGAACGGAGTCCGCGTCGGCCTGACGCGGCATCGGCCGCGGCGGGGCGTAACGGCAGAGCGATTGATCGAAATGGACGAGCCGGCGGCGCAGAACGGTCTCGCCGAACCCGACCGCATAGGGCGTCGACAGCCGCGGCAGGAATGCGACATCGTAGAGTTCCGGGATGTCGCCGTCGAAGGTCACGGCGTGCACCACGGCGCCGCTGGTCAGGTCGACCACCATCAGACCGCAATGACCGGCCAGGCCGAACGGATCGTCGACCGGGGTCTCGGCGCGGCGCCGGATTTGCCGGTTCGGTCGGTCCGAACTGCGCAGTCGCGACACGCCGATCACGGCGTGGTCGCCGACGAACTGCAGGCCGCGCGGGAAGCCCGGGCAGGTCGCCACCGGGACCAGACGCCGCCCGGCGAAATCGACCCAGCCGAACGCGCCGGTGGCCGAATCGAGCAACCACAGCTTGCCGCGATACCAGCGCGGACTGTGCGGCATCGCCAGACCGTCGACGACGCAGTCGTCCGTCCGCATGTCGTAGATGCGGCCGTCGGCGAATTCGGCTCGCCGCCAGCCCGCCGGCGTGTCGGTCGCCGAGCAGACGGTGGCGTAGGCCAGCTCGCCGTCGACGGCGCACATGCCGTTGAGGTGGCAGCGATCTTCCGGCGACAGCGCGGTGATGAACGGCGGCTTCCAGATCGGCCGGAACCCCCAATAGGAATCGGCCACCGCGACGCAACTGAACTGCGTGTTGACGAACGCCACCTCGTGCAGAAAGTCCTCGAAGCGCGCCATCGCGATGACGTCGTGGACGTTGCAGGCACCGACGGCATAGGTCTTCCGCGGCACGAAGACGGCGTCCTGATCGAGCCCTCCGACCGGCGCCTCCGGACCGCCGGCCAGCTTGACCGGCCCGATGTTGGACAGGCGGAGCAGATCGTCGGCCGTGCCGATCCACAGACCGTCCCGCGTCACCGAAATCCCGGCGGCCGTCGCGCCGAACGACCGGAATCCGGTGACGACGCGACCATCGGCGCCGGCGCTCATGAAACCGATGCGGCCAGAACGATAGGTCGAAATCGCCAGCGACCCGCCGAGTTCACGGAGCCAGGCGCCGAACCCCGGCGTCGGCAGAACCGTCACCTCGTCGCCGTCGTGCGCCTCGGTCGCCCGCCCGTCGGACCCGGCGAGACCGGACCGGTCGCCGGAGTCGGCGCGCGTCGGTTCGCGGCCCGTCACCGCGCCGCCCCCGCGTCCCCCGACGTCGACTTCCTGCGACCTGATCGTCATTTGAAATTTCAAACCTGATGTAATGCCGACGAGCGCAATCGTCTCAACCTCCCCGGCCGCTGCAAGGCTGGCAGTCCGACCGAGGAATGTCCCGTATATCCGGTAAATTTCAGACAGTCCACGAGAGATCCGCCGAACTTTTGCGTCGACGACACGAAAACATCTGGATAGATCTCAAATTTCGATGTCTCCGACACGGCTCATCGAGCGATATCTGCCGAACGGTTCTTGTAATGACGTAAAATATTACATGTATGTCAAGGTAAGCTTGGCTATGCGTGATTTGTATCCGCGCGTTTCGAGATATCTGCCCGTGTCCCTACCAGAACGCCGTCGGCGCAGGCAGATCCTCTTCCGGGATCCAAAACGATTTAATTGTCGGAAGCGGCGGCCGACGGGCCGGCCAACGTCGCCGTCGCGCACCTCTCCCGAACCGGGATCGACGAAATCATCCGTTCACTTTCGCAACATCGGACCGCGACGCGGCGCCCGCCATCCCCCGTCGAACCGAGCCGGCGTCGCCGCTGGTGCCGATCGAGGGGCTCGAATAGGGTGGTTGGGACGCACGCCGCACCGCGCCGCGCCGCCGCCCCGGCCGGCATCGTCTCGCAAGAGGAGCAGGATGGCCGACCTCTACCTCCCGGAGATTCGCGACGATCTCATGCTCTTTCCCGGGCCGACCGAAGCGGACGGGTCACCGAGCTGGACGATCGGCGATCCGGCGCGCAACAAGTTCTTCCGGATCGGCTGGCCGGCCTTCGAGATCATCGCGCGTTGGGTGATGGGCGACGCCGACGCCATCGCGGCGGACGTCGGCCGGACCACCCCCTTGACCATCGATGCCGAAGACGTCGTCGAGGTCGGCCGATTTCTCGTCCTCAACCAGTTGGTCCGCGCCGACCGCGCGGTCGACACGCGGCGCCTCGCCACGTTGCACCAACGCGAGCGCTCGTCGATCCTGGTCTGGCTGCTGCACCATTACTTGTTCTTCCGCATTCCGCTGGTCCGCCCCGACGCTTTTCTCGAGCGCCTGCTGCCCCGGCTCGGGTGGCTCGGTGGGCGCCGTTTTCTGATCGCGACGGTCGTGGCACTGGCCGTGGGACTCGTGCTCCTGGTGCGCCAGATCGACGTCTTCGCCGCCGAGATCGCCGACAGTTTCAACTGGCAGGGCGCCGCGAGCTACGCCGTCGCGCTGATCGCCGCCAAGATCGTCCACGAATCCGCCCATGCCTTCGTCGCCAAGGCGGCCGGCTGCCGAGTCGGAACCATGGGACTGGCCTTCCTGGTGATGTGGCCGGTCCTCTACACCGACGTCAACGAATCCTGGAAACTGCCTTCGCGGCGGGCGCGGCTGGCGATCGGCTCGGCGGGAATCCTCGCCGAGTTGGTCCTCGCCTCCTGGGCGCTGGCCGCCTGGGGCCTGTTGCCCGACGGCGCGCCGCGGCAGGCGGCGCTGGTGCTCGCGACGACGACCCTGGTGTCGTCGCTGCTCCTCAACCTCTCGCCGTTCATGCGGTTCGACGGCTATTTCCTGCTGATGGACGCGCTCGGCGTCCCCAACCTCCATGGCCGCGCCTTCGCCATGGCCCGATGGGGCTTGCGCGAGTGCCTGTTCGATCTCCGCGAGCCGCCGCCCGAAACCTTCGCGCCCGTCGCCGGCCGGCTGCTGATCGCCTTCGCCTGGGTGGTGTGGATCTATCGCCTGGTGGTCTTCCTGGGTATTGCTCTGCTGGTCTACCACTTCATCGTGAAGATCGTCGGCATCCTGCTCTTCGCCGTCGAGATCGGATGGTTCGTCGTGCTTCCCGTCTGGACCGAGATCCGCGCTTGGGCGACGCGCGGCGGTGCGCTGTTCGGGCGCCCGCGCGGCTGGATCACCGTGGCGGTCGGCGGACTGGTCGGGATCGCCCTCCTGGTGCCGATCGAGACCTCGGTTTCCGGCCCGGCGATCCGCCAAGCGGCATTCCGACAGCCGCTGTTCGCGGCCTCGCCGGGCATTCTGCGCGCCGTGGAGGTGCGCGACGGCGACCGCGTCGCGGTCGGAACGCCGTTGTTCCGGTTCGAGTCTCCTGATCTCGCCCACCGGATCGACGGCGCCGCGCGACGGATCGCGCTGGCCGAACGCGCGTTGCGCGGCGCCGGTTTCGATGCGTCGATGCAGCAGCGCACCCAGTCGTCGAAGGAACAGCTGCTGGCCGCGACCGCGCAGAAGCTGGCGGCGGAACGCGAACGGTCGCAACTGACTCTGGTCTCCACCGTCACCGGACGGATCACCGACCTCGCCCCCGACGTGGCCCCGGGGCAATGGATCTCGCCACGACTGCAACTCGCGACCCTGATCGCCGACGGCAATGCGTCGATCACCGCCTATGTCGGCGAAGAGGACATCGAGCGCATCGAGCCGGGCGCCCGCGCCCGCTTCTTCGCCGCGGCGCCCGGTTGGTCGCCGCTGACGGCGCGGGTCGCGACGATCGAACGCGTCGCCGTCCGCCATCTCGACGCCCCCAGTCTCGCCTCTTTCGGCGGTGGCCCGATCGCCGTGCGGCCCGGCGACCGCGAGCTGACCCCGACCCAGGCGCTCTACCGCGTCCGCTTGACCGCCGACGAACCGGCGCCGGCGATCGAACTGCGCGGCACCATCCATATCGCCGCCGCCGCGGCCAGCCCGGTGTCGCGCTTCTGGCGCGCCGTCGCCGGGATCGTCCTGCGCGAAAGCGGCATGTGACGGTCGCCACCCGCTGCGCGCAGCGGCCTCGAAGCGCGACGACGCACGAGCCGAGCGATGCCCCGCTCCACGCCTCCCCTCTGCTGCTCCGCACCGTCGACAGGTCGCGACCGAGGCCCGCCCCGGACCGCCTGCGCGCGCGCCGAACCGGACCATCGCCGACACCGCGGCCCGCGCACCCAACCGAGATTGCGCGTCGAGGCCCGGCCGGAAACCGCGGGAAGACCCGCGACCGGGTCCGATTTCAGACCAGCTGAACAAATTCGATGCAGGCTCGAAATTCGGGCAATTTCTCCGTTGRCCGGACGACATAAAGATACCAGACTTTACGCATCAGACAGAAAAATAACACGAGGCCCGATGAAGACGGTGAGAGAGCGACTGGCGGCGAGCCTCGACGACGCCACTCCGGCCGGTCGCAGCGTCGCCGCCTACATGCTGGCCAACCTCGGCGAACTGCCGTTCGAGACGGCCGCCTCGCTCGCCGCCAAGATCGGCGTCGGCGAACTGACCATCGGCCGCTTCTGCCGTTCGATCGGCTACAAGCACTTCAAGGAATTGAAGGCCGACCTCAAGGCCGACGTCGGCGACAGCCCCTGGCTGGTCGGCGATCGTCTGCGCGAATTCCAGGAGCGGGCCCGCCTCGGCTCCGACCAACTCGCCACCGGGCTCGAACTCGAGATCGGTGCCCTGGTGCGGATCTACGAGATCGCCCAAACCCCGGAGTTCCGGGGTTTCGTCCGCGATCTCGCCCGGTTCCCCCGGGTGTTCTGCGCCGGTTTCCAGACCGAGCGCGGCGCCGCGGCGATCCTCGCCCACCAGCTCCAGTACCTGCGCGACGAGGTCCGCCTCGTCGACATGACCGCCGGCAACTTCGTCGACGTGCTGCTGACCGACCCCGCCTCGGTGCTGCTGGTGATCCTCGATACCCGCCGCTATTCGCGCCACAGCCGCCTGCTCGCCGAGGAGGCGCGCGCCCGGGGCATCCGGGTGGTTCTCCTCACCGACACCTTCTGCGACTGGGCCCGTGGCGTGGTCGACGAGGTCTTCGAAGTGCCGACCCAACTCGGCCATTTCTGGGATTCGCTCGGGCCGCTGGTGTCGCTGATCCAGCTCGCGGTCAACGGCGTCTTCGCCGAACTCGGAACCGACGTCGAACACCGGCTCGACCGGATGTTCGCCTGCTACAGCCGCTTCACCGGCTACTCCGGAAGCTCGAAAGACACCTGAAAACACTCATTTCACGCCCATCGTCACGGAGGTCGATCCCATGCATGCGATGAACCGGACCCTCGGAAGCGCCGTCGCCGCGCTCTCCGTCTTCTCCGCCGCCTCCTCCCTCGCCCCCGCCGCGGCCTCCGCCGCGGACGCCGTCTTCGTGCTGGCATCGAACCAGAACGGCACCCCGGTGCTCGATCCGATCCGGGCCTCGCTGGTCAATCTCGCCGACAAGCTGATCTACGACTGCCTGGTCGAGCAGGCCGAGGACCAGTCCTTCCATCCGCATCTGGCGACGGCCTGGGAGGTCACACCCGACGGCATGCAGTGGACCTTCCACCTCAAGGCCGGCGTCACCTTCCACGACGGCGAGGTCTTCGACGCCGAGACCATCCGCTGGTGGGTGCCGAAGTTCGCCGGCACCGAGAACGCCTATCTGGTCGAGGCGATCGACAAGGTCGAGGTCGTCGATCCGCTCACCGTGCGCTTCGTGATGAAACATCCCGACGCCAACCTGCTCTACAATCTGTCGAGCGGCTTCATGGGCGTCCCCGCCCCCAAGGCCTACGACGCCGCCGGCACCGACTACGGCACCAAGGTTGCCGTCGGCTCCGGCCCCTACGAGCTCGAGAAATTCGCCACCGGCGTCGAGACGGTACTGACCCGCAACCCGGCCTATCGCTGGGCGAGCGCGCTGTCCAAGAACCAGGGCGCCGCCGCCTTCGAGAAGCTGACGCTGCGCGAGATCGGCGACCCGGCGACCGCCTTCCTGGAGATGCGCACCGGTGGCGTCGATCTGGTGGTCGACGTGCCGCCCGCGGTGGTGGCGCGCTATCAGACGCTGGCCAACGTCAAGATGACCTCGATGCCGGGCTTCGGCATCTTCTACATGCCGATCAACACCACCGTCGAACCCTTCACCGACGTCAAGGTCCGCCGCGCCACCGCCCTGGCGATCGACCGCAAGCAGATCGTCGACAACCTCTACGCCGGCAAGGGCGCCGCCGCGACCACCTTCCTGCTCGCCTCGCTGCCGGAAGCGAAGGTCGATCCGAAGCTCCAACTCACCTACGACCCGAAGGCCGCCGCCGCGCTGCTCGACGAGGCCGGTTGGAAGCTCGGCGCCGACGGCGTCCGGGTGAAGGACGGCAAGCCGCTGGTCGTCACGCTGTGGACGCAGAGCGACACCGAGTTCAAGCGGATGACCGAGGTCGTCCAGGCCCAACTCAAGGCGATCGGCATGAAGGCGGAGATCGCGGTCTTCGACACCTCGGCGATCCGGGCCGAATACAAGAAGGGCAAGCAGCAGCTCGCGGTCCGCTCCTACGGCTGGAACAACGCCGACATTCTCGACTGGTTCTTCTCCGGCGAGCGCATCGGCTATCCCAACATCTCGATGTGGAAGGATCCGGCGGCCGAGGAGTTGCGGATCAAGGCGCTCAAGGGCTCGCGCACCCTCGACGAGCGCATCGCCAACTTCCGCGCCTATCACGAATACGTCCTGGCGCAGGTGCCCTTCGCGCCGATCTACGAGCCGGTCCAGACGATCGCCTTCAACGCCGACCGCCTGACCCTGCCGGCGACCATCCGCGGCCCGCAGTTCTCCGCCGCGACGGTGATGGACATCGCGGTGAAGTGAGAGGGGCGGCACCAACCGACGCGGCCGAAAGCGGCGTCGGACAGGACGGACGGAACTGACGAGAACGCCCTCTCCCCAGCGTCCTCTCCCCCCTCGAGGGGGAGAGACAGAGAGGGGGGCACGGACGAGCGGATCTCGACCACCTCACGAGGGACGGGCCGAGCCCCCCCTCCCTGTCCCTCCCCCTCACGGGGGGGAGGGAACGCCGATCACCGACGCCGGCGGACAATGCCCACCGGCGATCGCATTCCGCCGGTGAGACGACCGCCACCGTCGGACAGAATGGGCGGAACTGACCCGAACGCCCTCGCCCCAGGGTCCTCTCCCCCCTCGAGGGGGAGAGACAGAGAGGGGGGGCACGGACGAGCGGATCTCGACCACCTCGCGAGGGAGGGGCCGAGCCCCCCTCCCTGTCCCTCCCCCTCGAGGGGGAGGGAACGCCGGCGGTAGCTGCCGTCGGACCAATTACGGCCGGCGGACAGGTTCTGCCGTCGGACCACCGCCGCCGGACATCTCCGGCGGCCGACGACCCGAACGTACCCCCGCCCGCGCGGCGGCCCACCACCCCGAACCCGGAAAGGAGACCGGCCATGGCCAAATATGCGATCCGACGTCTCCTCGCCCTGCTGCCGGTGTTCCTGGTGGTGACGGTGATCGTGTTCCTGCTGATCCACCTGGTGCCGGGCGATCCGATCGACAATCTGATGCGCTCCGGTTCCGATCCCGCCCAGCGCGACGCCCTCTCCCGGGCCTACGGGCTCGATCGCAGCCTCGTCGAACAATATCTCGCCTGGATGGGCCATCTCGTCCGCGGCGATCTCGGCACCGCGATCGTCCAGCGCCGCCCGGTCGCCGAACTGATCGGCGAGAACATCGGTTACAGTCTGGCGCTCGGCGGCCTGGCGCTGGCCTTCTCGGCGATCGTCGGCATCGTCGCCGGCGTCACCGCCGCGAGCTTCCAGGACCGCGTCGCCGACCGCGCCCTGATGAGTTTGGCCCTGGTCGGCTCGACCGTACCGAGCTTCTGGCTCGGCCTGTTGATGATCCTCTTCTTCGCCGTCCAACTCGGCTGGGTGCCGGTCTCCGGTGCGCGGCATTGGACCTCGGTGATCCTACCGGCAACGACCGTCGGCCTCGCCGGCATGGCGCTGGTCGCCCGCGTCACCCGGATCGCGATGATCGAGACGGCGCGCCAGGACTTCGTCACCCTGCTGCATGCCAAGGGCGTGTCGCGCTTCACCATCCAGACCCGCCATCTGCTGCGCCACGCCCTGGTGCCGGTGCTGACCCTGCTGTCGCTGCGCATCGGCCTGATCGTCGGCGGCTCGGTGACCGTCGAATACGTCTTCGCCCGCCCCGGCCTCGGCTCGCTCCTGATCCGCGCCATCGGCCAGCGCGACTACCCGGTGATCCAGGGCAGCCTGCTGATGCTGGCGATCGCGGTGATGCTCGGCACCCTGGTCGGCGATCTGCTCCAGGCGGCGATGGATCCGCGCCAGCGGGAGGACGACCGCTCATGATCGCACGTCTCGTCGATCGCCTGATGTGGCGTGGCCCGAGGCCGGGCATCGCCCCGATCGTCGCCGGAGCCGCCCTGCTGTGCCTGGTCGCCGCCGCCTTCCTCAGCCCGTGGATCGCGCCCTGGCCCTATGACCAGCAGATGCTGGCCGAAGCCGACCGCGCGCCGTCGCTGGCCCATTGGTTCGGCACCGACGAATTCGGCCGCGACGTCCTCTCGCGAGTCCTCTTCGGCGCGCGGACCTCGCTGTCGGTGGCGCTGGTGTCGATCTCGGTCTCCTGCTCGCTCGGCATGGCGATCGGTGCGATCTGCGGCTATGTCGGCGGCCCCGTCGACCGCTGGGTGATGGCGGCGATCGACATGACTTGGTGTTTCCCGGAAATCCTGCTCGCCCTGCTGCTGGTCGCCATCCTCGGCCCCGGCTCGACCTCGACCGTGCTGGCCATCGCCATCGCCTATCTCGCCCAGTTCACCCGCCTGACCCGCAGCCAGATCCGCGCCCTGAAGCGCGAGACCTTCGTCGAGGCGAGCCTGTGTTTCGGCGCCGGCCCCGCCCACATCCTGCTGCGGCGGTTGCTGCCCAACGCGGTCGCGCCGGTGGTGGTGGTCGCCATGCTGACCACCGGCGACGCCATCCTGCTCGAGGCGACCCTCGGCTTCTTCGGCATGGGCGCCCAGCCGCCGACCCCGAGCTGGGGCGGCATGATGAGCTCCGGCTCCGAACTGCTGTTCGAAGCGCCCTGGGTGATCCTCTGGCCGGGCGCCGCGATCGCCGCCTCGGTGATCGCCATCAACCTGTTCGGCGACGGCGTCCTGGTGGCGCTCGACGTCAAGAAGCGGCGGAGGACACACTGATGTTGACCGTCGACGATCTGGAGATCGGCTTCAGCACCCTCCACCCGCTCGCCGGGGTCGACTTCTCGGTGGCGCGCGGCGAGATCCTCGGCCTGGTCGGCGAGAGCGGCTCGGGCAAGTCGATGACCGCGATGAGCGTCATGGGCCTGCTGCCGCTGATCGGCGGCCGGGTGACCCGCGGCTCGATCCGCTTCGAAGGCGAGGAACTGACCACCCTCGACGAGGCGCGCTATCGGCGCCTGCGCGGCGGCCGCATCGCGCTGATCACCCAGAATCCGATGACCTCGCTCGATCCGATGGTCCGGGTCGGGCCGCAGATCGACCAGGGCGCCCGCCTGCATCTCGGCCTCGACGCCCGCGCCGCACGGATCCGCACCGTCGAACTGATGGCGCGGATGCGCATCCCCGACGCCGCCCGGGTCTACGACCTCCATCCCCACCAGCTCTCCGGCGGCCTGCGCCAGCGCATCGTCATCGCCATGGCGCTCGCCGGCGACCCCGAGTTGCTGATCGCCGACGAGCCGACCACGGCGCTCGACGTCATCGTCCAGGCGCAGATCGTCCAGCTCCTGGTCGAACTGGTGCGCGAACGCGATCTCGCCCTGATGCTGATCACCCACGACATGGGTCTGGTCGCCCAGGCCTGCGATCGGGTCGCGGTGATGTATTCCGGCCGCATCGTCGAATCCGGCCCGGTCGCTGCGATCTTCGAAGATCCCCGCCACCCCTATACCCGGGCGCTGATCGGCTGCATTCCGCGGCCCGGCATGGCCGAGGGCACACTCGCCGGCATCCCCGGCACCGTCCCCTCGATCGCCGACCTGCCCTCCGGCTGCCGCTTCCACCCGCGCTGTCCGATGGCGGTGGCCGCCTGTCGCGACCGCGTGCCGCAGACCGTGGCGGTCGCCGCCGATCACGGCGTCGCCTGTCTCCTCGCCGGCGCCGCGAGCGGAGACGCGCCATGACCCCGATCCTCTCGGTCGAGAACCTCGGCCACACCTTCCCCGGCCCGGCCGGCTGGTTCGGCGCCCGCAAGCGGTTCCGCGCCGTCGGCGAGGTCGATTTCGAGCTCCACCCCGGCGAGATCCTCGGCGTCGTCGGCGAGAGCGGCTGCGGCAAGTCGACCCTCGCCCGGCTGATCATGCGGCTCTACGAGCCGACCGACGGAACCATCCGCTTCGAGGGCACCGACATCACCCATCTGTCGCGCCGCGCGCTGCAGCCGCTGCGCCGCCGGTTTCAGATGGTCTTCCAGGACCCCTATTCGTCGATCGATCCGCGCCAGACCATCGCCGAGGCGCTGACGGAGCCGTTCGAGGTCCAGGGCGTCGGCCTCTCCGCCGCCGCCCGCCGCGCCGAGATCGAGCGTCTGCTGGCGCTGGTCGCGCTCGATCCGGCGATGGCCGGGAGTCATCCGCATCATCTCTCCGGCGGCCAGAAACAACGGGTCGGCATCGCCCGCGCCCTGGCGCTCGGGCCGCGGCTGATCGCCTTCGACGAGCCGACCGCCTCGCTCGACGTCTCGGTCCAGGCCCAGGTCGTCGAACTCCTGCTGCGCCTGCGCCGCGAACTCGACCTCACCTACCTGTTCATCTCGCACGATCTGGCGCTGGTCGATTACCTCTGCGATCGGGTGATGGTGATGTATCTCGGCCGGGTGGTGGAGATCCTGCCGCGCGGCGCCCCGCCGCGGCACCCCTATACCCAGGCCCTGCTCGCCGCCGCCTTCGCCCCCGATCCGAAGGTCCGCCGCCACATCGTCCGCATCACCGGCGAGATTCCTTCGGGCTACGACGTGCCGACCGGCTGCGCCTTCGCCGCGCGCTGCCCGCTCGTCGAAGACACCTGCCGCGCCATCCGTCCGGCCCTCGTCGGCGACGGCCACCACGCCGTCGCCTGCCATCTGGCCCCGCCCATCGCCTCGGAGAGTTGAATGCCCTTCAAAGTCCTGACCGCCGAGTTTCTGCACGAATCCAACACGTTCAGCATCCGGCCGACCGGCCTGAGACAGTTCGAGGTCGACTGCCTGCTCTACGGCGAGGCGGCGATCGCCGCCCGGCGCTCCGCCAATACCGGGCTCGCCGGCGCCCTCGACGTCGCCGAGCGGTTCGGCTGGAACCTCGTCCATGTGCTGAGTGCCCACGCCGAGCCGGCCGGTCCGGTGACCCGCGAGGCCTTCGAGCGCATCGCCGGCGAGATCGTCGCCGCCGCCGAGCGGGAAAAGCCCGACGGCCTGCTGCTGATCCTGCACGGCGCCATGGTCTGCGCGGACTTCGACGACGGCGAGGGCGAACTCCTCGCCCGCCTGCGCGCCGTGCTCGCCCCCGGCGTGCCGATCGCCGCGACCCTCGATCTCCATGCCAACGTCACCGACGCGATGATCGACCACGCCGAGATCTGGGTCTCCTACAAGACCTATCCGCACGTCGACATGCGCATCGCCGCGGTCCACGCCGGCGAGATTCTGCAGCGCACGCTGACCGGCGAGATCCGCCCGACGACCCTCAAAGTCCGCCGGCCGATGCTGGAAGAGGCCAACGGCGGCCGCACCGACACCGGCGCGATGATCGAACGCCTCGCCCGGGCCCGTGCCTGGGAAGCGCGTCCCGACGCCTTCGCCGTATCGATCAACGGCGGTTTCGCCGACGCCGACATCGCCGAGGTCGGGCCGACCGTGCTGGTCACCCACGACGGCGATCCGGCGCCGCATCGCGCCTTCGCCGAAGAGCTCGCCGACGACATCTGGGCCCGGCGCCACGACGTGATCAACCGCTTCCTGACCGTCGAGGAGGCCGCCGACCGGGCGCGCCGCTTCGTCCGCCACACCGGGCCGCTGATCGTCGCCGACTATGCCGACAACCCCGGCGGCGGCGCCTACGGCGACGGCACCGAACTCCTCGCCGCCCTCCTCGCGGTCGGGCTGGAGAACGCCTGTTTCGGCCCGATGGTCGATCCGGAGACGGCGGCGCTGCTCCACACCCGGCAGCCCGGCGAGCGGGTGGCGATCGCGCTGGGCGGCAAGACCGATCCGCGCTTCGGCGGCCGGCCGCTGGAGCTCGAGGTCGAGCTGGTCTCGCTCCACGACGGCCGCCTGATCGGCAACGGCCCGATGCTCGGCGGCCTCGCCATGAGTTACGGTCCGACCGCGGTGGTGGCGGTCGGCGGAATGCGCATCCTGGTGGTCAGCGAGCCGATGCAGATGCGCGACCTCGCCCAGTTCCAGACCTTCGGCATCGATCCGGCGGCGGCGACCGTCGTCGGACTGAAGTCGATGCAGCATTTCCGCGCCGCCTTCGCGCCGATCGCCGAAGAGATCATCGTCTGCGACAGCGGCGCGCTCTGTACCATGGCCTACGAACGGCTGCCCTTCGCCAAGGCGCGCCGTCCGATCTGGCCGCTCGACCGCGATTTCGCACTCTGAGGCCCCCGTGCCCTCCCGCGGCCGCTCGATCCGGCGGCCGAGCCCCCTTCGAGGACGTCCGATGACATCGATCCGCCAGACCCTGCCCCGCCGCGCCGCGATCCTCGCCGGCCGCCGCTCCCCGACCGACGGGAGGGCCTGAGATGCGCACCGCCCTCGTCCTCGGCGCCGGCATGGTCGGCATCGGCGCCGCCCTGCATCTGCAGAAGCGCGGCTTCTCGGTGGTCGTGGTCGATCGCCGCCCCCCCGGCGAAGAGACCAGCCACGGCAATGCCGGAATCATCCAGAGCGAAGCGGTCGAGCCCTACGCGATGCCGCGCGACGTGCCGAGCCTCGCCAAGGTGGCGCTCGGCCTGACCAACGACGTCCATTACAAGCTCTCGGCGATGCCCGACCATGCCGAACCGATCGCCCGCTACTGGTGGAATTCGGAAGCCCACCGCCATTCGGCGATCTCCGAGGCCTACGCCTCGCTGATCGCCCATGCCGCCCCCGAGCACGACCTGCTGATCCGCGAGGCGGGGGCGGAAGCGTTGATCCGCCGCGACGGCTATCTGGCGCTGCATCGCCGCCCCGCCGGCTTCGAGGAGGGTATCGCCGAGGCGCGCCGGATCGGCGAGCACTACGGCATCCCTCACCGCATCCTCGATGCGCCCGCCGTGCGCGCGCTCGAACCGGCGCTGGTCGGACCGATCGCCGGCGCCGTCCATTGGACCGATCCGTGGACGGTCAGCGATCCGGGCGGGCTGGTGAAGGCCTATGCGGCGCTGTTCACCCGGAACGGCGGTACCCTGCGGATCGGCGACGCGCTGAGCCTGAAACCGGCGCGATCCGGCTGGTCGGTCGCCACCGCCGATGGACCGATCGAGGCGGAGATCGCCGTCGTCGCGCTCGGCCCCTGGTCGCCCGACGTGCTGAAGCCGCTCGGCTATACGTTTTCGATGCTGCGCATGCGCGGTTACCACCGCCACTATGTCGGCGGCGCCACCCTCGCCCGTTCGTTCTACGACGAGGATTGGGGCTACGTCCTGGCGCCGATGGCCCGCGGCCTCAGGATCACCACCGGCGCCGAGTTCACCGGCCGCGACGCGCCCGCCACCCCGGTGCAACTGGCGCGCGCCGAAGCGGCGGCCCGCGATCTCCTCGACCTCGGCAACTCGGTCGATCCCGACCCGTGGTTCGGCGAGCGCCCGGTGCTCGCCGGCATGCTGCCGATGATCGGCGCCGCACCGAACCATCCCGGCCTGTGGTTCGACTTCGGCCACGGCCACCAGGGCTTCACCCTCGGCCCGGTCTCCGGCCGCCTGCTCGCCGAGATGATCGCCGGCGAAGCCCCCGGCGTCGATCCGCAGCCGTTCCACCCCTGACGGCGGCACCCAGCGGCCTCGGGTTTCGAGGACGACACCGTCGCAGCGGCCGATCCGCGGCCGCCGGCCATGGACGGCGCGCCGGCCGACGGTCGGCGTGGTCGCCGCGCCGCGATCGCTTCGCGGATCTCGGAGCTCCCCTCCGGATGCATCCACGGCAGCGTCGTCATCCCGTCGCCGTTCCACGATTTCATGATGACCCGCGGCCAGAAGGCGCCGAATTCGACGAAGCGGCAGAGCGGCTCCGGATCCGGGCTCGGCCCGTGGAAACCGCCGACGTGGTGGCCGCGGGTGAACATTCCGGTCGGGGGCAAGTTCAGGCCTTGCGCCGGATTGAAGCGCAGCGTCTTCCAGGCGGTGGCGATGCCGCCCGACGAGGTCCGACCGTAGCGCCAGACCCCGCCGCGCCGCCGCGAGTGGTGGTGTACGGGCGCGCCACACACCTTCAACACCACGAACAGATCCGTTCTTGGTCCGTTGCCCCGAGGCGACGCCGGTGACGTCGCGCGTCTGCGCCCGTGCCGCACCGATGGCGGCCGATCGGCGCGTCAGCGCGGCGAGGCTTCGGCGAAGTCTTCCTGGAACTCCCGCAGCTCGACCGGATTGAGATCGGACACCGCCCAGAAGGCGAGCCCCGCCTGGGCCCAGCGAATCATGCTGTAGCCCTCCCGGCTCGCGGCCCGGCTGCCGAGCCCCGCGTCCGGCCAGACGAACAGATTGATGACGTGCCCGTTGCGGCGATAGACGAGCGCGGCGACGACGCGGCCACCGACATAGTCGAGCCGGCCACCGGCCAGCGGGAAACCGCGCGCCGCCAGATCGATCACCGGCGGCGAGAAGTCGACCTTTCCGGCGAACCACGGCTTCACGGTGTGGCGATCGGACGTCGCCACGTCGGTCAAGTGATCGGCGAGCAGCGAGCGGACGTGGCTGGCGACCAACTGTGGCTCCGGCCCCTCCTCCGGGCGCGGCGTCACGACGAGGACGACGGCGACGGCGAGCGCGGCGAGCGACGGCACCAGACTCCAGCGACCGACCCGATCGAGGAGCGCCATCGCGTCGCCCCCGAAGCGCGACGGCGCGACACGGCGCCGAAGGCCCGCCGCCGCGGCGAGGGCGTCGCGGATCTTGTCCTCGAGGTGCGGCGGCGCGCGGTGACGCAACTCGGGCCGAGCCAGTGTCGCACGGACGGCGCGGATCCCGGCCAGCCTGCGCCGGCAGGCTTCGCAGGTCTCGAGGTGTCGCTCGCAGGCGAGGGCATGGGCGGCATCGATCTCGCCGTCGACCAGGCCACCGAGCAACGGCGCCCATTCCTCGCAGGCATCGTCGACGTTGCCGCGGTCTTCGGTCATCGCTCGACTCCTCCGCGCGAGAGCGCCGTCCAGCGGACCGCGAAGGCCTTGCGCGCCCGCGCGAGCCTGGACATCACCGTACCGATCGGGACGTCGAGGATCTCGGCGATCTCGCGATAGGAACAATCTTCGATGTCGCGCAGCACCAAGATCTCCCGCACCGCCTCCGGCAGGGTGGCGAGGACTTCGCGGACCGCCTGCGCCTCGCTGCGGCGCAAGAGATCCGCCTCGGGATCGCCCGTCGCCGCGATCGCCTCCAACGGATCGTCCTCGCCGTCGGCCGTCTGCGCATGGGCCGTCGGGGCCCGCCGCACACGGTCGCGCCAGTCGAGGTGACAGTTGCGGACGATCGCCAGAAGCCAAGCCCGGGGACTGCCGCCCTGGCGGGTTTCGACGGCGCGGAAGGCGCGCAGACAGGCCTCCTGCACCACGTCCTCGGCCACGTCCGCGTCGCCACAGAGATAGCGGGCGAGGTCGTAGGCCGCGTCGATATGGGGCAGAATCTCGATCTCGAACCGGCGTACCGTGGTGTCGGCGGCGCCGGCTCGGGACGTGGCGGTCCGACGTCGTGCGCCGTCGAACCACATCGCGAAGGCAAGGAGACCGGCGCCGACGCGGTCCCGCCACCCGGCGACGAGCGGGGTGGGAGACCATCGGCCGATCGGGTCCGCGCCGACATGGGCGATCAGGGCACCAGCGAGATCGAGCATCGGTGCTTTTCCTCTGTCGGTGCGTCGTCAGGAGGCGACGACCCGGATGATCCCCACCATGTGGGGATGCAAGGAACAGAAATATTCGAAGGTCCCGATCGCGGTGAAGGTGAAGGAGAAGCCCTCGTCGGTATCCAGCACCGGCGAGCGAAAGCTGCGATCGCTCGCCACCACAGTATGGGGGATGTCGTCACCATTGGTCCAGGTGACGGTGGTTCCCGCCGTCACGGTGATGTCGGTCGGCGTGAAGGTGAAATTGTCGATCCGCACGGCGACGGTGCCTATCCCTGCCGAAAGGGCGGTCGGCAGGGCGTCGGCCGCCGACGCCGGTGCGACGCCGGGAGCGCCGACGGCGACGAGGATCGCGACGGCGATGGTCGCGGGACATACCTTGATCATGGATCTCATCTCGATGTCGCAACGGAAAGATCGGACGCGAGCCTCACGGCCGCTTGGCGCCGCGATCAGCCGGCGAGCGGACGATCGACGATGGCGAGCGGGCCGTCGCCGCTCACCACATCGACGGTGGCGATGCCGAGCAGCTTGCGCAACTCGCCGGCCGGCACCTTCAGCGGCCCCGGCGAGGGCGCCGTGCCCGGCACCGGCTGGGGGAAAGCGGTCGAACGGGCGGTATGGAAGGTGACGTTGCCTTCGATCTTCTGCATCACCTGATGGATGTGGCCGTTGAGCACCGTGACCGAGCCGAAGCGCTTCAGATGACCGAGGGCCTGGGCGCCGTCGGCGGTGCCCCAGCCCCATTCGGCCGCGACCGTCCACAACGGGATATGGGCGAAGACCACGATCGGCGTGCTCGACGGGAGCCCGGCGAGATCCCGCTCGAGCCAGGCGATCTGGTCGGCGCCGAGGTTGCCCAGTCCGCCGGCCTTGAGATCGACGACGTTGACCAGGCCGACGAAGTGCACGCCGTTCTGGTCGAAGCTGTACCAGCCGGCGCCGCGCGAGCCCTTGCCGTAGCGGGCGAGGTAGGACTTGCCTCGGCCCTCGTCGAGCAGGTCGTGTTCGCCGGGAACGAAGAACATCGGCAGCCCGACCTCCCGCAGGATCTGGTCGGCGTCGTCGAACTCCTTGTCCTTGGAGAGATGGCTGATGTCGCCGGTGTGGATCACGAAGGACGGCTTCACGGGCAGGCCGGCGATCCGCCCGACCGCCTCGCGCAGCGTCGCCGTCGCATCGGGGTTGGCGGGTTTGTCGAAGCCGACGTGGCTGTCGCTGATCTGAAGGAAGGTGAAGGGAGCGGCACCGGTGGGCGCCTCGGCGGCGAGCGCTCGGGTCAGGCCCAGGCTCGACGGCAGGCCGCCGCCGATCGACCACAGGACACCGGTGCCGGCCCAGGCCATGCATTCGAGAAAGCCACGACGGGCGATGCCGTCGGCGTCGAGTTTCGGGTCGTCGTCGTGATGGCGCATGGTTTGCTCCCGTCTCGTTCAGGGGCGTGATGCCCCACGGGGAGAGAGACCGGATGCCGGGCCGACTTATTCCGCCCCCGGCCGATTTTTTCGTCGCGGAGGCCGATCTGACGTGCCTCGACGATTTTGACGTGGTCGCCGCCAGTCGCTCGGAGAGCGTATTCCCGAGGGGATCGCCGATCGGCGCCCGTCGACGGCGCGGGCGGGTCCGCCCGCGCACACCGGGGGACGGCGTCGCCGCCGCCCTGGCGCCGAGCCCCACCGTGGCCTAACAATCCATTCGCATCACTCGGTCGAAAGCGGACGCGGCGCGTCGCCCGCTCTCGACCTCCCGAAGCGTTTCCGGAACGGCGGCTTCCATGCGGCTCTCGATCTTCACGCTGTTCAAGATCGGCATCGGGCCGAGCAGCTCCCACACCATGGGCCCGATGCGGGCCGCCCGGATGTTCGTCGACGAGATCGCCGAGGGCGGCCGATTGCCGGAGGTCGCACGGGTCTCCTGCCGGTTCTTCGGCTCGCTCGGCGCCACCGGTCGCGGGCACGGCAGCGACACCGCGGTGATCCTCGGCCTCGCCGGCCATGCGCCCGAAACCGTCGACGTCGAGGCGATCGCCGGTGTTCTGCGAGAGGTGCACGAGCGGCGATCCCTGAGCCTGCTCGGACGCCGACCGATCGCGTTCGACGCAGCGAGCGATCTCGCGTTTTCCCCCGACGAGATCCTGCCCTTCCACGTCAACGCCCTGCGCCTCGTCGCCGCGGACGCCGGCAGCGGCGAGATCCTCGATCGGATCTATTATTCGGTCGGCGGCGGCTTCGTCGTCGACGGCCAGGACACGGCCGGCTCCGGCCTGACGATCGCCGCCGACGCCCCGCCGGTGCCCTACCCTTTCGCCTCGGCGGCCGAGTTGATCGCCCGGGCGCGCGGCGCCGGCCTGTCGATCGCCGCCCTGGTGCGCGAGAACGAGCGCACCCGCCGCAGCGACGCCGAGATCGCCGCGGCGATCGACGACATCTGGCAGGCGATGCAGAGCTGCGTCCGCCGAGGGCTGGCGACCGAAGGCACCCTCCCCGGCCGGCTCGCGGTCCGCCGCCGCGCCGCCGCGCTCTACGCCGCGCTGATCTCGCGACCGGAAGCCGCCCTCAGCGATCCGATGCAGATCCTCGACTGGGTCAATCTCTATGCGCTCGCGGTCAACGAGGAGAACGCCGCCGGCGGCCGCGTGGTGACCGCGCCGACCAACGGCGCGGCCGGCATCGTCCCGGCGGTGCTGCATTACTACACGCGCTTCCTGCGGGGCGACGCCGCCGGCGTCGCCGATTTCCTGCTCACCGCCGGCGCGATCGGCCTGCTCTACAAGCTCAACGCCAGCATCTCCGGCGCCGAGGTCGGCTGCCAGGGCGAGGTCGGCGTCGCCTGCTCGATGGCCGCCGCCGGGCTCTGTGCGGTGATGGGCGGGACGCCCGAGCAGGTCGAGAACGCCGCCGAGATCGGCATGGAGCACCACCTCGGCCTGACCTGCGATCCGGTCGACGGTCTGGTCCAGATCCCTTGCATCGAGCGCAACGCGATGGCCTCGGTCCAGGCGATCAACGCCGCGCGGATGGCCCTGCGCGGCGACGGCAAGCACTTCGTCAGCCTCGATCAGGTGATGAAGACCATGCGCGAGACCGGCGCCGACATGATGACCAAATACAAGGAGACCGCCCGCGGCGGTCTCGCCGTCAACATCGTCGAGTGCTGAGCGCAACGTCGAACGCCGCCGCGGGAGACCCACGGCGGCGTCGAGGCAGAGCCGTTCGGACCGTTCAGAGGCCGAGCAGCTTGAGGATCGCCGGCACGCTGAGGATCGCGGTGTAGTAGCCCATGAACTGGACGCCGGTGTTGAAGCCGAGCACCCGGTAGAGCAGGCCGCCGACCAGACCGACCGCCACCACCACCAACAGACCGAGAATGCCGCCCTCCCACAGGCCGATGACCAGCACCAGACCGACGAAGGTCCCGACGATCGCCTCGTGGCTGATCTTGCGCGAGACATAGGCCGCGGCGACGCGGGCATAGTTCATCGCGAAGGGATAGGCGACGAGCGCCGCCAGCACCACGGCGAGCAGGCCGTAGCCGAGGAACTCGCCCGGGGTCATCAGGGTGTGGAGGTTGACGATCTTGCCGGCAGCGGCATCGATCGAGAACCGCGGCGGCGCGTTGAACAGCGGCGCGGCCGGGCCGGCGGCGACCGGCGACAGGGGCAGACCGAAGGCGATCAGCGGAATCAGCGCCTCGGCGATGTAGGTCGATTCGGTCACGCCGTTCCGCACGCTGAGCACCGAGGTCAGGCGGTGATAGGCGTGTTTGATGCGCGAGCCGACCACTTCGCCCATGATCACCGTCATCGCCACCGGGCTGAACACGAAGGTGGCACTCGACACCGCCGCGGTGCCCAGGGTCCAGCCGATCTGCGAGCGGTCGAGCACGCGGAATGGATTGGGGAACCAGCCGCCCCAGCTCTTGACGTCGGGGGCGAGCGAGAACTTGCGGTGTCCGTCGCGGACCATCTTGCGCCGCTCGAACGGCGACAGGACGCAGAACAGATCGGTGATCAGCGGTCCGATGGCGATGCCGAGGAAGTAGCTGATGCCGAGCTTCACGCCGTATTTCGCGGTGTAGGTCTGGAGCGCCAGGATCACCAACACGAAGGGAACCAGCGCCAGGATCGCGCCCCAGCGGCCGGCCGAGAAGTAGGCGATCAACACCGCGGCGGCGAGGAACAGCCAGGGCGCCCAGGCGGTGATCGACTGACCGAACGGCGCCAGCAGCAGGGCGAAGCCGACCGACAGCGGCACCGCGATGAAGGCGGCGATCAGACCGCCGGAGATCATCTTGCGCAGCGCGATGTGGGGAATGCCGAGATTGCGGGCGATCGTCGCCTGTTGCAGCAGCGGCACCGCCATGGTGTCGCCGGGAATCCCCAGGAGCGCCGTCGGCACCGCGTGGGTCATGTGTTTGGAGACCGCGCCGGCGAGCCAGAAGGTGAAGACGCCGACCGGCGGCACGCCGAGCAGCACCACCAACAGGGTGATCGGGGCGAGGGTCGTGGTCTCGTCGGTGCCGGAGATCAGGCCGATGCCGGCGAAGACCACCGCACCGATCAGGCCCATGCTGACGGCGATCAGGATGTCGTAGAGCAGACCGTCCATCTCACACCTCCTTCACGGTGGCGGCGGGCGCCGCGGCGAAGGTCTCGTAGAGGCCGACCTCCTTGAGTTCGGCGAGGGTCGCCGGCGACAGCGAGGCGAAGTCGCCGAGCGTGCCGGTCTCGCTCTCGAGCTGAGCCAACGCCTCGTCGCGCCAATGGGGATCGACCGCTTCGTCGACCACGTCGCGCTTGGGCGGGAACAGCTTGGCGCAGACCGCGCCGGACACCACGCAGCCGCCGAGGCCGGCGAGCATGGCATAGGCCTGGGCCAGCGCCGGGGTCGGCGCCAGCGACGCGAACAGGCGGCCGGCGACGAGATAGGTGGTGACGCTGATGATCGCGGCGATGACGATGGCGCCCGCCAGATGACGGGTGTCGACCACGTCGCCCCACAGTTCGACGAAATGGGTCGGCGCGTCCCGCGTCGCCCCCGGTGGGGGAATCGAGTTGGATGACATGACCTTGAGGCCCTCCCTTGGACTTTTTCGGATCGGCGTGCGCTCCGATCGCTGCGGATCGGGGGCCGTCGTCGTCTTCTTGTTGGTGCTGTCTCTCATCGACCGACCCCTGCCGGGTCCGTCGCGACGCTGTCTCCTGCTGGTGCCGGGTCCGCCGACCGGGCCGTTGCGGTCCGGTCGGAATCGGTTCGGATAGGGCGGAAGCCCCTCAGCCGCGGATTTCGGCGAGGATCTCCTTGGCGCGATCGGTGCGCACGTCGTGGGCGGCGGCGAGCCGGGCCGCCACCACGTCGATCTCGGGCCCGACGGCGCCGGCGACGATGGCGATGTTGCGGGCGTGCAGCGCCATGTGGCCGCGCTGGATGCCCTCGGTGGCCAGCGCCCGAAGCGCCCCCATGTTCTGGGCGAGGCCGACGGTGACGATCACCTCGGCCAGTTCCTGGGCGCTGCCGACCTTGAGGATCTGCAGCGCGGCGCGCGCCGCCGGATGGGTCTTGGTCGCCCCGCCGACCAGACCGACCGGCATCGGCAGCTCGAGCGTGCCGACCAGATGGCCTTCCTTGTCGACCTCCCAGGTCGACATCGAGGTGTAGCGGCCGTCGCGCGCCGCATAGGCATGGGCGCCGGCCTCGACCGCCCGCCAGTCGTTGCCGGTGGCGACCACCACCGGATCGATGCCGTTCATGATCCCCTTGTTGTGGGTGGCGGCGCGGTAGGGGTCGATGCGGGCGAATTCATAGGCGTCGAGAATGCCCTCGATCATCCGCGCGCCGCTGTAGGTCTTGGTGGCCAGCGACGCTTCGGAGACCCGGACGCGGGCGCGGGCGAGACGCAGGTCGGCGAGGTTGGAGAGGATGCGCAGGCGGACTTCGCCGCCGGTCAGCGCCTCCAGCGTCGGCGCCACCGCCTCGGCCATGGTGTTGACGGTGTTGGCGCCCATCGCGTCGCGCACGTCGACGATCAGATGCAGGATCACCATCGGCCCGCGATCGCTGCGCGGGAAGACGTGGATCTCGATGTCCTTGCAGCCGCCGCCGAGCCCGACCAGCACCGCGTCGCGGGCATTGGCGATCGCGAGGATCTGGTCCCGCGCCGCGAGCAGCTTGAGGCGGGCGCCGTAGGGGTCGGAGAGCCCGAGGATCTGCACCTGGGCGCGCATCAGCGGCAGGGTGCTCGAGGTCTCGAAGCCGCCGTTGTCGCGGGCGATGCGCGCCATGTAGGACGCCGCGGCGACCACCGACGGCTCCTCGACCACCATCGGCACCAGATAGTCGCGGCCGTTGATCTGGAAGTTGGTCGCCACCCCGAAGGGCAGCTGGAACGTCCCGACGACGTTCTCGATCATGCCGTTGGCGAGGGTCAGCGGCAGAGCGTCGAGCGACGAGAGCGCTGCGACGGCTTCGGGCGTGAGCGAAGCGGCCTTGGCCAGTGCATCGAGTCGTTCCGCGGGAGTCAGGCTGCGGTAGTTCTCGAGACGCGAATTCACGCCGGCCGACGAGCCGGTTCCCTGGGGCGACATGTTTCCTCCGTCGTGTGTTCTTGCGCCGAATGACTTGGCGGTGACGCTAAATTGTCCTATTTATGATGGGACAATCAAGGGACGGTTTCGTCGATTTGTGGAGCTACTGTCCCAGTCCAACGAGCGGACACACGCCTTGGCCGACCTCGCACGCCGCGCGACGCGGACCGATCGCATCGTCGAACAACTGAGTGCGCGCCTCCAGGCCGGCGTCTGGCGGATGGGCGAGCGCCTGCCCTCGGTGCGCCAGGCGGCGGCCGAGAACGGCGTCTCCAAGAACACCATGGCCGAGGCCTACGACCGGCTGGTCGCCCGCGGCCTGCTCGAGGCGCGGATCGGCTCGGGCTACTACGTCGCCCAGGCCGCCCGCATCGCCCCGCCCGCCGTGCTCTCCCACGTCAGCGAGGCGGTCGATCTGGTCTCGCTGCTGCGCGAGCAACTCGATCAGCACTACGAGGTCCGCCCCGGCGACGGACGGCTGCCGCCGGCCTGGATGGAAGGCTCGGAACTGCGTCGCTCGTTCCTGCCCCAGCGCGGCGAGAGCGCCGACGCCGTCGAGTTCGGCTACGGCAGCAGCCGCGGCTATGCGCCGTTGCGCGAGCGGATCCGGGTGATGCTGCTCGAGCGCTCGATCGACGTGCAGTCGGAGGGCGTGCTGCTCACCCACGGCGCCAACCACGCCCTCGACCTGATCATCCGCCAATACGTCGCCCCCGGCGATGTCGTCTTCGTCGACGAGCCCGGCTACTACCCGCTGTTCGCCAAGCTGGCGCTGGCCAAGGCGCAGATCGTCGGCATCCCGCGCCGCCCCAACGGGCCCGATCTCGATGCGCTCACCAACGCGCTGGCGATCCATCGGCCGACGCTGTTCTTCACCCAGTCGCAGGCGCACAACCCGACCGGCGGCATGCTCACCCCGGCCGTCGCCTTCGGCCTGTTGCAGGCGGCGGCGCGGAGCGGATTCCGCATCGTCGAGGACGACGTCTTCGCCGACATCCTGCCCAACACCGCGACCCGCCTCGCCGCGCTCGACGGGCTGCAGCGAGTGCTCTATGTCGGCGCCTTCTCCAAGACCCTGTCGGCGAGCCTGCGCTCGGGCTACGTCGCCGCCGACCCGGAGACGATCGCCGCGCTGTGCGATCTGAAGATGGTGACGACGGTCGCGACCTCCGATTTCGTCGAACGTTTCGTCTTCGGCCTGATCCAGGGCGGCCATTATCTGCGCCACCTGCGCCGCCTGCGCAGCCGCCTGGAGGAGGCGCGGCGCCAGTCGGTCGCCGCCCTCGAGGGGCTCGGACTGACCGTCGAAGGCCGCGCCGAGACCGGCTTCTACCTGTGGGCCGAACTGCCGCCGCACATCGACGAACTCGAACTGTGCCGCGCCGCCGCCGCCCGCAGCATCTTCCTCGCCCCCGGCGACGTGTTCCATCCGACCCGCAGCGCCGACCGCCGCCCGGCGCTGCGGATCAACGTCGCCTATGGCGCCGACCCGCGTTTCGACGACTTTCTGCGGACCGCCCTGTCGGCCGGTCCCCCCATCGAGAGGAGCCTTCTGCCGTGACCTTTCCGAAACATGTGAGGATCGTCGAGGTCGGTCCGCGCGACGGCCTCCAGAACGAGGCCGCCCGGATCGACACCGCCACCCGCATCGACCTGGTCGAGCGGCTGATCGCCGCCGGCCTCGAGTCGATCGAGGTCGGCAGCTTCGTGTCGCCGAAATGGGTGCCGCAGATGGCCGACAGCGCCGAAGTGCTCGCCGCGGTCGTCGGGCGCCCCGGCGTTTCCTTCCCGGTCCTGGTGCCCAACGACAAGGGCCTTGCCGCCGCGCTCGCCGCCGGCGCCCGCGAAGTCGCGGTCTTCGCCGCCGCCTCCGAGGCCTTCTCGCAAAAGAATCTCAACTGCTCGATCGACGAGAGCCTCGCCCGCTTCGCCCCCGTCATGGCGACGGCGCGCGACCGGGGCGTGCGGGTGCGCGGCTACGTCTCCTGCGTCCTCGGCTGCCCCTATCAGGGCGAGGTTCCGGTCGCCGACGTGGTCCGCGTCGCCCGCCGGCTGATCGACATGGGCTGCTACGAGGTGTCGCTCGGCGACACCGTCGGCGTCGGCACGGCCTCGGCCGCGGCCCGCATGGTCGCGGCGGTGGCGGCCGAGATCCCGATCGAGCGCATCGCCCTGCATTTCCACGACACCTACGGTCAGGCACTGGCCAATACGCTGGCCTGCCTCGACCTCGGCGTGGCGGTGATCGACGCCTCGGTCGGCGGCCTCGGCGGCTGCCCCTACGCCGCCGGCGCCAGCGGCAACCTCGCCACCGAAGATCTCGTCTACATGCTGAACGGCCTCGGCATCGACACCGGCGTCGACCTCGACCGGCTGATCGGCGCGGCGCAGTTCATCTCCGCGGCGCTCGGCCGTCCGGTCGCCTCGCGCGTCGGCCGCGCCTTGGGCGACCGCGTGGCGCGCGCCGGGTGATACCCACGACCGCCCGGTGATCGCCGTCGCCCCGCCTCTGGTGGGCGCGGCGGCGCACCCATGCCACTGACGCACGGCGGATCCGCCGCCAACGCATTGCCGGCATATGATGAGCTACCATATCATATGCCGATGATGGACCCGACCTCCCCCCCTCCCGACCCGCGCGACCAGCGTCGCACCGTGGCCGTCCGCCTGATGGACGCGACGCGGTCGATGCGCACCTATGCCGACCACGTGGCGAGCAGCTACGGCACCACGCTCGCCCAGTGGAAGACCCTCAAACACCTGATGGACTGCGACGGCGGCAATCAGGTCGATTTGGCCGAGAAACTCGAAATCCAACCGATTTCGCTGGTGCGCCTGCTCGATCGCATGGCCGCGCAGGGCCTGATCGAACGGCGGCCCGACCCCGCCGATCGTCGCGCCAAACGGATCTACATCACCGACGCCGGGCGGGATCTCAGCCGGACGATGACCCCGATCGCCCGGGAAATCGCCGTGGAGCTCACCGCGGGCCTGAGCGACGACCAGATCGCGGAACTTCTCGCGATGCTCGAACGGATCAACGGCAATGCGCGTCGCGCCATCGATCAGGCTCAGTCCGACGCTTCCGCTCCTCGCCTGCCCGCCGCATCGGAGGTCCCCCATGTCGACTGAATCCTCCGCGCTCGGATCGACGTCCGCCCCTCCGAAACGGCGTCTTCGGACGCTGCTGCTGGTCGTCGTGCCGCTCGTCGTCGCGGTCGCCGCCGGATGGATGTGGCTCGCCAGCGGACGCTGGGTCTCGACCGACAACGCCTATGTCGGCGCGCAGAAGGTGCTGATCACCCCGGAGGTCTCCGGCCGCGTGGTGTCGATCAGCGTCGTGGAGGGCGCGCGGGTGGCGAGCGGCGACGTGCTGCTGGCCGTCGACCCGGTGCCCTATCGCCTCGCGCTCGACGAAGCCGAAGCCCGCCTCAACGCCGCGGCGGCCGAACACGCCTCGCTGGTCGCCACGGTCGCCAGCCTGACCAAACAGATCGACCTCGCCAAGGAGACCGCCGATCTGCGCGGCGTCGACTTCGAGCGCAAGTCGGCGCTCGCCGCCTCGCGATCGGCGTCGCAGTCGGACGTCGACGTGGCGCGGATCGCCTCGGTCGCCGCCCGCACCGCCGTCGAGCAGTTGGAACAGGCCCGCCGGTCCGCGGTCAATCAACTGGTCGGGCGCACCGACCTGCCGCTCGCCGATTTTCCCGCCTATGCGGTAGCCCAGGCCGAAGTCGCCAAGGCGCGCCGCAATCTCGAGGAGACGGTCATCCGCGCGCCACTGGCCGGGATCGCCACCCAGGTGGCGAGCATCCAGATGGGGCGCTGGGTCGCCGCCGGCGACGCGATCTTCGCCGTCGTCGGATCCGATCGGGTGTGGGTCGACGCCAATCCCAAGGAGACCGACCTGACCTGGGTGAAGCCCGGCCAGCCGGTCGACGTGACGGTCGACGCCTATCCCGACCGGGCGCTGCGCGGCCGCGTCGCGGCGATCAGCCCGGGCACCGGCTCGCAATTCTCGATCCTGCCGGCCCAGAACGCCTCCGGCAACTGGGTCAAGGTGGTGCAGCGGGTGCCGATCCGCATCGAATTCGACGGCGACGAGGCGCTCGCCGACCTGCGCTCGGGCATGAGCGCCACGGTGGCGATCGACACCGGCCACCGCCGCTCGCTCGGCGACCTGTTCGGCCACCGCGATGCCCGCGCCGAACGGCCCGAGCGGACCGGGGTCGCGACGGCCGGCAGCGCCGCGCCGACGGCGACCGCGCGGTGAGCGCGACCGCCGGCCCGGCGGCGACCGGGCACCGCGCGCTGTTGACCGTCTGCCTGATGATGGCGACGATCATGCAGGCGCTCGACACGACCATCGCCAACGTCGCCCTGCCCTACATGCAGGGGTCGCTGTCGGCGACCCAGGATCAGGTCAACTGGGTGCTGACCTCCTACATCGTGTCGGCGGCGATCATGACCGCGCCGGTCGGCTGGCTCGCCATGCGCTTCGGCACCAAGCGGGTGCTGATCGTCTGTGCGGTCGGATTCACCGTCGCCTCGATGCTGTGCGGGCTCGCCCAGTCGCTGACCGACATGGTGCTGTTCCGTCTGTTGCAGGGCATCTTCGGCGCCGCCCTGGTGCCGCTCAGCCAAGCCGTGATGATGGCGATCTATCCGCCCGAACGGCGCGGTCAGGCGATGGCGATCTGGGGCATGGGGGTGATGCTCGGGCCGATCCTCGGGCCGACGCTGGGCGCCTGGCTGACCGAGACCTGGACCTGGCGCTGGGTGTTCTTCGTCAATCTGCCCTTCGGCATCGCCACGGTGCTCGGCCTGATCGCCTTCATGAAGGAGACCGATCTGCGCGAGGGCCATGCCTTCGATTGGTTCGGCTTCGCCATGCTGTCGCTCGGCATCGGCGCGCTGCAACTGATGCTCGATCGCGGCGAAACCCTCGGCTGGTTCGAATCGCCGGAGGTCGTGGCCGAAGCGGCGTGCGCGGTCGCCGGGCTCTATTTCTTCCTCGCCCATTCGCTGACCACCGCCAAGCCCTTCATCCCGATCGCCATGTTCGCCGATCGCAACTTCACCATCGGTGTGATCTTCATGTTCCTGGTGGGGATGATCCTGTTGGCGACGCTGGCGCTGGTCACGCCCTATCTGCAGCTGATCGTCGGTTACCCGGTGCTCGACTCGGGCTTCCTGCTCGGCAGTCGCGGCGTCGGGACACTGATTTCGATGATGGTGGTCGGTCGGCTGCTGCGCTTCATGGACGCCCGGATTCTGGTGTTCTTCGGCATCGTCGCCTCGACCTGGGCGACCTGGAGCTTCGTCTGGCTCGCCCCGGAGACCTCGGCCCTCACCTTCGTGGTCAGCAACATCGTCCAGGGCATCGGCCTCGGCCTCTTGTTCGTGCCGCTGAACACCATCGCCTTCGCCACCCTGCCGGCGGCGCTCCGGACTGAAGCGACGGCGGTGTGGTCGCTGATCCGCAACATCGGCAGCGCCATCGGCGTGTCGATCGTCGTCGCGCAGCTGACCTCCGGCACCACCGTGATGCATGCCCGTCTCGGCGAAGCCCTGACGCCGTGGAACCTCGGTCTCGCCGATCCCGCCGCGGCGACCCTGCGCGGTGCCAGCGCCGCCGGCCGCGCCACGCTCGACGCGATGGTCACCGGGCAGGCGGCCCTGATCTCCTATTCCAACGACTTCCTGCTGATGGCCCTGGTCGGGCTCGCGACCTTTCCGCTCCTGCTGTTGCTGCAGGACACGCGGGCGGCGCAGATGTCCGGTGGCGAGTCCGCGCCCGCCCTCGACTGACGGCGAGGCCCCTCCCCGGCGGCGCCGTCGTCACGGCGCCAGCCAGGCCGGATGGCGCGCCGACGCCCGCCCGGTCACCGCCGCGTCGATACACGCGCCGAGACTGCCGAAGCGCACGCCGCGCTCGACCAGACCCGGCGCGTAATGGGCGTATTTGCCGGAATTGGTCATCAGATTGCGCGCCGTCGGCGGCACGATCGGCTCACCGAGCATGCACCAGCAGGTGTCGGTGACGAACGCGACGCCGAAACGCTCCGCCGCCGCGACGTGCCCCGCCCGGGTCGCCGCGTCGTGCACGGCACGACCGCAGGTGACCACCACGGCGACCTCCGGCGAGCGGGTCCGCCCGGCCACGGCGTGCGCCAGCGCGGCGCATTCGGCGAGCGAAAAATGCGGATTGCCGAGGCTGACCAGCCCGATTTCATCGGTGGCGGCGCCGTTCAGCTCGTCCCAGGCGCGGCGCAGATCGGCGACGCCGACGGCGATGCGCCGGGTCGCGTCCTGCCCGGCCGCCTCCGGCGTCACGCCGGCGATGTGCAGCATCGGCGCCGCCGAAGTGGTGCCGAAGGCGGCGCAGAAGGCCTTGAGGTCGTCGGCGGTCGGAGCTGCCGCCTCGAGGCCGAAGATCACCGGAATGTCGGCACCCGCCACCAGCCCGCAGGCGTAGCCGGCGAGCGGCCAGAAGGCGTCGTCGGCGGCCTCGGGCCGGACGACGTCGAGCGCCACGGTCGCCCGCCGCCCCGCGTCGAGGTGGCAGCCGGCCGCCGGCGCGCGCCCGGTCAGCGCGATGCAGATGTCGAGATAATCGGGAACCTTCATCGTCCGCGCGCCGATCACGCTGTTGGCGTAGACCACGGCGTTGGATTCCGCCCAGCCGATCTGTTCGCCGAACACCGGCGCATCGTCGAGCAGATAGGGCGCGCAGGTGAAACTCGGCTCGGCCCCCATCGCGACATAGGCGTCGGCCAGCGCCGAAGCCGGCACGCCGAGGGCGGGTGCGACGCCCTGGCTCGCCCAGCGGCGGCGATCGACGGAAATGGCGTTGAGCGTGGTCGGCACCCGCACCCGCGCGCCCCACTCGACCAGCAGCTCGGCGAAGCGCAGGCCGGCGCGCCCGGTGTAGATGCAGCCGTCGACGTGCACCCGGGTGACGTCGATCAGTTCGCGCGCCCCCTGAATCGCCGCCATGCGCCGGATGATCTCGAACGCCACCTGCGCCGCCCGGCCGTGACGGCCGTCGAGAAATGCGCGATCGAGCGGCGACAGCCGCAGCGCGGCGGCGACCTCCCGCTCCGCCCCGTCCGCGGCCGCGGGCTCCGCCGTCGATGCGACCGGCGCATCGGTGGCGTCCTCGCCGTCCGCGGCCGTCACGATCAGACGCCCGTCTTCGATGCGCGCCTGGGCAAAACCGGCGAGCCGGGCGAAATCGTCGCGCGCGATCTGCACCACGGCCAGGGAGCGATCGAACACCAGTTCGGCCACCAGCGCCCCCAGCGTCAGGATCTCCTCCGCTTCACACACCACGATCGCTGCCGGCGCGCGGCCCGCCAGGATCATCTCCATCAGCACGCCGCTGCCGGTACACGACCCGCGCCCACTCGGGATCGCCAGCACCCGCCCCGTGACGCAGGCCCCGGCGAGCGGATGATGCCGATCGATCACGTTTCCCGTCTCCGGGTCGACGCCGCCCCAGAAGCTGAGCCCTTCCGACGCCGTGAGGAGCGGGCCGGCGGCGCCGGCACCGGCGAGCGTGCGCGCGGGGATCGACAGGGACATGGGGCGACGACCTCGCGGGACGGTGGGACGGGAGCGGCCTCGCCGAGCGGCGGCCGTCCCCATCGAACGACGAACCGGGACCGCTTGTCGACCCCCGCGTCGCAGACGCGCCGGACGCACCGCCGGACGCACCTCGGAGTCTGCTCGCTCGTCGGCGCACCGACCGTCCCCCGAAACGACCGCGGGGCCGTCGACGACGGCCCCGCGAACGAGAAGTCCCTGTGGCTGCCGATCAGGCGGCGAACTGGGCGTCGAAGCTGCCGATCGCCATCCGCTGCTGCCGATCGGGGGCGAAGGCCGGGCGGTCGCCGGAGAACAGGATGCCGGTGGTGAAGCCGTCGTCGTCGGCGAGCCGGTGCATCGCCTCGTCCATCCGCGACGGCGGCGCGGCGTCGAGGCTCGGGTGGACGGCGTGCTTCCACTCGCGCTGCTCCTTGCGATAGGTCACGCAGGGGCTCAGCACGTGGACGAAGGAGAAGCCGGGGTGGCGGACCGCCGCGACGATCAGCTTGGCGACCTCCTTGGGCTGGCCGGAGAAGCCGCGGGCGATGAAATTGGCCCCGGCGACCAGCGCCAGACGCGCCGGCTCGACCGGCGAGATGCCGGTGCCGTGCGGCGTCAGCTTGGAGCCCGACCAGTCGGCCGAGGTGGTCGGCGAGGCCTGGCCCTTGGTCATGCCGTAGACCTGATTGTCCATGACGATGTAGGTCATGTCGACGTTGCGCCGGCAGGCATGAGTGAAGTGGTTGCCGCCGATCGACAATCCGTCGCCGTCGCCGCCCGCGGCGATCACCGTCAGGTCGGGACGGGCGAGCTTGACGCCGGTGGCGGTCGGCAGCGCCCGGCCGTGGACGCCGTGGAAGCCGTAGACGTTGGTGTAGGCCGGAATCCGCGACGAGCAGCCGATGCCGGAGACGAAGGCGACGTTCTCGTGGGCGACGCCGAGCTCGGCGAGCGCGGTGGTCACGGCGAGAAGCAACGCATGATGACCGCAGCCCGGACACCAGATCGGATCGACGTCCGACCGGAAGTCGGCGGCGCGCAGCGGCGCGGGGGCGTCCTGACGGAGGGCCAGATTGCCGCGAATGCTCATTGCATGCTCCAATCACTGAGACGCGCTTCGATCTCGACCGGGCGCACCGGCAGAGGTCCGGGCCGGGCGAAAGACTTCGTCGCGGTCGGGAGGTCGTAGTTTGCGCGCAGATACTTGAGGAATTGCTTCGAATGGCTCTGTTCGACGACGAGCAGCCGCTCGACGCCGGAAAGAGCCGCCGCCATCTCGACCGGACGCGCCGGGGCCAGCAGCCGCAGCGAGATCAGGCGAACCTCTTCGCCGCGCGCTCGCAGGCGAGCGGCGGCTTCGCGGGCCGGACCGGTGACCGAGCCCCAGGTGACGATCGCCACCGCGCCGTCGCCCTCGACGTCGGCCCAGTCGGCGCCGTAGTCGCAGCGGTCGAGCTTGCCCTGCCGCTTGTCGAGCTGGCGCTGATGATCGGCGGCCGCCGCCGAGGGCGTACCGCGCTCGCTGTGCTCGAGGCCGTCGGCGACATGGGCGAGACCGGGGGTGCCGGGGATCGCCATCGGCGACACGCCGCTCTCGGTCACCGCATAGCGGCGATAATTCGCGGTGTCCGCCGCTGCGACCAGCCGTTCGGCCCGGTACGGCCGATCGGGCGGACGGTCGGTGACCACCCGCGACTGGCCGAGAGACTGGTCGGACAGCACGATCGCCGGGGTCTGCAGCTTCTCGGCGAGATGCACCGCCCACTGGGTGGTGGCCAGACAATCGTCGATCGAGTTCGGCGCCAGCACCAGATGCGGCGCATCGCCGTGCAGCCCGTCGAGGGCGATCGCCAGATCCGACTGTTCCGACTTGGTCGGGATGCCGGTCGAGGGACCGCCGCGCATCACGTCGACCACCACCACCGGGGTCTCCGAGGCGACCGCCAGGCCGAGGGATTCGCTCATCAGGGACAGGCCGGGACCCGAGGTCGCGGTCATCGACGGCACGCCGGAGAAGGACGCGCCGATGATCATGTTGATCGAGGCCAGTTCGTCCTCGGCCTGGACCAGCACGCCGCCGGTCCTCTCCAGCGCCGGGGCCATCCATTCGAGGATTTCGGTCGAGGGCGTGATCGGATAGGCGGCGACGAAGCCGATGCCGCCGCGGATCGCCCCGAGCCCGGTCGCCTCGTTGCCGGAGATGTTCCAACGGCCGTCGGCGCTGCCCTCGCCGCGACCGAGCCGGGCAACCGGCGGATGCTCGGCGACCAGCCGTTCGCCGGCCTCGATCGCCGCCTTGGCGGCAGCGATGGTGGCCGCGCCCTTGCGCCCGAGCTTGGTCTCGATCGCCGCGACGAGGCCGTCCGGGTCGAGCCCGATCAGGCGCGCGGCGGCGCCGACGCCGACCATGTTGACGCGTCCGTCGGGGATCGCCTCGGCGGTCCGCTCGAAGGCGAGGCACAGGACTTCGGCGCCGCTGGCGACCACGAAGGCCGGGGTCTCGCCCTGCTCGTCGTCGACCAGGACCAGACTCTTCGGTCCGAGCGGCAGTTCGGCGGCGAAACGCGCGACGCTGCCCCAGTCGAAGGCGACCAGGAGATCGAAGCCGTCGCCGAGCGCGGCGACCGGCCGGTTCGACAGGCGCAGCATCGCGGCGGCCTCGCCGCCGCGGATCTGCGGCCCCATCGAGCGGCTCATCAGCCCGTAGAAGCCGGCCTTGGCGGCAGCGTCGAGGAGGATCTGACCGGCGGTCATGGCGCCGGCGCCACCCGAACCGGTGAACACCAGAGAGACCGAGCGGGAGGCCGGTGCGGCCGCGGGCCGTTCGAGGGTCGCGGTGTCGACGAGAGAATGCATGAGCGTACTCCACCCGGCGCGGCGATCCTGACGATCGTCACCGGGGACATTCGTTCCAGAGCTTGGGGGCGGTCCGACGGACCTGACGGTCGAGACGGCCGGCGGCGGCGCCGACGGGGCGCAGGCCGAACGGAGGTCCGTCGACTAGCGATCGGGTGTGGTCATCGTCTCGTCGGGAGCGTCCTTCGGGAAGCGCCCAGGGTGCGTGAGGGGAGCCGGAAATTCCGCCGTCCGGGACGCTCGTCTTCGAGCGGTCGGAGGGTCGGGAAGAGTACCGTCAGGGGGATCACGCCTCGGGCCATTTTCTGCGGCGGGGGAAGGAATCCGTATGAATCCCAAGTACCTCGCCGTGTTTTCTCGCTCAAGACGTCTAACCCCGTCGCGGTCGCCGTTCCAATGAATTCAACTGGCGTCGCCGATTACCATCGGTTATCAGTCGAGGCTTCCCGGTCGCCCCACGGGGCTTCCGGTCGGAGACCGCGATGCATTCGCCGCCCACTCTGCAGACGCTGTGCAGCCGCCTGCGCTACCGCCACCTGCACCTGCTCGACGCGCTCGGCCGCAGCCACAACATGCACGTCGCGGCGCAGCAGCTGAACATCACCCAGCCGGCGGCGACCAAGATCCTCCAGGACATCGAGGACCTGTTCGACCTCGAACTGTTCGAGCGGCTGCCGCGCGACATGAAACCGACCGAGATCGGCGAGTTCGTGCTGCGCTTCGCCCACGAGAGCCTCAACGTCGCCGGCAAGTTCATCGAGGAACTCGACCAGATGAAGCGCGGCGGCTACGGCGTCGTGCAGGTCGGCGTGACCTACGGCGCCGCCTTTCTGCTGTCGCCCTGCATCATGCGGATGAAGGAGCGCCACCCGCGCGTGTCGATCCGCGTGCTGGAGCGCACCAGCGATCTGCTGCTCGAAGAGCTGAAGGAAAAGACCCTCGATCTGGTGATCGGCCGCTACACCGGCGAGGACCAGCACAACTGGTTCGACTTCCGCGACCTCGGCGCGACGCGGATGTGCGTCGTCGCCAATCCGCACCATCCGCTGCTGAAGGAGACGGCCCTGACGCTGCATCGGTTGATGGACTGGCCGTGGATCGTCCAGCCGCTGACCACGCCGACGCGCCGCCTGTTCGAAGGCACGCTCGCCGATCACGGCCTGACCTGCCCGGTCAACATCGTCGAGACCACGTCGATCTTCACGACGCTGCAACTGCTGCAGGCCAGCGACATGCTGACGGTGTTGCCGAGCTCGGCGGTCGATGCCTTCGTCGCCCAGAAGCTCCTGGCCAAGCTGCCGCTCGACTTCGCGCGCCAGATCGAAGACTACGGCGTGCTGACCCGCCGCGGCGACCGGCCGTCGCCGATGACCCGCGAATTCATGGAGATCGTGCTCGAACTCGCCGGCGAGGAGATGCAGCGCTCCAACGCCGCCGACACCTGACGGCCGGCCGCGACTCGGCCGACCGACGATTCGCCCGTCGCCGTCGACCGGCGAATCGTCAGGCGACGGTGATGTCGTTGACGACCGCGATCACCCCCGGCGCCGACCAGGCGGTCGTCGCGGCGACGTTGCGCTCGTGCCAGGAGCGGACGGTGCCGGAGAGATGGACCTTGCCGTCCGCGGCGGTGACCGACACGGTGCGCTCGTCGAAGAACCACGAGCGATCGAGGGCATGCATGATCTGGTCGCTGACGTCGGCGACGTCGACCTTCGGCTTGATCTTGGTGTGATTGGTCAGCCCGATCACCCCCGACAGGCCGCGCACGTCGCGCTCGGCCGCTTCCTTCTGGAAGTTCCAGGGGACCTCGCCGGACAGGGTGATCCAGCCCTTCTCCACCGCGACCTTGATCGCATCGGGCGGCACCGCCTGATCCCAGGCGAGGTGTTCGACCGCCGCCTTGGCGATCTCGTCGTCGTTGCGCTTCAAGCCATAGGGCAGGCGCACTTCGAGTTCCTCGGCCACCGCCCGCACGCCCTTGACCCCGCGCGCCGCGGATTCCGCGGCGAACTTCTCCGGATAGCTGGCGACGTGCCCGGTCAGGGTCACCACCCCGTCCTCGGCGGCGACGCCGATGTGGGCCGCCGTGACGCTCGGCTCCCAGTCGAGTTCGGCGAGCACGGATTTCTGCAGTCGACTGTCGTCGGACATGGTGGTCTCCGCTGTCGAGGCCCACGGCCGGCGGCGCCCCGGGGCGCGGCCCGCACGCGGACGTGGCCGAGACGGCGCGATCGGCGCGATTCGCCGAAGCCGCTTGCCGGCCCCCGACCCTAGGTCGGATCGCCCGCCCGCCGACAGGCTCGGAATACACCCAAGCGCCGCCCGCGCCCGCCGCGCGAGCCCTCGTCTCGAGTAGATTCCGGGCCTCGTCCTCGCCGCGATCCTTCGCCAAGGTCGAAGCCGCACTCGCCCGCTCGCACCGCCCCGCGCCTCCCGCGACCGGCGGTGCGATCGGGCGTCGACACGCGCCCCGCCGGCCTCCGCGGGGCCGCCACCGGAGGGCCTCGCCATGGACGTGACCATCTTCAGCACCAAGCCGTTCGATCGCCGCTTCCTGTCGGCCGCCGCCGGGACGCGTCACCGCCTGACCTTCCTCGAAGCCCATCTCACCGCCGACACCGTGCCCCTGGCGCGCGGCGCCGGCGCGATCTGCCCCTTCGTCAACGATCAGGTCGACGAGAAGGTCCTGACCGAACTCGCCGCCCTCGGTGTCCGCCTCGTCGCGCTGCGCTCGGCCGGCTTCAACAACGTCGATCTCGCCGCCGCCAAGCGGCTCGGCATCACCATCGCCCGCGTCCCGGCCTATTCGCCCGAGGCTGTATCGGAATACACGGTGGCCCTGATCCTCGCCCTCGATCGCAACCTCCACCGCGCCTATGCCCGGGTCCGCGAAGGCAATTTCTCCCTCGACGGGCTGATGGGCTTCAATCTCGCCGGCCGCACCGTCGGCATCGTCGGCACCGGCCGCATCGGCGCCGGCGTCGCCCGGATCATGAAGAGCTTCGGCTGCCGGATCGTCGCCCACGACTTGACGCCCAACCCCGCCTGCGTCGCCGACGGGGTGACCTACATGTCGCTCGCCGAGCTGCTGCCGATCAGCGACATCGTCAGCTTGCACTGCCCGCTGCTGCCCTCGACCCGGCACATGATCGACAAGGCGACGATCGCCACGCTGAAACACGGCATGATGCTGATCAACACCAGCCGCGGCGGCCTGATCGAGACCACCGACGTGATCGAGGCGCTGAAGGCCGGGACCATCGCCCAGCTCGGCCTCGACGTCTACGAAGAGGAGGGCGACCTATTCTTCGAGGATCTGTCCGATCAGGTGATCCGCGACGACGTGTTCTCGCGGCTCCTGACCTTCCCCAACGTGCTGATCACCGGCCATCAGGCCTTCTTCACCGTCGAAGCGCTGACCGCCATCGCCGAGACGACCATGGCCAACCTCACCGCCTTCGAGACCACCGGCCACGCCCTGCACGAAGTGACCTGACCGAACCGCACCCCGGCTCGCCCGACCGGGGCTGCGGGTCTCGCGCCCGCCGCCCGCTCACTCCCGCGCCAGCGCCACCACGGGATCGAGCTGGGCGGCGCTGCGGGCCGGCAGGTAGCCGAAGGCGACGCCGATCAGGGTCGACACGCCGAAGGCCGAGACGATCGACGTGACCGAATAGACGAAGGCGAAGCCGGTCCCGAACAGCGAGAAGATGCCGCCGGCGGCGAGCGCCGTGGCGATGCCGAGGACGCCGCCGACCAGACACACCAGCACCGCCTCGGTAAGGAACTGCTGCAGAATGTCCGAGCGCCGGGCGCCAACCGCCATCCGCACGCCGATCTCCTTGATCCGCTCCGACACCGACACCAGCATGATGTTCATCACCCCGATGCCGCCGACCACCAGCGAGATCACCGCGATCGCCGAAACCAGGAGCGTCAGGGTCTGGGTCGTCGCGGTGATGGTCTGGCGGATGTCGTCGGTGTTGAGGACGAAGAAGTCCTTGAGCCCGTGGCGGGCGAGCAGGAAGGTGGTCGCCGCCTCCTCCGCCAGGGTCGTGTCGGTGTCGTCGCCGACCAGCAGCAGGATCGAGCGCAGGGAGTCGTCGCCGGTGAACCGTGCCTGGACCGTCGTGTAGGGCAGGAACACCGCGAGATTGCCGCTCGGCCCGAAGCCGCTCTGCTGCTTCTGCATCACCCCGACGATCGTCGACGGCACCTTGCCGATCAGGATCACCCGGCCGACCGGATCGGCGTCGGCTTCGGCGTCGACGAACAGGGTCTTCCGGGTGGCCTCGTCGATCACCACCTCCGGCGCCAGGCGCCGCACCGAATCCGCGTCGAAGAACCGCCCCGAGGCGATCTTGGCGCCCTTGACGGTGAAATAGTCGGCGCCGACGCCGCTGACCTGGGCGCTGGCCTCGATCGCGCCGAGCCGCAGGGTGCTGGTCGTCGACACCGTCGGCGTCACCCCCGCGGCATAGGGCTGGCGCGCCAGCGCCTCGGCGTCGCCGAGCACCAAAGTGCGCACCTTGCCCGAGCGCAGGTCGCCGAAGTCCTTGCCGGGGAAGATCTCCAGCGTGTTGGTACCGAGGCTGGCGATGTTGGCCAGCACCTTGAGCCGCGACCCTTCGCCGAGCGCCACCACCGCCACCACCGAGGCGATGCCGATGATGATCCCGAGCATGGTCAGAAAGGTGCGTAGGCGGTGGGCGTTCATCGACCGCACCGCCATCAGGAAGGCCTCGCCGAAGCGATCGAGCGCGGCGCGCAGCGGCGTCGCCGGGGCCGCGACCGCAGCCTTGGTCGCGAAGGCCGCGTCCGACGACGGCGGCGGCGCCGGCGCGCGGGTCTCGGCCGGACCGTCGGCGACGATCGCCCCGTCGGAGATCTCGACGATCCGGTGCGCCCGGCGCGCCACGCTCATGTCGTGGGTGACCAGGATCACCGTATGACCCTCGGCGTTGAGCTCCTCGAGGATGCGCAGCACCTCTTCGCCGCTCTTCTTGTCGAGCGCCCCGGTCGGCTCGTCGGCGAGGATCACGTCGGCGCCGTTCATCAGGGCGCGCGCGATCGACACGCGCTGCTGCTGGCCGCCCGACAGCTGTCCCGGGCGGAACGTCAATCGGTCGGCCATCCCGAGCCGGGAGAGCAGCGCCGCGCCGCGGGTCCGCCGCGCCTCCGGCGCCAGCCCCGAATAGATCGCCGGAATCTCGACGTTGCCCAGCGAGGTCAGTTCGGCGAGCAGGTGGTAGCGCTGGAAGATGAAGCCGAAATGCTCGCGGCGCAGCTCGGCCAACTCGTCCGGATCGAGGTCGCCGGTCGCCCGCCCGCCGATCCGGTAGTCGCCCGAGGACGGCCGATCGAGGCAGCCGAGGATGTTCATCAGCGTCGACTTGCCCGATCCGGAAGCGCCGATGATCGCCACCATCTCGCCGCGGCGGATGGTCAGGTCGATCGATTTCAGCACCAGCACCGAGGAGTCGCCGGCCGGAAAAGCCCGGCAGACCTTGGACAGAACGATCAGGTCGTCGGCCATGGCGGTCACAGACCCCCCGGCGGCCGGCGGTTGCTGGTGGTCTTGGTGAAGCCCGCCGACTTGCGATTGGAGACGACCTTCTCCCCGACCTTCAGCCCCGAACGGATCTCGACCCGGATCTTGTCGTCGATCCCGATCTCGACGGCGCGCGCGACGATCGTCGAATCCGATCCGACCACGTCGACGCTGTGGCCACCCTCGGCGTCGACCGACACCGCCGACGACGGCACGGTGATCACCCCCTTGGCCGCCCCGAGGATCACGTGGACCTGGGCCGTCATGTAGGTCTTGAGCCGGCCCTCCGGATTGGGGACGTCGAAACGGCCGTAGTAGTAGACCGCGGCCGAGCTCGCCGAGGACGACGAGCTGGTCGCCGACGACGTGCTGGCGGTGACCAGGCTCGAATCCGAGCGGATCGAATCCGGCGCCGGATCGAGGGTCTCGAGCTTCGCGTCCCACCGGGTCACGAGATCGCCGAGGATGGTGAAATAGACCGCCTGGCCCGGCTTCACCCGCACCACGTCGGCTTCGGAGATCTCGGCGCGCACCGTCATGCGGTCGACCTGACCGAGGATGACGATGGTCGGCGCCGACTGCGCCGCATTGACCGTCTGGCCCTCCTGGGTGACCACCAACAGAACCGTACCGTCCTGCGGCGCGATGATCCGGGTATAGCCGAGATCGACGTCGGCGGTCGCCACCGCCACCTCCGCCTGGACGATCTGCGCGGTCAGCGCGGCGATCTGGAAGCGCGTGGTCTTGGCGGTGGTGGCGGCCACTTCGTAGGCGTCGCGCGACGTCGCCTTTTCGGCCAGCGTGATCTCCTCGCGCGCCAACGCCGACATCGCATAGGCCAGCGTCGCCTGCTTCTCCTGCAACTGCGCCTGGACCGCGGCGAGACCGGCCCGCGCCGTCTTGGCGGCGTTCTGCTGATTGACGTCGTCGATGGTCGCGACCAGATCCCCGGCCTTGATCATCTGGCCGACGGCCACCTTCATCGCCGTCACCCGGCCCGACACCTGAGCCCCGACCGCCACCAGCTTGACCGGTCTGAGCGTGCCGGTCGCCAGCACCGCCAGTTCGACGTCGCCGACCACCGCCGGCGCGGTGAGCACGCCGGCGAGCGGATCGGTCGCATAGTGGTCGGCGATGGCCCAGCCGACGCCGGCCACCACCACCGCCCCGCCGGCCGCCAACCACAGCGTCCGGGCCGAGATCTTCGCGCGCCGCGACGGCGTCTTCGCCGGAGACGAGAGGTCGGTCATGGCGTCACCACGCGATGGGGGAGGATCGTCGCCTGCCGCCCCGTCCAGGCGATGGTCAGGCGATGGGGAGCGCCGTCGAGCGGCACGCGGGCGCCGCTCTCGGTCCAGGCGATCAGCGCCCCGTCGAGTTCGGCCTTCGACCCGCCGCCACCGGCGCCGGACGCGCGCGTCACCGAGATCTCGATCCGTCCGCCGTCGATCTGCACCGTCGCCGAGAATCCCGGCCAAGCCGCAGGAATCGCCGGATCGACCACCAACTGCGCCCCTTCGCGGCGCAGTCCGAGGATGCCCTCGACGCCGGCACGATACATCCAGGCGGCCGAGCCGGTGTACCAGGTCCAGCCGCCGCGCCCGACGTGGGGCGCGACCGAATAGACGTCGGCGGCGACCACATAGGGCTCGACCCGATAGCGCGCCGTGGCCTCCGGGGTCAGGGCGTGGTTGATCGGGTTGAGAAGCGAGAACAGATAGTTGGCGGCATCGGCCTCGCCGAGCTCGGCGAAGGCCAGGATCGCCCACATCGCGGCGTGACTGTACTGGCCGCCGTTCTCGCGCAGGCCCGGCGGATAGCCGCGGATGTAGCCGGGATCGTGTTCGGTCACGTCGAAGGGCGGCGTGAACAGGAGCGCCATGCCGTCGTCCGGGCGCACCAACTGCGAGGCCATCGACGCCATCGCCATCTTGGCCCGTTCCGGATCGGCGGCGCCCGACAACACCGCCCAGGACTGGGCGATCGAGTCGATCTTGCACGCTTCGCTGTCGGCGGCGCCGAGCCAAGTGCCGTCGTCGTAGGTGGCGCGGCGATACCAGGCGCCGTCCCAGGCCTGCGTCTCGAGCGCATGGCTCATCGCCGCCGCCCGGACCCGCCAGCGCTCGGCACGCGCCGGATCGCGGCCTTCGGCCATCGGCGCGAACAGGGCGACGGTGCGCAACAACAGCCAGCCGAGCCAGACGCTCTCGCCGGTGCCGCCTTCGCCGACCCGGTTCATGCCGTCGTTCCAGTCGCCGGTGCCCATCAAGGGCAGACCGAGCGCGCCGGTCAGTTCGAAGGCCTGATCGAGGCCGCGGGCGCAGTGCTCGTAGAGGCTGGCCCGGTCGTCGGCGATCATCGGTTGGAAATAGGCGTCGTGCTCACCGGCCGCGAGGCGCGGACCCTGGAGGAAGGGCACGCTCTCGTCGAGCACGCCGGTGTCGCCCGAGGTCGCGACATAGGTCGCCGCGGCGAAGGCCAGCCACACCCGATCGTCGGAGATCCGGGTGCGCACACCCTTGCCGGTGCCCGGCATCCACCAGTGTTGGACGTCGCCTTCGACGAACTGGCGGCCCGCGGCGCGCAGCAGATGCGCCCGCGTCTCCTGCGGCAGGGCGAAGGCCAGCGCCATGCCGTCCTGCAGCTGATCGCGGAAGCCGTAGGCCCCGCTCGCCTGATAGAAGGCCGAGCGCGCCCAGATCCGGCAGGCGATGGTCTGATAGAGCAGCCAGCCGTTGAGCAGGATGTCCATCGCCCGGTCGGGGGTCTCGACCTGCACGGTGCCGAGCAGGGTCGCCCAGCGGGCCTCGACCTCGGCGAAGACCGCGTCGAGATCGATGGTGCGATAGCGATTCACCAGGGTGCGGACCGCTTCGATGGTCGCGCATTGGCCGAGGAAGAAGACGACCTCCAGACTGTCGCCGGGGGCGATCTCGACGACGCACTGGAGCGCGGCGCAAGGATCGTAGCCGGCGCCGGTCCGGCCGGACAGCGGCGCCGACGTGACCAGCGCGTCGGGCGCCGCGGTGTGGCCGTTGCGACCGAGGAATTCGGTCCGGTCCGCCGTCCAGGCGGTCTGGCGACCGCCGAGATCGGCGAAGGCGACGCGGCCGGATGCCGCGATGTTCCACGGATTGCGGGCCGTCATCGCCCCGGTCTCGCGGTCCATTTCGGTGGTGACGAAGGGCGCCGAGGCGCCCCGCGCCGTTCCCAACACCCATTCGATATAGGCGGTGATCGACAGCCGCCGCGGGCGCGCCGAGCGATTGCGCAAGGTCAGGCGGGAGATCTTGATCGGATCTTCGAGCGGCACGTATTGCAGCAGATCGAAATGGATCCCGTCGGAATCGAATTCGAACCGGCTGTAGCCGCGGCCGTGACGGGCGACGTGATTGCCGCCGTCGCGGATCGGTTTGGCCGTCGGCGTCCACAGCACGCCCGACATCTCGTCGCGGATGTAGATCGCCTCGCAGCAGGGATCGGACACCGGATCGTTCGACCATTGGGTGATCTGGTTCTCCCGACTGTTCTCGGCCCAGGTGTAGCCGCTGCCGTCGGCCGAGACCTGGAAGCCGAAGTTGGGGTTGGCGATCACGTTGAGCCACGGCGCCGGCGTGGTGCGGCCGCCTTCGAGGACGGTGACGTATTCGCGCCCGTCGAGCGCGAAGCCGCCGAGGCCGTTGAAGAACTCGAGGCCCGCGGTCGGGCGGGCGGCGACCGGAGGCGTCCGGGGGGAACGCCCGAGCGCCCGGATCGGCCGGCGTGGGGCCGGCGGGATCGCCGCGATCCGGGCGATCTGTTCGGCGAGCGTGCCGCGCCGGGCGATCAGCACGACGCGCGCCACCGATTCGAGCAGGGCCCGGGCCTCGACGCTGAGCAGGTCGGCACGCAGGGCGTAGACCGACCCTTGGGCCAGCGCGTCACCGAGCGTCGGCCGCGACTGGCTGCTGCGCACCGCCGTTTCGATCGCCCCTTGGAGGTCCTGCATGTAGGACGAGGCGTGCTCGTTGATGATCACCAGATCGACGGCGAGGCGCTTCATCCGCCAATATTCGTGCGCCCGCAGCAGCTGGTGGACGCTGGCGATGTCCTCGACCGCGTCGATGCGCAACAGGACGATCGGCAGATCGCCGGAGATCGCCAGCGACCACAGATTCGACTGCGGCGCGAGACCGCGGATGATCGCCGACGACGACGGCCGGAACCGCCGATCGGAATAGAGGATGGGCCCGGCCAGTCGCTGGAAGTCGGCGGCTTCGGCGGTGTCCACGCCGATGTGGTGCAGCTGCACCTGCGCCTGGGTCCAGGCCAGCGTCTTGGCCCGATCGAAGGCGTTGCGGTCGAGATGCTTGTCGACCAGCGCCAGGAGCGCGGCCCGGGTGGGCGCGACCACCGTCCAGAAGGCGACCCGGGTCACCTTGCCCGGCGCCACCCGCACCCGCCGGCGCAGCGAGAAGATCGGATCGAGCACGGTGCCGACGGTGTCGCCGAGCGGCAGCCCGCGGGTGACGACGTCGGCGTCGGAGATGTTGTGGCCGCGTCCGAGGAAGCGGGCGCGATCGGTCTCGTACTGGGGATCGCCCACCGTCTCGCCTTCGACGACGACGAAATGCGCGGCCCAGATCGTCGGTTCGTCGGGGGTACGCAGCCGCCGCGTGGCGATCAGCGCCCCGAACTCGTCGAGATAGGAGGTCTCGACGAACATCTTGGAGAAGGCCGGATGGGCGGCGTCGGCCGCCACCGGGGCCAGCACCAGTTCGGCATAGGAGGTCAGTTCGATCTCGCGCGGCCGGCGGCCGCCGTTGGTCAGCGACAGGCGGCGGACCTCGCCGTCGTCCTCGCCCGACACCAGGACGTCGAGCGTCGTGGTCAGGGCGCCGTCGCGATGGATGAATTCGGCATGGTCTTCGCCGAACACCACCACGTCGTCCTCGACGTTGCGGCCGAGCGGCTGGGCACAGGCCGACCAGACGTTGCCGCTCTGGGTGTCGCGCAGGAACACGAAGCTGCCCCAGTCGTCACGGGTGACGTCCTCGCGCCAGCGGGTCACCGCGACGTCGCGCCAGCGGCTGTAGCCGGCGCCGGTCGCAGTCAACATCACCGCGTAGCGGCCGTTCGACAGGAGATGGGTGATCGGCTGTTCGAAGCCCGGGGTGAGCACCCGGCGCACGGTCACGCCGCGGCTCTCCACGCCGGAGGCCGAGGCCTTGATCTCCTGGGCCTGCGGCCGGGCGAGCGCGACGTCGCGCGGCATGCGTTCCTGCATCAGCAGTTCGCAGGCCTGGATCATCGGTTCGCGATGGAAGCGTTCGCGCATCCGCCCCGCCTGCAGGGCATTGGCGATGGCGACGATGGTCATGCCCTGATGATGGGCCATGTGCGAGCGGACGATCACCACCGTCTCGTCGTCGGGCAGGCGCGACCGGGTGAAGTCGAGCGCTTCGTAGAAACCGTAGCGCCCCCGCGCGCCCATTGCGGCGAGCCGCTCGAAGTTGCGCTGGGCGCCGGTCGGATCGACCATGGTGGCGAGGCCGGTGGCATAGGGGGCGATCACCAGATTGTCGGCGAGCCCGCGCTTCAGGCCGAGCCCGGGCACTCCGAAGTTGGAATACTGGTAGGTGAACTCGATGTCGCGGGCGTTGTAGGCGGATTCCGAGATGCCCCACGGCACCCCGCGCGACCGCCCGTAGGCCTCCTGACGCTCGACCACCAGACGGTTGGTCTGCTCCAGCAGGCTGCCGGTCGGCGCCCGCATCACCAGCGACGGCATCAGATATTCGAACATCGATCCCGACCACGAGATCAGCGCCGAACCGTTGCCGAGCGGCGTCGCGGCGCGGCCCAGGCGGAACCAGTGGCGGGTCGGCAGGTCGCCCTTGGCGACCGCGAACAGGCTGGCCAGCCGCGCTTCGGAGGCGAGCAGATCGTAGCAGTTGGTGTCGAGCCGGTTGTCGGCGACCGAGAAGCCGATCGACAGCAGCTTGCGTTCGGGATCGAGCAGGAAGGCGAAGTCCATCTCCAGGGCGAGTGCGCGCGCCGTCGCGGCGACGCCGGTCATGCGTTCGGCCCAGGCGGCCTCCTGCACGTCGTCGGTCGCCCGGTCGCGGACGTGTTCGCCGAGGGTGCGCCGCAGCGCCTCGGTCCAGGAGATCAGATCGTCGGAGCCGTCGTCGGGCAACGGCCCGGCAAAGCCGCGGGCGAGGCCCACCGCCTTGTCGGCGAGGCGTTTCAGCACCGGCGCCAGCGCGGTGATCGGGCGATCGCTCGCCAGTTCGACCGCGAATTCGTCGAGCACGCCGAGGAATTGGCGGCCGCGCTCTTCCGCCGCCGGATGCAGGTCGACGAAGCTCGCCCGCGCCAGATCGAGCGCATCGCCCAGGCCCGCCCGGGCATCGGCGGCCAGCACGCCGTCGCGCCATTCCTCGCAGGCATTGGCGACGGCGATCAGATGGCCCGCCAGATTGCCGCTGTCGACCGAGGAGACATAGGCCGGTTCGAGGACCTGCAGGGTCGCGGTGTCGTACCAGTTGAAGAAATGGCCGCGGAATCGCGGCAGGGCGTGCATCGCCCCGAGCGCCGCCTCGAGCCGTTCGACGGTGGCGCGCGTCCCCGACCAGCCGAAGTCGCGGGCGGCGACGGCGGAGAGCAGCGCCAGACCGAGATTGGTCGGCGAAGTCCGCTGCGCCACCACCGGGGTGGGATCCTCCTGGAAATTGTCCGGCGGCAGGCCGTTGGTCGCGGCGCCAACGAAGGTCTCGAAGAAGCGCCAGGTCCGCCGCGCCGTCAGACGCAGTTCGCGCCGGTCGTCCGCCGACACGATCATCCGCGCCGCCGAGCGCGGCGCCCGGCTCGCCCAGGCGGCGATCGCCGGGGCCAGCGCCCACAGGGCGGCGAAGGGCACGATGATCGGCCACGAGGCCGGCGAGACGGCCAGCACCGCCGCCGCCGATCCGAGACCGAGGAGCAGCCCGCCCCACGACAGACGGTAGAAGCCGAGGGTGTCGAGGCGCGGCGTGCCGTGCGACTGCGCCGCGGTGGTCCATTCGAGGAGCAGGCGACGGGTCCCGTAGAGCCGCACCAGCGTCCGCATCATCGCGTCGCCCATGCGCCACGCCCGATCGGGCAGGAAGGCGACGGTGAGGATGGTCTGGACGGCGGCGAGCTTCAGTTCGGCGCCGAGCAGCTCGAGGTGGTTGAGCAGCCGGAATCCGGCCCGCCGCGGCAGCACCGCCGAGATCGTCGGCAGGAATGCGGCGATCACGATCCCGCCGAAGATCGCCAGGACCAGATGCAGGGCGATCGGCGTCGGCAGCAGCCAGCTCGCGCCGAAAGCGAGCATCGTCATCGGCGCCAGCAGCGAGCGCCGCAGGTTGTCGATCATCTTCCACCGGCCGATCGCCGGCACGTGGTGCAGCCCGGAACGCAGATCGAAGATCCACGGCAGCAACTGCCAGTCGCCGCGCGTCCAGCGATGCTGGCGCTTGGCGGCGACGTCGTAGCGCGACGGCGCCTCCTCGACGACCTCGACGTCCGACGCCAGACCGGCCCGGGCGAAGATGCCTTCGAACAGATCGTGGCTGAGCAGAGTGTCGTCGGGGACGCGCCCGGCCAGAGCCGCCTCGAAGGCGTCGACGTCGTAGATGCCCTTGCCGGTGTAGGAGCCTTCGCCGAACAGGTCCTGATAGACGTCGGACACCGCCGACGCATAGGGGTCCATGCCCTGAGGGCCCGAGAACACCTTCTGATAGAACGAGCCCTCGCGGCCGACCGGCAGCGACGGCGTCACCCGCGGCTGCAGGATGGCATAGCCGTCGACCACCCGCTGCGCGGCCGCATCGAAACGCGGCCGGTTCAGCGCATGGGCCATCTTGCCGATCAGGCGGATCGCCGCATCGCGCGGAAGCCGGGTGTCGGCGTCCAGCGTGATGACGAAGCGCACGTTCGCCGGCACCGGCGCGACGCCGTCGGGATCGACGACGAAGGTGGTGTCGGTGGCGCCCCGCAGCAGGCGGTTGAGCTCGTGCAGCTTGCCGCGCTTGCGCTCCCAGCCCATCCACACGCCTTCACAGGCGTCCCAGACGCGCCGGCGATGCAGGAACAGGAAGCGCTTGCCGCCCGGGCCGGGCCCGTGGCGCTGGTTCAGTCGGGCGATCGCCTCTTCGGCGAGGGTCGTCAGGGCCGCGTCGCCGTCGAGTTCCTCGCGGTCGGAATCGAGCCCGTCGGCGAGCAGGGCGAAGGTCAGATCGCCGCCGCTCCCCGACAGGTGATGGACTTCCAGGCGTTCGATCTGTTCGAGCAGATCCGCCTCGCTGGTCAGCAGCGTCGGCACCACCACGATCGTGCGCAGCGATTCCGGGACGCCGCCGGTCAGTTCGAGGCCCGGCAGCGTCACCGCGCCGAAACTCCAGGTGACCAGTCGGTTGACCAGGGCGGTCGCCAACTCGCTGGCCGGCAGGAAGCCGACCACCGCGAGCAGTGCGAGCCATCCGAGGTCGACGCCGCGGGTCGCGATCCCCCACAGCACCAGAGCGAGCAGGATCACCGTCGTCGCCACGATCGCGCCGACGTAGCCGCCGATGCCGAGGCGAGTGTTGATGCGCCCGATCCACAGCCGCGGCGGCGGGCGGAAGCCGATCGCCCGCTCGAGCGCCAGGCGCCCGGCGGCGATGAGATGATGCCCCGGATCGCGCAGGCGATCGGCCTGGACCGGATCGGCGACGCCGACCGCCGACAGCCGCGCCGCCTCGAGCGCCAGATCGACGATCTCGAGCTCGCTCGACTGTGAGCCGCGCGCCAGCTGTTCGACCGCGCTGCGGTAGAGATTGCGGGTCGAGAAGTCCATGTCGGCGAAGCCGCTGGCGGCGCGCAGGCGCGCATCGACCAGACTGACGCTCTCGAACAGGTCGGCCCAGTCGATGTCGGAGATCAGCCGCATGCTGGTGATGACGTTGCGCACGGTGAGGTTGGAGGCGCCCAGCCGCTGCTGCGCGGCCTGCACCACGTCGCCGATCGATCGTCCCTGGCGTTCCAGGCGCTCCTGCAGCCAGCCCAGCGCCGGCGTGGTGTTCGGATCCTGATCGCGCAGGCGCTTGGCGAGCTGGCTGGCGAAATCGCCCGACAGCGGCGCGGTCGAGCGGGTGGCGATGTCGGACTCGAGCGCGGCGCGGGCGTCACCCGCCCCGAGCAGGCGATCGGCCAGGGCATCGGCATCGCGCCGGGCCACGCCGCCGGCGGTGATCTGATCGGTCAGCCGGCGCAGGTTCTCGACCAGCACGATCCTGAGGGTGATCGCCACCGCCCACAGCTCGCCGATGGTCAGCGGCTGGATGCGCTGATAGGCGAGCAGGAAGCGGCGCAGGATCTCCGGGTCGAAATGGCTGTCGGTCTGCGCGACGAAGGCCCAGGCGAGACCGAACACCCGCGGATAACCGGCGAAAGGCCCGTCGGCGAGCTTCGGCAACTGGCGATAATAGCCCGGCGGCAGGTCGTCGCGGATCTCGCGGATCTGTTCCTCGACCACGTGGTAGTTGTCGAGCAGCCATTCCGCCGCCGGCACCACTTCGGCCCCGGCCTCGACTTCCGCCGCACCGGCCCGATAGGCGGCGAGCAGGACGGCGGCGTTGGCGTTCAGGCGCGAGCGCAGCGGCACCACCCACGGCGGGCGCGTGGTCACCGGCTGGGCGGCCGCGAGGCTCTCGGCATGTTGCTCGAGCCGCTCGACGCCGAAGGTCTCTTCGCGGACCGGTTCGGTATCCGCCCACGGGCTCGAAGCGGCGCGGCGGGCGAAGAGCTGACCGAAGATCGTATTCATGGGCGCCTTTCCGGCAAACGTCCGCCCACCGCGCGCGACGCTGCGGTGGTGCGACCCGGTCCCGACCGCGACGGCCCGTCGCGCATCCGGTGGTGCGGTGCGGTTGCGGGAGGCCGGCGGGGACGAGGACGAGGTCGGCAAGGTCTGCCGACGGTCGAGACTAGGCCGGTGTGGGGCAACCGCGACAGGTTCGGAAACTACTCGAGCCCCGCGCGTCGCGCCCCCCGGCGCCCGCCCGCGCGCGATGGGGGAGCCGTTTCGCCCCGTTCCGCGGCCGCCCTCCCCCGACTGCACACCGAGCGGCGACGGCCGAAACATGGCGTTCCGGGCGACTGCGGGCGACATTGCGATCGGCTTTCGCTCGCCCCCCGCGCCGCTCGGACGCGACGCGAGACCGCTCGCCGCCCGCGGCGCATCGGCGTGGGACGCCGGCGACGACGGCTCGAGTAGTTTCCGATTCTCCCGCGATCGGCGATCTCGTCGTTAGGCTTCGGTTCGAAATCGGGCCCCGACCGCCTCCCGTTGCCCGATTCACGGCCCGCTCGATCGAGGCAGCCACCCCGCCCATTCGAGGACCCGTCATGACCTCCCCCCACTCGGTCGGCATTTTCGTCGGCAGCCTCCGCAAGGAGGCCTACAGCCGCCGGATCGCCACCTGGCTGAAGTCCAACGCCCCCGCGTCGCTGGTCATGAACATCGTCGAGATCGGCGCCCTGCCGCTCTACGACCCCGACCTCGACGACGGCGTCGTGCCCGTCGCTTGGACCCGCTTCCGTGAGGCGGTCGCCGCCGTCGACGCCGTGCTGTTCGTCACGCCGGAATACAACCGCTCGGTCCCGGCGGCGTTGAAGAACGCCCTCGACGTCGGCTCGCGGCCCTATGGCGCCAGCGTCTGGGCCGGCAAGCCCGGCGCGGTGGTCAGCGTCTCGCCCGGCGGGATCGGCGGCTTCGGCGCCAACCACCATCTGCGCCAGTCGCTGGTGTTCCTCGACGTGCCGACCCTGCAGCAGCCGGAGGTCTACCTCGGCCACGTCGATCGGCTGTTCGATCTCTCCGGCGATCTGACCGACGAGAACACCCACGCCTTTCTGACGGCCTTCCTCGCCGCCTTCGCCGCCTGGACGGCGACCAACCTGCGGCGCTGACCGCGCCGCCGCCACGACAGCGACCGTCCCGAACTCCCGCGGGACGGCCACTCCACTCTCACAAAGAGGACGTCGAACCGTGGATCAAGTTTCGTCCGTTTCCGGCGGAGCCCCCGCCGCCTCCGCCGCCCTCGCCCCTGCGAAGCCCGCGCGCCTGTGCGCGCCCCTCGACGGGTGGCTCATTCCCCTGTCGGCCGTGGACGACCCGGTGTTCTCCGGGCGGGTCCTCGGCGACGGCTTCGCCATCGATCCGACCGCGACGACCCTGCGCGCGCCCTTCGACGGCGTCATCACCTCGATCCACCGCGCCCGTCATGCGCTCACCCTCAGGGCCGACGACGGCGCCGAGATCCTGATGCACATCGGCCTCGACACCGTCGGCCTGAAGGGCGAGGGCTTCACCGCCCACGTCGCCGAGGGCGACCGCGTCTCCACCGGCGAGCCGCTGATCGATTTCGACATGGACGTCGTGTCCCAGTTGGTGCGGTCGTTGATGGTGCCGATCATCCTCACCAACGGCGGCGCCTTCAGCCTCAGCGCGGTCGCCACCGATCGCGTGGTCGCCGCCGGCGACGCCCTGGTCGACATCCATCCCGTCGACGGCGCGACCGCGACGCCCGCCGCGCCCGCCGCACCCGCGGCGTCGGACGGCGCCGTCGAGCGCCGGACCGTGACCCTCACCGATCCCTTCGGCATCCACGCCCGCCCGGCCGGCCTGCTCGCCGCCTTCGCCAAGTCGACGCAATCCGCGGTGACCATCAGTTTCGACGGCCGCCGCGCCGATCCGAAGAGCCCGACCGCCCTGATGCTGCTCGGCGCCGAATGCGGCGCGGTGCTGACCATCGAGGCGACCGGTCCCGACGCCGCCGCCACCGCCACCCGGATCGCCGCGATGCTCGGCACCGAAGCAGCCGAAACTGCCCCCGCCCCGTCCGCCGCATCGACGCCGTCGGCGACTCCGGCGCCCGCCGCTGCGGTCGCCGCGTCACCGCCGATCGCCGCCGGCACCGCCCTCGATCTGACCGGCGTCACCGCCGCACCGGGCCTCGCCGTCGGCGTGTCCCATCGCCTGATCCTGGCGATCGCCACCGTCGTCGAAGCCGGCGCCGATCCGGCGACCGAGGCCGCGGCGCTCGCCGTCGCCTTCGACGCCACCCGCAGCGCCATCGCCGCGGAGATCGCCGCGCTCGGCCCCTCCGCCGGACCGCAGGGCGAGATCCTCGGCGCCCATCTCGCCTTCCTCGACGATCCCGATCTGCGCGCCGCTTCGGATGCCCTGATCGCCGCCGGCAAGAGCGCCGGCTTCGCCTGGAAGACCGCGATCGAGACCCGAGTCGCGGCGCTGCGGGCCCTCGGCAAGCCGATCCTGATCGAACGCGCCGCCGATCTCCTCGACGTCCAGCGCCGCGTGCTGCTCGCCCTGTCCGGCGACCACGACGTCGCCCCCGACTTCGCGCCGGACACCGTGCTGTTCGCCGACGATCTCCTGCCGTCGCAGTTCACCGCGCTCGATCTGAGCCGGGTGGTCGGCATCGTGCTGGCCGGCGGCGGCCCGACCTCGCATCTGGCGATCCTCGCCGCCTCGCGCGGTATTCCGGCGATCGTCGCGGTCGGCCCCGACGCGCTGCGCATCCCCGACGGCGAACCCTGCCTGCTCGATGCCGACGCCGGAACCCTGCGCATCGGCGCGCCGGCGGAAGCGATCGAAGTGACCCGCCGCGCCGCCACGGTCCGCCGCGACCGCGCCGCCGCCGATCTCGCCGCCGCCGCGGGCGACTGCCACATGGCCGACGGCACCCGCATCGAGGTCTTCGCCAATCTCGGCGGCGCCGACGACGTCGCCGGGGCCCTCGGCAACGGCGCCGAAGGCTGCGGCCTGCTGCGCTCGGAATTCCTGTTCCTCGATCGCGCCACCGCGCCGAGCGAGGACGAGCAACTGATGCGCTATCAGGCGGTCGCCACCGGACTTCAGGGCCGCCCGCTGATCGTGCGCACCCTCGACGCCGGTGCCGACAAGCAGGTGCCCTATGCCGATCCGCCGAAGGAAGAGAACCCGGCGCTGGGCATGCGCGGCATCCGCCTGAGCCTCGCCCGCCCCGAACTCCTGCGCACCCAGATTCGCGCCATCCTGCGGATCGAACCGCACGGCCAGGCGCGCATCATGCTGCCGATGATCGCCACCCTCGAGGATCTGCGCAAGGTCCGCCGCGTCGTCGAGACCGAGAGCCGCGCCCTCGGCCGCACCACGCCGATCGAGGTCGGGATCATGGTCGAAGTCCCCTCGGTGGCACTGCTCGCCGAAGTATTCGCCGCCGAAGCCGACTTCTTCTCGATCGGCACCAACGACCTGACCCAGTACACTCTGGCGATGGACCGCGGCAACGCCGGCCTCGCCGATCGCATCGATCCGCTCCACCCGGCCGTCCTGCGCCTCGTCGCCATGGCCGCCGAGGGCGCGCGGATCCATGGCCGGGTCACCGGCGTGTGCGGTGCCCTCGCCTCGCTACCGCTCGCCGCCCCCGTCCTGATCGGCCTCGGAGTCACCGAACTCTCGGCGACGCCGGCGGCGATCCCGGCGCTGAAGGCGCGCATCCGCACCCTGACCCTGAAACGCTGCACCGAACTCGCCGAAGCCGCCCGTCGCGCCGACAGCGGCGACGCCGTGCGCCGCCTTCTGGCGGACGCCGGGCTCGACGCCTGATCTCGAGGATACGACCATGTTCAAATCGGCTTTCGGAATTCTGCAACAGATCGGCAAGGCCCTGATGCTGCCGGTGGCGGTGCTGCCGATCGCAGGTCTCCTGCTCGGCATCGGCGCCTCGCACTTCTCGTGGCTGCCGGTGATCGTCTCCAAGGTGATGGAGAAGGGCGGCGACGCGATCTTCGGCAATCTGCCGCTGATCTTCGCGGTCGGCGTCGCCCTCGGGCTGGCCAAGAACGACGGCGTCGCGGCGATCGCCGCGGTGGTCGGCTTCGTCGTCATGGTCGGCACCATGGGCGTGATGGCGGTGTTCTACGGCGTCACCCCGGTGCCGATCCTCGGCATGCCGTCGATGGACACCGGCGTGTTCGGCGGCATCATCATCGGTGCGGTCGCCGCGGCGCTGTTCAACCGCTACTACCGGATCGAGTTGCCGAGTTACCTCGGCTTCTTCGCCGGCAAACGCTTCGTGCCGATCGTCACCGGCCTCGCCGCGATCTTCGTCGGCGTCCTGCTGTCGTTGATCTGGCCGACCGTCCAGAACGGCATCAATACGTTCTCCCATTGGGCCGCCGACAGCGATCCGCGCACCGCCGCGACCATCTACGGTTTCGTCGAACGCCTGCTGATCCCCTTCGGCCTGCATCACATCTGGAACGTCCCGTTCTTCTTCCAGATCGGCAGCTTCACCAATGCCGCCGGTGAGGTCGTCCATGGCGACATCACCCGCTTTTTCGCCGGCGACCACACCGCCGGCATCCTGTCGGGCGCCTTCCTGTTCAAGATGTGGGGCCTGCCCGCCGCGGCCATCGCCATCTGGCAGACCGCCCGGCCGGAGAACCGGGTCAAGGTCGGCGGCATGATGATCTCCGCCGCGCTGACCTCGTTCCTGACCGGCATCACCGAACCGATCGAGTTCTCGTTCCTGTTCGTCGCCCCGCCGCTCTATGCGATCCATGCGGTGCTGGCCGCGACCAGTCAGTTCGTCGCCAATACGCTGCAGATCCACATGGGCTTCACCTTCTCCCAGGGCGGCATCGACTTCCTGCTGTTCAACGTCTTCGGCGTCAATGCGCAGAACTGGTGGATGACCCTGATCCTCGGACCGATCTATGCGGTGGTCTATTACGGGGTCTTCCGCTTCCTCATCGTCAAATTCGACTTCAAGACCCCCGGTCGCGAAGACGAAGGCGACGATGTCGATCCGATCCTCGCCGCCGCCCCGTCCGGCACGACCGCCGAGGTGGTTCCCGCCCGCTTCGCGACCTCGCAGAAACTGGTCGCCGCCTTCGGTGGCCGCGACAACATCGCCGATCTCGACGCCTGCATCACGCGCCTCAGGGTCGGCGTGCGGGATCTCGCCAAGGTCGACCAGCCTGCCTTCAAGACCCTCGGCGCCGCCGGCGTCATGGTGGTCGGCAACAATGTCCAGGCGGTGTTCGGCACCCGATCGGAGAACATGAAGACAGATCTCGAGGAATATCTGCAGACCCGCCCGACCGCGGCCACCACCGCGCCCGCCGCGACCGTTTCCCCGCCGCCGGCGGCCGCGACCCCCGCGGCGGTCGTCGCACCCACCGCGACGGCGATTTCCGCGGCGGCGACCGAAGCCTCGGCCCTGCTCGTCACCCTCGGCGGTCGCGCGAACGTGGTCTCGACCGAAGTCGTCGCCGGCACCCGCATCCGCATCGAACTGCGCGACGGCGCAAAGTTCGATCAGGCCGCCGCCAAGACCCACGGCGTCCACGCCGTCGCCACCCTCGGCAACGGCAACTACCAACTGGTGGTCGGCAACGATGCAGCTACCGTCGGCGCGGCGCTGGCCGCCGCTTGAGCGACGATCGCACGCGCCTCGACAGCCGCCGTCCTGCCCTCGGGCACGGGCGGCGGCTCTCGGCGTCTCAGAGGCGCGGTTCGATCATCGCGGCGTCGCGGGCGCCGGCCGCGGTCAGCCCGCCGCCGGACGTGGCGGGCCGCGGCGGAAGGCCGCCGGCGTCATGCCGGTCTCCCGTTGGAACAGCCGATAGAAATTGGTCAGGTTGGGATAGCCGACCTCTTCGGCGATCTCGGGGATCGACAGATCGCTGGTCACCAACAGCGAGCGCGCCGCGCCGATCCGCAGGCCGGTGACGTAGTGCTGGTAGCCGGTGCCGACCTCCTTGCGGAAGCGATGGGCGAGATGCGACGGGCTGAGGTGCGACGCCTCGGCGACTTCGCCCAGCGAGATCGACGCGGATTTGTAGTTGCGCTGGATGTAGGCGACGGCGCGCGCCACCGGATCGTTGCGCGTCGGCGCCGCCGGTTCGACCCGCGGCGGACGGGCGGCGTGCGGATCGGCGGTCGCGATCTCCGCGGCGAGCCGCGCCAACAGGTCGCCGAGCGCCGCCGGCCGCAGCGGCTTCAGGAGATAGTCGACCGCCCCGAGCTTGAGCGCCCGCTGGACATAGGCGAATTCGCCGTAGGCGGTGAAGAACACGATCCGCGTCTCGGGATGCTCGGCGCGGATGATCGCCGCCGCCTCCAGGCCGTCCATGCCCGGCATGCGGATGTCCATCAGCACCACGTCGGGCGCGGAGCGACGGGCGCAGGCCACCGCCTCGTCGCCGTTGCAGGCCTCGAGCAGGGGATCGAAGGTGATCCCGGCCCGCTCGATGACGTTGCGCACCGTCGACCGGACGATCGGCGTATCGTCCACCACCAACAGGCCGGGCATGCCGTTTCCTTTCACCGCCGTTCAGGTCGTCCAGGACAGCCGGATCAGCGTCCCCTTGCCCTCGCCGCTCTCCACCGCGAGAGCGAAGCGCGAACCGAACTCGTTCTCGAGCCGGGTGATCACGCTCTGCAGCCCCAGCGCCGGGCGTTTGCGTCCCGGAATCGGCGGCAGAATCCGGTTGTCGTTGAGGGCCCGCACCTGCTCCGGGCTCATCCCGACGCCGTCGTCGAACACTTCGAGCACCACCCGTCCGCCCTTGCGATGGGCCGACACCCGCACCGTCGCCGGCCGCGCCAGGCTCTCGACACCGTGGACGATGGCGTTCTCGACGATCGGCTGGAGGATCATGCAGGGCACCGGCGTGTCCTTCAGATCCTCTTCGAGATCGAGGTATTTGGTCAGCTGATCGCCGAAGCGCAGCTTGTGCAGGGCCAGACAGCGCTCGATCATGTCGAATTCTTCGCCGAGCGGCACCGTCGTGGCGGTGTTGCGCAGGCTGTAGCGCAGGAGATCGCTGAGCGTATAGGCGATCTCCTCGGTCTTGGCGGCATGTTCTTCGAAAGCCGTGTAGCAGATCAGCGTCAGCGAATTGAAGATGAAGTGCGGGTTCATCCGTGCCTGCAGCGCCTGCAGCTGCGCGTCGCGCAGCGACGTCTCGACCGCCGACTTCTCGGCGCTCTCCTGGAGCAGGCGGCGCTGGGCGAGGTTGGTCATCCCGACCTCGACGATGTGGCTGGCGGTCAGCATCAGCATTTCGACCGCGCTGTCGAAACGCTCGCGGGCGATCACCGGCGTCGCCCGCGCCGCCTTGACCACCGCCTCGTGATCCAGCCCGAGGATCTCGACGCGCCGGACGATGTCTTCGAGCCGCGCCTCGCGGTCGTCGATCAGCGTCACCTGACCGCACAGGATACAGCCGAGATATTCGCCCTCGATGATGATCGGCGCGGCCGCGTCGACCAGCCCGCTCGAACAGACATAGGTGGCGGTCCGCCCGGATTCGAACGCCGCCATGCCACCGGCGGCATCGCACGAGCGGCAGCGGCGCAGACCTTCGGGCTGCGAGCGGATCATCCGGCAGATCGATTGGAAGTTGCTCTCCTTGGTGACCGGTACCCCCGCCTGATCGACGGTGACCGCGGCGACGCCCATCGCCTTGGCGAAAGTGTCTTGAATACGCTGGAGTTTCGGAAGGTCGACGATGTCCTCGATGCGCAGCGTCGACACCACCGCGGCTCGCTCGCGCCCTTCCCCGAGATCCCGTAGAGACCGTGACAGAGGCATCATGTCCGGCATCCTCCCCTTTTGGTTTCTTTTTATGAATACCTTGGATGCGTATCGTACCGTCCGTCCAAAACTTGACGAAGATGACGTAAGGACCGCCGAAATAAAAGTCCGTAAGAGGAGCTACATGCTCTTACTTTCTGCTCCGCCGCCCGTTCGCGCCGGCGCCGCCTCCGTCGCCGGCTCGATGCGGATCATCACCGCGATCGCCGGGATGTCGGCCCGCAGCCGCGTTTCGACCGCCGCAGCGATCGCATCGGCCGCCGCCACGCTCAGATGCCCCGGCACCACGAGATGGAACTCGACGAAGGTCGCCCGTCCCGCGGTCCGGGTGCGCAGGCGCCGGACGACCGCGTCGTCATCGGTCGCCGCGGCGATCGACCGGCGAATCTCGGCGACCCGCTCGGCCGGCGCCGCCACGTCCATCAGCCCGCCGAGCGACCGCTCGAGGACGATCCACCCCGACCACAGGATGCAGCCGGCGACGATCACCGCGAGCAGCGGATCGACGATCCACCAGCCGGTGGCGACCGCCAGGGCGATTCCCGTGAGCACCCCGACCGACGACGCCAGATCGGCGAGCAGGTGCATGCCGTCGGCGATCAGCGCCGGCGAGCGATGGCGTCGGCCGTGGCCGACCAGCACCACGCACCACAGGCCGTTGATCCCGGCGGCGGCGGCGTTGATCGCCATGCCGAGGAACGGCGCGGTCATCGTCCGCGGCAGGACCAGCGCGTCGCGGGCTTCGCGCAGGATCAGCATCGCCGCGACCCCGATCATCACCGCTTCGAGCACGGCGCTGAAATATTCCGCCTTGTGATGTCCGAACGGATAGGTCGCGTCGGCCGGCAGCGCCGCCACCCGGACTGCGACCAGCGTGGCCACCGCCGTGGCGAGATTGACGAGGCTCTCCAGCACGTCGGAATAGAGCGCGATCGATCCGGTGACCGAATAGGCGAGGATCTTCAGCCCCAGCACCACGATCCCGACGCCGATGCTGCCGACCGCGACGTCGATCGGCACCCGAGCACCGGAGGCGTCGGCGGGCGGCGATGCGGGCGTCGTCTGCGGCATGCCGGAACAACCTCGGGCAGGGACCGGGGAGGTTCGGCGCGACGGTCGAGCGGCCCCGCTCTCCGCCCCGCCCCACCTCCGACGGAAACGGAGGAAGAAGGTGGGGCGCCGTCCGCAGGCGGCGCCCCGAGTTCGTCGTCGAACGATGCGGTCGCACACCGTCCGGGCCGGTCACACCGGCAGATGGACGGCGGCGAAGAAGCCGACCGAGGTCAGGAAGTTGATCACCAGCGTCATGATGGCGATGGTCGCCGCCGGCGGATCGATGTGGGTGTCGCCGTGGCACAGGAACAGCCGGGCCATCAGCTCGCCGATGAAGGCGCAGACGATCCCGACCACCGCCGCCCAGATCATGCTCCCCGAAGCCGCCGCGGCGATCGCCGCCGGCAATGCCATGTGGTGCGACACCGGCACCGCCACGCCGAACTGCAGGAAGATCAGGCTCGCCGCGGCGATGCCGAAGGACAGCAGCACGCCGGCGCCGCCGAAGGTCAGCGCCAGATAGCCCGCGAACAGGCCGACGCCGAGTCCGATGGTCACCAACTGACCGGGATCGGACTGGAAAGACAGCCACTTGGCGCCGTCCGAGGGCGACAGGAAGGCACGCCCCTCCTCGGCCTTGCCGAACAGACCGCTGGAGCCGAAGGCGAGGCGTGCGACGAAGGCCGAGAGAACCACGGTGAGCGCCACCGTGTCGGTCCAGGCGAGCCCGGGTCCGAAGGCCGGAACCTTGGCCAGGCCCCACTGCACGGCATAGCCGAAGATGCCGAACAACCCGCCGACCAGCAGCACGTCCGGGCTCTTGAGGCCCATCAGGCCGGCGACGATGTTGCGGCCGGTTTCGATCTTGCCGCGCTTGGCGGCATAGGCGACCGCCGCCACGCCGGAGGCGAAGCCGCCGACATGCGGACCGAAGGCGCCGAACGGCAGCCCGAAGAAGTCGGTGGCCGCCGGGGCCACGCCGAGTTGCACGGCGACGCCGGCAATCACCAGGAATCCGACGAATTCGAACGCCGGTAGAGCGCCGATGGCAGCCCCGAAGATGCCGCCGCCGAAGGCGGCGAGCACGCCCATCACAGTCATAGTTTCCCCCCTTGGGTTTCAGGTTCGCCGTCGATCGGGATTCGGCCGGTCCGAGATCGACGCGAGCACCCCCGCCCCGATCAGCCGTCGTTGCGGCTGCGGTCTCGAATCGAGCGAATACCGGTGACGCGGGGGACGCCGATGGCGCCCCTCGCCTTTCTCATCGGGCCTTTGAGGACCGATACGCCTTCCGGAACTGCCGTCCGGGCCGCACCCTCAGGTGAGCGAGAAGGCGCCCACCAGCGCGCAGCGACGCACGCGGGTGAAGGTATGGGCCGACGCCAGCCCCTCGCCGGTCCGCCCGGCGATGGTGAAACTGGTCGGCCCTTCGCCGCCGAAGCCGATACCGGCGAAGGACGGCGCATTCTTGACGAAGATCGTCGTGCCGATGGCATGAGCGAATTCGCTCATGTGGTAGATGTTGGACGAGTGGATGATCGCCGAATGGCGCAAGCCCCCCTCGACCTCGACCGCGACGTCGACCGCCTCTTCGAAGCCGCCGACCCGCACGACGCCGAGCACCGGCATCATCAGTTCATGGCGGACGATCGGATTGAACCGATCGGCCTCGACGACGATCGCCCGGACCTCTTCGCCGGCGGTGATCCCCAACTCGCGCAGGATCACGCAGGCGTTCTTGCCGATCATCTTCGGATTGGGCCCGGAGCGGTCGGCGTTGAGCACCACCTTCTCGAGCAGGTCGAGACCGCTGGCGGCGAGCGTCACCACGTCGGGGGCGCTGCGGAAACAGGTCATCAGGTCGTCGGCGATCGCCGCGGTGACGATCACTTCCTTCTCCGCCACACAGGGCAGATTGTTGTCGAACGAGTGGCCGGCGATGATGTCGCGGGCCGCCTTGCCCGGATCGGCACTGTCGTCGACCAGCGCCGGCGGATTGCCCGCCGCCGCGCCGATCACCCGTTTGCCGCTGGTCAGCGCCTGATCGACCACGCCGGTGCCGCCGGTCACGCACAGGAGCGCGATCTTCGGATGGCGCATCATCGCCTGCACCGTGGCGAGATCGACGGTGTCGGTGGTGACCACCAGATTGGCCGGGCCGCCGGCCCGTTCGATCGCCTCGTTGATCAGGTCGATGCAGGTCAGCGCGGTCTTCAGGGCGCGCGGGTGGGGCGCGAAATAGATCACGTTGCCGGCCGCCAACATGCTGATGGCATTGTTGAACAGGGTCGCGCTGGGATTGGTCGTCGGCGTCACCGCGAAGATGATGCCGAACGGCGCCGGCTCCTCGGTGGTCAGGCCGTGATCGCCGACGAAGGCGCGGCTCGGCAGGTCTTCGACGCCCGGGGTCTTCTCGGCCACCAGGTGATGCTTCATCACCTTGTCGGAGACCCGGCCCATGCCGGATTCGTCGACCGCCATGCGCGCCAGACGCTGCGCCGAGGCGACGCAGGTCTTGCGCAGTTCCTCGACGATCGCCTTGCGTTTGGCCAGACTCGCCCGGCGATATTGGGCGAAGGCCCGTTCCGCCGCGGCGAGCGCCGCCTCGGCGGTGGTGAACACCCCCCGCAATCCGGTCGCCGACTCTTTAGCGACGGCGGGCGCGGAACCCGGGGACTGGAGGTCCATGCCGCCGACCACGCGGCGGACGATCTCACGGATCTGTGCGTCTTCGATACCCATCACTTCGCGTCCTTCGCCAGAGCCTGGAAGGCGGCCGCCATGGCGCTCGCCACTTCGATGTCCTGTTCGACCGAACCACCGCTGACCCCGACCGCACCGACCAGACCGCGGTCGTGGAGCAGCGGCAGACCGCCGCCGACCAGGGTGATCCCGGGGCTGTTCGCATCGATGCCGTAGAGCGGACCGCCGGGCTGCGACAGCCGGGCGAGTTCCTGGGTCGGCAACCGTACCGCGGCGGCGGTATGAGCCTTGGCCGGCGCCAGGGTCAGACTGACCACCAGCGCATCGTCCATCCGGCGCAACTCGACGAGCTGCCCCGCGGCATCGGCCACTGCCAACACCACCGCGATCCCGAGTTGTCCGGCCCGCGCGACGCCGGCGTCGACCATCCGGTCGCAAGCCGCCAGGGTGAGTGCCGTCATGGTCGATCCTCCCGTGGACGAGGGCGTCCGCGCCACCAGTTGGCGTTCGACCGCCCGCGCCACGCAGCGCTGTTCGTCGATCCGCGCCATCATATAGAAAAGGTCGGACAAGCGATTGAAATAGATCACCAATTGCGGGTTGACCGGCTCCTCCCTCGACAACGTCACCAGGCGCCGTTCGGCGCGCCGCACGAAGGTTCGGGCGACGTCGAGGGCGGCGGCGGCGGGCGAGCCCCCGGGCCGGACGAAATGGTGGGCCGGCAGACGCTCGGCCTGCAGAGCGTCGATCCATTGCTCGAGCCGGGCGACATGGGTCCCGTCGACGCGGAAGCTGCGCCCCTTGGGAAGCTGGACCGGGGCATCGGTGAACGGGCCGGAGGCGAGCTCGCCCATCACGTCGATGAACTCGCCCTGGAGATCGAGGATCATCCGGCACAGGTCGTCGCATTCGGAGGTGGCCCGCGCCAGCCCGAGCATCGACGTGGCTTCGTCGAGGGTCCCGTAGACCTCGATCCTCAGACTGTCCTTGGGGACGCGGACGCCCCCGAGCAGGGACGTGTCACCCTTGTCGCCGCCGCGGGTATAGACGCTCATGACCGCACGTCCACGCTGTCGACGATGCCGATGATCGCCGCATCGATCGGGGTTCCCGGCTTCAGATTGCAGCGGGCGCCGCCGCCGGTGACGAACAGCACCTCGTCGCCGACCCCGGCCCCGAGCGTGTCGACCGCCACGACGCTGGACCCGACCGCGTTGCCGCGCCCGGCGTCGAGGATCTCCAGGACCAGGAACTTGAAGCCGATCAGGGTCTCTTCCTTGCGGGTCGCGACGACCGTTCCGACGACTCTTGCCAACTGCATGATGGTGTCCTCCGCGAGGTCAGACGAATTCGAGTCGCAATCCGAGACTCCGGGCCGTCTCTTCCGCTTGTGCCGTCAGACGACAGCCGGCGGCGAGGCGGAAGCGCGAGCCCGGCGCCGCGCCGATCAACTCGCCGGCGGTGACGATCGGCGAGGCCCGCCGCTCCCGCTCGACCACCGCGACCGGCCCGGACGCGATCGCCGCGGGGACGGCGTCGCGGCGACGCCGCGCCACCAGACGGCGCTCCATGGCGACCAGGAACGCGTCCTTGGCGACCAGTTCGACCCCGAAGCGTTCGAGCGTCGCCAGACGGTCTTCGAGCAGCGCCCACAGCGCCGGCGAGCCTTCCGGGATCGCCCCGAGCGCCTCGCCGCGTTTGCCGGCCGGATCGGCGCCGTCGCGGATCGCCAGCACCGCCTTGCCGGCGAGCAGCGCCCCGAGGATCAACGTCGCCGCCGGCGTATCCATCGAACCGAGCGCCAGACGGCCGGCGAGATTCATCGTCAGCGTCGGCACCAGCACCAGATCGGCGCGGCGGACGTGTTCGGAGACGTCGACCCAGGGCTCGAAATCGACGATCGCCGCCGCTCCGAGTTCGCGCAGCGGCCCCTCGCCGAAGATCTTGCGCGCCGACGGGGTCAGCATGATCGTCAGCTGGTGGTGCGAGCGCACCAGCCGCGACACCGCCTCGCGGCCGGCGGCGAAGCCCGACACCGCGCCGCTGAACAGCACGAAGACGTTGCGACGACCCGGATCGATCGTCTCGCCGGCGAGCAACGCCAGCACCCGGGCGACCACCTTGTCGACGATCGGGTCATCCATGATCCGCGCCCTCCCCGCTCGGGACGATCAGCGTCGCGGTCTGACCGGTGCGCACACCGCAGGCGTTGGCTTCGTCGGTGTCGAGGTGCACTTCCGGGCGCCAGCCGGCCTGCACGCGCACCAGCACGCCGTGCAGCGTGGTCGGCCGCGGCCCGCCGATCTCCAGATCGAGCAGATCGCCGGCGGCGACCCCGAGGGCCGCGGCATCGTCCACCCCGAGATGGACGTGGCGGCGGGCGATGAAAGCCCCGCCCTCGGATCCGCCGGGCAGCCGCACCGTGCCTTCCGGCCCGACCAGGGTCACCGCCCGGCTCTCCGGATCGCGCCCTTCGGTGGCGAGCGGCAGATCGAGGCCGACCGCGACCGCATCGGTGCGCGCCAATTCGACCTGGGAATAGGCCCGCGGGGGCCCGAGCACCCGCACCCGCTCGATGGCATGGCGCGGCCCGACCACCATCAACTGCTCCTGCGCGGCATAGTGACCGGTCTGGTAGAGCTCGTTGAACACCCGCAATTCATGGCCTTCGCCGAACAGCGTGGTGACGTGGGCGCGGCACAGATGGATGTGACGGACCGAGACGCCGATCGGCACGGTGAGCCGCCGCGGCGTCGCCGGGACCGGCAGGCGCGCCATGACGGCCCGGGTCACGCGGTCGATCATCTCGTCGGGCTGAATCCACATCTGACGCTCTCCGATCCGTTCGACGATCCGTCGTCTCGAGGTGTTTCACCGGCGGCCCGGGGCCGCCGGCAGGTCAGCGACGTCCGCGCCCGGGCCCACGGCGCGGGCCGGTGGGACGGGTCGGAGCAGGTTTGGGAGCCGGCGGCGGCGGCGGAGGCGCGCTCGCGGCGGCGTCGGGTTCGGGCGCTTCGGCCACCGGCGCCGAGGCTTCCGGCTCGGGCGCGGGCGCCGCGATCTCGGGGGCCGTTTCGACCGGCACTTCCGCGGCGGCCGTTTCGACCGGCGCCGGTTCGGCTGCGACGATCGCGCTCGGCGCTTCCGCGGCGGGCGCCGCCGCTTCCGGCTCGGCTGCGACGATCGGTTCGGCCACGACGACCGGTTCGGCCGCGACGATCTCGGGCTCCTCGGCCGGCGGCAGTATCTCGATCGGCGCCGCGACCGACTCGGCCGCGGGGACCACGACCTCGGGTTCCAGCGCGATCACCACCGGCGCGGGCTCGATCGCTGCGACCGCGGGTGCCGGCTCGGGCACGACGGCGCCGAAGTCGACCAGCAGCGCCCGAGCGATGATCTCCTCGCTCGGACGCGGGATCACCAGGCTTCCGGCGATCTTGCCGATCCGTTCGGCGGCGGCGACACCGGCGGCCACCGCCGCCTTGACCGCGCCGACGTCGCCGACGAATTTGATGGTGATCCGCCCGCCGCCCTTGGCGTTCTCGGCCCCCAGCACCCGCACGTTGGCCGCCTTGGCCACGGCATCGGCGGTGACCACCGCGGTCGCGTAACCGATGGCTTCGATCAGTCCCAGGGCCTGGGTCATCACAGCACTCCTCGTTCTTTCAGGAGACCCGCGACGATCGCGGCGATCCGCGTCACCCGGTCCTCGGTCCAATCCTCGGCCTTCACCTCGATGTCCGGGGTCGGCGCCACCGCGGCGACCGGCGGCCGGCGCACCACCGGGGCGGCCACCGTTTCGGGCTCCTCGGTGAGCCGCAGCGGCAACCGCACCACCATCCGGGCGGCGTTGCTGCCGAACCGCCGGCAGACGACCGTGCGATCACCGGCGAGCGGCGCGTCCAGCACCGCCCGCTCGGGCGGCATGTGGCCCTCGTGCAGCGCGATGCGATCGGCCGACAGCGCCACGCCGATGCCGAAGGACGAGCCCCGCGCCGCCTCGTAGGCCGCGGCGACCACCTCGGTCGCCTCGACCGTCACCCGCCGCGTCGGCACGCCCTCTTCCTCGGCGCCGAACTCGATCCAGCGGTAGAGCTCGGCAGCGGTCGGATCGAGCGTCGCGACGTTGATGGTCGGACGGGTGAGGCCCGGCTCAGCCATTGCCGCCTCCCGTCGTCGCCCGCTCGACCCAGCTCAGCACCAGGCCGGTGGCCACCGCGTTGATCGGTCCGAGCTCGCCGCGGATGTTGGCGGTGCCGATGACGATGCCGTGCGGCGCCAGAATGTCGGTCAGCATCCGCGCCACTTCGAAGTCGAGGCCGGACCCGCCGACCACCGCGACGAACTGCAGCGCCCGGATGTTGCCGCCCGGCGCCACCGCCGACAGCGCCCGGAGCGCATTGCGCACGAACACCCGACGCTTGGCCTCACGACGTACGGTGCGGATCCGGTCGATCGGATGATGGGTCGGGATCGGCGTCAGCCCGTCGCGGGTGATCAGCGCCACCCGGCCGAACAGCGAGGGATCGAGCGGCTCCTTGAAGAAGCGCACCGAATTGTCTTCGTGGCGGATGTGGAACAGGCTCTCGACCTTGGCCAGCGGGTGGCGCTTGATCTGCTCGGCGACGTCGCTCTCGGGCGCGCCCGGCAGATCGAGCTCGCGCTGGATCAACATCGTGACCATGTCGCCGGCCCCGGCGAGATGCATGCTGCGCACCGGCTGGCCGCGCTGCAGGATCGCCGCATCGGTCGATCCGGCGCCGAGGTCGAGGATCGCCAACGGCACGTCGATGCCGGGCGTGGTCAGCGTGCCGAGGATCGCCATGTTGGCTTCGACGCCGCCGAGCTCGACCGGCACGCCGATCTCGCGGTGCAGCGCGCTCGCCAGCTGTTCCATCAACAGCTTGTCGGTGTTGACCATGGCGGCCAGCCCGACCGCGTTCTCCATCGAGAATTCCTGGGCGAGACCGCCGGCGACGCGTTGCGGCACCAGACAGTCGACCGCCAGCACGTCGCGGATGGCGATGGTGTTGGCCGGCTTGCCGGTCACGCCGCTCATCGTGTGGCGCACCCGTTCGACCATGCCGCCGACGTTGGTGCCGGGCTCGCCGGCGACGTCCTGGAGCGGTGCGGCCTGGGCGAGCGCGTCCATGATCGCATCGGCGCCGCCGTCCATCGGCGCGACCACCGTGCGGTGCTGGCCGATCAGCCGCAGCGATCCGGCCGGAATCCGCCGGGTCTGCACGTCGCCGGCCGGGGTGCGCACCACCACCGCCGAACGCAGACCGATCAGCGCCTTGGCGATCGGGATGATCATCGCCGTCTCTTGCGAGGTCAGCTGGAACAGCGTGGCGATGCCGTAGGGGTTGGACAGTTGTTGAATGGACTGGCCGTGATCGGCCACTTCCACCGCCGCCAGCATGCCGAGCGGCACCTGATCGATCAGATGGACCTCGTCGACGATCGGCAACACCTTGGACAGCCGATTGGCGATCAGCACGCCGTCGTCGCCCTGGACGATCGCCCCTTGGACGTCGACGCCGCGCCCGAGCGCCGCGCCGATCGCGCTCGCCGCGCGCTCGAAGTCGTGGCTGCGCGGGATGACCACGATCACCGCGCGCCCGGGGGCGACGATGTCGAGGTCGCCGACCCGGACCGTCTCGCCGACGCCGATGCCGAGCCCGCCCGGCGAATTGGGATTGTGACCGATCATCGAGGATTCGGTGATGATCGTCTCGGTGATCGTCTCCATGGCGATGTCGCCGATCACCGGGGTGGCTTCGTTGAGCAGCACCAGATCGATGTCGGAGATTTTCAGGCCGGCGCGTTCGACCGCTGCCTCGAGGGCGCGGCGCACACCGGGAATATTGGCGACCGTGCCCTTGATGCCGGTCGTCGACACCCGGCTGGAGGCCAGGAACCGCGGCGGGGCCCCCGCGACGGCGACGTCCGCGAGAGCGACTTCGGTGGTGGAATTGCCGATGTCGACGCCTGCGATCTTCATGGCCACACCCTGGTTGGGGAAAGGGGGCGAGGCGACGTGGAAAGCCACGCCGTCTCGCCGAGTGCCGTCCCGGGGGAACGGAACGCTTGGGTCAGTCCTTGCGCAGCACGTCGCGGCGTTCGTAGACCTCGGCGGCCTCGCGAACGAAGCCGGCGCAGATCTTGGCGCCGAAGGTGCTCTCGAGCTCCTGGGCGATCGCCAGAAGTTCCGCCTTGCTCGAACGGTTCGGGCGCAGCGCGTTGTAGATCTCGAGGATGCGGGCGTCGGGGACCGCCGTCATTTCGCCGGCCCGGCGCAGGTTGCGGGCGATGTGCGGCCGCCCGATGCTCTCGCCGATCTGGGCCTGGTATTCGAGGGTCTGCGGCGTGATGCGGATTTCCTCCGCCTTCACCGCCCCCGACATCACCGCTTCGAGCGTGATGTCGGAGAGCGACTTGCCGCTCGCCGTCTTCACCAGTTCCGGACGCTTCTGGGCCATCGGATAGTCGGTCCGATAGTCGAGCTTGGCGCCCTTTTCGCCGCACAGGCGTTCGGCGGGCGCCGCGGCGGGGCTGCGCGGAGAGCCGTTGAGCTCCGCCAACACCTCGCGCACGATGGCATTGATCAGGTCTTGCTGTGACACGGGAAGAGTCTCCTCAGGGCTCGTCAGGCGAAGCGAACTTCGACATCGACCGGCTTCTTCGCCCGATCGACGAAACTCGTCTCACGGATGTGGAAGACAGCGGCGATGGCCTGATACTTGGGCCGAGCCATCTGGTCGTTCTTCTGCTTGACCGGCGAAGGGGTCTCACCCTTGGCATATCGAGCGGCGTTGCGGCCGATGGACCGATAGGTCTCGAGATCGATCACCGGCGCCTGCGGGAACAGCTCCAGGTTCTGCAGCGGGAACAGGTCCCGCTGGTGGATGACCGTGGTGCCGCGCGACTGGATACCGATGGCGATGCCGGACCCGGCGAGCTTGGCGCCGGCATTGCCGGCGAAGGCGACGTCGGACGTGTGCCAGAAGCGGACGACCCGACCGGTGCAACCCTCTTCCTCGATACCCGCGAGGATTTCGCGCAGCACCGCGGCATGGGGAATGCCCGTGATGGTCTTCATCTTCAGCTTGTCGCCGAAGGCGGGGGCGAGAGCCACGACCACTTCCGTGGGCGACGTCCCGGCCTTGGCCGGTCCGAGGTCACGAATGGTCATGCGCACGCCGGCGCCGTCGGAGGGGGTGGCGGCCGAGGCCGCCGCCGGGCTCGCCGCGGGTGCGGTGAGCTGCATCTGGGCGAGGATTTCGCGAACCGCCTCGCGGACGGCTGCTTCGCTGATCTGGGGCATCTGTGTTCCCTCCCCGCCGTCCTCAGAGGTCTTCAGGCCGAACGGCCTGACGAATGTCGGCCAACAGCTTCCACCGATCGCCGGTCAACCGATAGCCGGTGCCCGGACCCTGGTAGTCGTTGAGATCGTTGACCGCGGCGATGATGTTGAAGTCCTTGTCCAGGATGGCGGAGGTGTGCAGGTAGTCGCCCGACACGCGCTGCTTCTGGATCCCGAGGACCGAATTGGCGACGTCGGTGAAGCCCCGCTTGGCGAGCGCCTTGACGATGTCGACACCGGTGATTCCGCGCTTCAGCAGCTCCTGAGCCGCCTTGGTGTCCTGCACCTTGTCGCGCGGGGGCATGTCTTCGCTCGAATAGGCGTAGGTCGCCGCTTCGATTTCTTCGTCGGTGATCCGCGGCAGGCCGAGTTCTTCGTAGACCGCCTGGAGAGCCCGCGCCGCCTTGTTGCGTACGGCGATGATCTCTTCTTCCGACGCCGGCTGCAGACCGCCGTCGACCTTCAGATCGCGCTGGATGACCAGCCAATCGTCGAGATCGTCGGCGTCGACGTTCGAACCGGCGAACATGTTGTCGCTGTTCGGCGTCGCGCTGTAGCCCGAGCAGATCAGATCGGTACCCGGCAGGAACTGCATCAGGAGACGCGCGGTCCGACGCATGTCGGAATGCGAGAAGGTCTGATCGTTGCCGGAGGCCGCTTCGAGATCGAGGCAGGTGGTGATGAGGTTCTCGCCGAGCACCGCCCGGATGCCGCCCGGCACGCCGGCCGGAACGCCGATGCACGAGATCGAGCCGTTCTGGAGACCCTGCACGCCGGCCGCCTTGGTCAGCATGATGCACTTGGTCTCGAGGTACAGCATCGACTTGCCTTCGGCATAGGCCATCTGCACTTCGGATCCGGTCCCGGAGGTGAAGCGCATCTTGATGCCACGCGAGGCATAGGCGGAGGCCAGGAAGCTCTTCGACCACGGCGTGTCGTCGCCGTCGATGAACACCCGCTCGGTGCCGTAGACCGAGACCGTCTCTGCATAGGCGGTGAGACCGCGCATGCCGAGCTGCAACTCGATCGCTTCTTCGAGAGCGTCCTGGGACAGAACGCCGGGGCGTCCGACCTGGCCGCCGATCAGCAGCGAGACCGCGTTGAACGGCCCGTAGTTGAACACCGCGACGGTCGTCTCGATCTCGGAGAAGCCGTAACGGGTCGCCTCGGCCGCGTCGGCGGCCAGCAGGATCGGGTTGTCCTGCGGGTTGGTGACGTGCGCCTGGTTCGACGGGGTGCGACGTGCGCGCATCTTCTGCACGCCCATCATCATCTCGACGACGTTGAGCTGATCGACGACCGCGACGATCTTCGCGGGGGTCAGGCCGGCGAAGACCTTGACGACCTTGTCGCGCGGCACGTTGATGTCGACGATCATGCGGGCGATGTCGACCGACGGGATCGCCATCATCGCTTCGGCGATCGACGCGTCGATCCCGTAGTTGGCGATGTAGATCTCGTTGAAGTCGAAGTCTTCCCGCTTCTTGCCGTCCATCTCGACGATGACGCCGTTCTGGACGCGGATGCTCGGCTCGGGATCGTTGGGGCTACCCATCGCGATCATGCCGACCTCTGCCCACTCGGTGACGAACCCGTCCTTGTTGACGGGCCGCTGCTCGAGCGACAGGAACCTCTTGTGTCTCTTTGCCATATCGACGCCTCCTCATCGGGGCGAATTCGGTTTTCAGATGTAGGGGGTGCCGAGGCTCGCCGGTTCCGCTCCGAGCGATCCGAGCAGGCGGCAACCCACTTCGCGAGCGGTGATGATCGCCTGACGCACCGCGCCGGCATCGCCGCTGAAGAAGCCGATCACCTCGTTCGAGAACGACGTTCCCTTGGCCGGGGACGCCAGGCCGATCAGATCGACGTCGGCCGACTTGACGGCGGCATCGACCATCTGCACGCCGATGCCGGCGGGCGCGCCGACGCACAGACCGAAGGCCCGACCGACCGGCGCGTTGAACGCCTTCTGGCAGGCGAGGCTGGCGCGGGCGGTGTACTGCAGTTCGATGTGGCCGGCGTCGTTGGCGTAGACGTCGCCGAACGTGCGGGCCAGATCCTTCAGCGCCACTTCGATGGCGCGGCGAGCGTCGGAGACCTCTTCCGCCCCGAGCAGGATCAGCGAGCCGTGGCCGGCGCCGCCCTTGGTGTCGCGGGGCAGTTCGATCGAGATCACTTCGGTGTTGGTGGCCTTGACCGCCTCGTCGACGGCCATGATGTGCGGGCCGGCACCGACGCGGCCGGAGAGAATGCCGATCGAGCGATACTTGGCATCCAGACCCATGGCGGCGTGCAGCTTCGGATCCACGTTGGCGATCACCAGTCCGATGGTGTCACCGATCGCGGTTCCGACGAATTCCGTGAGACCCGGCCGACGCGGCGCGGGGGCGGCCGGGGCGGCAGGAGCGGCGGCGCCGATCTTGGCCATGACCTGTTGGACCATCTGGTCGAGCAACTTGTCGTCCATCGTCTTCATCCTTCATCGACGGTTCGAATCGGTCACGCCTGCTTCGGCTTCGGAAGCAGCAGCTCGATGTCGGTGTGCGGGCGGGCGATGACGTGAACCGAGACCAGTTCGCCGACCCGCTGGGCGGCGGCGGCGCCGGCATCGGTGGCGGCCTTCACGGCCCCGACGTCGCCACGCACCATCACCGTGACCAGGCCGGAGCCGATCTTCTCGGTGCCGACCAGCGTCACGTTGGCCGCCTTGACCATCGCATCGGCGGCTTCGATCATCGCGACGAGGCCCTTCGTCTCCAACAGGCCCAGCGCTTCACCCGGAACATTTGCCATTGTCGATCACTCCTTGTTGACCCGAGAGGCACGAGTTAAGGCGCTGCCTCAGCGCCGCGATACCCGTTCCGGTGGTTGCCGAAACGGGATGGATTTCTCCACGGACGCCGCTCTCGCGAAGCAGAGCCTCGGCCCGCCCGACATCGGCGTCGGGAAGGTCGATCTTGGAGACCAGACCGATCGACGGCCTGGGGAAACTCAACAGGAACCCGGGCGGGAAACACGACCGCGACCGCGTCCCGTCCTGGACCACCAGAAGCAGGGTGGCGTCGCTCGCCATGGCCATCAGCCGATGACGGAACCGCCCCATTTCCGCGTATTCGCCCGGCGTATCGATGCCCTCACCGCCGTAGTCCACCATCTGCGTCTTGCGGATCGGACCGAGATCGTCGGTCAGGACATGCAACAGGGTCGTCTTGCCGGCACCGGTGGCGCCGACGATCATGAAACGGCGGATCGGACCCACGGCGCTCGACATGGCGCGTTCCCCGATCACGAGCGGGTCACCGGCGCCGGCCGGAACCCGAGAATGGTCGCCAGACCCCGGTTGGCCGCGGTGATCGCCAGTTCGACACCGACCAGATCTCCGCAGACCACCAGCGTGCCGCTGAACCGATCGACGAAGCCGATCCGCACTTCGGCCGCCTTCAACGCCAGATCCCCGGCGATGATCGCGGTCTCACCGGGCGTGATCGTCATGATGCCGACTGCCGTCGCACTCTCGAGACCGACCCGCTCACACAGCGCGGGGTCCGGATTGGCGATGACATGGGCGATCGTGACCTGACGACCCGGGACGTATTCCTGTATTATCCTGGCAGTCGCTTGATCATCATCTTTGACTGCACCGGTCATGTCCGACTTCTTTTCGTTTTTGGCACGGTGGATTTGTAGGGTTCGGCCGAAAACGAAACAATGTGATTTCTGATGTTGTTGTTGTGCTTTTTGGCTGTCTCGCCGCCGCCGCCCCGACGGCAGCGCAGGAAAGTGTAAAGAAACCGAGGATTCGTTGATTGTGGCGGTTTCCTCCGGCCTCTAGCTTGATTTCCGCGACTTTCGGCGGACTTCGGCGGCCCATGACGCGCGAATCCGGAGAATCCAGCCGATTTCGCGGTTCGCGGCGACCGACGCAGACGTCAGTTTCCGCCAAGTATCCGTCGTCGGTTCGGCGGTCGAAATCGGCAGCCGGGAGGAGCGTTCGATCGCTCCCGCGAGGCCACGGATACGCGAACGCAGCGCCGCGGACGGCGGCGAGCAGATGACCAGGGAGTGGGATGGTGAAGGCTCTCGTTTATCACGGACCGGGACGGATCGCCTGGGAGGACCGGCCGATGCCGGTGTTGCGCGAACCGACCGACGTCCTCGTGAAGATCAGCAAGACCACCCTGTGTGGCACCGATCTGGCCATCCTCAAGGGCGGCATCCGCACCGTCCAGCCGGGCCGGATCATCGGCCACGAAGCCACCGCGCGCATCGTCGAGGTCGGCTCCGGGGTCACCGACTTCCGAGTCGGCGATCACGTGATCGTCCCCTGCACCACCTCCTGCGGCCGCTGCCCGGCCTGCCGCAAAGGGCTGTTCTCCAGCTGCGATCGCGGCGGCTGGCTGATCGGCAACACCATCGACGGCGTCCAGGCGGAATTCGCCTGCATTCCCTGCGCCGACACCAGTCTGCACCGCATCCCCGCCGGCATGGACGAAGAAGCCGCGCTGATGCTCGCCGACATCATCCCGACCGGGCTCGAAGTCGGCGTCCAGAAGGCCGAAGTGTCGCTCGGCGACACCGTCGCGGTGCTCGGCGCCGGACCGGTGGGTCTCGCGACGATCATCGCCGCGCAGTTCTACGGGCCTTCCGAGATCATCGCCATCGACCTCGACGCCAATCGCCTGGAGGCCGCCAAACGCCTCGGCGCCACCACCGTCATCGACAATTCCGACGGCGGCGCGCTCGCCAAGGTCATGGCGATGACCGGCGGCCGCGGCGTCGACGTGGTGATCGAGGTGGTCGGCAGCCCCGCCACCTTCGATCTCGCCCAGCGGATCATCGGCGCCGGCGGCCGCATGGCCAACATCGGCATCTTCAGCAAGAGCGTGGAGATGCACAACGACATCTTGTGGCTGCGCAACATCACGCTGCGCATGGGCGTGGTCAACGCCAACACCGTGCCGGTGCTGCTCAAGATGATCCAGGCCGGCAAGCTCGATCCGCGCGGCCTGATCTCCCATCGCTTCCCGCTCGGCGAGATCGAACACGCCTACGAACTGTTCAAGAATGCCGCCCGCGAACAGGCGATGAAGATCGTGCTCTCCGCCGACGACAGCGCGCCTCCGACCGAGGCGATCGACGAGCAGGTGGTGCAATATGTCGTCGGGCGGATCATGTCGGTCCTGAGGGAGGGATGACCATGCGGATCGTCCCGAACCCGGCCTTTCGCCTGCCCTTCCCCGGGAGTGCCGGCGGTGCGCCCGCCACCGTCGCCGTGGCGGCGGCGCGACGCCCCTCACCGAGCGCCGTACCGACCGATCCCGAGGTCGATCGGATCCTCGATCTGGCCGCCGCGACCCTCAATCGTCCGGGCCCCTGCCCGGTCGACGGCCCGCTCCGGGTCGGTGTCGATCTCGGCACCGCCTATACCGTGTTGGTGGTGGTCGATGCCGCCGGCAATCCGGTGGCCGGTCGCTACCAGTTCGCCCAGATCGTCCGCGACGGCCTAGTCGTCGACTTCGCCGGCGCCATCGCCCTGGTCTCGCGAATGAAGGCCGAAGTCGAGCAGGATCTCGGCCGCGCGCTGACCTCCGCCGCCACCTCCTATCCGCCGGGCGTCTCGCCGGCCGAAGTCAAGGCGACCCGCAACGTGCTGATCGCCGCCGGCCTCGAATGCAGCGCCTTCGTCGACGAGCCGACCGCCGCCAATGCCCTGCTGCGCATCGCCAACGGCGCGGTGGTCGACGTCGGCGGCGGCACCACCGGCGTGGCGATCGTCGCCGACGGCAAGGTCATCCACACCGCCGACGAGCCGACCGGCGGCACCCAGTTCTCTCTGGTGGTCGCCGGCGCGCTCGGCGTCTCCTTCGAAGACGCCGAATCGATCAAGAAGGACCCCGCCCGCCGGGAACTCGTCCACACCCTGGTCTATCCGGTGATGCAGAAGGTCGGGACCATCGTCGCCCGCCACATCGCCCCCTTCGACGTCGAAGCCATCCATCTGGTCGGCGGCACCAGCGGTATGCTCGGCATGTGCGACGTGGTTTCCGAGATCACCGGCCGTCCGACGCAGGTCCCGCGCCACCCGATGTTCGTCACACCGATCGGTATCGCTCTGCACGACACGCCACACTGACCGACCGGACCAATACATGCAGCGAAGAGGCCGCAGGTATTGCGGTCTCGACCTATTTCTTGCTTGTACCTTAGAACTATTTTGATGTAGGGAATTTTCCGAATTGCCTTGGCGCCGATTACTTCATAGATTGTCCCTACGAAGCGGTTCCGCTGCGAGGCGGACCAGAGGGAACACCGGTGAGGAGCAGATCGCTCCGAGACCGGGGCTGCCCCCGCAACTGTAAACGGCGAGTCGGCTTCCGAGATGCCACTGACGACGGCGACGTCGTCGGGAAGGTGGAAGCCCGACAAGGACCCGTGAGCCAGGAGACCTGCCGCTTCCGTCACTCCAGGCTTCGATACGTGGGGTATCGGGCCGCGGCCTCCGTGTGGGTGACAAGAGCAGTGTCGTCTCGGCGCGGAGCAGGACCTCTCGGTCCGGCGGGTGAGCCCCCGTGCGCTTCTCCTCCCTGACGATGCAGAGATCGGTCGGCGGGTACTACGGTACCCGGCCTCGGCGCGTGGCTTCGGGTCGCCGCCGCCCTCGGAGTTGGTCATGGGCACGTTCCCGCAGTTCGATCGTCAAGTCCGCCGTGGCGCGCTCGCCTCGGGGGTCGGCCTCCTCGCCGCCCTCGCCGGCCTAACCGCGACCCGCGCCGACGAGGTGCCGCCCGCCGGATCGCTCGATCTCGGCACGGTGGTGATCTCGGCCAACCGCACTCCAACCGAGGACGCCGCGGTCGGCTCGTCGGTGACGGTGATCACCCGCCGCGAGATCGAGAAGAGCGGCGAATCGACGGTCAAGGATCTGCTCGATCGCGTCCCCGGGCTCGGCTTCTCCCAGGCCGGCCCGGCCGGCAGCCAGACCACGATGCAGATCCGCGGCCTGTCGGCGCGCTACGTCCTGGTCCGCATCGACGGCGTCGACGTCGCCGATCCGACCCAGCCGCAGATGACCGCCGGGCTCGAGCATCTGCTGCTCGGCGACGTCGAGCGCATCGAGATCCTGCGCGGCTCGCAGTCGGCACTCTACGGCGGCACCGCGGTCGGCGGGGTGATCGACATCACCACCCGCACCTCGGAAGAGAAGGGCGTGCACCATTCCGCCGCGGCGATGGCCGGATCCTATGGCACCGCATCCGGCCGCTACGGCTTCTCCGCCGCCAACGACACCGTCGAGGTCAACACCGCGATCGAGCGCTTCCGCTCCGCCGGCTTCTCCTCGGCCGATTCCCACAAGGGCAACCGCGAGGCCGACGGCTACGACAACACCACCTTCTCGGCCAACGGCTCGGGCCGGATCGCCGAAGGCTTCAAGGTGTTCGGGGCGCTGCGCTATTCGCGCCACGAGAGCAACTACGACGACTTCGCCTACGATTGGATGACCGGCCTCGGCCACCCCGCCGACGAGACCACGGCGCGCCGCTTCCACACCATCGGCGAGGAGATCGGCGGCCGGGTCGGCGCCGATTTCGACGCCTTCGACGGCCGGCTGAAGAACACCGTCGCGGTCCAGGCCTATCGCATCACCCGCGACGTCTACGATTCCTACCCCGGCCATTTCGAGGGCAACCGCGCGAAGGCCGAATATCTCGGCGTGCTGCGCCTGACCGACGCCGTCGGCCTGTCCTTCGGCCTCGACCGCACCCACGAGACGGCGCGCACCTCCGACGATCTGTCCGGCGGCATCGACAACACCGGGGTGTTCTCGCAACTGTCCTGGCAGCCGATCGCCGGTCTGACCCTGACCGGCGCGCTGCGCGACGACCATCACTCGATGTTCGGCGATCACCCGACCCATCGCCTGACCGCGGCTTATGACCTCGCCGAAGGCACCAAGCTGCGCACCAGTTGGGGCACCGGCTTCCGCCCGCCGTCGATCTACGAACTCTACGCGCCGTTCTACGGCAATCGTGCGCTGAAGCCCGAATCGAGCGGCAGCTTCGACGTCGGCATCGATCATCGCTTCTGGGGCGGCCGCGCCTCGGTGTCGGCGACCTGGTTCCACGTCACCACCGACAATCTGATCGACTACGACACCCGCACCTGGGCCTATGCGCAGGTGCCCGGCACCTCGACCCGCGAGGGCGTCGAACTCACCGGCCGGGTGCGGCCGCTCGACCAGCTGACCCTCGACGCCGGCTATACCTACACCGACGCCCGCGCCGGAACCGGCGCCCGCCTGATGCGCGTGCCGCTGCACAAGGCGACCTTCGGCGCCGCGTTGACCCCCTTCGAGCGGACCACCGCGACGCTGCGCGGCACTTGGGTCGCCGATTCGGTCGACACCGACTATTCGGTCGGCGCGGTTCGCCGCCTGCCGAGCTATTTCCTGCTCGACGCCGGCCTCGCCTATCAGATCGACGACCACGTGACCGTGTCGCTGACCGGCAAGAACCTGCTCGATCGGCGCTACGAGACCATCTGGGGCTACGGCACCGCCGGTGCCGCGGTCTATGCCGCCCTGAACGTCCGATATTGAGGGGGATGGCGACGATGATCGCTTCCCCGCAGTTCAATGCCGGGTCCCGTCCTCGGTGGACAGCCGTGCCCACCCTGGCCGGGGCCGCGGCATTGTTCCTCGCCGCGCTGGCGGGTGCCGTCGCGCCCACCGCCGCCGAGCCGCCGCGCCGTGTCGTCTCGACCAATCTCTGCACCGATCAGCTGGCGATGATGATCGCCCGGCCCGAGCAGATCGCCTCGCTGTCGCGGCTGGCGCGCAACGCCGAGCTGTCGGACATGGCCGAGGCCGCCCAGGCCTTCCCGATCAACGACGGTCACGCCGAGGAACTGGTGCCGCTCGCCCCCGATCTGGTGCTGGCCGGCATCTACACCGCCCGCTCGACCGTCTCGATTCTCCGCCGCCTCGGCTACCGGGTCGAGGAATTCGCGCCGCCGCGCTCCTTCGCCGACATCCGCACCGACATCCTGCGGATGGGCGACCTGCTCGGCCGGCCCGGCCGCGCGGCGGCGCTGGTCGCCGATTTCGACGCCCGCCTCGCCGCCGCCCGCGGGCCGCTCGCCGTCGGCGCACTGCCGGTCGCGGTGATCTACCACGTCGGCAACCGCGCCGAAGGCCGCGGCACGCTCGCCGACGACGTGCTGGCGATGGCCGGCTGGCGCAATCTCGCCACCGAACTCGGCATCGAGAATTCCGGCACCTTGCCGCTCGAACTCCTGGTGATGAAACACCCCGACGCGGTGCTGGTCGGCACCGCCGAGGCCGAATGGACGACGCCGGCCCAGCCCAATCACGCCCATCCGGTGTTCGAGGCGCTGGCCGGCAAGGCCCGGCTCGCGGTCATGCCCGACCGCTGGTCGCTGTGCGGCTCGCTCGGGGTGATCGACGCCGTCCGCCGCATGGTCGACGAGCGCCGGCGCGTCGCGACCTCCGAAGGGATGGTGCGATGATCCGTCCCCCGCCCTTTCCGGTGCTGATCCTCGGCCTCTCCGCCCTGACCCTGGCGCTGTTCGCCGCTTCGCTGCTCACCGGCCCCTCGGACATCCGTCCCTGGCGCGGGCTCACCGCCCTGTTCGTCGACGACGGCGCGATCAGCCTGGTGATGCGCGAAATCCGCCTGCCGCGCGCCATTCTCGGCGTGGCGATCGGCGCCTCCCTCGGCCTGTCGGGCGCGGTGCTGCAGGGCTGGCTGCGCAATCCGCTCGCCGACGCCGGCGTGCTCGGCATCGGCTCGAGCGCCGCGCTCGGTGCGGTGGTGGCGATCGCTTCGGGGCTCGCCTCCGCCTTCCCGCCGGCCCTGCCGCTCGCCGCCCTCCTCGGCGCCATGGCGGCGGTGGTGATCGTGCTGATTCTCGGCGGCCGCGACGGCAATCGCGACACCCTGATCCTCGCCGGCGTCGCGGTGTCGAGCATCACCGCCGCGCTGACCTCGCTCGCCCTCAATCTCTCCGCCAACCCCTTCGCGACGCTGGAGATCGTGTTCTGGATGCTCGGCTCGCTGGTCGATCGCTCGCTCGCCCATGTCGCACTGGCCCTGCCGTTCATGGTGCTCGGCTGGGTGCTGATCGGCCTCACCGGCCGCTCGCTCGACGCCCTGACGCTGGGCGCCGAGACCGCCGCCAGTCTCGGCGTCCGGCTCGACCGGGTGCGGCTGTGCATCGTGCTCGGCACCGCCGCAGCGGTCGGGGCGGCGACCGCGGTCGCCGGGGTCATCGGCTTCGTCGGTCTGGTGTCGCCGCATCTGTTGCGGCCGCTGGTCGGCGGGCGGCCGAGCCGGCTCCTGCCGGCGAGCGCGCTGGGTGGCGCGGCGATGCTCGCCGCCGCCGACCTCGCCGCCCGGCTGATCGCCCCGGATCGCGATCTCAAACTCGGTGTGGTCACCGCGATGATCGGCGCGCCGTTCTTCCTGTGGCTGGTCTTCCACGAACGCGGGAGAGCCCCATGAGCCGCATCGAGATTCGCGGGCTCGGGGCCCGCCTCGGCGACCGTCGGGTCCTCGACGGTATCGATCTCGACCTCGCCGCCGGCGAATTCGTCGGGCTGATCGGCCCCAACGGCGCCGGCAAGTCGACCTTGCTGCGGGTGCTCGCCGGATTGCTGTCCCACGACGGCAGTGTCCGCATCGACGGCCGGCCGATCGGCGACCTCACCCCGCGCGAGCGGGCCCTGCGCATCGCCTATCTCTCCCAGACCCACGACATCGCCTGGCCGATGCCGGTCGCCGAAGTCGTCGCCCTCGGCCGCCTGCCCCACCGCGGCCCCTTCGCGCCGCCGACCGACGCCGACCGCCGGGCGATCGCCGAAGCGCTGGCGGCGACCGGACTGGAAGCGCTGCGCGACCGGCCGGCCCAACGCCTGTCCGGTGGCGAGACCGCCCGCGTCCTGCTCGCCCGGGCGCTCGCCCAGGCGACGCCGATCCTGCTCGCCGACGAACCGACCGGCGGCCTCGACCCGGCCCACCAACTGGCGTCGATGCGCACCTTCGCCGACCTCGCCGGCCGCGGCCACACGGTGGTCGCCTCGCTGCACGACCTCGGTCTGGCGGCGCGCTGGTGCCGGCGCCTGCTGCTCGTCGATCGCGGCCGCCTCGTCGCCGACGGCCCGCCGGAGACCGTGCTGACCGTCGAGAATCTCGCCGCGGTCTACGGCATCGTCGCCCATCTCGGCCACGACGGCGTCGGCCCGGTGATCGTGCCCACGCATCTGATCGCACCCAGACCGGAGGTCGTCGCATGATCGCCGAGGCCCCTCTCCCCTTCTCCATCGAATGCCGGCCGCCACTCCTGGTGACGCGCTTCGCCACCCCCCAGCGCATGCTGAGCTGGTCGATCACCCGACCCGGCTTCGTCACCGCCGAAGCCGTCGCCTGGCTCGAGGTGCGCGACGCCGATCTGCCGATCGGCACCGATCCGGTCGCCCTGCTCGACCAGACCCTCGCCCATGCCGGCCTCGGGGCGGCGGTCGGCCTGATGACCGCCTGCGACCTGCGCTCCCATCGCCTCGCCCAGGACGAGGTCGACGGCGTCGTCGCCACCGTGGTCACCACCGTCGGGCTGACCAACGGCGAATTCGTCGGCCGGCGCCGCGATCACCCGCGTGGCCGCGACACCCATGCCTTCGGCACCATCAACACCCTGGTCCACGTCTCGGTGCCGCTGTCCCAGGTCGCGCTGCTCGAGGCCTCGAGCGTCGCCACCCAGGCCCGCACCGTTGCCGTACTCGAAGCCACGATGCGCCGCGGCAGCGACGTGATCACCGGCACCGGCACCGACTGCATCGTCGTCGCCGCGCCGGTCGGGGCGGATCCCGCCCCCTATGCCGGCCTCCACACCGCCATCGGCGAAGCGATCGGCTCGGCGGTTCTGACCGCCACCCGCGGCGCGGTGGCGCGCTGGTTCGCCGCCCAGACGAGACCGCCCCGCGCCCTCGACGGCGCCGCCCCGAAACGCCGGGCCGCCGTCACAGCCGAACCCGCCTGCGTCGGCGGCCCCGTCGCCGCGCTCGGGTCGCGTCGCGAACGCGTACCGTGAGAGGTGGGACCGCCATGCCGATCGCCGCCGATCGCCTCGCCCGTCCGCCGACCCGCACACTCGCCCGGCGCGGCGCGATCCTCGTCCTGTCGTCGTCGCTGCACGTCCTGGCGCTGGCCGGCCTGCTGTGGGCCGCCGATCGCGCCGCCCCGGCCGGCGAACCGGCCGAGGAGATCGTCTATGCCGTCGAATTCGTGAAGGGCGCGCCCGAACCGATCGAGTCCGCCGCGGCCGCCCCGGCGACCGACCCGACGCCGGCCGCGCACCCCGCCGAGCCGAGCGCCCCTCCGGTCGCGGTCGCGGCGATCGAACCGCCGGCCGAACCGCAGCCGGAGCCCGCGAGTTCGCCCCCGGAGCCGCCCGCCCCGGCCGAAATCGTGCCGCCTGTAGCCGAAACTGCGCCGCCCGCCGTGGCCGACGTCCCGCCGCCACCGGTCGAGCCCGAGCCCGTCCCGGTCGTCGTCGCCGCGCCGGCGCCGGATCCGATCGTCATCACCGCCCGCAGCGATCCACCACCGCCCGAGCCGATCGCCCCGCCGCCGATCCCCGAATCGCGCCCGCGGCCGCCCGAGGCCCGTCCGATCGCCCCGGCCAGACCGATCGTCCCCGCTCGCCCGGTCGCGCAGCGTCCGGCGCCGACCAGAACCGCGAACGCCGCCGCTCCTGCCAGTGCAGCGGCCGAGGCCGGGGCGACAGCGGCGAAGGCCCGATCGACCGGCGGCGGCGGGCGCGATCTGCTCACCGGCTACAAGGCCGGGGTCGCCGCGCGGATCCAGGCGCAGCGCCGCACCGGCCGCTTCGGCGAAACCGGCAGAATCGTCGTCGCCTTCACGGTCGATCGCAGCGGCCGCCTCGGCGGTGTCGCCATCGTCACCCCGGCGGCCTCCCCCGAACTCGACGACGAAGCGTTGCGCATCGTCCGCCGCGCTTCGCCGGTCGATCCGATCCCGGCCGCGCTCGCCGACGCGTCGCTGGCGATGACCGTCACACTGAAGCTGGATTGAACGCGGCGACCCGCGCTGCACGATCGACGGCGCACGGCCACGCCGCAATCCAAAGGCGCGCGGCCGCGGCGCGGTCGACGGGCGCGCGATCGCGCCGCCCGTACGATGTCGCGCGCATATGGGCATATATAAAGAGTGGAGAAGCCGGCACGACCGCCTCGCCGCAGCGGCGGCGGGCGACCGCGCCACGGTGTCGAACGATCGAACCTGGCCGCCGGCGTATCGCCGGTCGAACGATCGGCCACGTCCGCCGGCGCATCGCCGCGACGTATGGCGGCCCGGTGTCGCGGTACTCGCGCGCGCGAAGCGTCGCCGGTCGCGCCGACGGCCGGCCGGTCTCCCGCTCATGGCGAGAAACCGGCCGGCGTCCGTTCGTTGGTCACGCGCAGGCGGTGATCAGCCCCACACGAGCCCGGCGGTCTTCACCGGCGCGTCCCACAGCGCCAACAGGGCGTCGTCGACCGCGGTGATGGTGATCGAGCAGCCGGCCATGTCGAGCGAGGTGATGTAGTTGCCGACGATCATCCGGGCGAGGGTGAAGCCGCGCGCGGCGAGATCGGTGCGGGCCATCTCGGCCATCAGGTAGAGTTCGCCGGCCGGGGTACCGCCGAAGCCGTTGACCAGCAGGATGATCGGCCCGCCGGTGACGCCGGACTTGGCGATGTCGGCGACGATCGCTTCGACCATTTCGCCGGCGATCGTCTTGGCGCTGGTCAGCTTGACGCGACGGCGGCCGGGCTCGCCATGGATGCCGACGCCCATTTCCATCTCGTCTTCGCCGAGCGTGAAGGTCGGCTTGCCGGCCGCCGGCACGGTGCAGCTGGTCAGCGCCACGCCCATCGAGCGGGTGGCGGCGACGACGCGGTCGCCCAGCGCCTTCAGTTCGTCGAGCGACTTGCCGGCTTCGGCGGCCGCGCCGACGATCTTTTCGACGATCATCGTCCCGGCGACGCCGCGCCGGCCGGTGGTCCAGGTCGAATCTTCGACGGCGACGTCGTCGTTGACCAGGACGGTGGCGATCTTACCCTCATAGAGCTCGGCGGCCATTTCGAAGTTCATGCAGTCGCCGCTGTAGTTCTTGACGATGAACAGCACGCCCGGCGCGCCGCCGACGGCATTGGCCGCGGCGAGCATCTGGTCGGGGGTCGGCGAGGTGAAGACCTGCCCGGGGCAGGCCGCATCGAGCATGCCGGTGCCGACGAAGCCGGCGTGGAGCGGCTCGTGGCCGCTGCCGCCGCCGGAAATCAAGGCCACCTTGGCCTTGTTCGGCGCGGCGCGGGAGACGTAGAGTCCGCCCTCGCCCAGCGCCACGACGTCGGCATGGACGGCGACGAAGCCGGCCAGGCTCTCGGAGAGAAACTGCTCGGCATCATTCATGAACTTCTTCATCGATTCCTCCGTTGGTTCTCGATCGAGCCGAACTCCGCCGGCTTCGTGACGAGGGCGCAGCCACGCCCTTGCGCTGCCGAGCGCCCTCCGTCGCTGCCGGAGAGGACGCCCCGGACGCCCGCGCGAGGCTCGGGGACGTGCCCCTCACCCCTCGCGAGCGCCTTTGGTCGCGATACGGCCGCGCCGGCCGCATCGTCTCTGCCACCGGCGTCGCCCCTGAGGGAGCGACGCCGAGGAATGGGGCGGGCCACCGGACCTCCGGCGCCCGCGGGCGAACTCAGACGTCGCCGCGCCTGTAGCCGGCGATCGCCCGTCTCGTCCGTCCGAGCGCGGCGAGCGACACCGACACCCGGTCGAGCCCGGCGTCGAGCAGGATCCGCACCCCGTGCGGGTCGGAGGCCAGTTCGCCGCACAGCGACACCTTGCGGCCGGTCGCTCGGCCATGGGCGACGACCTGGCTGATCAGCCGCACCACCGCCGGATTGGTCGCATCGAACAGGTCGTTGACCGCCCCGTTGGCGCGATCGCAGGCCAGCACGAACTGGGTGAGATCGTTGGAGCCGATCGAGAAGAACTCGGCCGCGAACAGATCGATGGCGATCGCCGCCGAGGGCACTTCGACCATCATGCCGAGCCGCGGTCGGCGGGCGGGAATCCCCTCCCGCGCCAGCGCGGCGAGCGCTTCGTCCATCAGCGCCGCAGCGGCGTCGTATTCGGCCGGCACCGCGATCATCGGGAACATCACCTCGAGATCGCCGTCGACCGCCGCCCGCGCCAGCGCCCGGAGTTGGGTCAGGAACAGATCGCGATGTTTCAGCGACAGGCGGATGCCGCGCAGCCCGAGGAACGGATTGGCCTCGCCCTCGATCGTCACGCCCTCGAGCGGCTTGTCGCCGCCGACGTCGAGGGTGCGCACCGTCACCGGTCGTCCGGCCGCCCAGGCGAGGATGTCGCGATAGATCCGGACCTGCGCCTCTTCGTCCGGCCGCCCCTCGGCGAACAGGAACTCCGACCGCAACAGGCCGATGCCGTCGGCATGCGCCGCCTCCGGCCGCTCGAGATCGCTCGGCCCCATGATGTTGATCAGCGTGACGACGCGTTCGCCGTCGGCGGTGGTCGCCGGCCCGGGTGCGATCGGCTCGTCGGGCGTGCCGGCCGAGGCCTGCCGGCCCGGCACCGCATCCGCCGCTGCTTCCGACAGCCGCCCGGTCTCGCCGTCGAGGGTGACCAACGCACCGTCGGGGAACGCCACCGGACCGAGCCCGATCGCCATCGGCACCCCGCGGCTGCGCGCCAACATCGCCACATGACTGGTGGCGCTGCCTTCGGCGAGCGCGATGCCGCCGCAGCGGTTCCAGTCGATCGCCAGGAAGCGCGACGGCGCCAGGTCCACCGCATGGACCACCGCATGGTCGGGCAGGACCTCGCCCTCGCCGCTGCGGCCCGAAAGATGGCCGGCGACGCGGTCGCGCAGGTCGGCGAGATCGGCGGTGCGGGCGCGGAACACCTCGTCGTCGCTCGCCGCGAAGTCGGCGATCTGCTCGTCCATCACCCGACCCCAGGCGTCGCCCGCCGCGGAGCCGTCGGCGATCGCCGCGCGCACCGAATCGATCAGATCGTCGTCGTCGAGCAACTCGCGCTGGAAGCCCAGCACCTCCGCTGCGACGTCGTCGCCGACCCCGGCGATCGCCGCATCGAGCCCTTCACCGGCCGCCCCGATCGCCGCATCGAGGCGGGCGGTCTCGGCCGCGGCATCACCGCGCGCGACGCGAGGCGACGCGCGCCGGGCTTCCGCCCGATCGGCGAGCCGTACCAGGGGACCGGTGACGAGGCCGGGCGACGCGGCGCGGCCGCAGGCACTGACGATCTCAGCCATCGCTGCCGTCCTCCGGGAAATCCGCCTCGACCAGCTCGACGAGCGCCGCGACCGCCGCCGCCTCGTCGGCCCCGGTCGCCCGGACGTGCAGCGCGGTGCCGTGGCGAGCCTTCACCTTCATCACCTTGATCAGGCTCTTGGCGGCGGTCCAGGGCCCCTCGGGATCGGCCGCGATCTCCACGGTGGCATCGAACGTCTTGGCCAACTTGACCAATTTGACGCTCGGCCGGGCGTGGAGCCCGAGCGGATCCTTGAGGACGGCGGAGGCGGTGGTGGTCATGGAGACGTTCCTGAAACTCAAGTACGAGGGGCCCGGCGGCGCGGCCGGAAGCCGAGAGGGCCGGACCGGCCGATCGGCGCCCTCGGACGGGCGGTCGGCCGGCGGCGCGTCCCGACCTCAGGCCGGCGACAATTCTTCCGCCGCGGCCTTGACTTCGGCGAGCCGGGCCCCGCCCGACGCTTCGGTCGCCGCCATGATCGCCCCTTCGACCACCGGGGCATTGCAGATCACCACGAGATCGCGGCGATCGTCGTCGAGCATTTCGATGGCCATTTCCGAATTGGTCTCGGCGCCGCCGAGGTCGACCAGGATGGCGACGCCGGACGGCGACCAGGCCGCCTCGATCGCCGCCATGATCGCCGGCACGCTGGTGCCGAGACCGCCGTCGGGATCGCCGCCGCAATGGGCGAGCGGAATGCTGGTGCCGACCATCTGGCGCACCATGTCGGCGGCACCGCGGGCGACGTCGGGCGAATGCGACACGATCACGATGCCGACGTTGGCCGTGGGCTTGGCGGGAGTCTTCTTGGTCATCGGGGCCTCGTCAGGGAGCGGGGGCGAAGAAGGCGTCGCAGACGGCACCGACCATCAGCTCGCTCGAGCGGGCGCCGGGGTCCATGTGGCCGATGCTGCGTTCGCCGAGGAACGAGGCGCGGCCCTTGGAGGCGCGCAGCGGTACGGTCGACGCCGCACCGGCGGCGGCCGCCGCCTTCAGGGCAGCGGTCAGGGCCGCCGGATCGGCGGCGGGGCCGGCCGCCGTCAGCGCCGCGCCGACCGGAATCAGCGTCTCGAGCATGGTCTTCTCGCCGGCGTGCGACTTGCCGCGCGACTGCACCGCCTGGATCCCGGCCTCGAGCATCTCGGCGGCGACCACCAGATCGATCGGCCGATCGGCGACCGCCTTGCTCATCGCCAGGAACAGACTGCCGTAGAGCGGGCCGGAGGCGCCGCCGACGGTCATGATCAGCGTCGTGCCGATGGTCTTCAGCGCGTCCGCCGGGGTCTGGGCGGCGATCTTGGCCGCCGCGCCGCGCACCGCTTCGAAACCACGCTTCATGTTGAGGCCGTGGTCGCCGTCGCCGATCGCCATGTCGAGGTCGGTCAGTTCGGAAGCGTGGTCGACGATGGTCGCCACCACCGCGTCGATCGCCTTGGTCAGGGCTTCGATGGTGAGGCCGGTCTGGGCTGCGTCGGTGCTCGACATTTTCGCGTTTCCTCGTGAATTCGGCTTTTCGCCGCCGATTGCCGTCCCGGTCCGCCGACCCTGCCGGCGGCCGAAATTCGTGTCTCGCCGTCGCGTTTCGGATCCGGCGCCACCGGTTCGCGGGCCCGGGCCGGGTACCGCCGAACCGAACCGACCGAACACCCCTCGCCTGCCGCCCCGCCGCCGACCCGAAATCCTCTGCGTGCGGCCACCGCAACTTAAGTGATTTAGCCGAGCCACAGGTTATTACTAAATTTCCTGGCGTCAACGGGGCACGTGCACTCTTCCGTATTGATGCGCATGGCGCGGCCCGCCGAACCCGCAAAAAGCCGCGGAACACCAAGGATTTCTCAGAATTCGTCGTGGCGTCGCCACCCGCCTGCCGCAGCTTCGGCGCTGCCGGACGAGGTCCGGGGCGCGGCCTGAAACTTTAGTAATGTTCGACGCACCGGTGAGCCGGCGACAGGCCGCGGATCCGCGGTCCATCGACGCGATCGGCCGCCGCGGATCAATCCGAGTCCGGGGCGCGCAGCAGTGGCGCCAGGCGACGAACGAACTCGTCGATCGCGGCATCGAACTGCCGGTTGGCGTGATCGGAGCCGAGATCGGGCACCGTCAGGATCAGCCGACGACCGGGCCGCTTTTCGACCGCCCCGCCCTGCACCCGCCGCGGGTGGGCTCGGGTATAGGCGGCCATGAAGGCACTGCGCTCTTCGCCCGACAGGTGGCAGACTTCGAAGATCTTCTCGATGTGCGGCGCCGGGATCGGCACCGGATAGGCCGGATTGATGATCTGCGAGACGAAACTCGGATTGCGATCGATCGCCACGGCGAGCTTGCGCCGAAACCCCGACGGGCGCACGTCGAGCACCGCCTTCAGGATGCGCTTGTATTCGGCGACCGCTTCGGGCACCGCGACCTCGGCGCGTCGCCGCAGCGCCTGCGGCTCGTCCTCGGCATCTTCCGGCCCGGTTCGGCTGTCGTCTTCGTCCACCATGGAGGGCATCATAGCGTGCCGTAGAAACGAAGGCGACACGGGATCGACCGGGCGCCGGGCTGTGCGGCGGGAGAGCGAGGCCCCCTCGCCTCGGCGGGTCGACGGCCCTTCGGCCGGAGCAGTGCGCGGCGCCCCTCGGGGCGCCGCGCGTTTCTCGTCGAGGCCTCTTCGAGGCCTTCCTCGACATCAGGCGATGCCGGTCGCCTTGCAGATCAGGGCGCCGACGATGCCGCCGGCGGCGGGAGCGAGAACCGGGACCAGAGCATAACCCCAATCGGAGTCACCCTTGCCGGCGATCGGCAGAACCGCATGGGCGATGCGCGGTCCGAGGTCACGAGCCGGGTTGATGGCGTAACCGGTCGGGCCGCCGAGCGACAGACCGATACCCCACACCAGCATGCCCCAGAAGTAGGGGCCGAGGCCGCCCGGCAGGCCGGCGCCGGCGAAGCCCTTCGAACCGATCGCGAAGCCGATCACCACCAGAGCGATGGTCACCAGGAACTCGGTCAGAGCGTTCGAGGGGATGTTGCGGATCGCCGGCCCGGTGCAGAACACGGCGAGCTTGAGGCCCTGGCTTTCGGTGCCCGCCCAATGCGGCAGGTAGATGAGCCAAACGAGCGCGCCACCGCAGAAGGCGCCGACCATCTGGGCGGCGATGAAGGGGACGACGTTCGAGAAGTCGCCGCCGGTGACGGCCGCCGCGAGCGTGACCGCCGGGTTGAGGTGGGCGACGCCACCGACGCCGACGCTGGTGATGATACCGGCGAGGACGGCGAGCCCCCATCCCGTGGTGATCACGATCCACCCGGAATTCTCACCCTTGGAGCCCTTCAGAAGGACGTTGGCCACGACGCCGTCGCCCAGCATGATCAGAACCAGCGTTCCGAGAAACTCACCGAAAATCGGTCCGTGCATTGTCGTATCTCCAATTCGTTCTCATCAGAGAGCATGTCACTTGTTTCGATGAGTTCATTCGACCCAGTCGAAGGTGCGGGTGACCGCCTTCTTCCAGAAGTGGAACAGCGAGGCGCGCTTTTCTTCGGGCATCGACGGGTTCCAACGGCGATCTTCGGCCCAGTTGGCGACCAGTTCGTCGGTGCCCTGGAAGAAGCCGACGGCCAGACCCGCCGCATAGGCCGCGCCGAGCGCCGTGGTTTCCTGCACCACCGGGCGGACGACCGGCTTGTTCAGGATGTCGGACTGGAACTGCATCAGCAGCTGATTGCGGATCATCCCGCCGTCGGTCCGCAGGTTCGCCAGTTCGATGCCGGAGTCCTGCTCCATCGCGTCGAGCACTTCGCGGACCTGATAGGCGGTCGCTTCGAGCACGGCACGGGCGATGTGGCCCTTGTTGACGTAGCGGGTCAGACCGGCGATCACGCCGCGGGCGCTGTCCTTCCAATACGGCGCATAGAGGCCGGAGAAGGCCGGCACGAAGTACACGCCGCCGTTGTCGTCGACGGT
>NZ_SJFN01000017.1 GCF_004328075.1 Siculibacillus lacustris | reverse complement strand
CCAACGAAGATGCCATCGTCCGGTTGGTCGGGGCGATCCTGCTCGAACAGAACGACGAATGGGCCGTCCAACGCTCCCGCTACATGACGCTGGAAACGATCGCCGCCATCGACGATGATCCTGCCGTCCTCGGCCTGCCGAACATGGCGGCCTGAGGACGCCGCCCATATCGGCGCGCCCGCTGGCCACCGGTCAGCTACACCACCTCTCGGGACACGATCACGCTACGGCTCGGAGTGAGAGCCAAATACGACTTCACGTCCGACATCTGGATGACCGCCGGCCTGGCTTGGGGGCATCGTTGAATCGGGGGCGTACCGGCTCGATCTCCGCCTCGCTGCCGCAGATTTTGAACGTGTCGGTGCCGGCTTCGTCCCCCGCCGCGGATTGGGCCGAGGCCTCGGCCGCTCTGCGCCTGCCCTTGGGAACGAACATCGCCGCCGAAGGCAAAGTCGTCGCCACCATCCCGACCGTAGGGGCGACCAGTTGGCAGACTAGACTGGGGTTCACCGTCGCGTTCTGATCGGTGTCGAACTTGCGAGAAAGCCGATCAACTTGCGTCAGATCGGCACCTCGGCAAAAAATCGTGCGCCGAAAATCCGTCATGCCAATCCAACAATCGAATCTGGCGTACGATTAGGCACATCGGCCATCGCAGAGTTGCGGGTCCGTTCTGGCTTTTTCTGGTCAGATCACTTTACCCCTGGTTGTTCTGCAAGGGGTAAAGCGAGAACCGGGAAAAGCACCAAACCTATTGTCTTGCGTCTGTTCGTGAATTCACTTTTGCCGCGGGGCGTCCGTGAAACCGGCAGCAGGCCGGTCGGCCACGAGCCTCGGGCAGCGTGTCGTCATACCGGTCGACGTCCCCGGTGCGAGCAGGGCGGCGGCAGCACTGCGACGGGTCACCGCGAACCGGCGTGCCGGCCGGCGGTCGTCGCCCCCCCGTGCTGCGCGGGGCGCGCGCGGGAGCGCCAGCGAGCCGAGGGGAAGGCGGAGGGCTCCCGCGCAAGTGCCGCGATTTGGGCACGAGCGACCCGCCGCCCCCCGCCGAGCGGTCGGTGAAGGGGCGGAGGATCGGCCTGATCGGGCCTTCACTTCTTGGCGACGAACGCCTTGAAGTCACCGATCATGTCGACCCAACGGGCGATGTCGGAGTCGAGGTTGGCGCGCATCACCCCTCCACGCAGATTGATGTCGAAGTTCAGGTTGGGATCGCCGTCCTTGTCGAGATAGGCCTTGCCCCAGCGTTTGGTCCGATTCCACTCGTTGATCCGCTCCGGCGACGGTTTGGCGTCGGTTTCGAAGCCGTGATAGAGCTCGATCGACAGGCAATCCGTGCCCTTTTCGCAGCCGTAGAACGACATCGTCCATCCCGCGCCTTTCGAGCGGACCTTGATGGTCGGATCGCCGTTCTTGTCCTTCGACACGGTGGCCTCGCCGTAGGCGCGAGCGATCGCGGCGATCGCTTCGGCGTCGGCGCCGGTGAGGGTGCCGGAGCCGGCGGGGGGCGAGGTGACGGGCGCAGGGGCCTTGGCGACGGGGGACGCCGCAGGGGCAGCCGCCGGTGCGGGCTCAGCCTTGGGGGCTTCCACCGTCTTCAGGGCGACGCCGCTGCCCTCCGCCGCCGCCACCGCGTATTTCGCCATGTCGACGACCGCGGTCGCATATTTCGCCGGGCCGGGGCCACAGTATTTGGCCTTGTCCTTGCCGAAGTTCGCCACGCCCGCCTCGACCATGGCGTCGATGTCCTTGTCGCTCAGCTCGGACTTCGGTTGCAGCGCGTTGACGTTGTCGACGATGGTGCGAACCGTGGCGGGATCGGCGGTGAAGTCGCAGAGCTTGCCGATCGCCAGGATCGCCACATAGCCGCCGATCCCGGCCTGCGCCTTCTCCTTCACCGGATTGGCCGCGGCATCGGGCGGGAAGGACGAGAGCGGGCGTTTCGACGGCGGGATCGGGGCCTGCTCGACCCCGGCCTTGGTCGCCGCGGCCAGCGACTCCTTCGCCATTTCGGCGATCATCGCGTTGAACTTGTCCGGGCCCCATACACAGCTCTCGGCCTCGTGACCGCTCAGTTGCTTGGCGTTTGCCGCCGTCATGGCCTCGACCGTACCGGCGGGAACCGCCAACTTGGTCACCAGCGCCCGGATGTTGCCATCGAGCACCGCCGCGATCGGCTTTTCGATCTCGAACTTGCAGGCGCCGGCGAAGGCCGTGATCATCGTATAGCCGCCGAGCGCCGCGGCGCCCAGCTCGCTCGGGGTTTCGGCGCGAACCGCCGATGCCGCCATCGAGCCGACGAGAATGGAACCGCTCACCAGTGCTGCGAACTTCATCGTGCCCCTCCCACTCGATTTCTTGGTTTTCCAATTTCCGAAATGTCCTGGTATCTACGTATTTCAAACTAACACTGAGATGGGAACGCGTCTTCCTCGCCTGAGGTATTTTTTCGACCGCCGAACCCTTTCATCAGCAGAACGCCGAGCCGAAATCATTCTTTCTCCACAGCTGACCCGAGGATTCCGGCCTCGGCCGGCTGAGACGCGGGGCTTACGGCAGACACCATCGCAGAGTTGCGGGACCGTTCTGGTTCTTCAGGTCAGATCGCTTTACCGCGTGTTGTGCCGCAAGGGGTAAAGCCAGAACCTGATCGGACGACAAATCTAGGAGCTCGCTTCTGTTCGCCGTTTTACCCGAGGGCAGGCCGGCGGCGTCTCTGGACCGGGGTCGGCTCGCGTCGCGCGAGAGGGTGTTCGGTCGCGGCTTCCGGCGCATTTCGTCGGGAAACGCCCCGCTCGCGGCCGGATCGTGCGGCGGCTCGAACGCCGGCCGCACCAAGCCGACCGCCCGCGGCGGCGCGACGAATTGGCCCGTGACGGCGGACCCTCGCCGTCGTAGGAGTTGTGCCTCGAAACCCTTACACGAGGAAAGTACGGTGCGTGTCCCCGCTTTCGGCCTGGCGGCCGTCGCGCTCGTCCTGTCCGCGCCCGTGGCGAAGGCGACCGACGACACCCGGTGCGCCGCCTTCTCGGAGCAGTTTCGCTCGGAGATCACGACCTCGGACGTGAAGCGCTTCATGTCCGACACGACCTATCGGAGTTATTCCGACGGCCACGGCAATCAGATCGAATATGCGACGCCGGGCGGGCGCGTCTTCCTGTGGTATCCGGGCAACCGGGTGATCCTTCCGGGGCACTGGAAAGTCGTTCACGAACCGATCCGGGTTCCGACGCAGGGGATCGACTGTCGCGCCCCGAAGCTCGTGCAGCTGTGTTTTCAATACGGCGCCGAAACCTACAATCCCGTGACGGGAAGCCGGGGGCTGGCATGGGAATGCCAGCCGTTCGAACTCTTCCGGAAGACCCGCGTGGAAGTGGTTCGCGGGGACCCGTTGGGCCTCGCGTCGATGAAACAACCTCCCTTCGTTCTGCCGCGAAACGACCGCCCGATTGCGGCGGTGGAGGCGCAGCTGCGAAATCGCTGACGCCGGGGATCGGCGCGCCTTCGCGATCCGTCGGGAGACCGCATGCCCGGTCGCGTCGTCGCCGCGCCGCTGCGACGCCGAAACGGCGCTCGGGCGCGCTCACACCCGATCGATCCGCCCCGAATAGCAGCCGCGTTTGGCGTTGTGAACGTGGAGGTAGGTCGCCGCCGGGTTCTCGAACAGCCGGGCGATCAGCGGCTCGAGGTCGCGGCCGTCGACCACGTCGGCGTCGACGATCATCGCCTCGGCGTCGAAGGCCCGGACCGACAGGAGACGCGTGCGCATCACCTCGGGCACCTCGCCGATCCGGTCGTAGCGCGCCTCGGCGCCTTCGCGCACATAGATCGCGTGGCTGCCGCGATAGGGCGAATCCGCCGGCTGGTAGAGGTGATTGAGCAGCAGCAGGGTCTCGCCGGCGGCCGCCTCGCGCATTTCGATGCGGTCGGGATAGCCCGGGCCCTCCGTCGCGACGACGCGGCGGATGGCGCGCCGCGCCAGTTCGGCCTCCGGCAGGCCCCACAGCGGGCGGAATTCGTCGGGGGAAAGGCCGGTGATGCGGAAGGTCATGGGCGTCGCTCCTCTTGCGATGAGCGGCGAGCTTCGCCGCTCCGGGCCTCCGCCGGCCACCCGATTCCGGACGGTCGGCCGACATCCGTCTCGGCAAGCCCCCATCCGCTTCCGGGAGCGTCAGAGAACCGTGAGGGCCGTCGCCGGCCCCGTCGCCTCGAAGCCCTGGGCGATCAGGCGCCCGCTCGCGGCATTGGCCATCACCGACAGGCGGGTTTCGTCGTGGAGGATCGGCGCCGCGAGCCACTTCATCGACCAGTCGGGCGGCCGCCGGGCGAGGGCGAGCATGTCGGCGCGGCGCTGCCGGCTGCTGCGATTGCGCGGCCGTCCGGTCGGGCCGTCGGGGCTCGCCCAGTGGTTGGCGGCGGCCGGTTCGGCACAGACATGGGCGCGGTTCTGCGTGCGCTCGATGGTGATCGCCTCGCCCGGGCGCGCACCGGCGACGGTGAAGATGGTCGGAATGCAGATCGGCATGGTCCGCAGCAAACTCACGGCGTCGTCGAAGGACGCGCATCGATCGAAGACCAGGCGCAGGAGATGGCTCGGCGGCAGGGCGGTCGATCGACCGACGTGCCAGCGCGCCGTCGGCCAGCCGACCGCCTTGCCCCACGGCGTCGGCAGCGGCGGCTGGTTGATCGCCGCGGCGAACCGCCCCGGCGCACAGGCGGTCAGGACGCCGACATGGCCGGGCCAGGTCAGGCTGACATAGGGGCCGGCGGGTCCGGCGCACCGCGTGGCGACCACGGCGCGGCCGAGGCCGTCGAACGGCCAGTCGAGCACCCGCAGCAGGGTCGGCCCGCCGAGCGCGGGGTCGGCGACCACGCCGGTGGTGCAGCCCCATTCATAGGAGTGGTTGAGCAGAAAGGCGCCCGGCCGGCCCAGGACCCGGTCGACCTGGGAAATCGCGCCCTCGTAGGGGCTGGCGACGCGCCGCGCCCATCGGCGCGAAAGTGCGTCGGCCACCCGGACGCCCAGCGGCGTATAGGTCCGACGCGCCGACGCCAGCAGGAGGTCGAGCTTTTCGGGCGCGTGGCGCAGGGCGGCCAGGGCCGGTTCCTCGCCGGGGAGGGGGACGATGAAGGGGATCGGATCGAGGTGGGTCATGAGGGCGGTGTCCCGAAAGCCGCGAGGGTTCGCTAGACCCATCGATAGCACGAAATGAACGTTGTTCAAAAAGAAAATTGAACGACGTTCAAAATCGAGGCGCGCGACAGCCGCGAGGGGGGGGCGGGAGCAAAGGCGCCGCCGGAGCGACGCGGCCGTTCTGCGCCGGCCGGCGATAAAGACGGCCGGAAGGATCGACGTTCGCGCTTCCCTTCGATCGGATCGCCGGGGATCGATGCGAGATCGGAGGGCGTAGCCATGCGTGCCGCGCATGGGGCTCGGCCGCCGGAGCTGGAGCTGCGCCATAATTGCGACTAAAGTCGTAGGCTCTTGGGACCCTTGCGTGATCTCCCGCGCCCTGCGCTCGGTATAGATCGTCCTGATAGACCTCGCCCTCGGGCGGCCGATGACCCGAGCGAGCCCATGCTGTCGATTCTGGCGATCACCTTTCCGATCTTCCTGCTGATCCTGGTCGGCTGGGGCGCGACCATCTCGGGCATCACCTCGGCGGCCAACATTCGCGGCATCGGCGTCTTCGTCATCCGCCTGGCCCTGCCGGCGATGCTGTTCCGGGCGCTGTCGCAGCGGCCGATCCTGGCATTGCTCGATTGGAACTATCTCGGCGTCTATGTCGCCGGTTCGCTGTTCGCCTTCGGCTTCGTGTTCCTGTCGGCGCGGGTCTTCGCCAAGCGCGACGTCGCCGACGCGGCGATGATGGGGCTCGGTTCGTCGTCCTCCAACAGCGGCTTCATCGGCTTTCCGATCGCCGTGATGGTGGTCGGCCCCGATGCCCTGGTCGCGCTGTCGCTGACCCTGATCGTCGAGAATCTGGTGATGATCCCGATCGGCCTCGGGCTGGCCGAGAGCGGCCGCCGGGCGGGCGAGCCGATCCACCGCATCCTGCTGTTCGTGCTGCGCCGCCTCACCCGCAATCCGATGATCCTCGGCATCCTCGCCGGCTGTGCCGCCTCGGCCACCGGCTGGCTGCCGCCGGCGCCGCTCCAGCGGGCGATCGATCTGCTCGCCGACGCCTCGACCGCCGCGGCGCTGTTCGCGATCGGCGGCGCGCTGGCGAGCCTGCGCCTGTCGACCGTCGGTTGGGACATCGGCGGCATCGTCTCGGGGAAGCTGCTGCTGCACCCGCTCGCCGTCGGTCTGGCGCTGCTGGTCCTGCCGGCGCCGGCGATCGCCCATCAGCAGGCGATGCTAATCTTCGCCGCCTCGCCGATGCTGTCGGTCTATGCGCTCCTGTCGCAGACCTACGGCCACGAGAAGCGCGCCGCAGCGGCCCTGCTCGGCGCAACCTCGCTGTCCTTCCTCACCCTGACCCTGCTGGTCGGCTGGCTGCACGCGCCGTTCTGATCCCGGCGCGACGCCGTCGTCGAATCGTCGCGGAACCTGCGGCACATTGCCGGTCGCGCGCAATCACGAGTGGCCGGTCGGCCGAACCTCGACTATGGAATCGGTGGGACCGAGCGGGGGCGAGGTCGGCCGGATCTCGCGCCCCGGTCGGGTTGGTCGCGCGCGACCGGGCCGCGCCGATCGCCGGCGTTCGTCGCGCTTCCCCGTACGCCCGGATGATGTCCCGCACCGACCTCGTCCCGAGGTCAGATCTCGCACGGAAAGGGCCCAGCGATGCTCGCTCTCACCGTCTTTCTGCTCGCGATTCTCGCCGCCGTCGTCGTCCCGCCGCGCCTGCCGCAGGCCTTGGCCGGCGACCGTCGGACCGCGGCGGTCTTCGCCGTTCGTTTCGTGACGCTGCTGATCGCCGGCGCCGCCGTCTTGTCGACCTCGGTCGTCCGGATCGGGCCGTCGAGCGTCGGTGTGGTCCAGCGGCTCTATCTCGGCGGTTCGCTGTCCGCCGGCCACGTCATCGCCACCGCCGGCGAGACCGGCTTCCAGGCCGACATCATCCCGCCCGGCGCCTTCCACATCTGGCCGTTCTACAATGTCCTCAACACCATTCACGAATTGCCGGTGGTGGTGGTGCCGAACGGCTTCTACGGCCGCATCGTCGCCAACGACGGCGAGCCGCTCGCCGAGGGCGAAGTGATGGCCGAGGAATGGCCCGAGGCCGAGTTCGCCAAGTTCCTCGATGCCGAATGGTTCCTCCAGCATCACGGCAAGCGCGGGCTGCAGCTGTCGATCCTCAAGCCCGGCGTCTATCCGTTGAATCTGGCGCTGTTCAGCGTGCGGATCGGCTACGAGAAGAACGGCCGCGACATCACCGACTCGGTCGACGACGTCTATTCGATCGAGGGCAAGAAGCGCGAGAACACGCCGCTCACCACCGCCATCACCCGCGTGCCGGCCGGCACCGTCGGGGTGGTCCGCTCGACAGTGGCCCGCCGCGGCATCGACTGCGTGACCCACACCGCCAGCACCGACGTCGGCGGCCTGACCGCGGAGGTCGTGCCGATGGGCTGCAAGGGCATCTGGCGCACCTCGCTGCCGCCCAACGACTACTACCTCAACCGCGACGCCTATGACGTGACCCTGGTCTCGACGCGGGTTACCACCCTGGAGTTCAAGGGCGGCTTCGTACGGCGCTTCCTCGATCTCAAGGTCGATGCCAAGGGCGACTTCCAGCAGACCGAGCGCTCGGCCAATTTCTCGGTTCCCGACGGCGCCGCCGACAGCGCGGTCAACACCAAGGTCGAAGGCTGGGAGATCCCCCAGGAACTGCGCGCCATCGTCCAGATCACCCCGGAGAACGCGCCGATCGTCGTCGCCGCGGTCGGCGGGCAGGATCAGGTCGATCAGCGCATCGTCATCCCGGCGATCCGCAGCCACGTCCGCAACGTCTACGGTTCCGAGATCGCCGTCACCGAACCCGACGGCGCCGGCGGGACCCGTGAGATCCGCCGGCCGACGCGGGTGCTCGACACCATCGATCACCGGGTCGAGCTCGAGAACGCCATTCTCGATCGGGCGCGCGTCGACGGCCGCCGCGCCGGCGTCGACATCAAGGAGATCCGGCTCGGCGAATCGGCGATCCCGCCCGAATTGCTGCTCGCCCGCCAGCGCGAGCAACTCGCCGGGCAACTCAAGGCCGCCTACATCCAGGAACAGACCTCGCAGGAGCAGCGCCAGAAGACCGAGCAGGCCCGCGCCACCGCCGACCAGCAGCGCGATCTGGTCAAGGCGCAGATCGCGGTCAAGACCGCGCAACTCGCCCAGGACCGTCGTCAGGCCGAGGGCCACGCCGAGCGGCTGTTCCTCGAGGAACAGGCCGCCGGCCAGACCGCCCAGGCCAACGTCCTCGGCAAGGACAGCGTGCTGCGCCTGCGCGAGCTGGAACTGGTGCTGACCCTGTTGCGCGACAATCCGCAGATCGTCACCGGCCTGAAGCTGCCGAGCGTCTGGGTGTCCGGCTCGAACGGCCTGGAAGGCACCGCCGCGGTGCTCGGCGCCTTCCTCGGCGGTGCGGTGCCCGAGGCCCGCGGCCTCGGCAAGTGAGCGGGCGATGCGGTTGCAGGATGCGGGGCGTCGGCGCCCGTCGCCGGCGGCGCGGCTCAGCGCAGCCTGAGCACCTCGACCGGGCTGCCGGCGGGGGCCACGGGCGCATGCGGCGGGCGCAGGATCAGCGCATCGGCGGCGGCGAAGCGCGACAGCAGCGAGGAATCCTGGAGATCGACCGGGCGCACCGTGGTGCGGCCGTCGGCGTCGCGGCCGAGGGTGCCGCGCAGATAGTCCTGGCGTTCGTCGTTGGCGGCGAGGTCTGAGGCCGCGATCGCCCGCTCGAACGGCACCACCGGCCGCCGGTCGCCCGACAGCGCGCGCACCAGCGGCGCCAGGAACACCACCGCGCCGACCAGCGAGGCGGCGGGATTGCCGGGCAGGCCGATCACCCGTTGACGCCCGCGGCGGCCGAGCATCAAGGGCTTGCCTGGGCGCATGGCGATCTTCCAGAAGCCGATGTCGACGCCGGCCTCGCCGAGGGCCGCGTGGACGTGGTCGTGGTCGCCGACCGAGGCGCCGCCGATGGTCACCAGCACGTCGACGTCGCCGGCGAGCGCCGCGGTCACCACCGCGACGGTGGCGTCGAGCCGATCGGCCACGATGCCGAGCTCGACCGGCACACCGCCGATCGCCGCGACCAGGGCGGCGATGCCGACGCCGTTGGAGGCGACGATCTGATCGGGGCCGGGCTCGGTGCCGGGCGCCACCAACTCGTCGCCGGTGGCGAGAATCGCCACCCGCGGACGGCGGTGGACGGCGATCTCGGCGTGGTTCATCGCGGCGATCAGGCCGAGATTGGTGAAGTCGAGGCGGGTGCCGGCGGTGAGCCCGATCTCGCCGTCGCGGAAGTCGGCGCCGGCGCGGCGGACGTTGCGGCCGGGCGTGACGGCGTCGCCGAGGATCACCCGGTCGCCCTCGCTGCGGGTCGCTTCCTGGACCACCACGGTGTCGGCGCCGACCGGCATCGGCGCGCCGGTGAAGATCCGCACGGCCTCGCCGGCGGCGACCGGCACGGCGGCGCGCCGGCCGGCGGCGGCCTCGCCGATCGCCGTCAGGACGGCGCCCGGGTGCGCGGCATCCGCTGCGCGGATCGCCCAGCCGTCCATGGCCGAGACGTCGAAGGGCGGCTGGGTCCGTCGCGCGGCGAGATCTTCGGCGAGCACCCGGCCGGGTGCGTCGGCGAGTGTGATGCGTTCGATTGGCGTCGGGGCGACGTCGGCGAGCAGGGCGGCACGCGCCGTCTCGACCGGGGTCAGCGGTTTGCGCGGGCTCATGAAGCGTGCCAGTGGCCGGAGCGGCCGCCGGACTTCTCGAGCAGCCGGACGCCGCCGATCACCATGCCGCGGTCGACCGCCTTGGCCATGTCGTAGACGGTGAGGGCGGCGACGGAAGCCGCGGTCAGCGCCTCCATCTCGACCCCGGTCTGGCCGGAGACCCGGGCGGTGGCGACGATCCTGAGCCCCGGCAGTTCGGTGTCGGGCTCGATCACCACCGCGACGTTGGTCAGCAGCAGCGGATGGCACAGCGGGATCAATTCGTGGGTGCGCTTGGCGGCCATGATCCCGGCGATGCGGGCGGTGGCGATGACGTCGCCCTTGGCGGCGCGATGCTCGAGGATCAGGGCCAGGGTGGCCGGTGCCATCGTCACATGGGCCTCGGCGACGGCGGTGCGCGAGGTCACCGCCTTGTCGCCGACGTCGACCATGCGGGCCGAGCCCGAGGCATCGACGTGGCTGAGGGTAGGGGTGTCGGCCATGGTCAGGCGTCCTCGAGGAGGGCCGCCGTGGCGGCGGCGACGTCGGACGAGCGCATCAGGCTCTCGCCGACCAGGAAGGTGGTGATGCCGACCGCCGCGAGGCGGGCGCAGTCGGCGGGGGTGAAGATGCCGCTCTCGCCGACCACCAGACGGTCGGCCGGGATCTGCGGCGCGAGCCGTTCCGACACCGTGAGCGACAGTTCGAAGGTGCGCAGATCGCGGTTGTTGACGCCGATCAGCGGCGAGGCGAGGCGCAGGGCGCGCGCCAGTTCCGCCTCGTCGTGGACCTCGATCAGCACGTCCATGCCGAGGGCGAAGGCTTCCGTCTCGAGCGCCGCGGCGGTGGCGTCGTCGACCGCGGCAAGGATGATCAGGATGCAGTCGGCGCCCCAGGCGCGGGCCTCGACCACCTGGTAGGGGTCGAACAGGAAGTCCTTGCGCAGCACCGGCAGGGCGGTGGCGTCGCGGGCGGCGGCGAGGAAGCCGGGGGCGCCCTGGAACGACGGCGCGTCGGTCAGCACCGACAGGCAGGCGGCGCCGCCCTGCTCGTAGGCGCGGGCCAGTGCCGGCGGATCGAAGTCGGGGCGGATCAGCCCCTTGGACGGGCTCGCCTTCTTGATCTCGGCGATCAGGCCGCGACGGCCGGCGGCCTTGCGGGCGGCGAGCGCCGCGGCGAAGCCGCGCGGCGGCGCGACGTCGGCGAGGCGAGCGCGCAACTCGACTTCGGGCAATGTGGCCCGGGCGGCGGCGATCTCGTCGCGCTTGTAGCGCTCGATCCGGCGCAGGATGTCGGGGATCTCGGTCATCGGCCGGAGACCTCGATCAGCGCCGACAGGCGGGCGTGCGCCGCGCCAGAATCGATCGCTTCCCTCGCCATCGCCACGCCCTCGGCGAGGCCGGCGGCGCGACCGGCGACCACCGCGGCGGCGCCGGCGTTCATCAGCACGATGTCGCGATAGGCCGAGGGCTCGCCGGCCAGCACCGCGCGCAGCGCTTCGGCGTTGCGCTGGGCGTCGCCGCCCTTCAGCGCCTCGGGCGGATGGCGCGGCAGACCGACCTGTTCGGGGGTCACGGTGAACACGGTGACGCGGCCGTCGGCCAGCGCGGCGACATGGGTCTCGCCGGTCACGGTGATCTCGTCGAGACCGTCGGAGCCGTTGACCACCCAGGCGGCGGTCGTGCCGAGATTGGCCAGCACCCGGGCGACCGGTTCGACCCAGGCGCGGGCGAAGACCCCGGTCATCTGCCGCTTGACCCCGGCCGGATTGGACAGCGGTCCGAGCAGATTGAACACCGTGCGGGTGCCGAGTTCGACGCGGGCCGGGCCGACGTGTTTCATCGCCGCATGGTGGGCGGGGGCGAACATGAAGCCGACCCCGGCCTCGCGCACGCACTCGGCGATGCGCTCCGGCGAGATGTCGATCTTGACCCCGAGGGCGACCAGCACGTCGGCCGAGCCGGACTTCGACGACAGCGCGCGGTTGCCGTGCTTGGCGATCGGGATGCCCATGGCGGCGGCGACGAAGGCCGAGGCGGTCGAGACGTTCCACGAGCCGGAGCCGTCGCCGCCGGTGCCGACGATGTCGACCGCGTCGGCGGGGGCCGCGACCCGCAGCATCTTGTCGCGCATCACCTCGACGGCGCCGGTGATCTCGTCGACGCTCTCGCCGCGGACCCGGAGTGCCATCAGGAAGCCGCCGATCTGCGCCGGAGTGGCGGCGCCCGACATCATCACGTCGAAGGCGGTGCGCGCCTCCTCGCGGCTCAGACTCGCGCCGGTGGCGGCCTTGCCGATCAGCGCCTTGAGGTCGGTCATGGGTCGAGGTCTCCGTCGCGGCCGATCCGCCGCGGGTTCACGCCGCGCGCCGCCCGCGCCGGTGGTCGTTGAAGTCGCGGGCGATGGCGAGGAAGTTGCGCATCAGGTCGGCGCCGCATTCCGAGGCGATCGATTCGGGATGGAACTGCACGCCGTGCACCGGGTGTTCGGCGTGCATCATGCCCATGATCAGCCCGTCGTCGGAACTCGCGACCGGGATCAGCGACGGCGGCAGGTCGTCGCGGGCGACGATCAGCGAATGATAGCGGGTCGCCCGGAAATCGTGATTGAGGCCACGGAACAGCCCCCGGCCGTCGTGACGGATGGTGCTGGTCTTGCCGTGCATCAGCGAAGGGGCGCGGATCACCCGGCCGCCGTAGGCCTGCCCGATCGCCTGATGGCCGAGGCAGACGCCGAAGATCGGCACCTCGGCGCCGAGGCGGGTGATCACCTCGAGGCACACCCCGGCCTCGGTCGGGGTGCGGGGCCCGGGCGACAGCACGATGCCCTCGGGATCGCGGCGGGCGATCTCGTCGACGGTGATCTTGTCGTTGCGCACGACCTCGAGCTCGGGACCGAGTTCCCCGATCAGATGGACGAGGTTCCAGGTGAAGCTGTCGTAGTTGTCGATGACCAGGAACAAGGCGGGCGGACCTCCGTGCCGGACGTGACGTCACAGATAACGAGGCGAGGCGGCTTTGTCACGCGGGGAGGGGGCGCCCCACATCCGTCGGGGACGATAGGAATATAATCCTCTCGCGCAAAACGCGTGCGACGATGATACACTCTCATCGTTCGCGAGACCTCCGCCATGGTTCCCCGTTCCGCCGCCCCCTACCACCCCACGACGCCCTCGATCGCCGCGTTGCGCTCCGATCACTACCGCGGGGGACCGACCCCATGAAGCGCATTGCGAGATTGCTCGCCGTTTTGGTGGTTCTCGGCTCGCTGCCCTTCGGCGTGGCGCTCGCGCTCGATTATTGGCACGATCACGCGTTCCGGTCGTTCCAACTGTCCTCTCTCTCCTTCGAGGACGCCTTCGCACTGGAGAACCGCGAAGATCTCCTGTTCGTGGCCGCGGAAAACGAGTGGGGCGACGTCTTCGTTCGATGGGCGCGTTGGCGCGGCTTCGATCCCAATCCACCCGCACGCCGATATCGGCCGATCGACTACGCCCTCGTGATCCTCGGAGGGGGCTGTACGCCCCCGGTCCGCCCCTTCGAAGCGCTGGCGTCGAGTGGTATCGACCTGGAACGAGGCGTCGGGACCGCCGGCCCGATCGTGCTCGTCGCCGCAGCGTGCAAGCGACCCGATCTCGTGCGGATCCTCCTCGCGGCAGGGGCAAATCCCAATGCACGCAATTCCGGAGGCGAAGGCCTGTTGGATCTTCTGGGTGAAACGGCATTCGGACCCGATCGCGGGATGATCTGGCCGCTGCTTCTGGACCGTGGGTTCGATCCGTGTACCGGCCTTCGCGGGCCTGATGGAACCCGACCCTTGCACTTCCGTCTCACCGACCTCGACCTTCCCGACCTCGCCGCCCGCGCCGAAGCCGCTTGCGCGGCGAAGGGGGTCGGGGAGACCGTGCGATGAGTGGGGCGCCGACGAGGACTACAGCAGCCGATCCGTCACGACCACGGAGCGCACATCCCATGACCCGGCCTCTCGGTCGCCGCCTCCTGAAGATCGCCGGCGTCGGGCTCGCCTCAGCCGTGGCGTTGTTCGCCGTCTTCGTCGCCGGGGTGATCGTCTACGACGAACTCCACGAACGTTGGCCGCAACGCACGGAGCTCGCCGTCGTCTGGGTGGCGGATCTGCTCGCGATCGGCACACCCGAAGACCGCTACGTTTCTGCGCTCGCGCTCGAGGGCGGCGCCGGGCTGATGCGCTGGATGCGCGGGTGGGGCTTCGATCCCAATGCGTCGATCCAAGGCTATACGCCGCTGACCGTGGCTCTGGACTATCCCGCGATGTACACGTCGCCCGAAAAGCTCGCCGTCATCCTCGACGCCGGTGGCGATCCGAACCGCCGCGACGCATCGAGACAGCTCCCGATCGTCATGGTCGCCCGTCAGGGCAAACCGGCCCTGCTCGCCGTTCTGCTCGATCACGGTGCCGATCCGAACGCGCGAGACGGATACGACAGCGGCGTGCTCGATCTGCTCTGCTCGGACGACTGTCGCGATCAGCCCGGCTTCGTCACTCTGCTGCTCGATCGCGGGCTCGATCCCTGCACGCCGGTTCGTCGCCGGTCGGGCTCGGACGACCGCGTTCCCCTCGCGATCTGGCTCGCGTCCGAAGGCATGTCCGACCTCGCCGCCCGCACCGAAGCCGCTTGCGCGGCGAAGGGGGCCGGCGCGGCGCGATGAGCGGGCACTCAGTTGCTGATGCGCAGGGTGCTGGTGATCTGGACCACGGCGGTGTTCATCGCCGCCTGGATGCCGGGGCCGTCGGTGGCCGAGAAGGCCCATTGCGCGCTGGTCGCGCAGGCCTTCATGGTCGGCTGCATCGAGGACGCCCAAGGCGCGACGATCTGGGTGTACTGGGCGTCGTTGGGAACCACCGGATAGGTCGCCTCGACGGTGATCAGGGTCACGCCGGCGTTCTTCAAGGTGGTGCAGTTGGTGCCATAGGCGAGATCGGTGGAGCGGCCGTAGGTGGTGCCGGGCGCCGGCAGGTCCTCGAGGGCATCGGTGATGAAGATCACATAGGTCTTGCGGCTGGTCGTCGAGGTGCCGTCGCCGACGTTGGCGAGCAGGTTCTTGATCGAGGTGAGCGCACTGGCGGTCTTGGTGTAACCCCAGTTCGACGAGGAGGTGCCGACCGGCTCGACGTCGATGTTGGCGGCGCTGGAGATCGCCGTCGACATGCTCGAAGTGCTCGCCTGCAGCGTCGTGAAATTCGTCGCGTAAGTGTAGATCGCCGTCTTCGACTGCGCATTGGCCTTGGTCAGGGCGGTATTGAGCGTCGTCAGAAAGGTCTGTACCGCGGTCGTGACGTAGTCGATCTTCAGCTTGATGTTCTTGGTTTTGGCGAGAACGCGATAATCGGTCGATCCGTAGTAGTGATTGGGGTCGTGGCAGGCGAAGCCACAATAACCGAAGGCCGAACTGGCCTGCAGCGTCGCGATGTCCGCCGACGTTCCGCCGATCGCCATCGAGCCGGAAATGTCGACCAGGAACAGGAACTGATAATAGGACACCGGCAGCGCGGCGACGGCACTGGCATCCGCCGCGAGATCGATCGAGGTCTTGCCGACCGCGGCCAGCAGCGAGGTCGGGGCCGAAGCGGTGGCCGAGGCGGTGGCGCCGATGCTCTGGGCCGAGGGGATGCTCATGGTCAGCGTCAGAACCGGCGCGGCGGCGAGCTTGAGGCCGGCGACCGAGGCGTTGAACAGCGCGGTGCCGGCGTTGACGCCGAGGGTCGAGGCGGTCGCGGCATTGGCGGCGGAGAAGCCGTTGTCGGACAGGTAGTCGACCGCGGCGCGCGAGGCGGCCAGCGCCGCGCCGTCGACGGCGCTCTGCAATTCGGTGCGGTTGCGCACCGCCACCGAATAATCGATCGCCAGGCCGACGGCGAAGATCAGCGGCACCAGCGCCAGGGCGAACATCATCGCGACGTTGCCGCTTCGATCGGCGGCGAAGCGCGCGAGACGGGTGCGCAACGGGTCCGTCATAGAGGGGCTCTCCGGGTGCCGATCGGGGCGGTGGACCGGTCTTCCGACCGATCCTCCCGACTCACAGGCGCGGAGTCTGACGCCCAGAGACCAAGAGAGTCCTAATTCGACCGGCGAAACGCCGGGGTATTTCCATCAATTCGCGACGATCCCGAACGTTTCGGACGATATGCCGCGCTCGCCCCGGCGGCGGGCGGTCACTGCCCGTCGCCGACCGTCGCGGCGAAACGCACCGCCTCTTCGGCCGCGCGGAACAGCGCCTTGGCCTTGTTGACGCATTCGACCTGCTCGGAGGCCGGGACGCTGTCGGCGACGATGCCGGCGCCGGCCTGGACATACATGCGTCCGTCGCGCACCACCGCGGTGCGCAGCGCGATGCAGGTGTCCATCGCGCCGTCGGCGGAGAAATAGCCGACGCAGCCGGCATAGAGGCCGCGTTTCTCGGCCTCGAGCTCGTCGATGATCTCCATCGCCCGCACCTTGGGGGCGCCCGACACGGTGCCGGCCGGGAAACCGGCGGCCAGCGCGTCGAGGGCGTCGCGGCCGGGGGCGAGGCGCCCGACGACGTTCGAGACGATGTGCATGACGTGGCTGTAGTACTCGACGAAGAATTTGTCGGTGACCCGTACCGAGCCGATCGAAGCGACGCGGCCGACGTCGTTGCGGCCGAGGTCGAGCAGCATCAGGTGCTCGGCGCATTCCTTCGGGTCGGCGAGCAGGTCGGCGGCGTTGCGCTCGTCCTCGACCGGCGTCGCGCCGCGGGGCCGCGTGCCGGCGATCGGCCGGATGGTGACCTCGCCGTCGCGCACCCGTACCAGGATCTCCGGGCTGGAACCGGCGACCGCGAAGTCGCCGAAGTCGAGGAAGTAGAGGAACGGCGCCGGATTGACCCGCCGCAGCGCCCGGTAGAGGGCGAAGGGCGGCAGCGGGAAGGGCGCCTCGAAGCGCTGCGACAGCACCACCTGGAAGATGTCGCCGGCGCGGATGTAGTCCTTGGCGCGATCGACCATCGCGGCATATTGGGCCGGCGTGGTGTTGGAGGTCGCGGCCATGTCGAGCGACAGATCGCCGATCTCGTAGGCGCCGCGGGCGAGCGGCCGGTCGAGGGCGTCGACCACCGCGGTCAGCCGATCGACGGCGCGGGCGTGCGCATGGGGTGCCGAAACCCCGGCCTCCGGGTGAACCCGGGTGACGATCCAGATCTCGTCCTTGACCGCGTCGAAGATCAGCACGGTGCGCGGCCGCACCAGGATCGCGTCGGGCAGGCCGATCGGATCGGGATTGGGGGCGCCGATCGCCTCCATCTGGCGGACCATGTCGTAGCCGAGATAGCCGAACATGCCGGCCGACATCGGCGGCAGGCCCGGCGGCATCTCGAACTCGTTGTCGTGGACGAGGCTGCGCAGCACGTCGAGCGAACGGCCTTCGACCGGCTCGAATGCGGTGCGGTCGACGGCGAAGCGGCGGTTGATCTCGCCGGCCTCGCCGCGGGCGCGGAACACCAGATCGGGATCGAGAGCGATCATCGAATAGCGGCCGCGGGTCGAGCCGCCCTCGACCGATTCGAGCAGGATGCTCGGATCACGCCCGGCGGCGACCTTGAGATAGGCCGAGACCGGGGTCTCGAGATCGGCGACCAGGGTGGTCCACACCACGGTCGAGCGCCCGGCGTCGTAGAGCGGGGCGAAGGCTTCCGGCGACGGTTCGACACGCATGACGGGCCTCAGTCCTTGGAACGGCCGATGACGCGCGCGATCACCTGCTGGTTGGAACTGACGCCGATCTCCTTCTGAACCCGCACCAGCCAGCTCTCCAGCAGGGTGTTCTGGATCGCGTTCGAGGTCTGGGCGGCGAGCGCCTTGGCGTCGTCGGTCTCGGCGAAGAACACCGGTTCGGTGATCGAGGCGACCTGCAGGACGATGCGGCCCTCGTCCTTGGCCGGGGCGATCGCGACATGGCCCTCGCCGCCGGCGAAGGCGGCCGAGACGGCGGCGGTCGACAGGTCGTCGGCGGGCTCGTCGCGCTTGATCTCGCTCGACGTCTTGGGCTCCAGCTTGGTGTCGGCGGCGACCTTGTCGAATTCCTCGCCGGCCTTCAGGCGGGCGACGAAGGCGGCGGCGGCGGCATCGAGGCGTTTGGCGTCGGCTTCGGCGGTCCAGGCGGCGACGACACGATCGTGGACCTCGGCCAGCGGCCGGTCGTGGGCCGGCGCCACCGCGGTCACCGCGTACCACAGGAAGCCGTGGCCGCCGAGATCGAGGGTGTCGTTCTCGACGCCGACGTCGCTCTCGAAGGCGCCGGTCAGGAGCTTCGCCTGCTGCGGCAGGCCGGTCAGCTTGACGCCGGAGGACAGGGTGCCGTCGCGGGTGACCGCGTCGATGACCACCGGGTTGAGGCCGAAGCGGGTCGCGACCTCGGACAATTTGGCGCCGCCGGCCAGCGCGTCTTCGATCTGGTCGTGGCGCGACAGCACCTCGCCTTCGGCGCGACGACGGGCGATCTCGGTCTTCAACTCGTTCGCGACATCCGCATAGGCCTTCTCGGTGCCGGGCACCTTCTCGGCGAGCTTGAGGATGACGGTGGCGATGCGGCCGGCGACCGGGCCGACGGTGCCGCCGACCTCGGGGATGGCGAAGGCGGCGTCGCCGATCGTCGTATCGACGAAGCCGGTGCGGGCCAGCAGGCCGAGATCGACGTCCTCGACCTTGGCGCCGCGCTCGGCGACCAGATCCTCGAAGGGCGTTCCGGCGGCGAGACGGGCGGCGGCAGCCGTGGCCGCCGCCGCGTCGTCGAAGCTCAGTTGCAGCACCCGACGCTTCTCGGGCGTGGTGAACTTGGCCTTCTGGCGGGCATATTCGGCGCGGGCGTCGTCGTCGGTGACGTCGGCGGGATTGGCGATCGCCGCGGCGTCGAGCACCAGGGCGATCAGTCCGCGGGTCTCCGGCGCCCGGAAGGCGGCCTTGCGCTGTTCATAGAACGTCGCGAGATCGCTCTCCGACGGCGTCGGCAGAGCGCCGAGGCTCGCCGGCGAGACGGTCACGTAGCGCAGGGTGCGGGTCTCGTTGCGGTAGCGGTCGATCGCCTCGGCCCACACCTTCGGCGCGGTGAAGCCGCCGGAGACGCCGTCGAGCAGCTGGCTGCGCAGCGCATCGGCGCGGCGACGGGTGACGTAGATGTCCTCGTTCCAGCCGTTGGAGCGCAAGAGCTCGACGAAGCGGCTGCGATCGAAGGCGCCCGAGGCGCCCTTGAAGGCGGGGTCCATCAGGATCTGCGCGCCGATGGTCGAATCGGAAATGCCGAGGTGCAGGCTGCGTACCGCTTCCGACAGCGTCACGTCGGTGACGATCTTCGACAGGATCTGTTGCGATACGCCGGTGCGCAGCGCCTCGTCCTTGGTCAGGTTGCGGCCGAGCCGGCTCGACGCCTGCTGCAACTCGCGGGCGTAGGTCTGATCGAGTTCGGCGACGCCGATCTCGTGCGACCCGACCCGGAAGGCGGTGTTCGAGCCGAAGCCGCGGAACACGTCGGCGATACCCCAGACGCCGAAGCTGACGATCAGCACCGACAGGAGAACTTTGGAAACCCAGGTGGAGGCGCCGCGGCGCAGAACGTCGAGCATGGGGGCGTGGGACCGATCGGATGCGGGTTCGGGCAGCCGGAGAGGGCCCCGGCGCGAGCGGCGCGGATCATAGGAACGGAGCGGGCGCGAGGCAAGGCGGCATCGGGACCTCCGGTATCGAAGCTCGCGGAGCGCCGCGGCGACCGATTCTCCGTCGAAAGACATCCCGCGCAACCGGTTGCCGCAGAGGGCGGGCGGGAGACATGATGAGCGCGCCGAGTCGCCCTCCGGTGCGGGCGCGCTGCGGCTCGCCTCCGGAGTGCCCGCATGCCGCCGACCGATCCTACGCTTCTCGTTCCGGTCACCCTGGCGGCGCGCGACATGCGGCGGATACCGCTCCTCGGCTTGGCCTTGGGCGCCGCGGTGGCGGGTGGGGTGCTGCACGCCCTCGAACCGGGGCTGACCGGCGTGATCGCCCTGGCAATCTGTTGGGCGATGGTGCTCGGCTGTCTCGCCCTGATCCTGCCCGGTGCCAACACGCTGCGGCTCGACGCCGCGGGCTTCCGGATCCGGGCGTGGCTGGTGTTCGCCCACACCATTCCCTGGAACGCGGTGCTGTCGATCGACGCCGGCGAGGCCTGGTCCGGCGGATCGGTGCTGATCGAACTGGCGCCGGCCGAGGACGCCCGCCGGATTCCCGGCCTGCCGCGCGATCCGACCCTCGATCGCCGCTCTCTGGTCGACAGCTACGGGCTCGAGCCCGAGGATCTCGCCGAGCACATGCGGGCGCTGTGGCGGGCGGCGGGCGGGGCGGCGCCCGGGCGGCGGACCGATCCGTAGTGTTCCGGCCGGACGGCCGGGCACCAGCGCGATGGTTGCGGGATGTTCGAGCGAAGTGCTACCGATCGGCGCGGCGTCGCCGGTCCGTCGGGCCGGGCGCGCCTCGCAACAAACCGCGTGGAGACCCGAGATGAAGCCCCTCGTCGCAGGCAACTGGAAGATGAACGGCGTCGCCGCCTCGGTCGCCGAGCTCGATGCCATGATCGCCGGCCATGATGCCGCCAGCCGCGCCGTGGTCGATCTGGCGATCTGCCCGCCGGCCGTGTTGATCGCCGCCTTTGCGCCGCGCTCCGGCCCGATCGCCATCGGCGGTCAGGACTGCCACGCCAAGGTCTCCGGCGCCCATACCGGCGACATCGCCGCCGAGCAGCTCAAGGACGCCGGCGCGACGATGGTGATCGTCGGCCATTCGGAGCGCCGCACCGATCACGGCGAGACCGACGAGATCGTCCGCGCCAAGGCGGAAGCGGCGCAGCGCGCCGGACTGGTGGCGATCGTCTGCGTCGGTGAGACCGAAGCCGAGCGCAAGTCGGGCCGCGCCCTCTATGTGGTCGGCACCCAGGTCGACGGCTCGATGCCCGCGAGCGCGACCGCCGAGTCGCTGGTCGTCGCCTATGAGCCGGTCTGGGCGATCGGCACCGGGCTGGTACCGACGGCGGCCGACGTCGCCGAAGTCCACGGCTTCATCCGCGCCAAGCTCGTCGCCCTCTACGGGCCGGTCGGCGAAAGCGTGCGGATCCTCTACGGCGGCTCGGTCAAGCCGTCGAACGCCAAGGAACTGCTGTCGGTGAAGAACGTCAATGGCGCCCTGGTCGGCGGCGCCAGCCTCAAGGCGACCGACTTCCTGGCGATCGCCGCGGCCTATCGCTGACGGTGCGGCGATTTGCGCATCGCCTTCGGATCCGGACGGGTCTAGATGCGTTGCGCAGCAGAAATGCTACACACCGATGCGCCGCCCACGGGTCGCATCGGCGGGTTCCGGCAGAAGGCGCTCCGTCGAAAGCGCCCGCGGAGGAAACGGGTTTCCCTTGAGGACGCCCGAGGAGAACCACTCGATCAACGAGTGTGCAGACGAGACAGGCGGCGGCTCCGAGGAGCCTGCCGCCTTCGTCGTTTCTGGGGCCTCGTTCCACCCGCCGCGACCGAGCCGGAGCCCGATCGCGGGGAAGGGCCGAGGACCGGTGTCGGCTCCGATCAGGCGCCGCGCTTGGCGTCGAGCGACCAGGCGCCGGCGCCGGCGAACACCAGATAGAGGAACACGAAACAGAACTGGATGGCGCTGTCGCCGCCGTTGATGATCGGGAAGAAGCTCTTCGGTGCGTGGGCCATGAAGTAGGCGACGGCCATGAAGCCGGCCAGCACGAAGGCGGTCGGGCGGGTGAACAGGCCGACCAGCAGCAGCAGACCGCCGGCCAACTCGAGCACGCCGGCGAGGCCGTAGAGCGAGAACACCGGCATGCCGTCGAACATCGCGACATGCGGGAAGGCGAAGAACTTGGCGGTGCCGTGGGCCAGGAACACCAGCGCGGTGACGATGCGCAGGGCGGCGAGGGCCTTGGGAGCCTGGGGGTTGAGCGTTTCGGTGAGCGTCATCGGATCTCGTCCTCGGATCGGGGCGACCGGCGCGTCGGCGGGTCGCGGTTTGGGGTGAGCGGATCTTGCCCTCTGCGACCGGTTCGCACGAGCCACCGTCGGAGCGACGCATCGTTCGACATATGGAAACAATGACGGGGTGATCACCGATATGTGAGGGGGTGTTTACGAACGATCATCGCGACGCTCGTCGCTCTGGCGTCGGCGGCGGGGATCGTGTAAGACCCCCTCCGAACGTCGTGCGGGTCTACCCGCTCGCGGCGCGTGATTCATGGCTCGGACCCCGTCAGCGGACGGATGCCGCAGTCTTCGAGAAAGCCGGTTGGGATCGATGGAAACCGTCATCATCGTGATTCATCTGATGTTGGTGCTGGCTCTGGTCGGGGTCGTGCTCCTCCAGAAGTCGGAGGGCGGGGCGCTCGGCATCGGCGGCGGCGGCTTCATGTCGTCGCGCGGTACCGCCAACGTGCTGACCCGCACCACCGCCATCCTCGGCGCCGGGTTCTTCGCCACGTCGCTGGTGCTGGCGGTCCTCGCCGGGCGCACCGGCGAGCGGCCCTCGTCGATTCTCGACCGGGCGGTCCCGGCCGCGTCGCAGCCGGCGGCCCCGAGTGCTCCGGCGGCACCGGCGAGCCCGGCCGGCATCCTCGACCAGCTCCAGCAGATGCAGAAGAGCGGCCAGTCGGCTCCGGCTCCCAAGCCCGCCGGTCAGTGACCGCCGGGCTCCGGTGACGGGGCCCGCGCATCGATCCGGGACCGGTCGGGCCGACGATGCCCCCCCGGTCCCGCTTTCGTTCGTGAACAGGTCGGATTGCGATCGGCACCGACCCCCGTGGATGATATCGACGTACGCCGTTCGCGCTCTCGCGAATCGGGCGTCGATGAGCTAATGGTCGAATCCCATGGCGCGGTACGTATTCATCACCGGCGGTGTGGTGTCCTCGCTCGGCAAGGGGCTTGCGTCGGCGGCCCTCGGAGCGCTCCTTCAGGCACGTGGGTACAAGGTCCGGCTGCGCAAGCTCGACCCGTATCTCAACGTCGATCCCGGGACGATGTCGCCGTATCAACACGGCGAATGCTTCGTCACCGACGACGGCGCCGAGACCGATCTCGATCTCGGCCACTACGAGCGGTTCACCGGGCGACCGGCGACCAAGCAGGACAACATCACCACCGGCAAGATCTACCAGGACATCCTGGCCAAGGAGCGCCGCGGCGACTACCTCGGCGGCACCGTCCAGGTGATTCCCCACGTCACCGACGCGATCAAGGAATTCGTGGTCGCCGGCAACGAGGACTACGACTTCGTCCTGATCGAGGTCGGCGGTACGGTCGGCGACATCGAGGGCCTGCCGTTCTTCGAGGCGATCCGCCAGCTCGGCAACGAGTTGCCGCGCGATCACGCGGTCTACGTCCATCTGACCCTGATGCCCTACATCCCGTCGGCCGGCGAGTTGAAGACCAAGCCGACCCAGCATTCGGTCAAGGAACTGCGCTCAATCGGCATCCAGCCCGACATCCTCCTGGTGCGCGCCGACCGCTCGATCCCCGAGACCGAACGTCGCAAGCTGTCGCTGTTCTGCAATGTCCGCCCCTCGGCGGTGATCCAGGCCCTCGACGTCCCGTCGATCTACGACGTGCCGATCGCCTATCACGAGCAGGGGCTCGACGACGAAGTGCTGGCGGCCTTCGGCATCGGCGGGGTGCGCGAGCCCGACGTGTCGCGCTGGCGTGGCATCTCCGACCGGATCCACAATCCGGAAGGTCAGGTGACCATCGCGGTGGTCGGCAAGTACACGGAGATGAAGGACGCCTACAAGTCGCTGACCGAGGCGCTGACCCACGGTGGCATCGCCAACCGGGTCAAGGTCAACATCGACTGGCTGGAGTCGGAGGTCTTCGAGAAGGAGGATCCGACCCCCTATCTCGAACACGTCCACGGCATCCTGGTACCCGGCGGCTTCGGCAAGCGCGGCACCGAGGGCAAGATCCTCGCGGCGAGCCATGCCCGGCGCAAGAAGATCCCCTATTTCGGCATCTGTTTCGGGATGCAGATGGCGGTGATCGAGGCGGCCCGCAATCTCGCCGGCATCGCCGACGCCAATTCGACCGAGTTCGGCCCCTGCGAGGCGCCGGTGGTCGGCCTGCTGACCGAATGGGTCAAGGGCAACGAGTTGCACACCCGCGAAGAGGGCGGCGACCTCGGTGGCACCATGCGGCTCGGCGCCTACGAGGCGCGGCTCGAGGCCGGCTCCAAGATCGCCGAGATCTACGGCTCGACGGTGATCTCCGAGCGCCATCGCCATCGCTACGAGGTCAACATCGCCTATCGCGACGCCCTCGAGGCGGCGGGCCTGCACATCTCGGGCATGTCGCCGGACGGCATCTTGCCGGAAACCGTGGAAATCGCCGATCATCCGTGGTTCATCGGCGTCCAGTACCATCCGGAACTGAAGAGCCGGCCGTTCGAGCCGCATCCGCTGTTCACCTCCTTCATCGCTGCGGCGAAGGAGCAGAGCCGGCTGGTGTGACGTCGAGCGCCCCCGAGACCGAAGGGCCCGCGACCATGGATCTGCAACCGCTCACCGAAAGCCTCGCCGGCCTCGGACCCTTCGTGGTCTATGTCGGGCTGGCCCTGGGGCTGATCGCCCTCTACGTCGCGGTCTACACGGTCGCCACGCCGCACGACGAGTTGGCGCTGATCCGCGCCGACAATCGCGCCGCGGCGATCGCCTTCGCCGGCAGCATGATCGGCTACACCCTGCCGCTGGCGGTCGCCGCCCAGCACGCCGCGACCCTCCTGGTCTATCTGGTGTGGGGCGTGGTGGCGATCGTGGTGCAGGTCGGGGTCTATTGGTTCTTCCGACTGATGCTGCTGCGCGACGTCTCTGCGCGGATCGAGCGCGGCGAAATCTCTTCGGGCATCCTGCTCGCCAGCGCCTCGATCGCCGGCGGCATCGTCGACGCCGCGGCGATGGCGATCTGACCCGCCCGTTCCCCGTCCCGAGCGCGACCCGCGAGGACCTGCCGTGACCCCGATCCCGACGCTCGTCCGCGCCATCGCCGGCGGTCCCCCGGCGGGCCGCGGCGTCGACCACGTCGTGGTTGTCGGCCACGCCCTCGACCGGCTCTCCGACGCCTGGCACCGGCTCGGCTTCCGCACCACCGAGATCGGCGTCCATCCCTGGGGCACGATCAACCGAACGATCCGCTTCGATCATTCGTTCGTCGAGCTTCTGGCGATCGCCGAGCCCGGCCGGATCCCGCCGACAGAATCCGGCGCCTTCTCCTTCGGCGGTTTCGTCGCCGACCGGCTGGCGCGCCGGGGTGAAGGGCTGGCGATGCTGGCGCTCGCCTCCGACGATCCCGACGCCGATCGTGCCGCCTTCGCAGCCGCCGGGCTCGGGCTCGCCGCACCCTTCGGTTTCGAGCGTCAGGCAGTCGCCGAGGACGGCAGCGAGCGGACCGTCGGCTTCGATCTGACCTTCGCGACCCTGCGCGGCAGCCGGATCGGCGAGTCCTGCGACGCCGGGTTCTTCACCTGCCGCCATCGGGTGCCGGACGACTTCTGGGACGCGGTGCCGCCGCGCCATCCCAACACCGCGGTGGGGCTTTCGGCGATCGTCGCGGTGGCGCCCGATCCGGCCGATTACCACATCGATCTCGAGGCCTTCGCGGGGTTGCGCGCCCTGCGCGCCTCGAGCTTCGGGCTGGCCCTCGATCTGCCGCGCGGCACCCTCGAGGTGTTGACGCCGGCCGCCTTCCGTTGGCGCCATGGCGCCGACAGCCTGCCGATCGAGCCGCGCGGGCTGTCGCTCGCCGGTCTGCGTTTCGCCGTCGCCGATTTCGGCGAGGCGGCGGCGCAACTGATTGCCGGCGGCTTCCCGGTCCTCGACCGGGCCGAGAGTTTCGTCGTCGCCGATGTCGCCGGGGTCGCGGTGGCGTTCGAGCCTGCGTCTCCCCGACCGCCTCAGGAGCTTCGATGACCCCCGCCACGGAAGTCCGGATCGGTTCGGTCCGCTTCGCCAACCATCTGCCCTTCGCGCTGATCGCCGGCCCCTGCCAGATGGAGAGCCGCGCCCACGCCCTGGAGATGGCCGCGGCGCTGAAGGAGATCACCGAGACCCTCGGCATCGGACTGGTGTTCAAGACCTCGTTCGACAAGGCCAACCGCACCTCGGCGAGCGCGGCGCGCGGCCTCGGTCTCGACGCGGCCCTGCCGGTGTTCGCCGAGATCCGCGAAAGCCTCGGGATCCCGGTGCTGACCGACGTCCACGACGCCCATCAGTGCGCGCCGGTCGCCGAAGCGGTCGACGTGCTGCAGATCCCGGCCTTCCTGTGCCGCCAGACCGACCTGCTGCTCGCGGCCGCCGCGACCGGCCGGGTGGTCAACGTCAAGAAGGGCCAGTTCCTGGCGCCCTGGGACATGAAGAACGTCGTCGCCAAGCTGGTCGACGCCGGCAATCCCAACGTGCTCTTGACCGAGCGCGGCGCCAGCTTCGGCTACAACACCCTGGTCTCCGACTTCCGGGCGCTGCCGATCATGGCCGAGACCGGCGCGCCGGTGATCTTCGACGCCACCCATTCGGTGCAGCAGCCGGGCGGGCAGGGCACCTCGTCGGGCGGCGAACGGCGCTTCGTGGCGGTGCTGGCTCGCGCCGCGGTGGCGGTCGGCGTCGCCGGCCTGTTCATCGAGACGCACGAGGATCCCGACCGCGCGCCGTCCGACGGGCCCAACATGGTGCCGCTCGCCGAGATGCCGGCGCTGCTCGCCCGTCTCCAGGCCTTCGACCGCATCGCCAAGGCCGTCTGACCCGACCCGCGGACTCAGCCCCAGGCGATCGCCGCGTCGAGCAGATCGAGCGCCTGGACGATCGAGGCGTGGCGCACCGCGTCGCGCCCGAGATCGCCGAAGCGGCATTCGACCGGCTCGACCCGATCGCCGCGGGCCACCGCGAAATGCACGAGGCCGACCGGCTTCTTGGCCGAGCCGCCGCCGGGGCCGGCGATGCCGGTGATCGCCACCGCGACCTGCGCCTTGGAATGCGCCAGCGCGCCGGCCGCCATCTCGACCGCGACCTGCGGATCGACGGCGCCGCGCCGGGCCAGCAGCGCCACATCGACCCCCAGCATCTCGGCCTTGGCGTCGTTGGAATAGGTGACGAAGCCGCGCTCGAACACGTCCGAGGACCCGGCGATCGCCGTCAAGAGGCCGGCGACCAGGCCGCCGGTGCAGCTCTCGGCGGTGGCGAGCTTGAGGCCGCGGGCGCGGGCGGCGGCCAGCGTCGCGGCAGCACGGGCTTCGAGGGGGGAGAGATCCTGCACTTCGGGCTCCTTCAGGGCAGCGGCAGACGGACGGTGGCGGTGGCGATCGCCGCGATACCCTCGCGACGGCCGACGAATCCGAGTTTCTCGTTGGTGGTGGCCTTGACCGCCACCCGGTCGAGGGCGACGCCGCACAGCTGCGCGAGGCGGGTGCGCATCGCCTCGCGGTGCGGCCCGATCTTCGGCGCCTCGGCGATCAGTGTGACGTCGGCATGGGCCAGGAACCCGCCGCGCGCCGCCATCCGCGCCAGCGCATCCGCCAGGAACACCGCCGAATCGCAGCCACGCCAACGCATCTCGGAGGGCGGGAAATGGGCGCCGATGTCGCCGTCGCCGAGCGCCCCGAGAATCGCGTCGGTCAGGGCGTGCAGCGCCACGTCGGCGTCGGAATGGCCGTCGAGGCGGGCGTCATGGTCGATCCGCACCCCGCACAGGGTGACGAAGTCGCCCGGCACCAGGGCGTGGACGTCGTAGCCGGTGCCGACCCGGACGTCGGCGGCGCGGGCGAAGCGGTCGCGATCGAGGCGGCGCTCGGCCTCGATCAGGTCCTCGGCCGTGGTGACCTTGACGTTGGCCGGGTCGCCGGTGACCACCCGCACCGCCAGCCCCGCCCATTCGGCGACCGCGGCGTCGTCGGTAAAGGCGTCCTGGCCTTCCGCTGCGGCGCGGCGATGGGCGGCGAGCAGGGCGGGATAGCGGAAGCCCTGGGGGGTCTGGGCGGCATGGAGGTCGTTGCGAGGGCGCGTGGCGAGGATGTGGCCCGCCGCGTCGGCGTGTTTCAGGGTGTCGACCACCGGGACGGCGACCAGCGCACCCTCGACTTCGGCGAGCGCGGCGATCGCCCGGTCGATCACCGCGGCGGTGACGAAGGGGCGGGCGGCGTCGTGGACCAGCACCAGATCGGGCGGATCGGCGGCCAGCGCCTCGAGCCCGCGGGCGACCGAGATCTGGCGACTGGCGCCGCCGGTGACCGCCGGCCCCAGGCGCGCGGCGGCGGCGAGGTCGGCGATCGCCGCGGCATAGAGATCGCCGTGGTCGGGATGGATGACGGTGACGATGCGGTCGATCGCCGGATGGGCGAGGAACACGTCGAGCGTATGGGCGAGCAGACTGCGTCCGGCCAGCCGGCGGTACTGCTTGGGCGCTTCGCCGACCTCGCCGGCCCGCGTTCCGGTCCCCGCCGCGACGATCACCACCGCCACCTGTCTCTCGGCCACTCGCCGTCTCCCCTCCGTTGCGACCGCCGCCGCGGTCCGCGATCGGTATAGCCGAGGATCGATCGGCCGAACATGGCGGCGAGCGCGGACGGTGAACCGTCGCGGCGAGCGCCGAGGCGCGATGTTGGCGCGACGTCGCGCGTGTGCCGGCAGAAATCAACGGAATTTTATAGTTGTTCGCGAATTGTCGGTCTCGACCGCCCTCGCGTCGTAGGAACAACCATGCCGGTCTTGAGTGCTCTGATCGTCGACGACTCGGTTACGGTACGTAATCACCTCCGAGTCGCCATCGCCAACATCATTCGCGATTGTCAGGTGTTCGAGGCGGAAGGCGCCCTCGAGGCGGCGCGCTTCCTGTCGAAGTTCATTCCCGAAGTGGTGTTCCTCGATCTCAACATGCCCAAGGTCAGCGGCATCGCCTTTCTCGACAAGCTCGACGCGATCATGTGCGGGCGCAAGCCGCCGATCATCGTCTCGATCTCCTCCGACCTGTCGGACTCGACCCTGAGCAAGCTGGAGGCGCGCGGCACCTACGACGTGTTGCCGAAGCCCTTCGATCCGCAGAAGGTCGCCGCGGTGCTGTTGCGGGTGATGCAGATGTCGCGCTCGCGGCGGGTGCTGGTGGTCGACGACAGCGCCACCGTTCGGACGCTGGTGCGCAAGATCATCGAGAAGAGCCGGTTCAATCTCACCGTCGAAGAGGCGGCGACCGGCGGAGCGGCGATCGCGGCGTTCCGCGGTCAGGTCTACGACGTCGCCTTCATCGACCTGAACATGCCCGGCATCGACGGGCTTGAGGCGGCCGGCGAGATCCTCTACAGCCGCGCCGACACCCATGTGGTGTTGATGTCGGGCCAGTCCGACGAGGGGGTGCGACGCGCCGCCTCGCACATCGGCGTGGAATTCTTCCTGAAGAAGCCGTTCTACCCGAGCGACGTCGATGCGGTGCTCCATGCCTTCTACGACATGAGCGATGCCCGATTCCTCGAAGTGGCGGAGCGAGAGGTCTTCGCCGGCGACTTCGTCGAAGAGATGGCGTCGGTCGTGCCGGCCGCGACCTTCATCGATCTGCAGACGCCTCTGTGAAGGCCGACGCGCCCGATTGCGGGTAGGAATGGTCGGTACTGGCTCCGGGAAACGCGGTTCGCTATACCCGCGATGACGTTTTCGGGCTGCGGCGGCGCCGATCGGTGATGAATCTGCGCAAAATTTCACATGGTGGCTTGCTCTCGCCCAAAATTCTGCCATTCATGTGGCCGATGGCCCACGATGCACAGCGAATGAGCAGGCATTCTCCGCAACCGGAGACGGAAGCCCCCCGGACGGTCGACCGTCCCGTGGTGCTCGGTCGCTGGACTCACCGTCGTCCGGTGTTCCTGGCGCCGATGTCGGGCATCACCGATCTGCCTTTCCGCCGGCTGGCGGCGCGCTTCGGCTGCGACGTGGTGGTGACCGAGATGGTCGCTTCCGACGCGCTGCAGGTCGGCGACGTCGACGCCACGGTGCGGCTGGCGGGCGAAGGGCTCGCCTGCCACGTGGTGCAGATCGCCGGACGGGAGCCGGCCCAGACCGCGCGGGCGGCGAAGATGGCGGTCGACGCCGGCGCCGACGTGATCGATCTCAACATGGGCTGCCCGGCCAAACGGGTGGTCAACGGCTGGTCGGGCGCCGCCTTGATGCGCGACCTCGATCTGGCGACGGCGATCATCGTCGCGGTGCGCGCCGCGGTGGCAGTACCGGTGACCGTCAAGATGCGGCTCGGCTGGGACCGCTCGGCGCTGGTGGCGCCCGAGCTCGCTCGTCGTGCCGAGGCCGAAGGGGTGACGATGGTCACCGTCCACGGCCGCACCCGCGATCAGTTCTACGAAGGCGAAGCCGACTGGGCGGCGGTCCGGCCGGTGCGCGCGGCGATCGCCATTCCGCTGATCGTCAACGGCGACATCGCCTCGCCGGAAACCGCCGAGGATGCGCTTCTCGCGTCCGGCGCCGACGGGGTGATGATCGGGCGTGCCGCCTGCGGTCGGCCGTGGCTGCCGGGAGCGATCTCGGCGGCGCTGGCGGGACGACCCGAGGTGCCTGCACCGAGCGGCGCGGCGCTCGCCGCCCTGGTCGCCGAACATTACGAGGCGATGATCGCCCATCACGGCCGCTTCGTCGGGGTCAAGGCGGCGCGCAAGCATCTCGCCTGGTATCTCGACGCCGCCGAATCCGCCGGTGCGGCGCCCGTCGCGGCCGCCGACCGCCGAGCCCTGTTGACCGCCGACGATCCCGTCCGGGCGATCCGTCTGATCGAATGCCTGTTCGCGGATCTGTCGGCAAGGAGTGCCGCATGACCAACACCGACTCCGCCCCGGCGCCCGTCACGCCCGTGCCCGCGACGCCGATCTCGGTCCTCAACGCGCTGCCGCATCCGGTGATCACCGTCGACGGGGCCGGCATGATCATCGCCGCCAACGACGCCGCCGAACATTTCTTCCAGGCCAGCGTCGGCTTCATGCGCCGCCACAAGATCAGCTATTTCATCCCCTTCGGCTCGCCGCTCCTGGAACTGATCAATCAGGTGCGCGACCGTCAGGCGCCGGTGTCGGAATACCGCGTCGACATCGAGAGCCCGCGCCTGCCCGGCGACAAGATGGTCGACATCTACGCCGCGCCGCTCGGCGAGCGTCCCGACGCCGTGGTGGTGATGCTCCAGGAACGCTCGATGGCCGACAAGATCGACCGCCAGCTGACCCATCGCGGCGCCGCGCGCACCGTGTCGGGGCTGGCGGCGATGCTCGCCCACGAGATCAAGAACCCGCTGTCCGGCATCCGCGGCGCCGCCCAGTTGCTCGAGCAGTCGGCCGGCGACGAGGATCGGGCGCTGACCCGGCTGATCTGCGACGAGGCCGACCGGATCGTCAAACTGGTCGACCGGATGGAGGTGTTCTCCGACGATCGCCCGGTCGAGCGCGACGCGGTCAACATCCACACCGTGCTCGATCACGTGAAGAGATTGGCGCAATCGGGTTTCGGACGCTCGGTCAGGATCGTCGAGGAATACGATCCGTCGTTGCCGCCGGTCTATGCCAACCGCGACCAATTGGTCCAGGTGTTCCTCAATCTGGTCAAGAACGCCTGCGAGTCGCTCGGCGAGCAGCCGGACGCCGAGATCATCCTGACCACCGCCTATCGGCCCGGCGTCCGCCTGTCGGTGCCCGGCTCCAAGGACAAGGTGACGCTGGCCCTCGAGTTCTGCGTCAAGGACAACGGCCCCGGTGTGCCGGCCGATCTGATCGAACATCTGTTCGACCCCTTCGTGACCACCAAGACCAACGGTTCGGGCCTCGGCCTCGCCCTGGTCGCCAAGATCATCCGTGACCACGGTGGCGTGGTCGAATGCGAATCCCAGCCCCGTCGCACCGTCTTCCGGATCCTGATGCCCGCCTTCAGCGGCGCCAGGGACGACAAGACGCGTGGCGGTTTCTGACATCTGACGAGGACATACGGTCATGCCTTCCGGCAACATTCTCGTCGCCGACGACGACGCCGCCATCCGCACCGTGCTCAATCAGGCGCTGTCGCGCGCCGGCTACGAAGTGCGCCTGACCTCGAACGCCGCGACGCTGTGGCGTTGGGTCGCGCAAGGGGAGGGGGATCTGGTGATCACCGACGTGGTGATGCCGGACGAGAACGCCTTCGACCTCCTGCCGCGCATCAAGAAGCTCCGGCCCGATCTGCCGGTGATCGTGATGAGCGCCCAGAACACCTTCATGACGGCGATCCGCGCCTCCGAGCGGGGCGCCTACGAATATCTGCCCAAGCCCTTCGACCTGAAGGAGCTGATCGCCATCGTCGGCCGGGCGCTCGCCGAGCCGAAGCACAAGCGGGTGGTCGACGACAGCGACGCCGAGGCCGACGCGATCCCGCTGGTCGGGCGCTCGCCGGCGATGCAGGACATCTACCGGGTCCTCGCCCGCCTGATGCAGACCGACCTGACGGTGATGATCACCGGCGAGAGCGGCACCGGCAAGGAACTGGTGGCGCGGGCGCTGCACGACTACGGCAAGCGCCGGGCCGGGCCCTTCGTCGCCATCAACATGGCGGCGATCCCGCGCGATCTGATCGAATCGGAACTGTTCGGCCACGAGAAGGGGGCCTTCACCGGCGCCGCCTCGCGCTCGGCCGGGCGTTTCGAACAGGCCGAGGGCGGCACGCTGTTCCTCGACGAGATCGGCGACATGCCGATGGACGCCCAGACCCGGCTGCTGCGGGTGCTGCAGCAGGGCGAATACACCACGGTCGGCGGGCGCACGGCGATCAAGACCGACGTGCGGATCGTCGCCGCGACCAACAAGGATCTGCGTCAGCTGATCAACCAGGGCCTGTTCCGCGAGGACCTGTACTTCCGCCTCAACGTCGTGCCGATCCGCCTGCCGCCCCTGCGCGAGCGTTCGGAGGACATCGCCGATCTGGTCCGCCACTTCTTCTCCCAGGCCGAGAAGGAGGGTCTGCCGGCCAAGCAGATCGAGAACGCCGCGCTGGAGCGCCTGCGCCGCTATCGTTGGCCGGGCAACATCCGCGAGCTCGAGAACCTGATCCGCCGCCTCGCCGCGCTCTACCCGCAGGACGTGATCGCCGCCTCGGTGATCGAGACCGAGCTGGCCCAGCCGGTGCTGTCGTCGATGCCCGAGGAGAAGCCGGGCGACGAGGGCCTGTCGGCCTCGGTCGAGCGGCATCTCAACGCCTATTTCACCGGCTTCGGCGACAACCTGCCGCCCCCCGGCCTCTATCACCGGATCCTGCGCGAGGTCGAATATCCGCTGATCTCGGCGGCGCTGGCGGCGACGCGGGGCAACCAGATCAAGGCGGCCGAGCTCCTCGGGGTCAACCGCAACACCCTGCGCAAGAAGATCCGCGACCTCGACGTCCAGGTGATCCGCTCGTCGCGGTGAGGGATGGGCGGCGTGCCGTATGGAGACGCCGAGCCCCCTCCCTGTCCCTCCCCCTCTAGGGGCGAGGGGACGTGGGGGCGAGGGTGATCGGAAGGCGACGGCGCGAGTGGTTCGAAGGCGACCTCCCCAGCGCCCTCTCCCCCCTTGTGGGGGAGAGACGGAGAGGGGGGTGCGGGAAGAATCAACCCGTTGCCACGTCGGCGTAATTCCACTGCTGGGGCGCCGCGTACCCCCCTCCCTGTCCCTCCCCCACAAGGGGGGAGGGGACGATGCCCGCGGGGACCGAACGAGCATTTTCGAAGGTGATCTCCCCAGCGTTCCCTCCCCCTCGGAGGGTGAGGGACAGGGAGGGGGGCAGGGCGCCGCCGTCGCGCGACGCCCCCGAACCGGAGCCGGACCATGACCCTCAGCCTGTTCCTCACCGCGGTCGCCGCCGGCGTCGTCTATGTCGTCACCCCCGGACCGGCGACGCTGGCGGTGCTCGGGCTCTCCGCCACCCACGGGCGCCGGCGCGGCCTCGCCTTCTTCCTCGGCCACGGGGTCGGCGACGTCACTTGGTCGGCGCTGGCGCTCGCCGCGCTGCTCGGGGCGAGCCGGCTCGGCCCGGAGCTGTTCCATCTGCTCGGCCTGATCTGCGGCCTCTATCTGGTCCACCTCGGGCTTCGCGCCCTGCGCGGCGGCGGCGGCTCCGCCGACGCGACGGTGATCGGCGCGGAACGACCGATCCGCACCGGTATGATCTTCGGGCTGACCAATCCCAAGGCCTATCCCTTCTCGCTGGCCATGTACGGCGCCCTGTCGGTCGGGGCCGGGCCGAGCCTGACCCTCGCCGACGCCGGCCTGTTGTTCGCCGCCACCACCCTCGGCATGGCGATCGGCGACGGGCTGACCGTCGCCTGGACGGGGCTTCCGGCGGTCGGGCGGGCGTTCCTGCGCTTCCGCGGGCCGATCTCGCGGGCGATCGGGCTGATCTTCGTCGCCTTCGGCCTGCGCACCGCCTGGGACGCCGCCGCCGGGCTCCACCGATCCTGACCGGTTGCCGCAGGCGCTGTTGTGTCGTGGCAACACTGCCGTAATTCGGCAACAATAGAGGGCGAGACAGGGCCGGCGATTCCCCGCGCGAGCGGCGTCGCGTCGTGCGGTGGGAGTACGCTTTGGACCAGCAGCCGATTCTGACCATCCCGAAGATGGCGATCGCCCCCGTCGGCGACGCGACGCGACGGATGCGCAAGCTCGGGCTGGTGCTGACGGTGATCGCCCTGGCGACCGTCGTCGCCTCCTTCGCGATCCTCACCGGCATGACCCGGATCGTCCCGACCTCCGCCGTGGTGCGCGTCACCCTGACCGTCAACGCGGTGTTCCTGGCGGTCCTGACCGGGTTGATCACCTGGGAACTGGTCGGCCTGTGGGTCGCCTGGCGAGCGGGCCGCGCCGCCGCCAACCTGCATCTCAGGGTGATCGGGGTGTTCTCGGCGGTCGCCGCGGCGCCGGCGCTGATCGTCGCGATCCTCGCCTCGGTGACCCTCGACCGCGGCCTCGACCGTTGGTTCGAAGACCGCACCCGGACCATCGTCGAGAGCGCCGCCCAGGTCGGCGAGGCCTATATCCGCGAACACGGCCGGGCGATCCGCGCCGACGCCATCGCCATGGCCACCGACGTCGACCGCGCCAAGGCGCTCTACGACAGCGAGCCCGACCGCTTCGATGCGCTGATGATGACCCAGGCGCGGCTGCGCGGCCTGCCGGCGGTGTTCCTGCTCGCCGCCGACGGCACGATCATCACCCGAACCCTGTTGGCCCCGGAATGGACGGAGCCTCTGATGCCGCCGCCCGAGGCGATGGTCGAGGCGGCCCAGGGCGAGCCGATCGTGTTGACCCCCGGGGCGTCCAGCCAGGTCGGCGTGATCACCAAGCTCGGCGAATTCGAGGACACCTATCTCTACGTGACGCGACCGCTCGATCCGGTCGTGCTCGGGCCGCTGCATCAGGCCCAGGCGGCGGCGGGCGACTATCGCCAGCTCGAATCGAGCCGCTTCGGTGCGCAACTGGCCTTCGGCCTGATCTTCGTCGGCGTCGCCTTCATCTTCCTGATCGCCGCGATCTGGATCGGCATCGGCTTCGCCAATCGGCTGGTGTCGCCGATCCGCCGGCTGATCCTCGCCGCCGACTACGTCTCCAAGGGCCATCTGGCGGTGCAGGTGCCGGTGCGGCGCAAGGAGGGAGACCTCGCCCATCTCGCCGAGACCTTCAACACCATGACCAATGAATTGCGCGGCCAGCGCGCCGAGTTGATCGCCGCCAAGGATCAGATCGACCGGCGCCGTCGCTTCACCGAGGCGGTGCTGGCCGGGGTCGACGCCGGGGTGCTCGGCATCGACGCGGAGGGCCGCATCACGCTGGCCAACCGCACCGCAACGACGCTGCTGGCGACCCCCGAAGCCGACCTGATCGGCGCGCGGGTCTTCGAGGTCGCGCCGGAACTCGGGCCGATCCTCGAGGCGGCGCTCGGCGACGAGACGCCGCGACCGCATCAGGGGCAGATCACGCTGCGCCGGGCGGGCCGCGAACAGACGATCACGGCGCGGTTGACCCGCGAGGCCTCCGACGCCATCGGCCGCAGCTACGTGGTGACGCTCGACGACATCACCGATCTGGTCGCCGCCCAGCGCTCCTCGGCCTGGGCCGACGTGGCGCGGCGTATCGCCCACGAGATCAAGAACCCGCTGACCCCGATCCAGCTCTCCGCCGAGCGCCTCAAGCGGCGCTACGGCAAGCGCATCGAGGACGACCGCGGGGTGTTCGATCAGTGCATCGACACGATCATCCGTCAAGTCGGCGACATCGAGCGGATGGTCAACGAGTTCGCCTCGTTCGCGCGGATGCCCAAGCCCCAATTGGTCGCCGCGGACGTTGGCGAGGCGCTGCGCGAGGCGGTATTCCTGATGGCGGTGGCCAAGCCCGACATCGTCTTCCACACCGATCTGCCCGACATCCCGGTGCTCGGGCGCTTCGATCAGCGGCTGCTGCTCCAGGCCTTCACCAACATCGTCAAGAACGCCTGCGAGGCGATCGAGGCGGTGACCGGCGACGGCGGAGCGGGCGGCCACGTCGAGGCGCGTCTGCGACGGACGCCCGAGGGCATCGTCGTCGAGGTGATCGACGACGGCATCGGCCTGCCCGCCGAGAACCGTCACCGTCTGCTCGAGCCCTACGTGACCACCCGCGAGAAGGGCACCGGCCTCGGGCTCGCGATCGTCCGCAAGATCGTCGAGGACCATCGCGGTCGCATCGATCTGGTCGATGCGCCCGCCGTGGCCTCCGGCGGCCGCGGCACCCTGGTGCGGCTGCTGTTGCCGGAAGCCGGCGTGCCCGAAGACGAAACCTCGACCCGTACCCTTCCGCCCTCCGCGCCTGCTCCGACCGCTTCCATTTCCACAACCGACAGCGAAGTGCCCACAGATGGCGTCTGACATCCTCATCGTCGACGACGAGAAAGACATCCGCGACCTGGTCTCGGGCATCCTCGAGGACGAGGGCCACGGCACCCGGACCGCCGGCAACAGCGACGAATGCCTGGCGGCGATCGAGAAGCGGCGACCGTCGCTGGTGTTTCTCGACATCTGGATGCAGGGCAGCCGGCTCGACGGGCTGGCGCTGCTCGACGTGGTCAAGGGCCAGCACCCGGACCTGCCGGTGGTGATCATCTCCGGCCACGGCAACGTCGAGACCGCGGTCTCGGCGATCAAGCGCGGCGCCTACGACTACATCGAAAAGCCGTTCAAGGCCGATCGGCTGGTGCTGATCGCCGAGCGGGCGCTCGAGGCGTCGAAACTCAAGCGCGAGGTCAAGGAACTGCGCGAGCGCACCGGCGCCTCGCAGGAGATGCTCGGCACCTCGACCACCATCCATCAACTGCGCCAGCAGATCGAGCGGGTCGCCCCGACCAACAGCCGCATCCTGATCACCGGCCCCTCGGGCTCGGGCAAGGAGATGGCGGCGCGCACCATCCACGCCATGTCGCTCCGGGCGAGCGGCCCCTTCGTGGCGCTCAACGCCGCGGCGATCACCCCCGACCGCATGGAGGTCGAGCTGTTCGGCACCGAACAGGACACCGGGGCGGGGCGCAAGATTGGTGCGCTCGAGGAGGCCCACGGCGGCACCCTCTATCTCGACGAAGTCGCCGACATGCCGCGCGAGACGCAGAGCAAGATCCTGCGGGTCCTGGTCGAACAGAGCTTCACCCGGGTCGGCGGCTCGACCAAGGTCCAGGTCGACGTGCGTGTGGTCTCCTCGACTGCCCGCGACCTGCCGCGCGAAATCCAGGAAGGGCGGTTCCGCGAGGACCTGTTCCACCGCCTCGCCGTGGTGCCGATCCGGGTGCCGTCGTTGGCCGAACGACGCGACGACATCCCGCATTTCGTCGATTATTTCATGGAGCAGATCTCGCGCGCCTCGGGCCTGCCGATCCGCAAGATCGGCGAGGACGCCATGGCGGTGCTGCAGGCCCACGACTGGCCGGGCAACATCCGGCAACTCCGCAACAACGTCGAACGGCTGTTGATTCTGACCCGCGGCGACCCCGACGCGGTGATCACCGCCGACCTGTTGCCGGCCGAGATCGGCGCGATGTTGCCGGCGCTGCCGACTTCGACCGGCGGTGAGCACCTGATGAGCCTGCCGCTGCGCGACGCCCGCGAGATCTTCGAGCGCGAATATCTGGTGGCCCAGATCAACCGCTTCGGCGGCAACATCTCGCGCACCGCCGAGTTCGTCGGCATGGAGCGTTCGGCGCTGCACCGCAAGTTGAAGTCGCTCGGGGTCGGTTGATCGGAGAATCGCCGTCGACGGCGCGACGGGGGATTGCGAAGGCGGCCGCCCGTGGTTTCGCTGCATCGCCGTTGCGCGGGAAGCACAATCGACCGGCAACTGTTGCAATTGCGCACTTCTCGGGCAGCCATGCGCACAGCAGACTGTTCGAAGCCGGTGTGCCGCTCTATCTTGTATGGCTGGACCCCGAGGCGCCCGTGACGAACGGGTGACAACCCGCTCGCTACGTGGCGGGAACCTCGCGACACAAAATCGAATTCAAAAGAGGTCGTAACATATGGCGGACCGCGCTCCCAATCTCCAGGACACGTTCCTCAACTTCGTTCGTAAGAACAAAACCCCGGTGACGATCTTCCTCATCAACGGCGTCAAGCTGCAGGGAGTCGTGACCTGGTTCGACAATTTCTGTGTCCTCCTGCGTCGCGACGGACACTCGCAGCTCGTGTACAAGCATGCGATCTCGACCGTGATGCCGGGCGGACCGGTGCAGTTGTTCGAACCCTCGGAAGACGCTTGACCCAGGACAGCCGCCTTTGAGCGATCCAGACGACGGCTCGGAAGAGACCGATCGGGAACGCCGGAACGAACGGACGCAGAAGGCCATGGCCCGCGACCGTCAGCCGACGCGTGCCCTGGTGGTGGTGCCGTGGCGCACACCGCCGCATCATCGCGGCGACGTCGGGGGAGGGACGGTGGCCCCGCGCTCGCTCGATGCGCGTCGTGAAGAGGCGGTCGGACTGGCCCGGGCGATCGAACTGAACGTCATCGGCGATCCGACGGTCAAGATCACCGCGCCGCGGCCGGCCACCCTGTTCGGGACCGGCAAGGTCGACGAGATCAAGGCGATGATCGAGGCCGACACCATCGAGCTGGTGATCGTCGACCATCCGCTGACCCCGATCCAGCAGCGCAATCTCGAGAAGGCCTGGGGCGCCAAGGTGCTCGACCGCACCGGCCTGATTCTGGAGATCTTCGGCGAGCGCGCCCAGACCAAGGAAGGGCGGCTGCAGGTCGAGCTCGCCCATCTCACCTATCAGAAGAGCCGGCTGGTGCGGTCCTGGACCCATCTGGAGCGCCAGCGCGGCGGCTTCGGCTTCCTCGGCGGCCCCGGCGAAACCCAGATCGAGGCCGACCGGCGGCAGATCCAGGAGCGCATCGCCAAGCTCGAGCGCGATCTCGAGAGCGTCGCCCGGACGCGCGCGCTCCATCGCAAGAACCGCCGCAAGGTGCCGCATCCGGTCGTGGCGCTGGTCGGCTACACCAACGCCGGCAAGTCGACCCTGTTCAATCTCCTGACTTCGTCCGACGTCTTCGCCAAGGACCTGCTGTTCGCGACCCTCGATCCGACGCTGCGTCAGGTGCGCCTGCCGCACGGCGGCGAGGTGATCCTGTCCGACACCGTCGGCTTCGTCTCCGATCTGCCGACCACCCTGGTCGCTGCCTTCCGGGCGACGCTGGAAGAGGTGATCGAGGCCGATCTGATCCTCCACGTCCGCGACATTTCCCACGAGGACAGCGCCGCCCAGGCCAAGGACGTCGAGACGGTGCTGGCCCAGCTCGGGGTCGACGTCACCGATCGCGACCGCGTCGTCGAAGTGTGGAACAAGATCGACAAGCTCGACCCCGAACGGCGCGCCCTGCTCCTCGACGAGGGGACGCGGGCGGCGCTCGACGGGCCGACCGCGGCCCCGTGTTCGGCGGTGACCGGCGACGGCGTCCCGGCCCTGCTGGAGCTCGTCGAACAGCGGCTCAACCGCGACCGCGCGGTGTTCCGCGTCGAGATCCCGGCGGCCGAAGGCGAATTGCAGGCTTGGCTCTATCGCTCGGCGGAAGTCGTGGCGCGCGAGGATCTCGACGGCGCGACCTCGCTCAGCCTGCGGGTGCCGGCCAAGTCGCTCGATCTGTTCCGCTCGCGCGCCGGCCGCTTCATCCGCGAAGTGCACGGACGGGTGGTCGCCGAGCCGGTCGAGAAGAATCGGCCGCTGGTGCCGTTCGATCCCTTGGCCTGAATCGGCGGTTTCCGCACAGGTTCCTGAACGCCGAAGGGCGCCGGTTGCCCGGCGCCCTTCGCGTATCCTGCGATGACCGACGCGTCAGCGCGCCAGCCAGCCGCCGTCGACCGGCACGACGATGCCGTTGACGTAGCCGGAGTGCGGCGAGGCGAGGAACAGCACCGTGGTCGCGAGATCTTCGGGCAGGCCCCAGCGACCGGCGGGAATCCGTTCGACGATCTGGCGCTCGCGCACTGCGTCGGCGCGCAGCGCCGTGGTGTTGTCGGTCGCCATGTAGCCCGGCGCGATGGCGTTGGCGGTGATCCCCTTGCCGGCCAACTCGTTGGCGAGCAGCTTGGTGATGCCGGCGATCCCGTGCTTCGACGCGGTATAGGACGGCACCCGGATGCCGCCCTGGAAGGCCAGCAGCGAGGCGGTCGATATGATCCGGCCCGGCACACCGCGCGCCACGATCCGCTTGGCCACGGCTTGCGCGATGAAGAAGGCGGCACGGATGTTGATGTTCATCACCGCGTCCCAGTCCTCTTCGGTGAACTCGAGGACGTCGGCGCGGCGGATGATGCCGGCGTTGTTGATCAGGATGTCGACCGGCGCGAAGTCCGCCTCGATCTTCGCCACCATCGCATGGAAGTCGATCGGCTTGCCGAAGTCGGCGACGACGCCGTGGAACCGGCGCCCCATCGCCTCGATCTCGGCCTGGGCCTGACCCATTTCCATGTAGTCGGCCCCGACGATGTCGGCACCGGCCGAGGCCAGGGCCTTGGCCATGCCGAGGCCGAGACCGGCGCGGCAACCGGTGACCAACGCGGTCTTGCCGGTCAGATCGAACAGATTGGTACCGCTCACAGCAGTTCTCCCATCGGGATGTGGTCCATGTCGGCGAAGGACTGATTGTCGCCGGCCATGGCCCAGATGAAGGCATAGGCCGAGGTGCCGGCGCCGCTGTGGATCGACCACGGCGGCGACACCGCGACCTGCTCGTTGCGGATCATCAGATGGCGGGTGTTCTGCGGCCGGCCCATCAGGTGGACGACGAAGGCGTCGGCGGGCAGCTCGAAATAGAGGTAGGCCTCCATGCGGCGATCGTGGGTATGCGCCGGCATGGTGTTCCAGATGCTGCCCGGCTCGAGGCGGGTCAGCCCCATCACCAGCTGGCAGGTCGGCAGCAGGCCGGGATGGAAATACTTGTAGATCGTCCGCGCGTTGGCCGTGGTCTGCGCGCCGAGCGGGGCGGGCGACGCCTCGTCGATCGTCACCTTGCGGGTCGGATGGGTGGCGTGGGCCGGGGCCGAGGCGCCGTAGAGCTTGGCGGGGTTGGCCGGATCGACGCTGGCGAAGGACACCTCGCGGATGCCCATGCCGAGGTAGAGCGCCTCCTGGAAGCCGATCTCCCAGGTGGTGCCGTCGGCGACGATGCGGGCCGGGCCGCCGATGTTGATGAAGCCGACTTCGCGCCGCTCCAGGAAGAACGACGTGCCGACCGGCTTGGCCTCGGCCTCGCCGAAGGCGAGCGGGGTGGTGGTCGGCATGATGCCGAGCAGCAGCAGACGGTCATAGTGGGTCAGGGTGGCGGAGATGGCGCCGGGAACGAACAGCTTCTCGATCAGGAAGTGCTGACGCAGCTCCTCGGTGCCGAGCGTCTCGGCCTGAGTGTAATGGACGGCGTGACGGTTATCCAATGTCGGGTCCTTTCGAGGATGACGACGAATTCGGGCGGGGCCGGCGGGCGGCGATGATCAGGCGAAGAGGTCGCCGTACGCGGCTTCGATCTCGGGCAGGGCGCGCAGGATCTCTTCGAGATGGTCGCGCATGGCGCGTTCGGCGGCGTCGGGATCGCGGGCGTCGATCGCCGCGACGATGTCGCGATGCTGGCGCAGCAGGAGCGGCGTGGTGTGCGGCAGCGGCAGGGTGAGGTGACACACCCGGTCCATGTGGGCCTTGATGTCGTCGATCACGTCCCAGGCCGTGGGAAAGCCGGCGCCCTCGGCGAGCGCCCGGTGGAAGTTCTCGTCGGCGCGCTGGAACGGGTAGTGGGCGCGGTCGGCGGCGAGCTCTTCCTGGGCGTCGAGCAGGCGCTCGATGCGTTCGCGTACCTTCGGATCGAAGGGGCCGGTGGCGGCGGCGCGGACCACCGCGACCTCGAGCGACGCGCGCACGAATCGCGCCTGGCGCATGCGTTCGCTGGAGATCTTGACCACGAAGGTACCGCGGCGCGGGTGGATCTCGACCAGTTCGGCGCGGGCGAGCGCGATGAAGGCCTCGCGCACCGGTTGGCGCGACACGCCGTAATGCTCCGCCAGATCCTTCTCCGACAGCGATGCGCCGGGCGGAAATTCGAGCATTATGATGGCTTTGCGGATCGCACGTTCGACCCGCCGAGCGGCCGTTTCGGCGCCGGCGATCGCAACTTGCTCGAGAATGTCCGGCCCCTGGCCGGCCACAGCACTTCTCATCTGCATTTTACCCGATCTGCGCAGAGGCTGGTAAAGTGGTAAGGCCACTGACCACTGGAAATCTCTGACGAGATCTGCCATACCACACTAGCCGGCCACTTGGGAATGGCGTACCATACCAAAAATCAAAACGACGGATCACGGTCCCGGCAGGACCAGCAATGACCCGCGGCGGAGAGGAACAGCCAATATGCATCTTTCGCAGCCGGATATCGACGCCATCGCCGCGGCCTTCGTGGCCGCACGGCGCGAGGCGCGAATCCTCGATGCCTTTCCGGGACCGCTGCCGACGTCGCTCGCCGACGCCTATCGGGTCCAGGAGCGGGCGATCGCCCTCGGCGGTCGCCGCTTGGCCGGCTGGAAAGTGGCGATGATCCGCCCCGATCTGCGCGCCAACCTCGGCGCCGACCGAATCTGCGGACCGATCTACGCCGACGTCGTGCACGACCTGCCGCAGGGCGGCGGCGCCACGGTGACGGTCTACGACGGCGGCTTCGCGGCGCTGGAGGCGGAATTCGCGGCGCGCTTCGCCCGCGATCTCGAGCCCGGCCCCGACGGTTTCGACGACGCCACGATCCTCGCGGCGCTCGCCTCGCTCCATGCGGGCTCGGAGGTCGCCTCCAGCCCGCTGCCCACCCTCAACGACATCGGCCCCGTCGCGGTCGTCTGCGACCACGGCAACAACGCCGGCGCGGTCGTCGGACCGGAGCTCCCCGGTTGGCGTACGACCGCTCCCGCGGCCTTCGCCTCGAAGATGCTGGTCGACGGCGTCGTCGAAGGGGAGGGGTCTGCGGCCTCGGTGCCCGGGGGGCCGCTCGGCGCCCTCAGGTTCCTCGCCGAACAACTCGCGACGCGCGGCCGCCATCTCGCGGCCGGCGACGTGGTCCTCACCGGCATGACCACCGGTATCCACACGGTGCGACCGGGCTCACACGGCCGCATCGTCTTTTCGGGCGTCTCCGACTGCGACATCGCAGTGGTCGCGGTCGAGCGCTAGGGATTTTGCGAGGGTCTCGCGGATCCACGACGGACATGGCGTCATGCGACGCACATGAAAAGAAGACGGAGGAAATATCGATGAAGTTCGCGAAGAAGTTGGTCCTGGCCGCCCTGGCGGGCGCGCTCGCCCTCGGGACCGCCCAGGTTCAGGCGCGTGAGTTCCGGGCCGCCGAAGTTCAGCCGCCGGACTACCCGACCGTCAAGGCGATCCAGTTCACCAGCGAGCAGCTCAGCAAGGCGACCAACGGCAAGTACACGATCAAGGTGTTCCCGAGCTCGCAGCTCGGCTCGGAAAAGGACACCATCGAGCAGATCAAGCTCGGCGCGATCGAATTCCTGCGGGTCAGCGCCGGCACGCTCAACACGATCTGCCCGGCGATGACCGTCCCGGTGCTGCCCTTCGTGTTCCGTGACCTCGAGCATCAGCACAAGGTCCTCGACGGCCCGATCGGCGACGAGATCCTCGCCGACTGCGACGCTCACGGCATGATCGGTCTGGCCTTCTACGACTCCGGTTCGCGGTCGTTCTACACCAAGAACCCGGTCCGCAGCATGGCCGACCTCAAGGGCCTGAAGATCCGCGTCCAGCAGTCGGACGTCTGGGTGGCGATGATGAAGCTGCTCGGCGCCAACCCGACCCCGATGCCGACCGGCGAAGTCTTCACCGGTCTGAAGACCGGCCTGATCGACGGCGCCGAGAACAACTGGCCGACCTACCAGACCTCGCATGCCTACGAGGTGGCCAAGTTCTACACGCTGAGCGACCATTCCATGTCGCCCGACGTGCTGCTGATGTCGAAGAAGGTCTATGACGGCTTCACGGCCGAAGAGAAGGCCGCGGTCCGCAAGGCCGCCAAGGACTCCGTGCCCTACATGCGCAAGCTGTGGGCCGAGCTCGAAGAGTCCTCCAAGGCCATCATCCTGAAGTCCGGCGTCGAGGTGATCACCGTCGACAAGGCGCCGTTCCAGGCCGCGATGAAGCCCCTCTACGACCAGTTCCTGCCCGATCCGAAGCTCAAGGACATGCTGAACCGGATCATCGACACGAAGTGACCCACGTCGCTTTCGTGTGCGACTCTCGGTCGTCGCCGGGGTTCGTCTGACCCGCCGGGCAACCGGTGAACCCCGACGGCGACACCCCGGACCGCATCGAGCGATCCGGGAAACGAGGTTCGCCGTCTCGGCCGCGTGGAGCGATCCACCGGCCGGGACGACCGAACCGGACCGGCCGCCCCGTCCGGCGCCCGTCGCGGTGATCTCGTTCGAGACCCCGGGGCGCGACGTTCGGCGAGACGAGCATGGTCGGTGAGCATCCTCTTTCGGGGGGTAGGCGCCGACCATCCGTACATCATGGAAATCGAGGAGATTCACGGATGGCTGCGCAACCGCTGGCCCCGCCCCCTTCCCGCATGAAGACGACCGAAGCCCAGGGGGCTCTCGGGACCTACTTCCGCTTTCATGCCGTCCTGTCCCGGATCTGCCTGCAGATCGCGGTGGTCGGACTCAACATCATTCTCGTGGCGGTTCTGATCCAAATCTGGGGCCGTTATGTGATGAACGACTCGCCGACCTGGACCGAGATCCTGGCGTTGGTGTTGGTGCTCTACGTCACCTGCTTCGCCGCCGCGGTCGGCGTCCGCGACGGCCGCCACATCGGCATGGAGTCGCTCCTGTCCTTCGCTCCGGCGATCGTCCGCAAGGCCGCGGACATCATCGTCTACCTCGGCATGATCGTCTTCGGCGGCTTCATGACCTGGGGCGGCGGCATCCTGAGCTGGGAGATGATGGAGTACGTCAATCCCGGACTGCCGATCTCGCAGGCCTGGACCTATCTGCCCCTTTGCCTCGGCGGCATTCTCATCATGGTGTTCGCCGTCGAGCGCGTGGTCGCTCGGGTTCTGAACCTGGAGGTCATTCCGTCATGGCACTGACCATTCTCTGCGTGACCTTCATCCTCGGACTCATCGTCGGCATGCCGGTGGTGTTCGCCATCGGTCTGTCGTCGCTCGCCACGGTGCTCTACGAAGGCCTGCCGGTCGCGGTGGTGTTCCAGCGCATGGCCGCGGGCATGAACGTCTTTGCGTTCCTGACCATTCCGTTCTTCATCTTCACCGGTGAGCTGATGATGTACGGCGGCATCGCCGATCGCATCATCCGCTGTTCCAAGGCCATGGTCGGCCACGTCCGCGGCGGTCTCGGCATGACCAACGTGGTCGCCTGCACCATGTTCGGCGGCGTGTCCGGCTCGCCGGTCGCCGACGTCTCGGCGATGGGTTCGGCGCTGATCCCCTTGATGAAGCGCGAAGGCATCGACGCCGACTACGCGGTCAACGTCACCACCTATTCGTCGCTGGTCGGCGCGGTGATGCCGACCAGCCACAACATGATCATCTACTCGCTGGCGGCCGGCGGCATCGTCTCGATGAACTCGCTGATCATGGCGGGCGCGGTTCCGGCGGCGATGCTGTCGGTGGCCAACCTGCTCACCGCCTACATCGTCGCCCGCATGCGCAACTATCCGGCCGGCAAGTTCCCCGGCTGGACCGAAGTGTGGCGTTCGCTGGCGGTGGCGCTGCCCGGCCTGTTCATCATGGTGATCATCGTCGGCGGCATCCTGTCCGGCGTGTTCACGGCGGCGGAAGCCGGCGCGGTGGCGGTGCTCTATGCGCTGCTCCTGACCGTCCTGGTCTATCGCAGCCTGAGCCTCGAGCACTTCCTCAAGGCGGCGGCCAAGGCGAGCAAGACCACCGGTATCGTCCTGCTGCTGGTCGGCATCTCCACGATGTTCGGCTACCTGATGAGCATCTACGGGGTCGCCGAACTCGCCGGTGAATTCCTGTCGAGCATCAGCACGACCCCCTGGGTGGTGTTCATCATGGTCGACATCGCGCTGTTCCTGTTCGGCATCTTCCTGGACATGGCGGCGCACATCCTGGTCTGCACCCCGATCTTCCTGCCGATCGTCATGCACTATGGCATGGATCCGGTTCAGTTCGGCATCATCGTGCTCCTGAACTGCACCATCGGTCTGAACACCCCGCCGGTCGGCGCCGCGTTCTACCTCGGCTGCGCCATCGGCGAAGTCTCGGTGAGCAAGGTCGTCCGCTCGATGTGGCCGTTCATGGCGGCGCTGTGGATCACCCTGCTGATCGTCACCCTGGTGCCGGGCACCTCGATGTTCGTGCACGATCTCCTGAAGTGAGCCGGGGTCCGGGCGATCCCGGACCGTCTCGCCGATCGCTCCGACGCCGGCCGCGCCCCCCGCGGCCGGCGTCTTCGTGTCCGGGGAGGGGCTGCGCGGGCCACCGGGTGACGCCGGTGCGGGGAGGGGCCGGGTGACGGAGGCGCCCCGGCACACGGACCCGGCGTCCCGCGCTCGCTGCACCCTAGGCGGCGTTCGCGCGGCTCACCGGCCCTTGGCCTCGACCCACAGCGCCTCCATCTCGTCGAGCGAGGCCTCGGCAGGCGAGCGGCCGGCCTCGGCGAGGCGGCGCTCGATATGGGCGAAGCGGCGGGTGAACTTGTCGTTGGTGCCGCGCAGCGCCTTCTCCGGATCGAGCGCCAGATGGCGCGCCAGATTGGCGACCGCGAACAGCACGTCGCCGAGTTCGTCCTCCTGCCGCGCGGGAATCGGGGTGGGCGTGTCGATCTCGGCCTCGATCTCGTCGAGCTCCTCGCGGATCTTGGCGATCACCGCCCTGGGATCGTTCCAGTCGAAGCCGACGGTGCCGGCGCGGGCCTGGAGCTTGACCGCCCGGGTCAGGGCCGGCATGGCGACGCCGACCGCGTCGAGGAGGCCGGCGGGCGGCAGGGCGCGGCCCTCGGCGGCGAGACGCGCGGCGCGCACCGCCTTCTCCTCGGCCTTGATCCGCGCCCAGGCGTCCTGCGCCACCGCCACCTCGCGGGTGTCGAGGCTGCCGAAGACGTGGGGGTGGCGGCGGATCATCTTGGCGGTGATCGCTTCGACCACCGCGCCGAAGTCGAAGCTTCCCTCCTCCTCGGCCATGCGGGCGTGAAACACCACCTGCAGCAGGAGATCGCCGAGCTCGTCGCAGAGATCGTGGCGGTCGCCGCGGGCGATCGCCTCGGCGACCTCGTAGGCCTCCTCGATGGTGTAGGGAGCGATCGACGCGAAGTCCTGTTCGAGGTCCCACGGGCAGCCGGTGCCGGGGGTGCGCAGCCGCGCCATGATCTCGAGCAGGCGGTCGATGTCGCGGGACGGGGTCATGCGGGTTCCTCGGCGTCGGGGCAGGGCAGGGCGGCGGCACCCGAGTCGGTGCGGGCGTTTGCCGATCCTAAAGCGGATCGTCGGCCCTGGCAGGACTTCGCGTGCGGGTGACCCCGCGCCGCGCCGCTGGACAAGGCGGGCGTTCCATCACAGGATCGGCGACTTGTCCCCATGCGAGGTCCAGACGATGTTCAATCTGGCGGGAAACGTCGGGCATCATCAGCACAACCGCCCCGAGGACGTCACGGTCGTCCAGGGCCATCTCAATCAATTCAATTTCTTGGGCCGCCATCCGCGGCTGCGCGTCGACGGCTATTGCGGGATCGCGACGATTTCGGCGATCCGGACCTTCCAGAAGGTCGTGGTCGGCATGCGGCACCCCGACGGTATCGTCGCGGTGCAGGGGCCGACCTGGTCGCTGCTCTCGGGCAAACGGGCGATCCAGGCCCTGAACAGGTCCGAGCGCAGCATCGCCCTGCCGGTCGGCTCGCCGTCACGCCTGAGCGACGACGACTTCCAGGCGGCGGCGAATCGCATGGGCCACGACATCTCGCCGCTGCTGATCAAGGCCTTCGCCGAGGTCGAATCGGGCGGCAAGAGCGGCTTCGGTCCCGATCTGCGCCCGATCATCGCCTACGAGGGTCACATCTTCCGCCGGCTGTCGAAACACCGCTTCGACAAGACCCACCCGCTGCTGTCCTACCCCTACAAGAAGAAGGCCGGACCGGAGTGGAAGGCCAACAACCACGATCAGGCCACCGCCTGGGAAACCCTCAAGACCGCCACCGTGCTCGATCACGACGCCGCGCTGCAGGCCTGTTCCTGGGGGATGTTCCAGGTGATGGGCTTCAATTTCAAGTCCTGCGGCTACGGCACGGTGGACGAGTTCGTCGCGGCGATGAAGGCCGGCGAGAAGGGCCAACTCGACGCCTTCGTCGGCTACTGCATCAAGAAGGCCGGCATGATCCCGGCGATGGCGGCGAAGAACTTCGCCTTCATGGCGACGCTCTACAACGGCGACGACTTCGGCGACTACGACCAGCGCATCAAGCGCGCCTATCACAAGCTCGGCGGCAGCTGAGGGTGCGGGCAGGGCGGTCGGCGTGATATGACGGCGGCGCGGGGAGGGCGGGAAGCCTCCTCCGTCCGTTCCCTTGCGAAAGCCGTCCGATGAGCCCGCCGATCGTCGTCACCCGTTCGATCCGTCTCGACCCCGACGAGTTGGTCGAGACCTTCATGCGCGCCTCCGGCCCGGGCGGGCAGAACGTCAACAAGGTGTCGACGGCGGTGGAACTGCGCTTCGACGTCGCCGGTTCGCCGTCGCTGCCGGAAGCCGTGCGCGAGCGCCTGGCGCGGCTGGCCGGGCGGCGCCTGACCCTCGACGGCGTGCTGATCCTGCGCGCCGATCGCCACCGCACCCAGGAGCGCAACCGCGCCGACGCGCTGGAGCGCCTGCTGGAGCTGATCCGCGAAGCGGCGATCCCGCCGCCGCCGCCGCGCCGGCCGACCAAACCGACCTGGGGCAGCGAGTTGCGCCGCCTCGACGGCAAGAAGAAGCGCGGCACGGTCAAGAGCCTGCGCAACACCCGCCCCGATTCCGACTGAGCGCCCGTGCGGCCGCCGTGAGGCGCACCGCGGGGAGGGGGCCGCCGCGGCCCTCCCGCGCGTCACCGATCCGGCGCGGCGGTCGACGGGTCCATGTCGGTGGGCGCTGCCCCATGTCAGAGGCGCTCGGCAAATGTCAGTCGCCTCGCCGCATGTCAGTTGTGCGCACTACATTTCAGTCGAAGGCGTCCCATGCCAGGGTGTCGCCGCCCAGGGGAGCGGAACGACGGCCCGGCCCGGGCGGATCGGTGCGCCCCTCGCGGGCCTCGGCGTCGCTTCGGCTCAGGAGGTCAGGATGATCATGTGGCCCGACAGCGAACCCATGATCGGGATGCGCCGGGAGATGCCCTGACGGGCGTCGGAGCGCACCGGGTAGCTCGGCAGTCCCGAGACGGGCGGCTGGATCAGCCCATACCAGGGATCGAGCGCCACCATGTTGCCGTAGCCGGTGGTCTTGGTGCAGACCACGAAATGGCCGCCGCCGCCCGACCATCCGACGCGGGCGATGAACGGGAAGGGAGCGGCGGCGACGAAGGCGGAGATGTTGCCGACGAAGCGGGCTTCGGCGCGGATGCCGACCGTGTTGAGCACCGCGGCGAGCGCGGAGTAGTCGGCGGTGCCGTTGCCTTCGCTGTAACCGTTGGGCAGCATCTCGGTGATCTGCCGGACCCGCACCTCGCCGCCGACCAGCGAGGCCTGGGCGCGATTGCGCTCGATCATGTAGACGCAGGCCGGACCGCAGGTGTCGCCGCGTTCCTGTAACCAGATCAATTGATTGACGCCGTCGTCGTCGTTGGCTGAATATTCGGACATCGAAGGGCTCCTCCGTAGAAACCGGAAATATCGACAAGGCAACCGAGTCGTCGGGTCGCGGGCGGACCGAGGGGAGGGCGCAGCCGACGACGCGGTATGAGGCCGCGTCAACATGTCGCAAATGCGGCTTCTCAGAAATATTCAATCGATTCGATCACGCCGTTCGTGAGCGCCCATGTCGCCCCGAATCGAACGCGCGCGAGGCGAGGGGGCCCTCAGATCAGCCCGGCGGCGATGTTGACGGTCAGGGCGAGAACGGTGGTGTTGAACACGAAGGCGAGGGCGCAATGGACCAGCCCGATCCGGCGCAGGCGCTTCGAGGTGAATTCGACGTCGGCGGTCTGGCCGGAGGTGCCGATCACCACCGCGACATAGAGGAAGTCCCAATAATCGGGGTGATCCTCGCCGGGAATGCGCAGTCCGCCGTTGCCGTTCGCCGCGCCCAGCGTCCAGGTGTGGGCATAGTGGAGCGCGAACATCGCGTGGATGAAGCTCCAGGCGGTCAGCACCGTCAGGGCGGCCAGCGCGACATGGCCGGCGCGGGGCAGGCCGGTCAGGTCCTTGACGATGCCGAGTTCGAAGACGATCGCCGAGAGGCTGGCGAGGCCGGCCAGGACCGCAGCGGCGAGGATGGTGCCGGCGCTCTCGTCGAGGCGGCGGGCGCGACGCAGCGTGGTGGCGTCGTCGGAGGCCGCCATCATCGCCAGCGTCAGGGCGATCCACAGGCCGACCCCGACGTTCCAGGCGACCAGGACGACGGTCGGCCAGCGCCAGGCGGCGAGCAGCGACGCCGAAACGGCGACCGCGACCGCGGTCCCGATCGCTCCGGCGAGATGAGGGCGCAACGCCAGCGCCTGCCACGGAAGGCGGCGGTGGCGCGGGGCGGGCGTCGCGTCGGGCTTGGGCATGGCGAACTCCGAAAGGCGGCGTCGGATCCGTCGAGGTTCCGCGGGCGGGGTGCCCGGTGGCGAACGAGGTTCCGTCGCGACATCGCGCGCGGGATGGGGCGGCATCATGGCGACCGGCGACGGGTGCGGCTGGCCGTCCAGAGGCATCCCGAAGCCGCCATCCTGACACGCTCCATTCGCATAAGATGGATTATGGAACCTATTTGACGTGGCAACAGGACCGATCTGGGCTCGGCCCGCGGCCGCCGAAGGCCCCTCCGGGCGCCGCTCGGACGACCAGAGGCCCTTCGGCCGATCGACGCACCCGCTGCGAGCCCGCCGCGGGCGCCGCTCACATGGTGCGGGTGGCGTCGCGCAGGAACGGCGGGAACAAATTCTCGCGCAACATGACCTTGTAGTTCTGCAGGATCTCGTAGTTCAGCTGGTACATGGTGCGTCGGGTGAGATCGGCGATCCACCCGGGCGTGCCCTCGCGCGCCAGCATCGGAAACACCGGGCTGACCACGCCGTCGTTGACGCAGTAGTTGGTCGCCGCCTGATAGGCGCCGATGGCATAGGCGGTGTCCTTCCCGAACCAGCCGTCGACCTCGAGAAAGTCGAGCAGCGGAAAGCCGTGATGCCGGGCGTTGAGCGGATCGTCGGGCGCGGCGTTGAACGGCAGCCGCGTGTCGCGCAGGTTCTTCGGGCGGATCATCTGGTTGAGCGCGACCTGGACCAGCCCGACGTCGGGCCGGCGATTGGGGCGCCCCGGCCCGACCGCCTCGGAGACGTCCCAGATCCACACCGGCGGATGGCCGATGTCCTTCGGCATGTTGGTCACACGGGCCATCGGACGTCCCCTCCGGTCGGATCCCTCGCCGCCGGTCCGCCCCGGCGGCCGCGATCGACGATCGATTTCCGACGATCATCCGGGAGCCTCCCCGTTCTGTCAACGAACACCGCTCGCTTTCCGACGCGCACCTCGCCGCCGCCGAGATCCGTCACAGAAGAAACCCGCGGGAGCTCGCGGAACGACCCGGCTCTTCGATTCTCTCGTCGCAGACCATCGCGGAAACGACTTGTAGTCGTCCCGAAGACGACCGGTCACGACACCGAAAATCTCGTGAAACCAAGGGTGTCGGCGCACACCGACGAACCGTCGGCAACCGAGCGAAGGCCCCCGCCCCTCATTCCACGACGGACTGAAATTCCAATCCGTCCCAAGCCGGTTCGACTCCCGCCGGCAGCGTGGCGATCATCGTCGCCCAATCGAGGTCGTTGTGCAGGTGGGTCAGCCAGGCGCGGCCGGGCCGCATCCGGGCGATCCAGGCGAGCGCCTCGTCGACCGAGAAATGGCTGGGATGCGGCCGTCGGCGCAGGGAATCGACGATCCACACGTCGAGATCCTCGAGGAACGGCAGACTCTCGTCGGGAAAGCCGACGGCGTCGGTCGAATAGGCGACGCGCCCGAAGCGCAGGCCGAGGCTCTCGATGTCGCCGTGCATCTGGCGGAAGGGGGTGAAGGTGATCGGCCCCCCCTCCCCGTCGACGGTGATCGGCACGCCCGGGGTGATGCGATGCTCGTCGAGGATCGGCGGATAGGACGAGCCGGCCGGGGTCTCGAAACAATAGGCGAAGGCCGCGCGCACCCGCTCGGACGTCGGCGCGTCCATCCAGATCGTCACCTTGTGGTGGCGGTTGAGCACGAAGGAGCGCAGGTCGTCGATGCCGTGGGTGTGGTCGGCGTGGGCGTGGGTGACCACCACGGCGTCGACCCAATCGACCTCGGCGTCGAGCATCTGCTCGCGCAGATCCGGGCCGATGTCGACCAACAGGCGGGTGATCGCCCCGTTCGCCGCGGTGCGGGTGACCAGCAGTGCCGCGCGTCGGCGGCGGTTCTTCGGCTCCTTGGGGTCGCAGCGGCCCCAGTCGTTGCCGATGCGCGGATTGCCGGGCGAAGAGCCGCTACCGAGGATGCGGAAGGTCAGGGTCGCGGCCATACGTCGGGCCGTCCTTTCTCGTCGCCTCACGCCGCGGGCGGGGCGACCTTGGCGAACAGGCGGTGGAAATTGTCGGTGGTGATCCGCGAGATCTCCTCGAGGGTCACGCCCTTGACGTCGGCGAGGACGCGGGCGGTCTCGACCACGAAGGCCGGCTCGCAGCGCCAGCCGCGGTGCGGTGCCGGCGCCAGATAGGGCGAGTCGGTCTCCACCAGCACGCGGTCGAGCGGTACGTCGCGGGCGATCGCCCGGACCTCCTCGGACTTCTTGAAGGTGAGAATCCCCGAGAAGGACACGCTGAGCCCCAGCGCCAGCGCCCGGCGGGCGAGCTCCGGGCCCGAGGAGAAGCAGTGCAGCAGCGCCGGGAAGGCGCCGATCGCCGTCTCCTCCTCGAGCACCCGCGCCACCTCGTCGTCGGCCTCGCGGGCGTGGATCACCAGCGGCAGGCCGCTCGTGCGCGCCGCCGCGATATGGGCGCGGAAGCTCGTCTCCTGACGCTCGCGTGGGCTGTAGTCGTAGTGGAAGTCGAGGCCGGCCTCGCCGATCGCCACGACGCGCGGGTGTTCGGCGAGGCGCAAGAGCTCCTCGGTGCCGATCTCGGCTTCTTCCTCGGCGTGGTGGCAGTGGGTGCCGACCGAGCACCACACCTCCTCGCGGTTTTCGACGATCGCCCGCAGCCGGTCGAACTGCCGGACGCGGGTCGAGATGGTGACCATGCGCTCGACGCCGACGGCGGCGGCACGGCCGATGACCCCGTCGAGATCGGCGACGAAGTCGGGAAAGTCGAGGTGGCAGTGACTGTCGACCAACATCAGCGGCGCGGCTCCCCGACCGGGGGCGCGTCCTCGACCGGGTCGACCCATTTCGGGAAGACCGGCGTCGGGGCGGGCAGCACCGTTCCGGCGACCAACCGCCGACCGATCGCCGCGAAGTCGCGGTCCTCGGGTGCCTGCGCCAGCGCATCGAGGAGCTTGCCGGCCGAGCCCGGGATCACCGGTTGGGCGAGCAGCGCGACGATGCGGATGAGCTCGGCGGTGACCCACAGGATGGTGCCCATGCGCGCCGGATCGGTCTTCTTCAGCGCCCACGGCGCCTCCACCGTGAACCAGCGGTTGGCGTCGGCGACCACCGCCCAGATCGCCTCGAGGCTCTTGTGGATCTCCTGGCGGTCGTAGGCGGCGCGCGACACGCCGATCAGCGCATCGGCGCGTTCGAGCAGCGTGGTGTCGGCGGCCGACAGCGGCCCCGGCACCGGCACCACACCGCCGCAGTTCTTGGCGATCATCGACAGCGAGCGCTGGGCGAGATTGCCGAGATCGTTGGCGAGATCGGCGTTCATCCGGGCGACGATCGACTCGTGCGAATAGCTGCCGTCCTGGCCGAAGGGCACTTCGCGCAGGAAGAAGAAGCGGACCGGATCGGGGCCATAGGCCTTGACCAGATCGAAGGGGTCGACGACGTTGCCGACCGACTTCGACATCTTCTCGCCCTTGTTGAAGATGAAGCCGTGGGCGAACACCCGCTTGGGCAGCGGCAGCCCGGCCGACATCAGGAAGGCCGGCCAATAGACCGCATGGAAGCGCACGATGTCCTTGCCGATCACGTGGAGATCGGCCGGCCACCACTTCTTGTACTCCTCGGACGCCTCGTCGGGGAAGCCCGCGCCGGTGATGTAGTTGGTCAGCGCGTCGACCCACACGTACATCACGTGGCCCGGCGAGCCCGGCACCGGGATGCCCCAGTCGAAGGTGGTGCGACTCATCGACAGGTCTTCCAGCCCTCCCCTGACGAAGCTCAACACCTCGTTCTTGCGGCTGTCGGGGCCGATGAAGTCGGGATGGGCCTCGTAATGGGCGAGCAGCCGCTCCTGGAACGCGGAGAGGCGGAAGAACCAGCTCTCCTCCTCGGTCCACTCGACCGGCGTGCCGGTCGGGGTGGCGCGGCGGATGCTGTCGTCGCCGACCGCCGTCTCGGCTTCGGTGTAATAGGCCTCGTCGCGGACCGAGTACCAACCGCCGTAATTCGACTTGTAGAGGTCGCCGGCCGCCGCCATCCGCCGCCACACTTCCTGGACCGAGGCGTGATGCTCGGGCTCGGTGGTGCGGATGAAGCGGTCGTAGGAGACCTCCAGCGCCGCGTCCATGTCCTTGAACACCGCCGAATTGCGATCGACCAGTTCGCGCGGGGTCACGCCTTCGCGGCCCGCGGTCTGGTGCATCTTGAGGCCGTGTTCGTCGGTGCCGGTCAGGAAGAACACGTCGAAGCCGTCGAGCCGCTTGAAGCGGGCGAGCGCGTCGGTGGCGAGCTTCTCGTAGGCGTGCCCGACGTGGGGGCGGCCGTTGGGATAGTCGATCGCAGTGGTGAGGAAGAATTTCGGTCGGGTCATGGTCTCGGGGTCCTCGGGCGAGGCGATCGGGCCTCGCGCCGGTTCGAGGGTCGACGGGCGGCGCCCGGCGACAGGGTCTGGGTCCGGCATACTCAATTCCGCGCCGCCTCGGCAAGGGTCCGCAGGCACGCCAGCACCGCGGCCTTGCGGTCGAGGTTGAGCGCTTCGGAACGGGCGACGATGCGGCCGACGGCGTCGTGGGCCTCCGCCCAGCGGGCCGCGGCATCGATGCCGGAGGTCTCGAGGGCGGCGCGGGCACGTGCCCCGGCGACGTCGGTCATGAAGTCGACGGCGACGTCGAGGGCGTCGTCGGCGCCGCGCGCCGCCACCCGGTCGGCGAAGGCATGAGCGGCGCGGATGTCGATGTCGGGGGCGCCGGCGATCAGCGTCTCGAGGTTGCGCCACAAGGTGACGCCGTCGCTGCGCAGCAGCGTCACGGCGCGGCGCAGGCTGCCGTCGGCGAGATCGGCGGCGGCGGCGAAATGGCGCGGATCGCCCTCGATGCCGGCCTCGGTCAGGGCGCCGGCGATGGCGTGCGGGGTGAGCGGTTCGAGATCGAGGCGTCGGCAGCGCGAGCGGATGGTCGGCAGCAGGCGGCCCGGCGCATGGGCGACCACCAGGAACAGCGAGCGCGGCGGCGGCTCCTCCAGCACCTTGAGCAGGGCGTTGGCGGCATTGCCGTTGAGGTCGTCGGCGGCGTCGACGATGGCGATGCGCCAGCCCCCCTCCCCGGCGGTCGAGCCGAAGAAGCCGACGGTGCGGCGGACCTCGTCGACCGGCAGATCGGTCTTGAAGCGCTTGTTCTTCTCGTCCCAGGGCCGGCGCAGGTGGAGCAGGTCCATGTGGGCGCCGCCGGCGATGCGCCGGGCGACCGGATGATCGGCCGGCACCGACAGGTCGCGCGCCGCGAGGACCGCCGGATCGGCCGGGTCGGCATGGGCGAGCACGAAACGGGCGAAGCGGAAGGCCAACGTCGCCTTGCCGATGCCCTTGGGGCCACCGAGGATCCAGGCATGGTGGATCCGTCCCGAGCGATAGGCGTCGAGCAGCGTCGCCTCGGCGGCGGTCTGTTCGATCAGATCGGTCCGCCGACGCGGCAGCGGCATCCCGTCGATCGCGTCGATCTCGGGACTCGCCTCGGCGACGGAGGTGGGGCGCTGGGCCATGCGGACGTCTCTGGGGGTGGGAGGAACGGGCCGGTCAGGGCGCGGTGGGCCGACCGAGCCGCGAGCATAGACCATTCCACACCGCTTCGGCGACCGCCGCGGCGTCGCGTGCGGCGTCGACCACCAGGAAACGCTCCGGTTCGGCCCCGGCGAGCTTCAGGAAGGCCAGTCGGCGGGCCTCGTGGACCGCCACCGCCTCACGCTCGAAGCGATCGACGGTGGCGGCGCCGCGACGGGCGGCGGCGCGGGCGAGGCCGATGTCGGCGCGCAGATCGAGGAGCACCGTGAGGTCGGGGCGGGTGTCGCCGACCGCGGCATCCTCGAGCGCGGCGAGGGTGGCGGCCGGAACCGCGCCGTCCGCGCCCTGGTAGACGCGGGCGGAATCGTAGAAGCGATCGCTCAGCACCCAGGCGCCGCGGTCCAGCGCCGGGCGGATCGTGGTGTCGACGTGGTCGGCGCGGGCGGCGGCGAACAGGATCGCTTCGGCGAGCGGCCCGAAGGCCTCGGCGCCCCCCGACAGCAGCACGTGGCGGACGCATTCGGCGCCGGGCGAACCGCCGGGCTCGCGGGTCGCCACCACGTCGAGGCCGCCGGCGCGCAGGCGATCGGCGAGGCGGGCGATCTGGGTCGACTTGCCGGTCCCCTCCCCGCCCTCGAAGGTGACGAACCGCCCGCGTCGGATCGGGCGATCGGGCGCTTCGGCGCCGGCGGGCGGCGGCTCGGACGGGCCGCTCATCGCCGCAGCAGACCCATCAGCAGTTCGCGGGTGCCGTCGACGGCGCGCTGTCGCAAGGTGCCGACCTCGATCGACTCCGCCGCGGCGACCGGGATCTCCTGGATCACCTGTTCGTTGCGGGTGACCACCAGTTTGCCGATCGGCTGGTCCTTGGCGATCGGCGCCTTGATCGGGCCGGTGTAGACCACCCGGGCGCGCAGCTTGTCGCGATTGCCGCGGGGGATCAGGATGTCGACGTTCTTGGCGGCGGCGACCTTGACGCCGTTGGCGGTGCCGCCGAACACCATCGCCTCGCCGATGCTCTCGCCGGCGCCGTAGAGGCGCACCGATTCGAAGGTGCGGAAGCCCCAGTCGAGCAGCTTGCGGGCGTCCTCGCCGCGCTCCTTCTCGGTCGCCGCGCCGCCGATCACCACGATCAGCCGCTGGCCGTTCTGCACCGCCGAGCCGACGATGTTGTAGCCCGACTCCTTGATGTAGCCGGTCTTGACGCCGTCGGCGCCGAGCCCCTCTGCGAGCAGCGGGTTGCGGTTCAGCTGGCGGATCTTGTTGTAGGTGAATTCGCGCTGCGAATAGAACTTGTAGAGGTCGGGGTAGTCGGTGATCAGGTGGCGGGCGATCGCCGCCAGATCGCGAGCGGTCGAGCGATTGGCCGGATCGGGCAGCCCGGTCGGATTGGTGAAGTTGGAGTTCTCCAGCCCGATCTCCTTGGCCCGTCGGTTCATCAGGTCGGCGAAGGCGGATTCGGTGCCGGCGATGCCCTCGGCGATGGCGATGGCGCCGTCGTTGGCCGACTGGATCATCACCCCTTGCAACAGATCGACGATCTTGGCCTTGGAGTTGATCGGCGCGAACATCGACGAGGTGTGCGACGGCGCGCCGCCGGTGCGCCAGGCGTGTTCGGAGATCGGGAATTCACCGTCGAGCGACAGCCGGCCCTCGGCGATCTCGCGGAAGGTCACCGCCATGGTCATCATCTTGGTCAGGCTGGCCGGCGGGAACGAGCGTTCGGCGTTCTTCTCGAACAGCGTCGTGCCGGTGGCGTAGTCGACCAGCAGCGCGATGTCGGCCTTGGTGTCCATGGCCGCCGCGGCGGCCGGCGTCGAGCCGGTCTTCCCCGGCGCCTTGGCCGGCGGCTTGGTCGCGCCGACCAGCGCGAGACAGAGCACTGCGGCGGCCAGCCGGGCGATGACCCCGCGCGGACCGCGTGCCGAAACATTTGCCGTCATGCGGATGCCCATCCTTCGTCGACGCCGCCCGACGGAGCGGCCGTCCCGAGCGATTCCTCGTTCGCCACAGTATAGGAGAGGCGAGCCGCCGCGGCCAACCGAAGGATGGCGGGCAGGACCGCGCGGGATGAGAGGGCGCGCCCCTGGGAGCACAGGGGTATATCAACATGACTCCATGACTCTGCCCGCCCCTCGGCCGTCATCCCCGGCCGGAGCCGGCGCAAGCCGGCGGAGGGGAAGGGGATCCACGGGGGTATGCTGGCGAATCTTCGGCGTTTCCCGTGTGGCTTCTGGGTCCCCTTCCCTCGCCCTTCGGGCTCGCCGGGGACGACAGCGGAAGTCAGGCCCGAGCGACGCGAAGGACTCCGGTTTCGAGATAAGACAACAGACGCTTCGGCTACCCCGATCACGGCGCGAACGGCGATCAGCGGGTCGTCGGCCCGGATCCGGCGAGTTCGGAGAAGCGCGTGCCGCCCTCGAGCCCGGCGAAGATCGCGTGGGCGGCGGCGATGCGCGATTCGGCGACGAAGGACGAGCGCGGGCTCGGCAGCGGCACGGCGACCGGGGCATAGGCCGCGGCGTTCGCCGGGACGTCCGGCTGCGGCAGGATCGACATCGGTGCGCCGGAAGCGGCCGGTAGATTGGAGGCGATCACCTCGGCGGAACTCGCCGCCGGGCGCGGCAGGGCGGCCATCGCGGCACGCATCGCCTTGGCGTCGACACCGGCGAGTTCGAACGAGGCGGCATCGGTGGTCGGCACCAGGGCCGCGGCGAGGACCGGCGGGCGTGGCGGCGCCATGCGGCTGGCGAAGACGTTGCCGGCGGCGGCCGGCGGCAGGATCGGGCCGGCATCGGCGACCAGCGTCGGCGCCGTGGTGGCGGGCTGGTCGCGGCGCGGGCCGGCGGGCAGGTCGGCGGAAGCGAGCAAGCGACGCTCGTCGAGGCCGGGGACGATGCCGGGGCCGCGCAGGGTGGCGGCGAGGACGCGCTGATCGGAACCGGCGAGGCCGGCCCGGCCGATGTATTGGACGCGCACGCCGCCGACGCCGTGGCGCTTCATGTCGAGCAATTCGGCGGTCTTTTCGGAGACGTCGATGATCCGATTGGCGGCATAGGGGCCGCGATCGTTGACCCGGACGACGATCGAGCGGCCGTTGCGCAAGTTGGTGACGCGGGCATAGGACGGCAGCGGCATCGTCGGATGGGCGGCGCTGAGGGTGCCGCGGTCGTAGACCTCGCCGTTGGCGGTGCGGGTGCCGTGGTGGAAATCGCCGCCGTACCACGAAGCGATGCCGGTCGAATCGTAGTTGGGATCTTCGCGCGGCACATAGGTGCGGCCGCCGACCGAATAGGCGCGACCGACCTGATAGCGGCCACCGCCGGGAGTGACCGGATCGTGCGGGCCGACCACTCGCTCGATCGGTTCGACGTCGGAGAGCGAGGCGATACGCTGGACGGTGGAACAACCGGAAACCAGGACCGAGGCGAGCACGACGGCCGATCCCGACACCGAGAGGCGTCGTCCCGTCGAGGTGCGTTTCGCCTTGGGCATCGTCGTTCCTCTCGTGGTTCCGGATCCCCCGGTGCCGGAGCCGGACCTTTCGGGTCGGCGGCGGAACCTCGGTCGGAACGCGGGCGTCGCTTCGAGCGTTCGCCGTCGTCGCATCTTCGAGGCGCTCGCGGATCCGTCGGATCCCCGATCGCACCCCATGATTCACGCGCGACGGTTACTTCCTTGTTAAATCGGATAACTCATTCGCCGCGATATGGAAAGACCGTCGCAAGTCGGGGGTCTGCGGGCGGTTTCCAGCCCCTCCCCGGCTGCCAAGGCGTCGCTTCAACGGTTGCGCCGCAGCACCCAGGCGGCGGCGAGGACGACGCCGAGGGTCGCTCCGAAGGTCGAGGCCGCCCAGTTGTCGAGGCCGGCGCTGCGCCCGGGAATCCAGATCTGCGCCACCTCGAGGAGCGCCGCGGCTGCGGACAGGAACACCGGGCCGCGCCAGGTCCGCGCCACCGCCCAGCCGAGCGCCAGCAGGAGGCCGGTCCCGGCATAGGCGAGGACGTGCTCGAAATTGCCGGAGGCGCCGGTGTGGGGCCGATAGGTTCCCGGCAGGAGCGACAGCACGACGATCGCCGTGCAGGCGAACGGCGCCAGACGGCGGGCCCAAGTGGTCGTCCGATCGATCACGCGATACCTCTTCCCCGACGGCAGGGCTGCGTCCGGCGCGCCGAAGGGTGGCCGGAAGACTTCGAGAAACTGCGACATCCGTTTGATATGTCCCGGAGAATCGCGATGGCCGGAATTATTCCGGGATGCGCACGATGGCGATCCGGAGCCGCCCCGTCAATCGCCGACGCCGTTCGACGCGGGTTTGGCGAGGGCGAGCAGGGCCGGCACCAGGGTGCGGATCTCGGCCGCCGCACTGCGGTCGAGGACCTTCAGCCAGCGGCGCGGGATCGCCTCGGTGCCATAGGCAGCGCCGGCCAGCATGCCGACGATGGCGCCGGTGGTGTCGGCGTCGCCGCCCTGGTTGACGGTGCGGATCAGGCAGGCCTCGAAGCCGTCGGTGGCGAAGAAGGCGTCGAACACGGTGCGGATGGTGTCGACCACATAGGCCGAGGACTGGCCGCGGAAGGGCACGAAGGCGAAGGGCGGCTGGTCGGCGACCAGCGCGTCGGCCCGGGCTCGCGCCTCGGCGATCGTCCCGCCGACCACCAGACCGCGGACCATGTCGACCAACGCCAGGCAGGCGCCGTCCGACAGCGGGTGATGGTGGGTGACGTGGGCCTGGGCGATGGTCCAGTCGCGGGCGCGCGCGTCGTCGCCGATCGTCGCCAGCGCCACCGGCAGGACGCGCATCGCCGCGCCGTTGCCGGCGTCGCCCTCGGCGAAGGGGCCGGCGACGGTGCCATGGGTGATGAAGCGGCGGATCCCGCGCCGACAGGTGTTGCCGACGTCGGCGGGCCCGGACTTCAGCCAGCGGGCGAATTCCTCGCAGAGGTCGACGAGGTCGAGATCGCCCTTGCGCACCAGCGAGCGGGCCAACGCCAGCGACATGTCGGTGTCGTCGGTGACCGCGCCGGCCTTCAGCCGCAGCCAGCCGCCGCCGACGATGTCGCGATGGATCCCGTATTGGTTGGCGATCTCGCCGCGGGTCATGAATTCGACCGTTGCGCCGAGTGCGTCGCCGACGGCGAAGCCGAGAAAGGCGGCGAGCGCCCGATCCGCGATCGGTACCTGCAACGGCGAGACCTCCTCAATAGGCCGTCGTGACGACGTAATCGCCCCCCACGACCAGATACTCGCCCTCCCCCTTGAGCGGATGGGAGGCCATCAACGTATTGAAGAACAATATCTTCTGCACCGGGACCCGGGCCGTCAGGACGATGTCGCCGAAACAGTCGGCGACCTCGCGGTCGGCGGAGAACGACGACAGGCTGTTCAACCGCATCACGACCGTACGCCGGTCGATCCGCCGCGTCACCGGGTGTTCGTCGAATCCGTTGATCCCGCGGTAGAGCGTCAGGTGGGTCAGCCCCGGCGCGACGAAGCGGGCGAGCGCCCATTGGCAGAACTCGTAGAGCAGGTCGAGCTGGGTGAAGATCGAGTTGTTGTGGAAGCGGCTCGACATCTTCTCTTCGACGTAGGTCGTCCACACCCCGGACGAGAAGCGCGTCAACGCCGCCTTGTGCCAGGTCGGAAACAGCCCGAAGCGGCTCTCCACCCAGCCCTTCAACACCGCGCCTTCCGGGCCGTTGCTGTCGTAGCCCCAGCCCTTGATCAGCCGCAGCCACGACGAGCGGTAGCGCCGGCGGCCGGCGCCGCCCGCCTCGCGCTGTTCGACGTCGATGGCGAACATCGCCATCAGATAGGTGGCGAAGGCTTCGCCGGCCTCGCCGAGATCGGCGGCGAGATCGAGCATCTCGAACAACGGCCCGTTCATCTCGCGCACGCCGGAGATGTGGAGCTCGCGCGGCGCCTCGTTGAAGGCGACGTCGGCGAGATAGCTCGTCGACAGGCCGACCAGATTGGTCGAATGCCCGATCGGGCTCGCCTCGTTCATGGCGCCCGATCCCCGGCCAGCGCGGCCGGGCGATCGGCGCGGCGGCCGTCGAGACACGCGTGTCGCGGGCGATGCGGTCGGGCATCGCGCAAGGTCGTGGGCATCGTTGGAACTCCTCGGAGGTCCGACCGGTCGAATCCGTCGGCTCCCTCCCCCCCGGTCGTCGCATCCGTCGCCGCGTCCGTCACGAGCGGCGTCCTCGCCGGCGATCTTGGCGCAGAGATCGATGCGATGAAAGCCGGGTCGGGTGTCACCCGGATGGACGAAGGTCCAAGGGCCCGCACGCTCGCCCGATGACGCGGCGTCGGCGGGCCGCCGGCGTGCCTTCCGAAGCGGCTGGAAGCGCCTGCCAAAGCGGCTACACTTCCCGCCAAAGCCTTCTATAAAGGAGGCGCCGGGCGGCTCGTGGAGGAGCCGCACCGCAACTCGGGGGAAGGAACGCTCGATGGTTCGCACGACCGCTACCGCTGCCTGCACGGCCGCTCTCCTCGCCGCGACCAGCCTCGCGGCCGAGGCCGATCCGATCAAGATCGGCTTCGTCTCGACCCTCTCGGGCCCCTCGGCGGCGCTCGGCGTGCACATGCGCGACGGCTTCCAGCTGGCGGTCAAGGAGCTCGGTGGCAAGCTCGGCGGCCAGCCGACCGAGGTCATCGTGGTCGACGACGAACTGAAGCCCGACGTCGCGGTGACCAAGGTCAAGGCGCTCCTCGACCGCGACCACGTCGACGTGGTGGCCGGCGTGGTGTTCTCCAACGTGATGATGGCGATCGCCAAGCCGATCTTCGAGAGCGAGACCTTCATCGTCTCCGGCAACGCCGGGCCGTCGCCGCTCGCCGGGGCCGGCTGCTCGCCGTATTTCTTCGCCGCCTCCTACCAGAACGACCAGAACCACGAGACCATGGGCGCCTATGCCCAGGCCCAGGGGTACAAGAAGGTCGTGCTGATGACCCCCAACTATCAGGCCGGCAAGGACTCGATGGCCGGCTTCAAGCGCCATTTCAAGGGCGAGGTGCTCGACGAGATCTTCACCCCGCTCGGCCAGCTCGACTTCGCCGCCGAGATCGCCAAGATCGTCGCGGCCGGCCCCGATGCGGTGTTCACCTTCATGCCCGGCGGCATGGGCGTGAACCTGGTCAAGCAGTGGTCGCAGGCCGGGCTGACCGGCAAGCTGCCGTTCCTCTCGGCCTTCACCGTCGACGAGACCACCCTCCCCGCCACTCAGGACGCGGCCCTCGGCCTGATGTCGGGCGCCGAATGGGCGCCGAACCTCGACACGGCCGAGAACAAGGCCTTCGTCGCGGCCTACGAGAAGGAATACGGCGTGGTGCCGTCGCTCTATGCGGCGCAGGGCTACGACGCCGCCAAGCTGATCGACGGGGCGTTGAAGGCCACCGGCGGCAAGGTCGCCGACAAGCCCGCCTTCCGCAAGGCGCTGGCCTCGGCGCCGTTCAAGTCGGTGCGCGGCGCCTTCTCCTTCTCGACCAACGGTTATCCGAAGCAGAACTTCTACGTGGTGCGCGCCGCCAAGCGGGCCGACGGCAAGTTCGCCACCGAGATCGTCTCGAAGGTGTTCGACAATGCGCCCGACGCCTATGTCGCGGCCTGCCCGCTGAAGTGACGCCCCCGAGGGCGGCCGCGCGCCGCCCTCGCCTCCCGGTTCCGGAACGAGCGGTCGATGTCCTTCACGCTGCTGGCGGTACAGATCCTCAACGGGCTGCAGCTCGGGGTCATCCTGTTCCTGGTCGCCGCGGGCCTGACGCTGGTCTTCGGGGTGATGGACTTCGTCAATCTCGCCCATGGCGTCCAGTACATGCTCGGCGCCTATCTGACCGCGGTGGCGGTGGCGGCGACCGGCCATTTCGGCCTCGGCCTCGCCGCCGGCCTCGTCGGGTCGCTGGCGCTCGGCTTCGCCTTCGAGGTGCTGCTGTTCCGCCATCTCACCCGGCGCGACCATCTCGAACAGGTGCTGGCGACCTTCGCGGTGATCCTGATCGTCACCGATCTGGTGCGTATGATCTTCGGCCCGGCGCCCTTGCCGCTGCGCCTACCGGAACTGTTCACCGGCTCGATCCGGATGATGCCGGGCCTCGCCTATCCGATCTGGCGGCTGGTGGTGATCGGCGCCGGGCTCGCCGTCGCCTTCCTGCTGTGGGTGCTGATCACCCGGACCCGCACCGGCATGCTGCTGCGCGCCGGCTCGACCCATCCCGAGATGGTCTCGGCGCTCGGTGTCGACATCGACCGGGTGTTCCTGTTCGTCTTCGCCTTCGGGGCGATGCTCGCGGGCTTCGCCGGGGCGATGGCCGGGCCGATCCTGTCGATCGAGCCGGCGATGGGCGACAACGTGCTGATCCTCGCCTTCGTGGTGATCGTCATCGGCGGCATCGGCGCGGTGCGCGGCGCGCTGGTCGCCTCGCTGATCGTCGGGCTGGTCGACACCCTCGGCCGGGCCTTCGCCACCGACCTCCTGCGTCTCGTGGTCGACCGCTCGGCCGCCGCCCAGGCCGGACCGGCGATCGCCTCGATGGCGATCTACGTGTTCATGGCCGCGGTCCTGATCTTCAAGCCGACCGGATTGTTCACCGGCGAGCGCGCCTGGACCCGGACGCGATGACTCGAGCCCTCGCGCGCCGGGTGGCCGCCCTCCTCCTCCATCCGGCGACGGCGATCGTCGGCCTCGCCCTGGCGGTGGCCCTAGCGGAGGCCTTCGGCTGGAACTTCGCGGTGACGCTCGCCACCCGCGCGGCGATCCTGGCGCTCGCCGCCCTGTCCTTGTCCTTCGTGATCGGTCAGGGCGGGATGGTCAGTTTCGGCCACGCCGCGCCCTTCGGGATCGGCGCCTATGCGGTGCTGATCGCCGGCGAATATGGGATCCGCGAAGTGAGCCTGCTGCTGCCGCTGGCCTTCCTCGCCGCCGCTGCATTCGCGGTGCCGACCGGCGCCCTGGCGCTGCGCACCCGCGGCGTCTACTTCATCATGATCACCCTGGCCTTCGCCCAGATGGCCTATTTCGTCTTCGCCGCGCTCTCGGCCTTCGGCGGCGACGACGGCATGGGACTTGCGGGACGCGCCACCTTCGCCGGCGCTCGTTTCCTGCGCTCCGACGGCAATCTCGCCTGGCTGTCGGTCGGTCTGCTGGCCGCCGCGGCGTGGGTGCTCCACCGGGTGGTGGCGGCGCGCTTCGGCTTCGTGCTGAGGGCTGCCCGCGACGACGAGGCCCGGGTCTCGGCGCTCGGCTTCTCGGTCTACCGCACCCGCCTCGTGGCCTATGCGCTCGGCGCCGGTATCGCCGGCCTCGCCGGTGCGCTCCTCGCCGAACAGACCGCCTTCGTCTCTCCGGCCCTGATGAACTGGCATCGTTCGGGCGAATTGATCGTGATGGTGGTCCTGGGTGGTTCCGGCCGGCTCGCCGGTGCGGTGCTCGGGGCGATCGCCGTGGTGCTGGTCGAGGAGTTCCTCGGGGGCGTCACCGAATATTGGAAGCTCGGCCTCGGCCTGCTGATCCTCGCGGTGGTGATGAGCCGGGCGATCGATCTGCGGGCGCTTCTCGCGAGGATCGCCCGATGACCGCACCGATCCTCCGTCTCGACGATCTGTGCAAGCACTACGGCGCCCTGCCGGTCACCGACCACGTGTCGCTGGAGGTCGGGCGGCACGAGATCCATGCGGTGATCGGTCCCAACGGCGCCGGCAAATCGACCCTGGTCGGCGAAATCGCCGGCTCGATCGTCCCCGATCACGGCCGGGTGTTGATCGACGGCGAGGACGTCACCGGCGAGAGCGTCGCGGCGCGCGCCCGGCGCGGCCTCGCCCGGGTGTTCCAGACCTCGCGGGTGATCAAGGACTTCTCGACCCTCGACAATGCGCTGCTCGCGGCGATCGCCACCGACGGCACCGCCTTCCGCTTCCTCACGCCCGTCGCCGGCGAGACGGCGACGCGCGAGCGGGCCCGCGCCGCCCTCGACCGGGTCGGGCTCGCCGATCGCGGCGACGTCCTCGCCGGCCGCCTCGCCCATGGCGAGAAGCGGGCGCTCGAGCTGGCGATGGGTCTCGTCCAGGCGCCGCGGCTGTTGCTGCTCGACGAGCCGATGGCCGGCACCGGGCGCGAGGAGACCGAGCGGCTGACCGAGCTCCTGGCCTCGCTCGCCGGCGAAGTGGCGATGCTGATCGTCGAGCACGACATGGCGACGGTGTTCCGGCTCGCCGATCGCATCACCGTGCTGATCGGCGGGGCGGTGGCGATCTGCGGCACGCCGGCCGAGATCCGCGCCGACCCGACGGTGCGCTCGGCCTATCTCGGCGAGGGGGCCCCATGACCGCGATCGTCGCCCTGGAGGCCGTCGACGCCGGCTACGGCGAGGCGCGGGTGCTGTTCGAGCTCTCGCTCGAGGTCGCGGCCGGCGAGGTCGTGACCCTGATGGGCCGCAACGGCATGGGCAAGACCACCACCATCCGCACCCTGTTCGGGCTGATCCGCCCGACCGCCGGCCGGCTGTGGCTACGCGGCCGCGACCGCACCGGCGTCGCCGCGCACGTGGTCGCCCGCGAAGGCCTCGGGCTGGTGCCGGAAGGCCGGCAGATCTTCCCGCGCCTGACCGTCGAGGAAAATCTGGTGGCCACCGCCTCGACCCGGCGCGGCGCCAACTGGACGCTGGCCGCCGTCCATCGCCTGTTCCCGCGGCTCGCCGAGCGGCGGCGCAATCTCGGCGACGAACTCTCGGGCGGCGAACAGCAGATGCTGGCGATCGGCCGCGCGCTGATGACCAATCCCGACCTCCTGGTCCTCGACGAGGCGACCGAGGGCCTCGCGCCGGTGCTGCGCGACGAGATCTGGGCGGCGCTGGCCACCCTGAAGGCCGAAGGTCTGGCGATCCTGGTGGTCGACAAACATCTGGAAGCCTCGATGCGCCTGTCCGATCGCCATATCGTGATGGAAAAGGGGCGGATCGCCTGGGCCGGCCGGTCGTCCGACCTCGCCGCCGACCGCAGCCTCGCCACCCGCTTCCTCGAATTGTGAGCGACCCGCCCGGAGATCCGCCGATGTCCACCGATGCCGCGATCGATCCCGCCCTCGACCACGCCTATGGCGCGGGTCAGCGGCGGCCCCATTGGCCGGCGCTGCTGGAGCGCTTCGCCGCGGCGAGCGAGGCGGTGGCGGCGGGCCCCGGCGTGCTGCGCGACCTCGCCTATGGCCCGCACCCGCGCCAACGCCTCGACCTCGTGCCGGCGGTCGACGCGCGGGCGATCGTCGTCTGGCTCCATCCCGGCTACTGGCAATCGCGCGACCGGACCCTCTTCCGCTTCCTGGCGCCGACCTTCACCGCGCTCGGCTGCGACGCGGTCTTCGCCGACTATCCGCTGTGCCCGGAGGTGACGGTGGCGGAACTCACCGAGGCGCTGCGGGCATTGGTCCCGGCGCTGGTCGCGCAGTCGGAGGTGCGCCACGGCCGCCCGCTGCCGATCGTCGCCGCCGGGCATTCGGCCGGCGGCCATCTGGCGATCGAACTGGCGGCGACCGACTGGGCGGCGCGCGGGCTCGCCCCCGCCCCGATCGCCGCGGTGATCGGCGTCTCCGGCGTCTACGACCTCGCGCCGCTGGTCGCCACCGCGCTCAACGCCAATCTGCGCCTCGATCTCGCGAGCGCCCGCGCCGCCTCGCCGCTCCACCGGGTGCCGGCGAGCGCCTGCCCGGCGCTGTTCGCGGTCGGCGGCGCCGAGACGCCGGCGTTTCTCGATCAGAGCCGGGCGATGGCCGCCGCCTGGGGCGCCGCGGGTCATGGCCAACGCCTCGAGATCACCCCCGGCGACGACCATTTCACCGTGCTCACCACACTCGCCGACCCGGCGAGCCCGCTCCATGGCGCGCTCGCCGCGACGATCGCCGGCGCCACGGCCTGAGCGGCCGCCCCCTCCCCGCTCGGGCCGCGGCAGGAAGTCGCTCGCCCCTCGCCCTGCGTCACGGTTGTCGCCGCCGCGGCGCCATGGGAAGAACGGCGCGTCGAATCGTTCGAGCCGAGCGGATCGTTCGGCGGCGCCCTCGCCGCCCCGTCGAGGACCGCCGAGCGTCTTGCGGAGATGAGGTCGATGAGAGCTGCCGCCGTCCTCGCCGCCCTGCTGCTGATGACGCCCGTCGGGGCGCAGGCCGCCGAGCGCCTGGAGCGGACGGCGATCCCCGGCGTGATGCTGTCGGTGTTCGCGCACAAGGACGTCGATCCGGAGCGCTGCGTGCCCAGCGACGCGCCGGAGGTCACCGTCCTGACCCAGCCCAAGAAGGGCTCGACGGTGATCGGCATCGCCCTGTCGACGGTCTCCGAAGGCTCTTGCAAGGGCACCATGGTCGACGCCCGGGTGGTCGCCTACAGCGCCGCCCCCGACGCCAGCGGCGACGACCGCTTCGAATACAGCGTCCGCCACGCCGACCAGAAGGTCGAGACCTACGCGGTGATCGTCCACATCCGCCGCTGAGGCGAAGGCCGGCGCGCCCGAAGCCCCGCCACGCTCGGCCGGCTCATCATTCGAAACGTTTCGGAACACTCTCCGATTGTGCCCTCGCGGCTCGCCCCATCGCAGCCCGCGGCCTGCCGGAAAATGCCGCGGCGGGCGTCATGCGCCTGTAATCGTCGACTCCGATGGTCCGCCTCGTCGACACGAGGGGTGGCCATGACGTTGCGCATTTCGCAGATCCACGACACGCCGGCGCCGCCGCGCCCGACCCGCAGCGGCCGCGGGGCCTCGGCATGAGCGGGCTTCCCGAGAGCTTCGCGGCGATCGAAGGCGTCGAGCCGGCGCGGCTCGAACTCGACGGCGTCTCCAAGTCCTACGGCGAGACCACCGTGCTCGACCGCGTCTCGCTGACCGTGGCGCGCGGCGAATTCGTCGCCCTGGTCGGGCCGTCGGGCTGCGGCAAGTCGACCTTGCTCAAGATGGTCGCCGGGCTCGAGTTTCCCGATGCCGGCCATGTCCGCATCGCCGGCACCGACGTCACCGACGTGCGCGCCGCCGATCGCGACGTCGCCATGGTGCTCCAGTCCTACGCCCTCTATCCGCATCTGACCGCCCGCCAGAACCTCGCTCTGCCGCTGGTGATGCGCCGCCTGACCGGCCGCCAGCGCCTGCCCTTCGTCGGTCGCTTCCTGCCGGGCACCCGGGCACAGCTCGCGGCGATCGGTGCCGACGTCGAGAAGGCCGGGCGGGCGCTGAAGATCGATCACCTGCTCGACCGCAAGCCCGCCGCCATGTCCGGCGGCCAGCGCCAGCGCGTCGCGCTCGGCCGGGCGATGGTCCGCGATCCGCGCCTGTTCCTGATGGACGAGCCACTGTCGAACCTCGACGCCTCGCTGCGCGTCCACACCCGCGCCGAGATCGTCGATCTCCACAAGGCGCTCGGCGCCACCACCGTCTATGTCACCCACGACCAGGAGGAAGCCCTCGGCATGGCCGATCGGGTGGCGATCCTCCATCGCGGCCGGCTGCTGCAGGTCGCCTCCCCCGAGATCGTCTATCGCGATCCGAGCCGGATCGAAGTGGCGTCGTTCATCGGCAGTCCGTCGATCGGCCTGATCGAGGCGGTGATCGACGACCGCGGTCGGGCGATCGTGTTCGATCGGCCGATCGCCGAAGGCTTCGCCGCCCAGGCCGGCGCGACCGTGCGGGTCGGCATCCGCCCCGAACATCTGCGCATCGGCGGCCACGACGACGCGATCCTGCCGGCCCGCCTCGACCGCACCGAGTTCCTCGGCGCCGACGCCCTCGCCCATCTGCGCCTGCCCGACGGCGCGCCGATCGTCGCCAAGGCGACCCCGGAGATCTACCGCGGTTTCGTCCCCGGGCCGGTCGGCCTCGCCTGGAACGCCGCCGATCTCCTGGTGTTCGACGCCGCCGGCGATCGTCTGCGGCCGCGCTTCGACGCCGCGACCGTGACGGCGGAGCGCGCCCATGTCTGATCACGCTCTCGCCTTGCCCGCCCTCCCCGCCGTCGCCCCGCGCCGCCGGGTCGATCACGACGACCGCGCCGCGCTGTCGCTGGTCGGGCCGATCGCCGTCCTGATGCTGCTCCTGTTGCTGGCGCCGACCGCGGCGATGATCGCCCTGTCGCTGACCGACGCCGAACTCGGGGCCTCGACGATCACTTTCGTCGGGCTCGACGCCTATCGCGACGTGCTCGGCGACCGGACCTTCCTGATCTCGGCCAAGAACACCGCGCTCTATGTGGCGATCGTCACGCCGGCCTCGGTCGGGCTCGGGCTCGGCTTCGCGCTGTTGATCGAGGCGGGCACGGAACTGCGCGGCTTCTTCCGCTCGGCCTATTTCCTGCCGGTGGTGTCGCTGATCACCGCCATGGCGACGGTCTGGCAGTACCTGATGCATCCGGCGATCGGGCCGATCAACCTCCTCCTCCATGTCGTCGGCCTGCCGTCGATCAACTGGCTCGGCTCGTCCGACAACGTGCTGGGCTCGCTGGCGCTGATCGGCATCTGGCAGCAGACCGGCTTCGACATGGTGCTGTTCCTGGCCGGCCTCGGGGCGATCGACCGCACCCTCTACGACGCCGCCGAGATCGACGGCGCGCGGTCGGCGGTCGATCGGTTCCGGCTGGTCACCTGGCCGATGCTCGGGCCGACCCTGCTGTTCGTGGTCACCATCACCATGATCAACGCCGTCAAGGTGTTCGAAACGGTGATGACCCTGACCCAGGGCGGCCCGGCCAAGGCCTCGGAAGTCCTGCTGTGGACGATCTATCAGGAGGGCTTCGTGTTCCTCCATCTCGGCACCGCCTCGGCGATGGCGGTGATCTTCGTCGCCGTCCTCCTGGTGCTGATCGTGTTCCAGACCCGCGTCATGGACCGAAGGGTGCACTACGGATGAGCGCTTCGCCCCATACGCTGACGCCCGTCGGTCGGTCGCTGCGCCTCCTGGTGCTCGGGATCGGCGCCGCGGTGATGCTGTTTCCCTACGTCTGGATGATCGCCACCTCGTTCAAGCCGCAGGCCGAGGTGTTCTCCTCCGGCCTGTCGCTGATTCCCGAGCATTCCTCGATCCTCGCCAACTACGGGAAGGCGCTCGGCCGCATCCCGATGGGGCGCGTCCTGCTCAACGGCGTGGTGGTGTGTCTGGCGATCGTGGTGTTCCAGATCGCCTTCGCCCTGCCCGCCGCCTATGCGCTGGCCAAGCTGCGCTTTCGCGGCCGCGATCTGATGTTCGGGCTGGTGATCCTCGGCCTGTTGATCCCGATCCACGCGGTGTCGATCCCGATGTTCGCGGCCTTCCGCGCCCTCGGGCTGATCAACACCCTGGCCGGGCTGGTGGTGCCCTTCACCCTGTCGGTCTTCGCGGTGTTCCTGTTCCGCCAGTTCATCAAGGCGATGCCCGACGACCTGATCCATGCCGGCCGCATGGACGGGTTGTCGGAAGGGGCGATCGTCCGCCGCATCGTCCTGCCCAACGCCTGGCCGGCGGCCACCGCCTTCGCGATCTTCTCGGTGGTGACCCATTGGAACGACCTCTACTGGCCGTCGATCGTCATCTCCAAGACCGAACTCGCCACCCCGCCGCTCGGCGTCCTGTTCTTCCGCGCGGCGGAAGCCGGCGACGACTACGGCGCGCTGATGGCCGCGACGGTGATCGTCACCGCGCCGCTCGTCGTGTTCTTCCTGTTCGCCCAGAAGGCCTTCATCGAAGGCATCACCATGACCGGCCTCAAAGGCTGATCGACCCGACGGAGATCCCCATGCGCACCCTCTTCCGAAGCGTGTTCGCCGGTCTGGCGATGCTCGGCGCCGTCGCGGCGCCGGCCGCCGCCGAGACCGAGATCGTGGTCCACTATCCGATGCCGGGCTTCTTCAAGGACGTGATGGAGAAGATCTCCACCGAATACGTCAAGACCCATCCGGACGTGAAGATCACCTTCGCCACCCCGTCGGCGACCTATGAAGAAGGCCTGCAGCTGATGCTGCGCCAGGCCGGTTCGGCGGAAATGCCGGACGTCTCGTTCATCGGCCTCAACCGCCTGCGGGTGCTCGCCGAACGCGGCGTCGGCGTCGACCTCAAGCCCTTCGTCGAGAAGGACGACATGGGGTCCCAAGGCTTCTCGCCGCGCCTGTTGAAGCTCGCCGAATTCGGCGGCAAGCAGATGGGTCTGGCCTTCGCCACCTCCAATCCGATCTTCTATTACAACGCCGATCTGGTGAAGAAGGCCGGCGGCGATCCGGAGAACCCGCCCAAGACCTGGGACGAGGTGTTGAAGCTCTCCGCCAAGATCGCCGCCCTCGGCGACGGCACCATCGGCATGTCCTACCGCTGGCAGGGCGACGACTGGATGTTCTCGGCGCTGCTGTTCGGCCATGGCGGGACCTTCCTGTCGGCCGACGAGAAGAAGGTCGCCTTCGGCGGTCCCGAGGGCCTCGCCTCGCTCGAGCTGATCGACCGCATGGTCAAGGAGGGCAAGATGCCGGCGCTGACCGCCGACGCCCAGCTCCAGGCCTTCTACGCCGGCAAGGTCGGCATGATGTTCTGGACCACCGGCGGCCTGCGCGGCACGATCAACGGCGTCGGCGGCAAGTTCGACCTGCGCACCACCAAGATGCCGGTGATCGACGCCGCCAAGGGCCGTCTGCCGACCGGCGGCAACGCCGCGGTGATGTTCACCACCGACGCCAAGAAGCAGGCGGCGGTCTACGACTTCATCAAGTTCGCCGCCGGCCCGTTCGGCTCGTCGGTGGTGGTACCCGGCACCGGCTACGTCCCCAACAACGAGCTCGCCCCCAAGGACGACCGTTACCTCGGCAAGTTCTACCAGGAGAACCCACTGTTCCGCGCCGGCCTGTCGCAGATGGACATCATGATCCCCTGGTACTCGTTCCCGGGCAACAACGGGGTCAAGGTCACCAACACCATCGTCGACAACCTCGCCCGCCTCGTCGAGCAGAAGGTCACGCCGGAACAGGCCCGCGACGACATGGTCGCGGAAGTGACCAAGCTCCTGCCGCGCTGATCACCGACCGATCGTCGAGACACCTGCGAGCCCCTTCCGTCGCCGACGGGAGGGGTTTCGCGTTCGGCAGCAGCCTTCCCCAGGGTCGCGGGGCGGCTGGACGAATGAATATGACGATCGCATACAATTTGAGGGAAAATTCAAGGCGGTCTTCATATGTCTTCGATAGGCTCCGCAACCAGATTACAACCGTGTTTCTCAGGGAGCGGGCCATGTCATTGCGCTCACGCATTGTCGAGCGTTCGTTGCGCGCCATTCGTCTCCTTTCCATCCGCCGTCGCCGCCTCGTCGGCGATTCCTCGGGTCAGGTCGCGATCATCGTCGCCCTGATGGCGCTGCCGTTGATGGTGGCGGTGGGGATCGGCGTCGACTACGCGCGCGCCTCGACGGCACGGGCCAAGCTGCAGAGCGTGGTCGACGCCGCGGTGCTCGCCGGCGCGACCGACGGCTCGAACACCTGGACGACGACCGCCAAGGCGGTGCTCGACGCGGGACTCACCCAAGCCAAGGCGGCGGGCCTGACGGTCGGCACCCAGACCTTCGCCATCGACGCCGGCGGCAACTACACCGGGACGGTCACCGCCAAGCTGCCGACCACCTTCATGGTCCTGGTGTCCCAGGACTCGATGGACATCGGCGCGACGGCCACCGCGGCAGTGGTGCCGGCCTCGGACATGGTGTGCATCCTGTTGCTCGACAAGTCCGCCGCTCCGGGCCTGCTGCTCAACGGCGGTGCGACGATCAATGCGCCGTCCTGTCAGGTCCACGTCGCCTCGACCGCCAATCCGGCGGCGACCTTCAACGCCGGCACGACGCTGGCGACCAAGAAGACCTGCGTCGCCGGTGCCAACGTCCTCGACAACGGCGGCAGCCACGCCAGCCTCGTCAAGTCCTGCACCACCACGGCCGATCCCTTCGCCGGGACGCTGCCGACGCCGTCGACCACCTGCACGGTCAACAACCTCAACGTCAATGCCAGCACCATCCTGACCCCCGGGGTCTATTGCGGCGGGGTCAACTTCAACGGTTCGCCGACCGTGTCGCTGGCCGCCGGGGTCTATGTGATCAAGGGCGGCAATTGGAACTTCAGCGGCACCCTGACCGGCACCGGCGTGACCTTCTACTTCGCCGATCAGTCCTACATCCAGTTCAACGGCACCTCGACTCTGAACCTCACCGCGCCCACCTCCGGAACCTATGCCAATCTGCTGATCTACGAAGCGGCGGGGCTGGCCAAGTCGTCCTTCACCATGAACGCCACCAACGGCGCGACGCTGCAGGGCCTGATCTACCTGCCCAGCCGGCAGTTCACCCTCAACGCCAATGCCAACGTCACCTCCAACAAGCTGACGATGGTGCTCGATACCTTGACGGTCAACACCGTCAACTGGACGCTGGCCTCCTCCGACAAGTCGATCCCGACCTCTGCCGGCGGCGCGACCGCGAGCATCTATCTCAAGAAGTGACGCGCGGCCCCGAACACGGCGCCCGGGCCGACCCGCGACTCCCATGACGACCCTTCCGAAGGCGCTCGCGGCTCGCCCCCGAGCGCCTTCTGCGGTCTTGCCCATCGATCGGCGGAGGAAAACGCCGCGCGCCGGATCTGGCATGCGTGCCCGGCACCACAAGGGCGGCGACAGCCCGGCCGTCGTCGGCGTAAAGGTGGAGGCGTTCGCGGCCTGCTCGGCGTGCCGCCGGCCGGCGCTCGACCGGCGCCCAGGAGACCCCCGATGAAGATCACCAAACTCACCACCTATCTCGTACCGCCGCGCTGGTGCTTCCTCAAGATCGAGACCGATGACGGCATTTCCGGGTGGGGCGAGCCGGTGCTCGAGGGGCGCGCTTCCTCGGTCGCGGCGGTGGTCGCCGAACTCGCCGACTATCTGGTCGGCAAGGATCCGTTCCTGATCGAAGATCACTGGACGGTGCTCTACCGCGCCGGCTTCTACCGTGGCGGCGGCCTGCACATGAGTGCCCTCGCCGGCATCGATCAGGCGCTGTGGGACATCAAGGGCAAGGCCTTCGGCGTACCCGTCCACCAGCTGCTCGGCGGCAAGTTGCGCGACCGCATAAGGGTCTATTCCTGGATCGGCGGCGATCGGCCGGCCGACACCGCGGCGGCGGCGCTGGAGATGGCCGGGCGCGGCTTCACCGCGGTCAAGATGAACGGCACCGAGGAACTGCAGTTCGTCGACAGCCACGCCAAGATCGACGCGGCGCTCGGCCGCGTGCAGGCGATCCGCGAGGCGCTCGGGCCGGACTTCGGCATCGCCGTCGACTTCCACGGCCGCGTCCACCGCCCGATGGCCAAGATCCTCGCCAAGGAGCTCGAGCCCTATCGGCTGATGTTCATCGAGGAGCCGGTGTTGTCCGAGCACGCCGACGTGCTGAAGGACATCGCCGGGCAGATCTCCACGCCGATCGCGCTGGGCGAGCGCCTGTTCAGTCGCTGGGACTTCAAGCACATCCTGTCGGAGGGTCTCTGCGACATCATCCAGCCCGATCCGAGCCACGCCGGCGGCATCACCGAGACCCGCAAGATCGCCGCCATGGCCGAGGCCTACGACGTCGCGCTGGCACTGCACTGCCCGCTCGGGCCGATCGCGCTCGCCGCCAATCTCCAGATCGACGCGGTCTGCTACAACGCCTTCATCCAGGAACAGAGCCTCGGCATCCACTACAACCAGGGTAACGACCTGCTCGACTATGTCGTCGACCGCTCGGTGTTCGCCTATGCCGACGGCTTCGTCGCCATCCCCGAGGGGCCGGGCCTCGGCATCGAAGTGAACGAGGACTACGTGAAGGAACGCGCCGCGGCCGGCCATCGCTGGCGCAATCCGGTGTGGCGCCACGCCGACGGCTCTTTCGCCGAGTGGTGATCGCCTCGCCGCTCACGGGCGCCGGCGGGCCTCGCGGGGGCGAAGCCCGGCGGTGCTGTGGCGGGCGACGATCTCGAAACCGAGGTCGACCACCGGCTCGTCGATCGGCTCGCCGGCGATGCGGGCGATCAGCATCTCGATCGCCCGGCGGCCCATCTCCTCGCGATTGGTCCGGACGCTGGTGAGCGGCGGATTGGCGACGGCCATCATCTCGAGGTCGTTGAAGCCGCAGATTCCGAAATCGTCGGGCACCGAGATCCGGCGACGCTGGCATTCGAACAGGACGCCGATCGCCAGATCGTCGTTGTTGCAGAAGACCGCGTCGACCTCGGTGGTGCGCGACAGCAGCTCGATCAGCAGTTCGCAGCCCAGGGTCACCGTCGAGGCGCGCGGGGTGGTGACGATCAGCCTCTCGTCGAGCAGGCCGATCTCCTTCATCACCTGTTCGTAGCCGACGAGGCGGCTGCGCGTCCGCGGGTCCATGCGGGCGCCGAGGAAGGCGATCCGCCGATAGCCGCGCGCCTGGAGGTGGCGGATCGCCGCGCCGGCGGCGTCGCGGTGCGACAGGCCGACCATCATGTCGACCGGATCGTCGCCGATCTCCATGATCTGCACGATCGGACAGTCGGCCTGCCGCAAGAGCGCCTTCGAACGGGCCGACTGGTCGATACCCGAGACGATCAGGCCGGAGGGCCGCTGGCGCAGGAACACGTCGAGCAGACGCTCCTCTTCGAGGACCGAATAGCGGGTGTTGCCGAGCTGGATGTTGAAGGGCAGGCCCTCGACGCGGTTGTAGATTCCGCGCAGGACGCTGGAGAACACGTTGTTGGTGACCGACGGGATCAGGACGCCGAGGACATCGGTGCGCGCCGAGGCGAGAGCCCGGGCGGCGGGGTCCGGGACATAGCCCAGACGGGCCACCGCTTCGGTGACGCGCAGCCGGACGGACTCGGAGACGAGCTCCGGCTTCCGCAGCACGCGGGACACTGTGATTGCGCTTACACCGACCGCCTCCGCGACGTCGGCCAACTTGATTTTCTTAGCCAATTTCGGGATCTCACGATCGATCGGCAGGCTGTGACGCCAGTATAGCGGTTTGCGCCGGCTTGACAAATGACAGCGCTATCATTTAACAATCGCTGAAATAAAGAAAAATCGGAAGGGAGGGATGAGATTGGCGCGACGGGTCGAATCGGCCGTTCGCCGCCGCGATGCGACCCCTGCGGACAGACGACGGATCATCGGTTCACGCCGTCGCGATCGGACCGATCGTGTGCCATGCGTCGTCCATGAACGGGTCCGTAGCCACCCCCATCCCGTGGAAGGGTGCCCGGCTTCGCGCTAGTCTTCATCCCGACCGATCGTTTCGGTGGAGCGGATCGCCGGTTCGTCCCGACGATTCGAACCGCCCTCCCGGCCAAGTCTGCAGTACTCAGGTGAGGAACTCCCAAAATGAAGAAAATTCTCGCGTCTACCGTGGTTCTGATGTCTTCGCTGTGCCTGTCGGCCACGGCGTTCGCACAGACGAAGGAAATCCGGGTCCTGCTCGCCAACCACCCCTATGGTGAGCTCTTGAAGGCGGCCATTCCCGACTTCGAGAAGCAGTCCGGGATCAAGGTCAATTTCGAGAGCCTTCAGGAAGGCCAGCTCACCACCAAGCTGACGACCGAATTCGCGACCAAGTCCTCCTCCGTCGACGTCTTCATGACCCGTCCCCTCCAGGAAGGGAAGATGTTCAACCGGAACGGCTGGTACGAGCCGCTGACGACCCAGGACTTCTCGGATTACCCGAAGAACGTGATGAGCGTCGCCGCCGCCGGTTCCGCGCCGTTCCTGGTGCCCCTGGTGACCGAATGGCAGGTTCTCTACTACCGCAAGGACCTGTTCCAGGCCGCCGGGGTCGAGGTGCCGAAGACCTTCACCGAGCTCGAAGCTGCGGCGAAGAAGCTGAATTCCGACACCGTCGCCGGCATCGCCTCGCGCGGCAAGGGCGCCGCCGCGGTCACCCAGCTGTCGAGCTACGTCTACAACTTCGGCGGCCAATACATCGACAAGGGCGTCGCGGTGTTCGACTCCGCTCCGGCGGTCGAGGCCATCCGCTACTACGGCAAGCTCCTCGGCAGCTACGGCCCCAAGGGCGTGACGTCGATGTCGTGGGAAAACATCATGCCGCTGTTCCAGGCCGGCAAGGTGGCGATGTGGACCGACGCTTCGGTGTTCTACGGCCAGATCGTCGATCCGGCCAAGACCCAGGTCCCGGCCGCCAACTTCGGCATCGCCAACCTGCCCGCCGGCCCGAAGGCCAGCAGCCCGTTCCTCGTCACCTCCTGGGGCATCGCGGTCGCCAAGCAGTCCAAGAACAAGGAATTGGCCTTCAAGTTCCTCGACTGGGCGACCAGCAAGGAACTCGCCGCCAAGGGCATGCTGTCGAACATCACGATGGCGCGCTCCTCGGTCTGGAAGGACCCGAAGGTGCTCGAGTCGGTCAATCCCGGCCTCGTGGCGACCCGCGCCTATGCCGCCGAGAACGGCAACCCGCTCGATCGCCCCTACATGAGCGCGGTCGGCGAAGCCCGCGACCAGATCGGCGAGTTGGTCATCGAGTCGATCAACACCAAGGGCGAATCCGCCAACCTCGCGGCGATGGCCAAGGACAAGGTCGGCCGCGTCAACGACCTGCTCAAGGACTCGGGCGAATACGGCCAGCCGTGATCCGTCCGTAGCCAGAAACGCGATCTCGGACATCCGGCCGCGTGCCGGTCGGGTATCCGAGGTCGGTCTCCGCCGCGAAGGAACGAGACGACCGAGACCGGGGGCAGTCGATGCACAAGCCGAGCTTCATCGAAAAGAACATCAGGATCCTCTTTCCGCTGCCGGCCTTCCTGTTCATCGCCTTGCTGATGATCTTCCCGATCGTCTACACGCTGGCGCTGAGCTTCACGAGTTGGAATCTGACCTCCGGAGCGCCGATGCGCTTCATCGGTCTGCGCAACTACGGCCAGATCCTGCTCGAGCCGCGCTTCGTCGACGCCATCGTCCGCACCCTCACCTTCACGATCTGCGCGGTGGTGATCGAGGCGGTGCTCGGCACGGCCATCGCGATCATTCTGAACCGCGCCTTCATCGGCAAGAGCCTGGCCAAGCTGCTGCTGCTCCTGCCGCTGGTGTCGACGCCGGTCGCGGTCGGGATCATCTTCAACCTGTTCTACGATCCGACCATCGGGCTCGCCAATTTCGCGCTGTCGTCGCTCGGCCTGCCGCAGGGCCTGTGGGTGTCGAGCGCGGCGACGGTGATCCCGTCGCTGATCATCGTCGACGTCTGGCAATGGACGCCGATGATCACCTTGATCGTGCTCGCCGGCCTCGCCGGCCTGTCGGAAGAACCGTTCGAGGCGGCGCGGGTCGATGGCGCCACCCAGTGGCAGGTGCTGCGCTACGTGACCATTCCGATGGTCATGCCGGTGATCCTGACCGCGGTGATCCTGCGCCTGATCGACGCGCTGAAGACCTTCGACATCATCTTCGCCATGACCGGCGGCGGGCCGGGCTACGCCTCGGAAACCCTGAACATAATGGGTTTCAAATATTCCTTCGAGTACTTCCGTATGGGCCAGGCCTCCGTCATCCTGATCGCCCTGTTCTTCCTGGTTCTCCTGTGCAGCATGGGAATCATGAAGCTCCGGTCTTCGTCCGAGAATTGAGATCTTCGAACCGTGGCGACCTCAGGGTCGGAGGCACCCGTCGATGAACAAGAACAATCGCCTGCAGAACGCGCTCTTCTACGTCGTGGTCGTCTTCATATCGCTGGTGGTGCTGTTCCCGTTCTTGTGGATGTTGTCGTCGTCCTTCAAGACCCAGACCGACATCATCGCCTGGCCGCCGAAGCTGATCTTCTCGCCGACCCTGCAGAACTACGCCAAGGTGTTCGGTGAGCAGGACTTCTTGAAATACTTCATCAATTCGACGGTCGTCGGCGGTCTCGCGGTCGGCCTGTCGCTGGTCATCGGGCTGCCGGCGGCCTATGCGATCTCACGCTTCACCCAGCGCCGGCTCGCCCTGTTCATCCTCCTGGCGCGCCTGATGCCGGGCATCTCGTTCCTGATGCCGTGGTACATCATCGCCTCGCGTCTCGATCTGATGGACACCTACGTGGCGCTGGTGCTCAGCCACATGCTGATCGCCCTACCGATCGTGGTGTGGATCATGTCGGCCTATTTCAACTCCATTCCGGTGGAGCTGGAGGAATCGGCGATGGTCGACGGCGCGACGCGCCAATATGCCTTCTGGGCGATCATCCTGCCGATGTCGGGGCCGGGCATCATCACCGCGGTGACGCTGTCCTTCATCTTCTCCTGGAACAACTTCATGTTCTCCCAGGTGCTCAGCATGGAGAAGACCAAGACGTTGCCGATCGCCGTCTACAACTTCGTCTCCTATGCCGAGGTCGACTGGGGCGGGGTCATGGCGGCGGCGGTGGCGATCATGGCGCCGGCGATCATTCTGACGATGATCTTCCAGAAGTTCGTCGTCAAAGGACTGACCATGGGCGCGGTCAAAGGCTGACCGCGCTTCTCCCTCAACGAAATCGGACAGCGTGCGGTCATGGCGTCAGTCGACATCGTCAACGTGAAGAAATCCTTCGATCGCGCCGAGATTCTGCGCGGCGTCTCCATCCACATCCAGGACGGCGAGTTCGTGGTGCTGGTCGGCCCGTCGGGCTGCGGCAAGTCCACGCTGCTGCGCATGATCGCCGGACTCGAGACCATCTCCTCGGGTGAGATCAAGATCGGCGATCAGCTCGTCAACGACTTCACCCCGCGCGACCGCGACGTCGCCATGGTGTTCCAGAACTATGCGCTCTACCCGCACATGACGGTCGCCGGCAACATGGCGTTCTCGCTCAAGCTGCGCGGCATCGACCGCGCCGAGATCGACCGGCGGGTCGCCCGCGCCGCCGAGATCCTCGGGCTCACCGCCCTGCTCGATCGCCGCCCGCGCCACCTGTCGGGCGGTCAGCGCCAGCGGGTCGCCATGGGCCGGGCGATCGTGCGCGATCCCAGGGTGTTCCTGTTCGACGAGCCGCTGTCGAACCTCGACGCCAAGCTGCGCGTCGCGATGCGCTCCGAGATCAAGGACCTGCATCAGCGGCTGAAGACCACCATGGTCTACGTCACCCACGACCAGATCGAGGCGATGACCATGGCCGACCGCATCGTGGTGATGCGTGACGGTCGGGTCGAGCAGACCGGCGAGCCGCTCGAGCTCTACGACACGCCGGCCAATCTGTTCGTCGCCGGCTTCATCGGCTCGCCGGCGATGAACTTTCTCAAGGGCACCATCGAAGTCGCCGACCGCACCGGGTTCGTGGCCGACACCGGGACCTTCGTCCCTCTGCCGCCGTCGCCGACCCATGGCGAACTCGCCGGCCGGCCGCTGGTCCTCGGCATCCGCCCCGAACACCTGCGCATCGCCGACGGTGCCGCCGGCGGCTTCGAGGTCGGCGTCAAGATCGTCGAGCCGACCGGATCGGAAACCCAGGTGACCGCGACCGCGAACGGCGCCGACCTCATCGCCCTGTTCCGCGAACGCCACACGGTGCGCCAGGGCGACCAGTTGCATCTGACGCCGACCCATTTCCATCTGTTCGATGGCCAGAACGGCGCGAGGCTCGCCTCGGTTTCGATCTGACCGGCGTTTCCCGGACCGAGTTCTCGTCGATCGGGTCGATTCGACGCGATCGGAACAGGCTCTAGCCGAAGGACGCCGACGACGACCGGCGCAGCGACGCCGACGCGGTCCGCGCGGCGCGATCCTCCTCGGCCGGTGCCCGTGCATCGGCCCAGGTCAGGTCCAACCCGTCCCAGGTCGCGACGATGGCGTCGAGGGGCCGCCGGCGTGGCACACGTCGTCCGGCGTGGTCGCAGGCCAGGACGCACAGGCCCTCCGCATCGACCGAGCCGACCTCGGCGGCGTACTGCCACGACCCGGCGACGACGAGATCGCGCAGGAGACGGCTCGGCTCGGCGCCGAGCCCTTTGACCACCGCTTCCAGGTTCTCGGCGTGGGCGCGTTCGGCAAAGCCCGCGAGCACCGTCGCCGCACGGGGATCGCGCGTCGCCCGCCGGATCAGGCTCGGCGGAAACGCCAGACGCGAGACCCCGAGCGCCCGCGCTTCCGCGCCGATGGTGGTCGCACGGCACAGGGTGACCTCATAGCCGAGGCGCGCGAACTGCGCCCATTCCGCCGGCGGGTGGCGATGAAAGCCGGCGACGTCGATCTCCAGCCCCAGCAGGCGATGGGCCCCGCCGTGCGCGATGCTCCAGTTGCGCAGCTGCGCCACCAGGGTCGGATCCGCGAGATCGCTGCACGACATCGCCACCGACAGCGGCAAGGGGTGACGGCGGAGCAACAGTTCGTCGGCGAGCCCCATGGCGGCATCCAGCGCCAGGCGGGTCAGGGCGGTGCCCGGATGCCCGCTCGATCGCCCCGTTCCGGCCGTCCCTCGGCGCGGCGCCGCGACGTGGCATTCGGCACCGACCAGGACCCCCGTGTCGATGGCGTACCGCGGCATCCAGCGGGGCCGTGGCGACGGCAGCCGATCCGCGGCATGGGCGGCCGGTGCCCGGTGGGACGGGTGCGCATGGGGGAAGGTCGTCGGATGCGACATCGTCGTGGCCCTCGGGCAGGGAAAGGGGCGCGAGCGGCCTCCCGCCGATCGTTCGATCTTCGGCGCGCAGCGGGAGGCCTTCGATGGGGAACGGTGCGGGTCCCGGCTCAGCCGGCGCGGACCGTCCGCAGGAACTCCGACATTTCCGACCGCAGACGGCCGGACTGTTGGTTCAGGTCGCGGGCGGCGGCGAGGACCTGGCTCGCCGCGGCGGAGGAGTCGGAGGCCGCCTGGGTGATCCCGACGATGTTCTCCGAGACCTGATGGGTCCCGGCCGACGCCTCGGTGACGTTGCGGGCGATCTCCCGGGTCGCGAAGCCCTGCTGCTCGACCGAGGCGGAGATCGACGCGGCGATCTGATCGAGGCGTTGGATGACCTCGCTGATGCCGCCGATGGCGGTGACCGATTCGCTGGTCGAGGCCTGGATGTCGGCGATCTGGGTGCCGATTTCCGACGTCGCCCGGGCGGTCTGGTCGGCCAGTTGCTTGACCTCCGCCGCGACCACCGCGAAGCCGCGGCCGGCGTCCCCGGCCCGCGCCGCTTCGATGGTGGCGTTCAGCGCCAGCAGGTTGGTCTGCCCGGCGATGCTGTTGATCAGATCGACCACCTGTCCGATCCGCGACGCCGCGGTCGCGAGGGTGCGGATCTTGCCGGCGGTCTGCGCCGTCTCCTGGGTGGCGCGGCCCGCGACCTGGGCCGATTCGTCGACCTGCCGCTTGATCTCGGCGATCGACGAGGTCAGTTCCTCGGCCGCCGAGGCCACCGTCTCGACGTTGGTCGAGGCCTCTTCCGACGCCGCGGCGACCGACCCCGACTGCGCCGAGACCTCTTCGGCCGAGGCCGACATGGTCTGGGCCGCGCCCTGCAACTGGGCGGAGGCGCTGACGACGCTCTGGACGATGTCGCCGACCGCCGCCTCGAAGGCATCCGCCAGGCGATGCATCGCGGTCCGCCGATCGCGCTCGGCTTCCGCCTTGGCGCGCTCCTGCTCCGCGCGCATCCGTTCGGTCTCGGCCAGCGAGGTCTTGAACACCTCGAGGGTCTTGGCCATCTCGCCGATCTCGTCGGTGCGGGCGACGCCCTCGACCACGGTGGCGGTGTCGCCGCCGGCGATCCGCCGCATGGTCGCGGTGGTGTCGACGATCGGCCGCGAGATGAACCGTCCGAGCAGCAGCGCGAGCACCAGCGACAGGAGCGTGCCGCCGATCGTGCCGATCCACAGCAGCCGCCGGCTCCCCGTCATCTCCGTCGCGGCGTCCTTGGCGACGGTCGCTTCGTCCGCGTCGAGCCGCTTCAACAGCTCTTCGACGGCGTTCGTCAGCTTCTCGACTTTCCGGCGCATCGCCGGCGCGACCTTGTCGGTGATCTCGACATCGATCTCAATCGACTTCTCGAAGGCGGTGACGTAACGGCCGAAGCCGACCTTCAGTCCTTCCGCGGCGCGGTGGGCCTCGCCGTTCGGCGTGCTCGCCACGACCCGGTCGAGATCACGGCCGGTCCGCTCGATCACCCGGCGAACCTCCGCCAGACTGTCCGGCGTGCGCTGGACGAGGACCTTGGAGGCGAGAATCCGCACCTGCTGCAGATCGGCCAGCGCGACGACCAGCGCGTCGCGGGCCGGGGCGGCGAAGCGCTCGTCGGCGAGGAAGCCGTCGACGTCGACCCGCAACTGGCTGCCGGTCGGTTCGAGCACGTCGTGCAGCAACCGCCGCGCTTCGGCCTTCAGAGCGATGATCCGGGTCAACTCGCGGTCGTAGTCTTCGAAACTCTCGGTGGCCGTGGCCAGGATCGTCCGATGCGCCGGGTCGGTCAGTCGCTCGGTGCCGGCCCCGACGTCGTGCCGGAACAAGGTCGCGCGGTCCTTGACCGCGGCGGTGGTGTCGGGGAGTTCGGTGTAGATCGCCTCCCGCGCGGCGCGGCGGTATTCGAGGAAATTGCCGTAGAGTTTGAGCGCCATCGTCTCGGCATCCGCCGTCCGCACGTAGGCGTCGAAGGTGTCCGAGGTGCGATCGAAGGCGCGCAGCGACATGAGGCCGACGCCGATCAGAACGACGATCACCAGCGAAAAACCGAGCATGAGTTTGCGGGCGATGCGCAGATTGTCGAAGAATACCATGGAGTCCCCCCATCTCAATTCAGTGGATCTTCCGTCGAAACGGAGCGACCCGATGAAATCGTCGGCGACGAGCGCCGACATTCCAGTCTGTTCGGCCTCTTCGAAGTGTTTCCAGGAACAAAAAACTTCTTCAACGCGGAACGTCTCGATGAACGGTCCCATCCGGTGCTTAACAGTCTGTTACGAGCGAGAGGTCACCGGGTCCGCATTCGGGCCCGGCACTTCCTATATCTCATTGAAATCGTGTGACTATATGCGAACCGCGCGTCGACCGGAACGATGCCCCAGGGTAAGGCTTGCCGGATTTGGATAAACTTAACTCCCGGCGTTTTCTGCTTTGTTGCCTTCGACCCGACGGCGCGCCAGGGTGGTCGAAGGCGTCTCGCCGAAGAAACGCGCATAGGCCTGCGCGAAGCGTCCGAGGTGCACGAAGCCGTGCCGCAGCGCGGCCTGTTTGACCAGATCGCAGTCTTCGGTGCGCAACAGGTGGCGCCGGGCCGAGCGCATCCGGAAGATCGTCACATAGGTCTGCAACGTCATGCCACGGGTCAGTTTCATGATGTTGTGCACGGTGCGCGGCGCCACCCGCAACGCGTCGGCGACGTCGCCGAGCAGGATCGGCCGATCCAGTCGCTTCACGATGAACCGGTCGATCTGGTCGAGCATCTCGATACAGGCCCGCGAGAACCCCGGCTTCGCCTGGGTTTGGACGGTCGCGGTCGCCAGGAGGTTCGCCACCCGCGCGACGACCTCGGCGCCCATCGCCCGCCGGTCGCCGTCGGCTGCGAACCGCTCGGGCTGCGCGGATGCGAGGCGGATCGTCGCCCGCAGATGTTGCCGCAGCCGCTGCAGTCCCGCGGGGTCGACGAGGTGCACCGTGAGCAGCGGCGCGGCGTCGGGCCACCCGGCCGGACGGAGTTCGGCGGGAATGAACAGCGCGGCCGCGGCCTGGGCCGGTTTGGCATCGATCGGCCAATAGGATTGGCACCGCGACCCGGGGCCGCCCAGAACCAGAGCCGCGTCGGGCAGCGGCATTCCGTTGACCACCGATCGATGGGGGTCTTCCATGCCGAGCCAGACCGTATACCGGGCCTCTCGAATGGTTCCCTCGAACAGGCTCGGCGGCAGATTGGCCCCGAGCAACCGCAGGGGTCCCAAATGTACCACGGCGAAGGTGCTGCGGGCGCCATGCGCAATCGGCGTCCAGTCGATGCCCGATCGGCCTTCCGCTGGCTTCAAGTCCATCGAGTCTTCCACCGTCTCCACATCCAAAACGTTTGAACCCTGGAGAGTGGCGAGTTCCATGCTGAACGTTGAATGTCGACCTTCCGGATTCATTTGAAGTCGTGCCCACGTGTCGTGTAACTAGAGATATACAAAAAAGAAAAATGCCACCTCGAGTAATCAGGCCGGAGTAGCAAGCCCAACGTATCACCTCCTGAAACGACTTGCCTATCGCCGTGTCCTTGGGAAGAATATCCAAAGCTGGCAAAGCGGGGCGCCGGCTCTGCGATCGGCCGCAGAATTGCTTGTCCCTGGAGGCGTCATGGGCTTCGTCGACGTCGACACAAAAAACCGCCCGCCCCGGTGTCGGGAGCGGGCGATTTGTCGACGATCGTCGTCCAGGGGTCGAACGCCTGATCAGATGGCATAGACGGTGCGGAATACGCCCCAGCGCTTTCCTCTCACCCGGATCGGAATGTTCAGATCCTTGAGCATCGGCATGTTGTTCGGGCCGAGGTCGCGGAGGTTAGGTCTGCAACAGGTAGTCCTTGTCGGCCTTGACGGCCGCCTGCCCCGTCGCATCCTTGATCAAACGGCGTGACGCCGGCCAGGACCTCGACCGATCCGATCGCCGCCGGGTCCGCACAGGACAGCGGCGGGTTCATGTGATTGCCGCAGGCCGCGGTGATCGCCATGCCCACGGTCAGGACGTCGATGCGATCGCCCGTGACCGGAGGGCTCGGCGGGTGCACCCTCTTCGGCCGGTGTGGGACCGGCGATCGGTTCGGTGCGCGCCGGCGTCGCTACGTGTTTGACCGGAGGCGTGGCGATCGCTAGCCTTCGCCCATGAGGGCAACGCGACGATCCGGATCGAGACAGAGACCACGGACGGTCGTCGCCGTCCTCGCGGCGGTGCTGTTCCTCGTCCAATCGCTGGTCGCCGGCGTCGGGCCGGTGCGCGGTGGCGACGACGGCGATCTCGATCGCCTCCTCGCGGTGGTGTGTTCCCACGACGGTTCGACGACGGTCGCACCGGACGCACCGTCGCGCGATCGCCACGACGGTTCCGACCTCTGCTGCGTACTCGGCTGTGCGATGGGCGGGGGCCTCGGGCTCGCGACCCTGCCCGAGCCGCCGACCCTCGGCCGCACGTCCGATTCGGCGACGCATCGCATCGGTGCGCGGCTCGACCACCGCGGACCGGTCCATCGGCCGCCCCATGTCTTCGGCGCCCGCGCGCCGCCCGCTCTGTCGATCTGACGCGCTTCTCGACCGTGAACCGTCCCCTCGGGTTTCGTGCCGCATCGCCGTGCCGACCCGACAGATCGAAGAGAGCTTCCATGACCGACACGACCTTCGACGCCGCCGCATCGCGGCCGGCGACCGCCGTGCTCTATCGCGCCTTCTGGCGCTGGCATTTCTTCGCCGGCCTGATGGTATTGCCCTTCATGATCTCGCTCGCCGTCACCGGCGCGCTCTACCTGTTCCAGAACGAGATCGAAGCGGTGGTCCACCGCTCGACCCTCGTCGTGGCGGAGTCCGCCACGCCGCCGCTGGCCCCTTCGGCGATCGTCGAGAGGGCACTCGCCGCCCAACCGGGGACGGCGATCCGCTATGTGCCGCCGGCCTCGCCGACCGCGTCGGCGGAGGTCGGCATCAAGACCGCGGCGGGCGTCAAGACCTCGCTGTGGATCGATCCCCACGACGGCCGGGTGCTCGGTCAGACCGATGACCGCGCGAAGCTGATGTGGGTGATCCGCAAGATCCACAGCCTGGAGTACTTCGGTCCAATCGCCAACGGCCTCATCGAGCTGGTCGCCGGCTGGGCGATCATCCTGGTTCTGACGGGGGTCTTCCTGTGGTGGCCGCGCGGTCGCGACGGCGGCGTCGTCACGGTGCGCGGGATCCCGCGGCAGCGGGTGTTCTGGCGCGATCTCCATGCGGTGACCGGCGCCTTCGCCGCCGTGGTCATCCTGTTCCTCGCCGTCACCGGCCTGCCGTGGTCGGTATTTTGGGGCGCTCACGTCAACGAATGGGCGACCGGGGCCGGCGTCGGTTATCCGGCGGTGATGTGGGACGACGTGCCGAAGTCGACGGTGCCGAGCAAGGACGTGCTGGAGAAGACCGGCTGGGTGCTCGAGAACGCCCCGATGGTCAAGTCGACGCCGACGACGGGGACGTCGATCGGCCTCGACGCCGCGGTCGCCGTCTTCGACGCCAGCGGCATCCACCGCGGCTATGCCGTCGACCTGCCGGGCGACGATCCCGAAGGGGTGTTCACCGCCTCGGTGTGGCCGGCCAAGGTCGCCGACGAGCGGCTGATCCACCTCGATCGGTACAGCGGCAAGCCCCTGGTCGATGTCCGATTCGCCGATTACGGCGGGGTCGGGCGGCTGTTCGAATGGTCGACCAACGTCCACATGGGCAAGGAATTCGGCCTGATCAACCAACTGGTGATGCTCGCCGGCTGCGTCGCGATCGTCCTGCTCGCGGTCTCCGGCGCGACGATGTGGTGGAAGCGGCGGCCGAAGGGGAAGCTCGCCCCGCCGCGCCGGCTGCCCGACGACCGGGTCGGCTTCGCCGTCGTCGCCGTGGTCGTGATCCTCGGCGTGGTCATGCCGCTGGTCGGCGCATCGCTCCTGGTCGCCCTGACGCTCGATCTCACGAGCATCGCCGTTGCCAGGCTCCGGGCCGGCTGATCGAACGAAACGGGCCGCGACGCTCGTCGCGTCGCGGCCCTCCCCTCACGACCGCGCAACCGAAAGTCCGGCGCGGCGCGCTCGCCGGGGACTCTCACCATTCATCGATGTGCTGCCAGGATTTGTTGGCGGACGGAGTGGGATTCGAACCCACGGTGGAGTTGCCCCCACGGCGGTTTTCAAGACCGCTGCCTTAAACCACTCGGCCATCCGTCCTCGCGCCTTCAATGACGACAAGCCCGGAAAAACTCAAGTCCCCGTGACGATTACCCCGCACCGCTCGTGGTTCGATCCGCCGGCCCGCGATCCGGCCCCCCGCATCGCCGGGACTTTCGCCGTCCGCCCCGGGATCGGGCACCCGGGTTGCAGCGACCGTCGCCGTCCACCGGCTCCGTCCCGCGTGACCGCGGACCGTCGCGCCCGCGATCTTCGCGGTTCCGCCGTGGGATCACCGGCGCGGCCGCCCCCCGCTCAGTCGCCGACCATGCCGCCGCCGACCGAGAGGGCGACGGCGATCATCGCCGCGGCGACCAGGGCGAGGAGAATCAGGCCGATCAGGTCGCGCCGCGACGATTCTTCGGCCGACGGCGGGGGGGCGGGGACGGTCATCGGCGGACACTCCGGTCGGGCGCATCGCCGACCTCCTCCTCTAACCCGCGCCACCGCCGCCCCCAAGTCACGACCGCGCGAGCCGGGGCGGCCGCCGACCCGCCCTCGATCTCCTGTGGACGATCGGCCCGACGGGACACTCCTCGGCGCGACGCGTGATAGGGTCGCCGTCCCGAAAACCCGAGGGACGGATGTGGGAATGAAGGTCGGAATCGATCTCGGCACGACGTCGACCGGCGAGCCGGCCCATCTCGATCTCGAGGAACTCCTGTCGACGCGACTGCTGGTCCAGGGCAATTCCGGCTCGGGCAAGTCGCATCTGCTGCGCCGCCTGCTCGAAGGCTCGGCGCCGCACGTCCAACAGGCGATCATCGATCCGGAAGGCGATTTCGTCACCCTCGCCGAGGCCTTCGGCCACGTCGTGGTCGACGCCGAGCGCAGCCCGGCCGAGCTCGCCCGCATCGCCGATCGCATCCGCCGCCATCGCGCCTCGGTGGTGCTCAACCTCGAAGGCCTCGACGCCGAGGATCAGATGCGCGCCGCCGCCGCCTTCCTCGGCGGACTGTTCGACGCCGATCGCGATCACTGGTACCCGATGCTGATCGCCGTCGACGAGGCGCAGCTGTTCGCCCCGGCGATCGCCGGCGAGGTCTCCGACGAGGCGCGCAAGGCCTCGCTCGGGGCGATGACCAATCTGATGTGCCGCGGCCGCAAACGCGGGCTCGCCGGGATCATCGCCACCCAGCGGCTGGCCAAGCTCGCCAAGAACGTCGCGGCCGAAGCCTCGAACTTCCTGATGGGCCGCACCTTCCTCGACATCGACATGGCGCGGGCCGCCGATCTCCTCGGCATGGAGCGCCGTCAGGCCGAAGCCTTCCGCGATCTCGCCCCCGGCCAGTTCGTCGCTCTCGGCCCGGCCCTGTCGCGCCGCCCGGTGCCGATCCGCATCGGCGCGGTGGCGACCCGCGGCCGTTCGGGCAGGCCCGAGCTGATGCCGCTGCCGGAGACCTCGCGCGACGATCTCGAGGGCCTGATCTTCGCCCCGGCGAGCGGCGAGGAAGAGATCGTCCGCCCGGTGCGGCCGCCGCGGGTGGTCAAGACCGGTACGGCCGAGCTCTTGGCGCGGGTCGCGGCGACCCGGCCGGCGGTCGAGCCGGTCGAAGAGGTCGAGCGCCTGCCGCCGGAGGCGATCGAACGGGCGCTGGAGGAGATCTTCGCCGAGATCCTGTCGGACCCCGAAGCCGCGTTCCGGCCGGTCGCCCTGCTCTACCAGGACTTCCAGTTCCATTGCCGCCTGCGCCGGCTCGGCGAGGTCGCCGCCGATCTGTCGCTGTTCCGCCGCCGCCTCGCCTTGGCGCGCGCCGGCATCGCCGATCACGACGGCGACGACGCCTGGAGCGCGGTGTTGGCGATCGCCGACGGGTTGCCGGAGGAGATGCAGGGCGTGTTCCTGATGGTCGCCCGCGCGGCGCAGGAGAATGCCCCCTGCCCCTCCGACGAGACGCTGGCCAATGCCTACGGCAGCCACTCGCCGTCGCGCGGCCGCTGGCTGCTCACCTACATGGCCGAACAGGGGGCGATCGTCTGCGAGACCGACTTCCGCGGCAATCGCACGGTGATCGTCGGCGGCGTCGGCTGGCGCACCAAGCCGAGCACCCCGAAAGCCGCCCGCCCGGCGGTGCGCTCGGCGCGCACGCCCCCGGCGCTGCGGCGCCGCGTGGAGTGAGGTGCTGGCCTGTCGGCGCCCCTCCCCGCCCCCCGCGGTCGGCGCCGGTCGGCCCTGCCGCCGTTTTCGGTGACATTCGGGCCCCTTCCCGCTAGAACTCGCCCGGAGACGACACGTGAGGGCACGCGCATGAGCACCACCATTTCCAGCGACGGCCTCGAGCCGCGCCGCAAGAAGGCCCTGTTCCGCGCCTGGCATCGCGGGACCAAGGAAATGGACTTCGTGTTCGGAACCTTCGCCGACGCCCATCTCGCCGGTCTCGGCGAGGCCGATCTCGCCGATTTCGAGCGACTGCTCGACGTCGGCGATCAGGAACTGTTCTCCTGGATCGTCGGGTCGATCCCCGTCGATCCGATCCACGACCGCCCGGTCTGGGCGGCGATCCTCGCCCACACGGCGACCACCGACAAGGTCACCTGACCCCCGCGCATCGGCGGTCGGCTCCGGCGCCGGCCCCGCATCGCCCGGGCGTCGCGCCGCCGCCGGCCTCGCCCGCGCGCGCCGCGCCCCCGAACCCGAGGCCTCGCCGTCGTTGAAGAAGCTCACCGGACTGTTCCGCACCCGCACCCATGTGACGCTGTCGAGCCTGCCCGACGGTGCCGAAGGCCTGGTCGTCGGCGATCTCGCCCGCGATGCCGGGCCGCGCGACGGGCGCCCGGCGCTCTTGGTGGTGTGCCGCGACGGCCTCCGGATGCAGCGGCTCGAGGCCGGGCTCGCCTTCTTCGCCCCCGACGTCACCGTGCTGACCCTGCCGTCGTGGGACTGCCGGCCCTATGACCGGGTGTCGCCCAATCCGGCCATCGTCGCCCGACGGATGACCACGCTGTCGCACCTCGCCCGCCCGCGCGAGCGCCGCCGGCCGATCGTCGTGCTGACCACCGTCAACGCCGCCGCCCAGCGCCTGCCGACCCGGGCGAGCGTCGCCGCCCAAACCTTCTCGGCGATCGCCGGCGGCCGCGCCGACATGGCCGAACTGATCCGCTGGCTCGAGGCCAACGGCTTCGAGCGCACCGGCACGGTCCGCGACACCGGCGAATATGCGGTGCGCGGCGGCATCCTCGATCTCTTCGCCCCCGGCGCCGAGACCCCGGTCCGCCTCGACTTCTTCGGCGACGATCTCGAACAGATCCGCCGCTTCGATCCCGAGACCCAGCGCACCACCGGCCAGATGAAGCGCCTGGAATGGGTGCCGATGTCGGAGGTGACGCTGGTCCCAGAGGTCATCGGCCGCTTCCGCCGCAACTACGTCGCCGCCTTCGGCGCCACCACCCGCGACGACGCGCTCTATGCGGCGATCACCGACGGCCGCCGCTACGCCGGCATGGAACACTGGCTGCCGCTGTTCCACGACGGGCTGGAGACGATCTTCGACTATTGCGGCGACGCCCGCGTGGTGCTCGACGCCGAGGCCGACGAGGTCTTCGCCGGCCGCCTCGCCGAGGTCCGCGAACATTTCGACGCCCGCCGCGAGGCGCTGGATCAGGCGATGAGCGGTACGGTTCCCTACAAGCCGCTCGATCCCGCCCGCCTGCACCTCACCGCCGACGAATGGCGCACCGCGCTGGTCGATCGCCCGAGCGTTCGGCTCACCCCCTTCGCGCTGCCCGGCGACCGCCTCGACGTGGTCGATCTCGGCGGCCGCGCCGGCCGCGGCTTCGCCGCCGAACGGGCCAGCGCCGATTCCAGCGTGTTCGACGCGGCGGTCGCCCATCTCGGCGAGCTGCGCGGCCGCACCCCGCGGGTGATGGTCGCCGCGTGGTCCGACGGGGCGCTCGATCGTCTGAAACAGGTGCTCGGCGACCACGGCCTCGCCCGCACCCGCACGCTCGCCACCTACCCCGAGATCGGCACGCTGGAATCCGGCGAGGTCGGCCTCGCGGTGCTCGGGCTCGAGAGCGGCTTCGAGATCGACGGCCTCGCGGTCGTCGCCGAACAGGACATCCTCGGCGACCGCCTGATCCGCGCCAAGAAGAAGCGCCCCAAGGGCTCGGCCTTCCTGACCGAGGTCGCCGGCCTCGCCGAGGGCGATCTGGTGGTCCACGTCGACCACGGCATCGGCCGCTTCACCGGCCTCAAGACCATCACGGCGGCCGGCGAGCCGCACGACTGCCTGGAGCTGACCTACGCCGGCGGCGACAAGCTCTATCTGCCGGTCGAGAACATCGAACTGCTGACCCGTTTCGGCTCCGACGACAGCGACGCCCAGCTCGACCGCCTCGGCGGCGTCGCCTGGGGCGCCCGCAAGGCGCGGATGAAGAAGCGGATCCGCGAGATCGCCGATCAGCTGATCAAGACCGCCGCCGCCCGCCTGCTCAAGTCGGCCCCGCGCCACGTGCCGCCCGAAGGCCTCTACGACGAGTTCCGCGCCCGCTTCCCCTACGAGGAGACCGACGACCAGCTCGCCACCATCGATTCGGTGTTCGACGACCTCGCCTCGGGTCGGCCGATGGACCGTCTGGTGTGCGGCGACGTCGGCTTCGGCAAGACCGAAGTGGCGTTGCGCGCCGCCTTCGCGGTCGCCGCCTCGGGCAAACAGGTCGCCGTGGTGGTGCCGACCACGCTGCTCGCCCGCCAGCATTTCCGCACCTTCGCCGAGCGCTTCAAGGGCCTGCCGCTGCGTGTCGCCCAGGCCTCGCGCCTGGTCTCGGCCAAGGATCTCGCGGCCGTGAAGAAGGAACTCGCCGACGGCACCCTCGACGTGGTGGTCGGCACCCACGCCCTGCTCGCCAAGGGCATCGCCTTCCGCGACCTCGGCCTCTTGATCATCGACGAGGAGCAGCACTTCGGCGTCAAGCACAAGGAGCGGCTGAAGGAGCTGAAGGCCGAGGTCCACGTCCTGACGCTGTCCGCGACGCCGATCCCGCGCACCCTGCAGCTGGCGCTGACCGGCGTGCGCGAGTTGTCGATCATCGCCACCCCGCCGGTCGACCGCATGGCGGTCCGCACCTTCATCTCGCCCTTCGACGCGCTGGTGGTGCGCGACGCCCTGATGCGCGAGCACTATCGCGGCGGCCAGAGCTTCTATGTGGTGCCGCGGGTCTCCGATCTCGGCGAGCGCAAGAAGTTCCTCGAAGAGGTGGTGCCCGAGGTCAAGGTCGCGGTCGCCCACGGCCAGATGCCGGCGAGCGACCTCGAGGACGTCATGAACGCCTTCTACGAAGGCAAATACGACGTGCTCCTGTCGACCACGATCATCGAATCCGGCCTCGACATCCCGACCGCCAATACCCTGATCGTTCACCGCGCCGACATGTTCGGCCTCGGCCAGCTCTATCAGCTGCGCGGCCGCGTCGGCCGGTCCAAGGTCCGCGCCTATGCGATCTTCACGACGCCGGCCGAGAAGAAACTGACCGCCCAGGCGGAGCGCCGGCTGAAGGTGCTGCAGTCTCTCGACAGTCTCGGCGCCGGCTTCCAATTGGCCAGCCACGACCTCGACATCCGCGGTGCCGGCAATCTGGTCGGCGAGGAACAGTCGGGCCACATCAAGGAGATCGGCTACGAGCTCTACCAGCAGCTGCTGGAGGAGGCGGTCGCGGCGCTGAAGTCCGGCGACGAGACCTTGCCCGAGGAGCAGTGGTCGCCGTCGATCAGCGTCGGCACGCCGGTGCTGATCCCGGAGACCTATGTCGGCGATCTGGCGCTGCGGCTCGGCCTCTACAAGCGCCTCGCCGACCTCGCCACGACCGAGGAGATCGACGCCTTCGGCGCCGAGATGATCGACCGCTTCGGCGCCCTGCCGGAGGAGGTCGAGCACCTCCTGAAGATCGTCTACATCAAGTCGCTGTGCCGCCGCGCCAACGTCGACAAGATCGAAGCGGGGCCGAAGGGCGTGGTGGTGTCGTTCCGCCGCGGCGAATTCGCCAATCCCGCCGGTCTGGTGCGCTGGATCGCCGAACAGGGCAGCCTCGCCAAGATCCGCCCCGACCAGAAGATCGTGCTGTCGCGCGATTGGCCCGGCCCGATCGATCGCCTCAAGGGCGCCGCGGTGGTGCTGATCCAGCTGGTGCGCATCGCCGAACGCAAGGACGACGGCCCGGTGACCGTGACGCCCGAGATGATCGAGCGCCCGGAGACCAAGAAGCTGCATCTGGCGCCGACCCCGCCGCCGGCGCCGCCGCCGCCGACCCGGCGCGGCCGCTACCCGAGCCTGCAGAGCCTCGGTCGCGACAAGAAGCCGCCCGGCGGCACGTGGCGCCGGTAGGAGAGGCGCCGAACGCGGATGCTCCGAGGGCCGTCGCCCCGCGCCTGTCCGCCCTGCGGCCGCCCCCTCCCCTTCGCCCTTTCCCGGCGGCGGTCGCGCCTGCTAGAACATATGCAGAATCCAGAACCCTGCGAGCCCGATGCGCCCCGAGATCCTCACGCCCCTGTTCGCCTCCGTCGCGAGCCTGCCCGGGGTCGGGCCGAAGACGGTCGGCCTGTTCGACCGGCTGCTCGACGACGGCCGGGCGCTGCCCGGGGCCGGCGCGCGGGTGGTCGATCTGCTGTTCCATCTGCCGACCGGCATCGTCGACCGGCGCCTGCGCCCCGGCGTGGCGCGGGCCCCCGAAGGGGCAATCGTCACGCTGCTCCTCACCATCGACCGCCACAAGGCACCGCCGCGCGGCTCGCGCGCCCCCTATCGGGTCTACGGATGGGACGACACCGGCGAGATCGCCCTGGTCTATTTCTCGGCGCGTGCCGACTGGATGACCAAGCTCCTGCCGGTCGGCGAGAAGCGCTGGGTGTCGGGCCGGGTCGAGTGGTTCAACGGCGCGCCGCAGATGGTCCATCCCGACTTCGTGGTCAGCGAGGCGGAATTCGACAAACTGCCGCTGGTCGAGCCGATCTATCCCCAGACCGAAGGGCTCACATCGCGCCCCATCGCGCGCGCCGTCGAGCGGGCGCTGGAGCGGCTGCCGCATCTCCCCGAATGGCAGGACGCCGACTGGCTGGCGGCCGGGCGCTGGCCCGACTTCGCCGGCGCCTTGGCGACGGTCCACCATCCCGATACCACCATCGGCGAGGGCGCCGCGGCGCCGGCGGCGGGACGGCTGGCCTATGACGAACTGCTCGCCCAACAGCTGACCCTGGCCCTGGTCCGCGCCTCGGCCAAGCGCGGCGGCAAGATCCCGCGGATCGCCACCGGCGTGCTGACCGACAAGATCCTCGCCGCCCTGCCCTTCACGCCGACCGGCTCGCAGGTCCAGGCCTTCGACGAGATCCGCGCCGATCTCGCTCGGCCCGAGCGGATGCTGCGGCTGCTGCAGGGCGACGTCGGCTCGGGCAAGACGCTGGTGGCGGTGCTCGTGGCCGCCGCCGCCGTCGAGGCCGGCGGTCAGGCGGCGATCATGGCGCCGACCGACCTGCTCGCCCGCCAACACGCCCGGGCGTTGGCGCCGCTGGCCGAGGCCGCCGGCATTTCCTGGGCGATCCTCACCGGCCGCGAGAAGGGCGCCGAGCGCGAGGCGATCCTCGAAGGGCTGGCGTCGGGGGCGATTTCGATCCTGGTCGGAACCCATGCGCTGTTCCAGGGGCCGGTGGCCTTCGCCGATCTGGCACTCGCCGTGGTTGACGAACAGCATCGCTTCGGCGTCCATCAGCGCCTGGCGCTGACCGCCAAGGGCCGCTCGGTCGATCTCCTGGTGATGACCGCGACGCCGATCCCGCGCACTCTGATGATGAGCTTCTTCGGCGATCTCGACGTGTCGCGGCTGACCGAGAAGCCGGCCGGCCGCCAGCCGATCGCCACCCGCATCGCCTCGTCGGAGCGGATGGGCGAGATCGTCGAAGGGCTGGCGCGGGCGATCGCCGGCGGAGCCAAGGTCTACTGGGTGTCGCCCCTGGTCGAGGAGAGCGAGACGCTCGACCTCGCCGCGGCCGAGGAGCGCTTCGAAGATCTGACCCGATGCCTCGGGCCGATCGTCGGCCTCGTCCACGGGCGGATGAAGGCCGACGACAAGGACCGGGCGATGCGCGCCTTCCAGGAGGGCGAGACGCGGCTCCTGGTCGCCACCACGGTGATCGAGGTCGGCGTCGACGTGCCCGACGCGACGATCATGGTGATCGAACACGCCGAGCGCTTCGGCCTCGCCCAGCTCCACCAGTTGCGCGGCCGGGTCGGGCGCGGCTCGGAGGCCTCCTCGTGCCTCTTGGTCTACAAGGGCCCGCTCGGCGAGACGGCGCGCGCCCGGCTGGAGATCCTGCGCTCGACCGACGACGGCTTCGTGATCGCCGAGGAGGATCTGAAGCTCCGCGGCGGCGGCGAAGTGCTCGGCACCCGCCAGTCGGGGCTGCCCGGCTTCCGCCTCGCCCGGCTCGATCTCCACGCCGACCTGCTCGCCGCAGCCCGCGACGACGCCCGGCTGATCCTCGCCCGCGACCCCGATCTCGAATCCCCGCGCGGCACCGCGCTGCGGGTGCTGCTCCATCTCTTCGACCAGGACCAGGGCATCCGTCTGATCCGGGCCGGTTGACCGAAGGCGGGCTCCGGGCGCCGCCCGCCGCGTCAGGTCGGATGGTCGAAGCGATCGGGCACCTCGACCGCCGGCGGCGGCTCCCAATCCGGGGTGACGATGCCGCCGGAGATGATCAGCTTGGCCGCGTCCTCGATGGCCATGCGCAAGATACGGACGTCGTCGCGCGGCAGGAACATCACATAGCCGCCGGTCGGGTTGGGTGTGGTCGGGATGAACACCGTCAGCCAGGCGTCGGGCGCCACGTCCGGGCGCTCGGCCGACAGGCGCTGCGCGACTTCGCCGCGCGCCGGGCCGGAGACGAAGACCAGCGACCACACCCCCCGCCGCGGCCATTCGATCAGCCCGACGTCGCGGAAACTGTCGTGGCGGGACGACACGAAGGTCTCGAAGATCTGTTTCAGGGTCTTGTAGACCGGCCGCACGAACGGCAGATGGCCGACTAGATCCTCGCCGTAGGAGAGCAGCGTGCGGCCGACCAGACTGGCGGTCAACGCCCCGAGCAGGGTGATGCCGACCAGCGCCACGAACAGGCCGAAGCCGGGCACGCCGAAGGGCAGATAGGTGTCGGGGTTCCAGGCGGTCGGAATCATCGGCTTGACGGTGCCGTCGACCCATTCGAGGAAGCCGCGGGCGATGTAGACGGTGATCGCCAAGGGACCGGCCACCACCACCCCGGTGACGAAGTGGTTGCGGATCCGCGCGCCCCATCCCTGGCGCAGGGGAACGGTCTCTTTCTTGTCGCTCATACCGGTCCTCCGGCGCTGTCGGTCGCTACACTAGCCCCTTTTCGCAGCGCGAAGAATGGCTGCTGCGGTGCTTTGGTCGGCAGCGTGAGGCCCGCACAGCGAAGCGGCCGGCGCCGGCGCGGTCGGAGGCTGCGACGCGGAGCCGCACCCTTCCCTTACGTCTCCTTCAGGTCGCGCGCCTAAGGTGGTGTCCTGGCGAGAGGCACCGGCCGAAGGCGGCTGCCGCAACGTAGGCCCTCGGCCGGGCCTGGACGACCGGAGACACCGGATGACGGCGACCAACGACGAGATCGCGATCGTGGACGGCTTCGCGGAGGTCCGCGAGACGCTCGCGGCGCTGCCGCCGGCGTTCGGACCGACCGCCTTCCAGCATTGCTCCTGGCTCGACTGTTGGCTCGCCTGCGCCGGTTCCGGCGTCGAGCGGGTGATCGCGGTGGTGGCCCGATCCGCCGGCGACGGACGGGCGCGCCTCGTGTTGCCGCTGGTGCTCGACGCGCGTGGCGCCCTGCCGTTCTGGACGAGTTTCGATTTCGGCGTCTCGGACTACAATCTGCCGCTGATCGCCACGGATTTCCGCCCGACCCCGCGCGAGGCCGCGGCCCTGTGGCATCGCATCGTCGCGGCCCTGCCGAGCGGCGCCGCCTATCTCCTCATCGACAAGATGCCGGCGATGGTCGGCGGCCGGCCGACGCCCTTCGCCGATCTCGCGGGGACACGCCGGTCGCAGGTCGTGCGCCACCCGCTGCCGCTCGACGGCGACTTCGAGAGTCTGCGCGCCACCCGCTTTGCGCCGTCGATGGTCCACAGTCTGGCGCGCAAACGCCGCAAGCTCGGTCGCAAGGGAGACCTCGCCTTCCATGCCGGCAACGGCCCGGAGGCACGCGTCGCGCTCGATCGGCTGATGACCTGGCGCGACGAACGCTACGGGGCGCAGCCCGAGACCACCTGCTTCTATCGGCGGCTGACCGAGGCCGGCGATCCGGCCCGCGTGCTGTGGCTCACCCTCGACGGTGCGCCGATCGCCGCCTGTTTCGGCATCGGCGACGCCGACGGCTTCCGCCTGCTGGCGCTCGGCCACGACGCCCGGTTCAACAACTGGTCGCCCGGGCTGCTGATCGTCGAGGACGCCATCGCCTGGGCGGTCGGCGAAGGCTTCCGCGAATTCGACTTCACCATCGGCGCGGAGCCCTACAAGTTCGACTTCGGCGTCGAACCGGAGCCGATGACCCTGCTCGCCGAGGCCTTCGACGCCCAGGGCGCCGCCGTGCTGCGGCTGCAGCTGGCGCGCAACTACGTCGCCGCCCGGCTCAGGCGCTATCTCGACAGCCACCGCCACGGCGGCGGCCATCACCGGCGGGTCGCCGACGCCGCCTGACGGACGCCGGCGCCGGCCTCACCTGCCCGTCGGGGCCGTCACTCGACGGTCACCGACTTGGCGAGGTTGCGCGGCTGGTCGACGTCGGTGCCCATTAACACCGCGGTGTGATAGGCGAGCATCTGCACCGGCACGGCATAGACCAAGGGTGCGATCTCGCTCGGCATGTCGGGCAGGACGATGGTCTCGAGGGTCGGCACCGAGGCCGCCGCGGCACCGCGGGAGTCGGTGAACAGGATGATGCGGCCGCCGCGCGCCGCCACTTCCTGCATGTTGGAGACGGTCTTCTCGAAGATCGCGTCGAAGGGTGCGATGACGATCACCGGCATCACCTCGTCGATCAGAGCGATCGGGCCGTGCTTGAGCTCGCCGGCGGCATAGCCTTCGGCGTGGATGTAGGAGATCTCCTTGAGCTTCAGGGCGCCCTCGAGGGCGATCGGATAGCTCGACCCGCGGCCGAGATAGAGCACGTCCTCGACCTTGGCGATCTCGCGGGCGAGCCGCACGATCCGCGGCTCGAGCCGCAGCGTCTTGACCACCAGCCCCGGCAGGTCGCCGAGGGCGCGCACCAGACGCTTCTCGTCGTCGATGCCGAGATGGCCGCGCGCCCGACCGGCGGCGACCGCCAGCGAAGCCAGCACAGCCAGCTGACAGGTGAAGGCCTTGGTCGAGGCGACGCCGATCTCCGGACCGGCCAAGGTCGGGAACACCACGTCGGCTTCGCGGGCGATCGACGAGGTCGGCACGTTGACCACCGCCGCGACGTGCTGCCCGTGGGCCTTGCAGTAGCGCAGGCCGGCGAGCGTGTCGGCGGTCTCGCCCGACTGCGACACGAACAGCGCCAGCCCGTTCTTCGGCAGCGGCGGTTCGCGGTAGCGGAACTCCGAGGCGACGTCGATCTCGACCGGCAGCCGGGCGAGGCGTTCGAACCAGTATTTGGCGACCAGCCCGGCGTAATAGGCGGTGCCGCAGGCGACGATCGACAGGCGGTCGAGGCTGGCCCAATCGAACGACGGGGTCACCGGCAGACGGATGCAGCCGGCGGTCAGATCGAGGTAGTGAGCCAGCGTATGGCCGATCACCTCGGGCTGTTCGTGGATCTCCTTGGCCATGAAGTGGCGGTAGTTGCCGCGGTCGACCTGGAAGGCGGCGGCCGAGACGGTGACGATCGGCCGCTGGACGATCGCGTCGGTCTCGTCGTGGATCACCGCGCCGGCCCGCGTCACCACCACCCAGTCGCCCTCTTCGAGATAGGCGACGCGGTCGGTGAACGGCGCCAGCGCGATGGCGTCGGAGCCGAGGAACATCTCGCCGGTGCCCCAGCCGACCGCCAGCGGCGACCCGCGCCGCGCCCCGATCAGCAGATCCTCCTCGCCGGAGAACAGGAAGGCCAGCGCAAAGGCGCCGGTCAGCCGCTTGAGCGCGGCGGCGACCGCGTCGGCCGGGCTCATCCCGAGTTCCATCTTGCGATCGACCAGTTGGGCGACGACCTCGGTGTCGGTCTCCGACTCGAAATGGTGGCCGGCGGCGATCAGCTCGTCCTTGAGCTCGCGGAAATTCTCGATGATGCCGTTGTGGACCACCGCCACCCGCTTGGTGGCGTGGGGATGGGCATTGGCCTCGGTCGGGGCGCCGTGGGTCGCCCAGCGGGTGTGGCCGATGCCGATGACGCCTTCGAGCGGCTCCTTGGCGAGGCGGATCTCGAGATTGCGCAGCTTGCCTTCGGCGCGGCGCCGGGTGAGTACACCGCCGGTCTCGAGCGTGGCCAGACCGGCGGAGTCGTAGCCGCGATATTCGAGCCGCTTCAGCGCGTCGACGAGATGTCCCGCGACCGGCTCACGCCCGACGATGCCGATGATTCCGCACATGAGAACGACCTCGATCGTTGTTGTCTGCGACCTTACTACCGGACCGGGCGGCCTCGGTAGAAATCACATTGCGTGTCGAATTGTTGCGAATCCGCCGATCACCGGCCGGTGACGCCTCTCGGGCCCGCCGCCACGGCGGTCACTTCTTGGCGGCGCGTTCGGCGGCCTTGCGGGCGCGGAAGGCGGACGCCCAGCCCGGCCGCACGATCATGTGGGCACGCGCCACCACCAGCGCATCGGCGGGCACGTCCTTGGTCACCACCGAGCCGGAGCCGACCCAGGCGCCGTCGCCGATCGCCACCGGTGCCACCAGCGACGCGTTGGACCCGACGAAGGCGCCGGCGCCGATGTCGGTGTGGTACTTTCCGAAGCCGTCGTAGTTGCAGGTGATGGTGCCGGCGCCGATGTTGGCCTTGGCGCCGATGCGGGCGTCGCCGATGTAGGTCAGGTGGTTGACCTTGGCGCCGTCCTCGACGCGGCCGTTCTTGATCTCGACGAAGTTGCCGACGTGGACGTCGCGGCCGAGCCAGGCGCCGGGGCGCAGGCGGGCATAGGGACCGACGATCGCCCCCTCGCCGACCGTCGCCCCCTCGAGATGGGAGAAGGCGCGGATGCGGGCGCCGCTCGCCACCGTCACGCCGGGGCCGAACACCACGTTGGGCTCGATCACCACGTCGCCGGCGATCTCGGTATCGGCGGCGAAGATCACGCTGTCGGGGGCGACCAGGGTGACGCCGGCGGCCAGGGCCTCGGCGCGGCGGCGCTTCTGGAATACGCCCTCGCAGGTCGCGAGCTGGACCCGATCGTTGACGCCGAGGAACTCGTCCTCGCCGCCGATCACCACGGCGGTGGCGAGGCCGCGGGCGCGGGCGATCTCGACGGCGTCGGTCAGATAATATTCGCCCTTGGCGTTGGCGTCGCCGATCGCCTCGAGCAGGGCGAGCGCGACCGATCCGCGGAAGCCCATGATGCCGGAATTGCACAGATCGACCGCCCGCTCGGCCGGGGTCGCGTCGCGCTCCTCGCGGATCGCCTCGAGCGTGCCGTCGCGCAGGATCAGGCGGCCGTAGCCGGTCGGATCGGACGCCTGGAAGCCGAGCACCACTACGTCGGCGCCCGCCGCCAGTGCCTCGCGGACGCGGCCGATGGTCGCGGGACGGACCAACGGCGTGTCGCCGTAGAGCACGATCGCGGTGTCCGGCCCGCGCTCCAGGGCGGCGCGGGCGCACAAGACCGCGTGGGCCGTGCCGCGGCGTTCGCTCTGCACGAAGGTCTCGCCGGCGCCGGCACGGCCGGCGACTTCGGCGACCTTGTCGTGGCCGGGGCCGACCACCACCGCCACCGCGTCGGCGCCGGCGGCGCGGGCGGTGGCCACCGCATGGGCGACCATCGGTCGGGCGCCGATCTCGTGCAGAACCTTGGGAAGTTTCGAGCGCATCCGCGTGCCCTCGCCGGCGGCGAGCACGATGGCGAGGCAAGAGCGATCGGTCATGGTCCACGGGCTCCGTTGCGGTCTGGGCCGACGAGGCGCGGTCGCACCGTCCTCGTCACAGTGCCTCGGTCAGAACATCCCCGAAGGGTCGCGGTCAAGTCTGCGCGCCGTCGGGCGGGATCCTCGGCCGGCGCGACCACGGCGACTGCCCGTCGGCCGCGGCTTGATGATACTCTGAACCATCGATTCGAGCCCACAGACCGAGAGACTGCCGAACGTGGCCAGGAAGAGCGGACCCGACACCTCCCCCTCGTCGCTCCTCGACGACGAGACGACCTCGGGTGGCCTCGCCTTCGTGGCCTGGGGCTTTGCAACCGTCGTGGCCCTGGTGCTCGGCGTCGCCTCCTGGCAATACGCGCCGCCGCGCAGCGCCACCACCGAGATCGCCAAGGCCGAAATCGCGCTGCCCGATCCGACCGAGGTGACCGGCTCGATCGGCCGCGGCGATCGCGCCCCGATGGCGGTGCCGGCCTCGCGGATCGTCGGGGCCGAGCGCATCTCGCCGATGCCGCTGGCCACCAACGAATCGCCCGCGACCTCTCGCGACATCGAGCAGCTGCGCACCGAGATCCGCGATCTGCAGCGGCGGATGTTCCAGGTCGGCCTGTCGGGCGACGGCCTGTCGCGCCGCCTCGACAAGATCGAGGAGAAGCTCGCCGGCGACCCCGCCGTGGCCCGCGATCAATTGGCGCAGATGCCGCCGATCGACCCGCGTGCCGCCAAGCCGGGCGACAAGCCGGCCGCCGACAAGGCTGCGGCCGACAAGATCGCCGCGGACAAGGCCACCGGCGACAAGGCCGCGGCGGACAAGGCCGACCGGATCGCCGCGCTCGACAAGCCCGCGGCACCCGACAAGCCCGCGACACCGGACAAGCCGGCCGCCGAGAAGACCGATCGCGCCCTGCCCGAGCGGCTGCCGATGCCCAATCCCAAGCCGCTGGTGGAGATGCCGCCGGCTACCCCGCCCGCGCCGCCGGCGGTGATCGCCGCGGTGGTGCCGGGCGGTCCGGGCGGCCTGCCGCCGACCGATGCCGACGGGCCGGCGACCACCGGCACGGTGGCGCGGTCGAGCTCGATCGTGGTCAAGCCGCCGGTGGTGAACCCGCTCGACGCCGGCGCCAACCGGTCGGACGCGACCCCGCCGGCGCTGGTCAAGAGCGACGCGACCGCCGTCGCCGCCGCCGCGACCGGCAGCGAATCCGCGGCGATCGATCTCGGCGGCTATCGCTCGCTCGCCTCGCTGCGGCGCTCGTGGACCGACCTCGCCGGGCGCCACGCCGAACTCGGCCGCGGCCTGGAACCGCTGGCGCGGCTGCGCGAATCCGACACCGGCATGGAGGCGCGCCTGCTCGCCGGCCCCTACCCGTCCCAGGCCGAGGCGGCCAAGTCGTGCATGCGCCTGCGCGCCGCCGGTATCGGCTGCTCGGTCACCACCTACAGCGGTCAGGCGCTGGTCGGGCTGAAGTGAGCGCCGGCGTCCGCTGCGGCGCGTGAGCACCGGCCGGCCCGGCCCGTCGGGGGCCGGCTCGCGCGACTGCCGTGTCCGGCGGCGTCGCTCAGCCGATGTCGGACAGGATCGGGAAGGTCTCGATCAGCCAGAACGACACCCGCTGGAAGCCGTCGGTGAGAAAGGCGACGCCGGTGAGCACCAGGAGCCCGCCGGTCACCTGTTCGACCCGGCCCATATGGGCGCGGAATCGGCGCATCATCACCATGAACGGCTGTGAAAAAGCGGCGGCGACCAGGAACGGCACGCCGAGCCCGGCGGCATAGACCGCCAGCAACCCGGCGCCCTCCCCGACCGTGTCGCGACCGGCGGCGATGCCGAGGATCGCCGCCAGCACCGGTCCGATGCACGGCGTCCAGCCGAAGCCGAAGGCGAGCCCGATGCCATAGGCGCCGATCGGCCCGGCCGGGCGGCGGGTGACGGTGACCCGCGCTTCGCGGTAGAGCAGCGGGATCCGGAACAGGCCGAGGAAATGCAGACCCATCACGATCACCGCGAACCCCGCGACCAGCGACAGGGTCTCGAAGTGGCGATGGATCAGCTGCCCGAACACCGAGGCCGAGGCGCCGAGCGCCACGAACACCGTCGAGAAGCCGGCGACGAAGGCCAGCGCCGAAGCGAAGATGCGTCGCCGCGCCGCATCGAAGCCGACGCCGGCCAGTTCGTCGAGGCTCGCCCCGGCGATGAAGGCCAGGTAGGGCGGCACCAGGGGCAGGACGCAGGGCGAGACGAAGGACAGCACGCCGGCGCCGAAGGTCCCCAAGAGCGTCACATTCGCCGTCATCGTACCCCGTCCCGCCTTCGGCACACGCCCGGGCGCCGCCGTCTCGATCATCTTCGCGCTCCATAGCGCGAATGCCGTGCACGCAGTGCGGAAACGATCGAAATTCGACGACAATTCGAATCATTCTGATTTTCCGCTCCCCCCGGGGAATGTGATCCTGTAGAAGCCGAGCGAGCCCGCCGCACCGATCCCTCGCGGCGGGACAGGTCGCCGAGCGGTCGAGGCCGCGACAGAAGAACGATCGAGCCCGCATGTATCTCCGGATGTCCCACTCCCCGACCGCCGAGCCGGTACCTTCTTCGCCGGTGACCATCGGTGGTGCCGAACGCCTGCGGACTATCGCGAGCGGGGGCTGTGCAGCGGCATTCGCGTCGATCTTTCGATATGCGGTGGCCCTGGCGCGGCATTCGACGCCGAAGCGCTGCGTGGTGTTCGTGCTGCGGGCGATGATCTATTTCCGCGCGACCATCCGCTGGATCCGCTTCCTCGAATATTACGGCGTCAAATATGGGCTGGGCGCGCCGCCGCTCGACGTGGTGCGCAAGTCGCTGTCGACCCATCTGGTCCACGGCGCCAGCCCCGACCGCACCATTGCCCTGCTGCGCAACCATCTGTTCGTCGCCGAAGCCTATTTCGGACAGGACCTGCGCCGGGCGCTGTGGAACGGCGACACGGTGGCGATCGCCCGGATCGAAGGCAAGCGTGCCGTCTATCGGGTGGATCTGTGTCGCGCCGATTGCGCCGGTGCCCGCCACGAGGGCGAACTGACCGTCGCGATCTCCGACGGCACGCTGCCGCGGCCGCTGTTCCGGGTGACCTTCACCCTCTATCGTTCCGGTCGCGGCCGCTCGACGGTGGTGATCGGCGGCCTCCAGGGCTCCGGCCTCGACGACGCCAAGGCGGCGATGGTCGCCGCCACCCGCGATCTCGGCGGGCTGCGGCCCAAGGACGCCCTGCTCCTGGTGCTCAAGGGGCTGGCGGCGCGGATGGGCGCTCAGGAGCTCTACGCGGTCTCCAACGCCACCCACGTCATCAACCGCCGCCGCCAACGCCGCCGCCTGCTCAAGCTCGCCGACTACGACAGCTATTGGCAGGATCGCGGCGGCCACGAGGGCGCGCCGTTCGGATACGTGCTGCCGATCGGCGATCTCCACCTCGCGACACCGGCCGCCAATCGCCGCGAGGCGGTCAAGCGCCGCTTCGCCGAGATCGGCTTTCACCTCGCCTGACGCCGCCCGGTGCGGGTCGCGCCGTTCGGCCCCGACCGGGCCGCGTGCCGGGGGCGACGAAACGGTGAGCCCTGCCCCCGCGACAAGTCGCGCGAAGCGCGCTATAGACCCTTCCCATGCAGCCGATCACCAAGACCGAAGACCTCGCCGCCGCCTGTCGCAGCCTTTCTGCCCACCCCTATGTGGCGGTGGACACCGAGTTCCTGCGGGAGACCACCTTCTGGCCGAAACTCTGTGTCGTCCAACTCGCCGGACCCGACACGGCGGTGGTCGTCGACGCCCTCGCCGAGGGGCTCGACATGACGCCGTTCCTCGACCTGATGCGCAACGAGGCGGTGATGAAGGTGTTCCATTCGGGACGCCAGGACATCGAGATCGTCTACAACCTCGGCGGCTTCGTCCCCCATCCGGTGTTCGACACCCAGGTCGCGGCGATGRTCTGCGGCTTCGGCGATTCGATTTCCTACGACCAGTTGGTGGCGCGGATCACCGGCGCCCACATCGACAAGTCGTCGCGCTTCACCGACTGGACGCGGCGGCCGCTGACCGAGAAGCAGTTCGACTACGCGCTCTCCGACGTGACCCATCTGCGCGACGTCTACCACCATCTCGCCAAGCGCCTCGAAGAGCAGGGCCGGGCCGACTGGGTCGCCGAGGAGATGGAGGTCCTGACCTCGCCGGAGACCTACGACCTCAAGCCCGAGAACGCCTGGGAACGACTGAAGCTCCGGGTGCGCAAGCCGATCGAACTCGCCATCCTCAAGGAGCTCGCCGCCTGGCGCGAGACCGAGGCGCGGGCCCGCGACGTGCCGCGCTCGCGGGTGCTGAAGGACGAGACGATCTTCGAGATCGCCGCCGATCAGCCCAAGGAGGCTTCGGCGCTGGCCAATCTGCGTTCGCTGTCCAAGGGCTATGAGCGCTCGCGGGCCGGCGAAGAGATCCTCGCCTGCGTCCGCCGGGCGCTGGCAATCCCCAAGGAACAGCTGCCGTCGATCCCGCGCGGCAAACCGGTGCCGGAAGGCGCCGGCGCCGCGGTCGATCTGATGAAGGTGCTGCTCAAGCTGGTCTGCGAGAAGAACGCCGTCGCCTCCAAGGTGGTCGCCACCGTCGACGAGCTCGAGGCGATCGCCGCCGACGACGAGGCCGACGTGCCGGCGCTGAAGGGTTGGCGGCGCGAGCTGTTCGGGGCGGAAGCCCTGAAGCTCAAGCACGGCGGTCTGGCGCTGTGGCCGCGCCGAGACGACGCCGGCGGTGGTTCGTGCCGCGTCGGGAGCGTCGTGCCGACGACTTCCATAAGCTCAGCTTTTGGTGTCATTGCTTTTTCAAATACAAGAATTGCCGAACAGATCATCATCGATGATCTCGAAATATTTTAACCGACCGTCAAGTCGCGTCGTGTTTGACTTCACGTCGTCGACAGCCGGGCTCCGTCGACGCACGGGGTCGGTACCGACCGCGTCTGCCGCGCAGTGCGATCGCCGGACGTCGCGCCCGGGATCCCGCCGTGCCGAAGGCTCCACGAGGGTGACCATGTCCTTTCTGTCGAACATTCGTATCCTTCCCAAGATCCTGGCCATCATCGCGCTGCTCTGCGCCATCGACGGCTTCGTCACCTGGCACGGCATCGCCGCGCTGCGGAGCCTGAGCGAGACCGGCACGCAGATGGAGGGCCTGTCCGAGGCCTCGCTGGTGGCGACGCGAGTCGCCGCGAACGTGTTGGCGATCAACCGCGCCGAAATCGATCTCGTCACCGACACGCGCGCCGAAAAGACTGCGGCGGCCCGCAAGATGATCGAGTCGGAGACCAAACTGGTCCGCCAACGGCTCGATCTGCTCGCCGGCCTGGTCGGCGACTCCCGTCGCGACAAGGTCGCCGAAGTCGCCCGCATCTGGGAAGACTACGCCCGCTCGCTCGATGCGACCGTCACCGCGAGTGCCGGATCGACGGGCGCCGGCAGTGCGGCGCGCGCCTCCGCCGATCGCAGCGACGCCGCGGTGGAAAAGTTGCGCCGCGCGATCAAGGGGCTCACCGACGACGTCGGCGCCCGCATCACCGCTCTGTCACAGGCCCAGGCCGGCGAATACCGGCAATCGTCGTGGCTGATGACCATCGTCTCGGTGCTCGGTGTGGCCGGCGGCGTGCTCATCGGTCTGGCCGTCGCCCAGTTCGGCATCGTCCGGCCGATCGGCCGCATCACGGCGGTGCTCCAGGCCCTGGCGGCCGGCCGTTTCGAGGTCGAGATCTCCGAGACCGAACGGCGGGACGAGGTCGGCGACGTGGCACGCACCGCGCTGGTGTTCCGCACCGCCGGCATCGACAAGCGGCGCCTCGAAGAGGAGCGCGCGGCGGCGGTCGAACTGAACGCCCACGAACGGCGGTCCACCATGCAGGATCTCGCCGCCGGCTTCGAAGCGGCGGTCGGTGGCATCGTCGCGACGGTGACCTCGGCCTCCGGCCAGTTGCAGGGCGCGGCGAAGACCCTGACGGTCAATGCCGATGCGACGGCGCGTCAGTCGCTGACCGTCTCGGCGGCGGCCGAACAGGCCTCCGCCAACGTCAACACCGTCGCCGCGGCGGCGGAGGAACTGACCCAATCGGTGCGCGAGATCGGGCGCCGGGTGTCGCAGTCGAGCGGCCTCGCGGCGCGCGCCGTCACCGATGCCGACGCGACCAACGGCAAGGTCCAAATGCTCGTGCAGTCGGCCCAGAAGATCGGTGCGGTCACCGGCCTGATCAACGACATCGCGGCCCAGACCAATCTCCTCGCCCTCAATGCGACGATAGAGGCGGCCCGCGCCGGAGTCGCCGGCCGCGGCTTCGCGGTGGTCGCATCCGAGGTCAAACAACTCGCCGAGCAGACCTCGCGCGCCACCGCCGAGATCTCTTCGCAGATCAACGAGATCCAGGTCGCCACCGAAGCCTCGGTGGAGGCGATCCGCGGCATCGGCGAAACCATCCGCGAGATGCACACGATCGGCGAATCGATCGGCGACGCGGTGAAGCAGCAGCTGACCGCGACCGGCGAGATCGCCCGCAACGTCCAGCAGGCCTCGACCGGCACCATGGAGGTGTCGAGCAACATCGCCGAAGTGACGCGTGCGGCCGGCGACACCGATGCCGCGGCGAACCACGTTCTGACGGCGTCGACCGCCCTGAACGGTCAATCCGATCGCCTGAAGGACGAGGTCGAACGGTTCCTCGCCCGGGTCCGCGCCGTCTGATCGGTGATCTGCGGCGGTCGTCCCGTGTGGACCTCCCGAGCCTCGTGCCGAAATCGGTCCGAGGCTCGGCACGTCGCAGCCGCACCACCGGCGGTTCAGAAGTGATACGAGACGCCGGCGCGGACGGTCTGGGCGCGAACCGAATAGTCGTGGGCGTAGACCACGCCGCTGCCCATCTGCACCTGGGCGAAGTCCGCCTTGCCGAAATCGGTGTAGCGATATTCGGCGCGCAACGACCATTTCGGATCGAGCGCATATTCGGCGCCGCCGCCGAGGTTCCAGCCGATGCGGTTGCCGTCGTATTGGTGCGAGGGCACACCCGAGAGGTTGGCGATCGAATGGCTCGCGGTGGTGAAGGCCGCGCCGCCGATGCCGTAGATCAGGGTGCGGTCGAGCGCCCAGCCGGCCCTGAGGTCGATCGACGCGAGCCAGTTCTGGTCGGTTTTGAACCGCACGTTGTAGTTCACGTCGCGCTTGTCGCCGTCGAGACCGGCGAAGTCGACGTCACCCTGGACGCCGAGAACGAAGGCGCCGACCTGCCGGTTGTAACCGGCATGGAGGCCGCCGAAGAAGCCACGCTGGTCCCAATCGATCGAATAGCGGGTGCTCGGGGTGGTCCAGGACGAGGAGCCCCAACCCGCGCCCACCTGGGCGCCGAAATAGAAACCGGTCCAGTCGAAGCCGCCCGGAACCGCCACCGGAGCGGCGAGCGGGCCACTCGGCACATCGGCGGCGATGGCCGCTCCCCCCAGCCCCACCACCAGGAAACCGACCGTCAGCGCACGCAACATGTGATCCTCCCCAGAACCACCGATCGTCGCCGGCCCGAAAGCGCGGTCCTCGCGATCGTTGACGAGACCTTAACGAGCAGGGTCGGCCCCAGGGAGCGGGGTATTACGTATGTGGCAGATTCGCCGAGTTTGTATTTGCCTTTCCGCCGCGTAGCCAACTCATGGTGGGCACAGCCGATTCGGCCTCGGACAGGCCCCTGCGACACCGTGTCGCGATGTCGATCAATCTTCGTAGTCGTGGTGCCGGCCCGCAGGGTCTTCGACGCACCAGCGGCGAGGCGCGCCCTCGGGCGCCGCGACGGCCGGATCAGCGGCGGGATCGGCCGGTTCCGGGACGATCCAGGTCGGGCCGATCGGCACCTTGCCGGCGCCGCCGGGGATGTCGAGGACATAGGTCGGCTGGGCGATGCCGGTCAGTCGACCGCGCAAGGCGTGCATCAGCGCTTGGCCCGCGGCGACCGGCGTGCGGAACCGGGCGGTACCCTCGGCGCGGTCGAGATGATGGAGGTAGTAGGGTTTGACCCGCAGCGCCACGAGGCGGCGGAACAACGCCTCCAGCACCGCGGCATCGTCGTTGACCCCGGCGAGCAGCGTGGTCTGGGCGAGGACCGGAACGCCGGCGTCGACCAGCCGGCCGATCGCCGCCGCCGCCCCGGGGGTCAATTCGCGGGGATGATCGACGTGGATCACCATCCAGGTGGCGAAGCGCCGGCGCATCGACCGGGCGGTCTCCGGCGTGATCCGCTCCGGGTCGACCACCGGCACCCGCGAATGGAACCGCACGACCTCGACATGGGGCACCGCTTCCAGCCGATCGAGGATCGCCGCCAGCCGGCGGTCGGACAGCACCAGCGGATCGCCGCCGGTCAGGATCACCTCGAAGATCTCGGGCCGAGCCGCGACATGGGCGATCGCCGCGTCGATTTCGGCCTCCGACAGGGTCGTTTCGCCGTGGCCGACCGTCTCGCGGCGGAAGCAGAAGCGGCAATAGACCCGGCAGAGATGGGTCGGCTTGAGCAGCACCCGGTCGGGATAGCGATGGGTCAGCCCGGGCATCACCGTATAGGGGCCGTCGCCGATCGGGTCGGCGACCTCGTCCGTCGCGGCGGCGAGCTCCTCCTCCGACGGCACGAACTGGCGGGCGATCGGATCGTTCGGATCGTCGGGATCGATCAGGTCGAGGACCGGCGCGGTGATCGCCAGGGCGAAGCGCTCGGCGACCCGGGCGATCTCAGTGAGCCGCGTCGGATCGATCAGTCCCGCCGCGACCAGCTCTTCGGGCCGGCGCAGGTCGTCGCGGCGGCTCATGAGGTGCGGATCGCGACGTCGAGCCCGGCGAGGCGGGCCAATTGCCGGAAGCGGCGCTGCAGCACCTCGCCGTCGAGATCGGCGAGCCGCCCGGGCAGGTCGAGGACCAGGAAGTCGCCGCGGCGTTCGATGGTGGTGGTCGGCACGATGCCGGGCATCGCCGCCGACAGCACGAAGGCGACTCGGAAGGCGGCGCCGAGGGCGCGGGCGCGATCGCGCAGCCGCGGCGGCGCCAGCATGCCGATGCGCGGCGACAGGGCGTCGTCGATCAGGCCCATGTGGCGATAGTAGTTGGCGAGCGCCAGATAGGCGCGGCCGGGATGGTCGACGCCGATGAAGGCGGCATGGGCGATGATGTTGAGGCTCTGCTCGCCGCGATAGTCGGGATGCGCCCGCCAGCCGATGTCGACGAGATGGCAGGCGGCGAGCCGCAGACGTTCCTCCTCGACGGTCTCGTCGATGCCCATGGCGTCGAACACGCCGGCCGTCCAGGGACCCATCTCCGCAGTGTGAGCGGGCGAGCGCGAGCGCAGGAAGGCGAGCTCGCGCGCCGCCTCGATCAGCGGATCGCGGGCGCGCTCGGTGCCGTCGAGGAGCTCGTAGAGATGGCCTTCGCGCAGCCCAAGGGCCGACAGGACGATCTCCTTCGGCCGGCCGGCGCGGATCACCTGGGCGAGCACCACGGCGCCGTAGGGCAACAGGTCGCGGCGCTGTTTGGAGATCGTCTCGATCCGCGGCAGGGCGTCGACGGCGCCGCGGCCGACCAGCCGGCACAGCTCGAGCGCCTCGTCCGCCGGGATCGCGTAGTTCTGCATCACGTGCAGCGGATAGTCGGTCTGATGCATGTGCAGCTTGGCGAGCGACCGCCAGGTGCCGCCGACCGCGTAGAACGACCGGCCGGCCAAATTCTCGAGGGTCGGCGAGGTCTCCAGCACCTGCTGGGCGATGCGCTCGGCGCGGCGGATCGAGCCGTCGGCGGATTCCGACAGGCGGATGCCGCCGAGCGGATAGGTCAGGCCCTCGCCGATCACGTCGCCGCGGATGTCGACCAGTTCGAGCGACCCGCCACCGAGATCGCCGGCGACCCCGTCGGTCTGCCACATGCCGGAGACGATGCCGAGCGCGGCGAGCCGCGCCTCGTCGGCGCCGGTCAGCAGCGAGATCGGCACGCCGCAGATGCGTTCCAATTCGGCGACGAAGGGCGGGCCGTTGGCGGCTTCGCGGGCGGCGGCGGTGGCCAGCACGTGCAGCGACACGGCGCCGGCCTGATCGGCGATGTGCTTGAAGCGCTTCACCGCGGCCAGCGCCTGACGCAGCGAGGCCTCGGCGAGATGGCCGGTCTTGGACAGGCCCTTGCCGAGCCCGGCCAGGACCTTCTCGTTGAACACCACCGTCGGCGAACGGGTCAGCCGCTCGTAGACCACGAGGCGGACCGAGTTGGAGCCGATGTCGATGACCGCGACCGGACCGTAACCGGCCAGTCGCCCGGCGGCGCGCGGGTCGGAGACGAGCGTCTCCGACCCCGCGTCACGAACGCGGGGCACGGACGATGTTACGCGGCTGGACGGACTTGGAGGATTTTCCACGGCCTGACAACGACGGGTTGGTCATGAAGAACTTGTGGGCGTTGAAGGGCTGTTCCCCCTCCGCCGGGCGGATGCGCTCGTGACCACCGTCGGGAAGGAGGCGCCAGCTCTGCTGGTTGTCCTTCAGGTTGGCGACCAGGATCTGTTCGAGGACCTGTTGGTGGACGGTCGGGTTGGTGAGCGGCGCCAGCACTTCCACGCGGCGATCGAGATTGCGCGGCATCATGTCCGCAGACCCGATGTAGACGATCGCTTCGGCCGAGGGAAGGCCATGGCCGTTGCCGAAGCAGAACACCCGGCTGTGCTCGAGGAAACGGCCGACGATCGACTTCGCGCGAATGTTGTCGGAAAGCCCCGGCACCCCCGGCCGCAGGCAGCAGATGCCGCGGGCGATGATGTCGACCGAGACCCCGGCACGGCTCGCCTCGTAGAGCTTGTCGATGATCTGGGCATCGACCAGGCTGTTGATCTTCATCCAGATCTGGGCCGGGCGGCCGGCCTTGGCGTGTTCGATCTCGGCGTCGATGTGGTCGACGATGCGCGAGCGCACCGACAGCGGGCTGACCGCCAGCCGCTCCAGCTCCTGCGGCTGGGCGTAGCCGGTGATGAAGTTGAAGATCCGCGCGACGTCGCGGCCGATCGCCGGATCGGCGGTGAAATAGCTGAGGTCGGTGTAGATGCGCGCGGTGATCGGGTGGTAGTTGCCGGTGCCGATGTGGCAGTAGGTGGCCAATTGCCCCTGCTCGCGGCGCACCACCATCGACAATTTGCCGTGGGTCTTCAGCTCCATGAAGCCGAACACCACCTGCACGCCGGCCCGCTCCAGGTCGCGCGCCCAGCGGATGTTGGCCTCTTCGTCGAAGCGCGCCTTGAGCTCGACGACCGCAGTCACCGACTTGCCGGCTTCCGCGGCTTCCGACAGCGCCTTGACGATCGGGCTGTCCTTGGAGGTGCGGTAGAGCGTCTGCTTGATCGCCACCACGTCCGGGTCGCGCGCCGCCTGCATCAGATACTGCACGACGACATCGAAGCTCTCGTAGGGGTGATGGACGACGAAGTCCTTGGCCTTGATCGCCGCGAAACAGTCGCCGCCGAATTCGCGGATGCGCTCGGGAAACCGCGGCTCGTAGGGCACGAACTTCAGCTCCGGCCGATCGACGCCGACCAGTTGCGACAGCTCGTTGAGCGCCAGCAGGCCGTCGACCAGGAAGATCCCGTCGGGTTCGACCATCAGCGATTCGGCGACGAAGGCGCGCAGCTTCTCCGGCGTCGACGATTCGATCTCCAGCCGGATCACCGAACCGCGGCGGCGGCGCTTCAGCATGCTCTCGAACACCCGGACGAGGTCTTCGGCCTCTTCCTCGATTTCGATGTCGCTGTCGCGGATCACCCGGAAGGCACCCTCGGCATTGACCACGTAGCCGGGGAACAACCCGCCGATGCACAGACGCACCACCGTCTCGAGGGCGATGAAGCGGCGGGCCCCGCGCGCGCCTTCCGGCGTCGGCAGTTCGATGAAGCGGGTCAGCGTCGAGGGCATGCGGATCAGCGCCGTCATCCCCTCGCCGCCGCCGACCCGGGCGAGGTCGAGAACCAGCGAGAAGCCGAGATTGGGGATGAACGGGAACGGATGGGCCGGATCGCAGGCGAGCGGCGTCAGGATCGGGAAGATATGGGCGAGGAAATGGCCGTCGAGCCAGCTACGCTCGGCCGGTTCGAGGCCGTCGCCGTCGACCAGCGTCACCCCCGCGGCGGTCAGATCGCCGCGCAATTCGCACCACAGGCGCTGCTGCTCGGCAGTCAGCGAGGCGACCGCATGGTCGATCTCGGCGAGCTGCTCGGCCGGGGTCAGCCCGTCGTCGGAGCGGGCCTGGAGGCCGGCGCGATGCTGCTCGACCAGGCCGGAGACGCGCACCATGAAGAATTCGTCGAGGTTGTTGGCCGAGATCGACAGAAAGCGCAGGCGCTCGAGCACGGGGTGATCGGCGTTGGCGGTCTCCTCCAGCACCCGGCGATTGAAACCCAGCCAGGAGAGCTCGCGATTGACGAAGCGATAGGGGCTCGTGGCGATGTCGGGAATGACTTCACCCTCGGCGAAAGTGGGCTTCGGCGCACGAACGTTCACGGGGCATTCTCCTCTCGCCGATGGGCGGGTCGACCGATTCTCTTACATAGGCGCGCTTCATGACGGATTGTTCTCTTCGTCGCGGCCTTCGTCCAGTCCCGGCAGTCGCGGAGCGCCGTCGTGGCCTTCGGCGAGGACGCGGGCGGCGACCGCGCGGGTGATCGGCCCCTTGGCGGCGAGCGCCGCGCGATCGAGGGCGTCGACCAGCCGGTGGGCGGCGGCGAAGGAGCGTACCATCCGCCGGGCCAGGAAATTCACCACCGCCGGCTCGACCACGCACTGACGATCGGCGAAGAGCTTCTCCAGCACGGCTTCCAGCAGGTGATCGTCGGGCTCGGCGAGTTCCACCGGCGTAGCGGCGCGTAGCCGCGAGGCGAGATCGGCGAGGCTCAGGTTCCAGCCGGCGGGCGGACGGCGGGCGGTGATCAGCAGCGCCCGGTCGGCCTGCCCGAAGGCGTTGAGGAGATGGAACAGGGCGCGTTCGTCGACCCCGGGGCCGGCGTCCTCGATCACCAGGGGGGCGGAAGCGGCGAGCCCGAGCGGATCGACGCTCGACAGATCCGACGCCGCCAGCACCGCGGCGCCCGCCCGTTCGGCGAAGATGCCGGCGAGATGGCTCTTGCCGGCGCCCTCCGGACCGATGAGCAGCACCACCCGGCTCGGCCAATCGGGCCAGCGCATCACCAGTTCGAAGGCGGCACGGTTGCCCTCCGAGACCACCCAGGCGGCGAGGTCGCGCCGGGTGGCCGGCGGCAGATCGAAGGTCAACTGCACCGGCGTCTCACTCATGCGGCACGTCCGGATCGTGGCGGATCCCCTCCGGGTCGCCGTCGGCGTAGAGGCCGCTCGCCAGATACTGCTCGAGGGCGAACCGCGCGAGCACGCCGACCGAGGCGGCGGCCGGCACCGCCACCAGCATGCCGACGAAGCCGAACAGCGAGCCGAAGGCGAACAGCGCGAACAGCAGCCAGACCGGATGCAGCCCGACCGAGCGGCCGACCCAGTTGGGGGTCAGCACCCAGCCTTCGAGCGCCTGTCCCGCGGCGAAGACCGCGCCGACCAGGGCGATGCCGTGCCAATCCGGCCAGAACTGCACCAGCGCGACGGCGAGCCCGACGATCAGGCCGGTGCCGAAACCGAGATAGGGGATGATGCCGAGGACGCCGGCCATCAGGCCGATCAGCAGGCCGAACTCCAGCCCGACCAGGGCGAGGCCGAGCCCGTAGAACAGGCCCATGGCGGCGCTCACCGAGACCTGACCGCGGACGAAGCCCGACACCGCGGCGTTCATCTCGGCGGCGAGACCGCGCACCGTGGCGCGATGGCGGCGCGGCAGCCAACCGTCGATGCGGGCGATCATGCGGTCCCAGTCGATCAGCATGTAGGCGGCGACCACCGGCGAGATGACCAGCACCGAGACGATCGAGACGATCGCCTGACCGCCGTTCCACAGCGACTGGACGACGCCGCTGACCCAGCTGGCGCCCTGGGTCAGGGCAGCGGTGACGCCGCCGGAGAGGTTCTTGGTGTCGCCGCCGAGCAGCCGGCCGAACTGGCCGTCGAAATAGGGCGCGACCATCACCTGGACGCGGGCGATCAGGCTCGGGACACGCTCGATCAGCGCCGAGGTCTGGGCGCCGAGCAGCGGCACCACCAGGATCAGCAGAACGATCAGGGCGACCACCAGACCGAGGACGATGCCGGCGGCGGCGGCCCAGCGCGGCACGCCGATGCGCTCGAGCCGATCGGCGACCGGATCGAGCAGATAGGCGAGCGCGATGCCGGCGACGAAGGGCAGAAGCACGCCGGAGAACAGCCAGAGAAAGGCGAGGAACCCGGCGAGGGTCCCGAGCCAGAATCCGAGTTGGCGACCGAGTGTCACGTTACGTCACTCCGCTCGGGGGGCTGCCGCGGGCTCAGCCCGGGCGCCCGGGATCGCCCGGGTTCGACGACATGATCCGCAACCAGCCCAGGACATAGGAGGTCCCGGAGACGACGGTCAAGACCGCCACCACCAACGCCCCCACATCCCACAGCCGGCCGACGTCGATCTGGAAGGCGCGCGAGCCGAGCACCAGGGCGACGAAGGCGATCTGGGCGGAGGTGTTGGCCTTGGAGACCAGGCTGGGGCGGATCGGCACCCGGCGGCCGAGCATCCAGGACAAGACGATCGCCCCGACGATCGCCACGTCGCGGGTCACCACCACCAGCACCAACCAGCCCGGCAAGGTGCCGAAGATGCCGAGGGTGACGAAGATCGAGACGAGCAGCGCCTTGTCGGCGACCGGATCGAGATGGGCGCCGAGTTCGGACCGTTGATCGAAGCAGCGGGCGATCCAACCGTCGACCCCGTCGGACAGACCGGCGATCAGGAACACCCAGAACGCCACGTCGAAGCGCCCGGCGACCAGCGCGTCGATGGCGACGGGCACCAGCACCAGCCGGAACAGGGAGATCATGTTGGGAATCGTGACGTTGGATCGCATCGCGGCGCCTCCCGATCGCCCTTTGCCCCCCTTCGCCTCTCAATGTGGCCCTTCGGACGGCCGAACCCAAGGGGCAACGCGGCCGCAAGCCCGCGGGGCGACGATTTGTGTCGCCGGCGGGTCGAATTCCGCGTCGCCGGGCGCCGCCGGGCGGGGCGATCGACGGCGGCGCCGATGCCGCTCGACCTGTTGTGGGCTTGCAAATCGGCGGCCGATCGTCCATTCCCGCGGTCGAGGCAACGTGCGGGGATCTGCCACCATGACCGATGCGAAGAACGGTTGGACCTATGCTCAGGCGGGGGTCGACGTCGGGGCCGGCAACGCGCTGGTGTCGCGGATCGCACCGATCGTCAAGGCGACGCGCCGGCTCGGCGCCGACAGCGACATCGGCGGCTTCGGCGGTCTGTTCGATCTCAAGGCCTGCGGCTATCGCGATCCGGTGCTGGTCGCCGCCAACGACGGCGTCGGCACCAAGCTGAAGATCGCCATCGAGACCGGCCTGCACGAGACGATCGGCATCGACCTCGTCGCGATGAGCGTCAACGATCTCGTCGTCCAGGGCGCCGAGCCCTTGTTCTTCCTCGACTATTTTGCCTGCGGCAAGCTCGATCTCGACGTCGCGGCCAAGGTCATCGAAGGCATCGCCGAGGGCTGCCGGCAGTCCGGCTGCGCGCTGATCGGCGGCGAGACCGCCGAGATGCCGGACATGTACGCGGCCGGCGACTACGACCTCGCGGGCTTCGCGGTCGGTGCGGTCGAACGCGAGGACGTGCTGCCGAAGAAGAACACCGGCCCCGGCGACGTGCTGCTCGGCATCGGTTCCTCGGGCGTCCATTCCAACGGCTATTCGCTGGTCCGTCGTCTGGTCCGCGAGGCAGGGCTCGCCTGGGACGACGAGGCGCCGTTCCAGCCGGGCACCTCGCTCGCCCGCGCCCTGCTGACCCCGACCAAGCTCTACGTCAAGCCGATCCTCGAGACGATCCGCACCGTCGGCGGCATCAAGGCGATGGCCCACATCACCGGCGGGGGCTTCCTCGAGAACATGCCGCGGGTGCTGCCCGACCTCTGCGTCGCCGAGATCGATCTCTACGCCTGTGCGGTGCCGGCGGTGTTCCGCTGGATGGCGACGATCGGCCACATCGAGCCGCAGGAGATGCTGCGCACCTTCAACTGCGGCATCGGCATGGTGCTGGTGGTCGAGGCCGACAAGGCCCACGACATTTCCGAGGCGCTGCGCGGCATGGGCGAGCGTTGCGTGACTCTCGGCTGGCTGCAGGACGGCTCGGGCCGCGACGCGGTCGAACACGGCAAGCGCGCCTGGGTCGACACCCGCGGCAAGCTCGACCTCGCCTGGTCGGCGTCGTGAGGGCGGGCGATCCGGCGCCGGCCCGTCGACGGGTCGGCGTGCTGATCTCCGGCGGCGGCTCCAACATGGCGGCGCTGATCGCCGCGGCACGCGCTCCCGATCACCCGGCCGAGATCGTCGTGGTGGTGTCGAACCGCGCCGACGCCGGCGGGCTCGCCAAGGCGCAGGCCGCCGGAATCGCCACCGCGGTGGTCGATCACAAGGCCTACCCCGACCGGCGGTCATTCGAAGAGGCGGTGCAGGCGGTGCTCGAGGCGCACGGCGTCGAGATCGTGGCGCTGGCCGGCTTCCTGCGGCTGCTCACGCCGTGGTTCATCGAGCGCTGGCCCGATCGCCTGATCAACATCCACCCGGCGCTGCTGCCCGCCTACAAGGGCCTGCACACCCATGCTCGCGCCCTCGCCGACGGCGTCAAGATCACCGGCTGCACGGTGCATTTCGTCCGGCCGGAGATGGACGTCGGGCCGATCATCGTCCAGGCGGCGGTGCCGGTGCTCGACGACGATACGCCCGAGACTTTGGCCGCGCGGGTGCTGGTGCAGGAGCACCGCATCTATCCCCTGGCGCTCGCCCGGGTGGCGAGCGGCGCGGCGCGGGTGGTGGTCGACGGCGAGGGCCGCGAGCGGGTCATCACCACCGGCGCCGGCGGCGACGGCGCGTTGATCGCGCCGCTGTGACGCCGAGACCGATGGCGGATGCGCCGTGCCTCAGCGCAGGCAGGCGGCGTAGGCTTCGCCGGCGGCGGTCAGCCACGCATCGGGCACGTTCTTGGATTCGGCGATCGGCGTGAACTCTTCCGTCTTGATCCCCTTCAGGGCGCGGGTCGCGGCGCACTGGCAGGCGTCGACGATCTTGTCCTTCTTGACCACGTCTTTGGCCGATTCGGTATAGACGCAGCTGTCGAGGACGAGACGGCGGACCTGATCGCGGGCCGCTTCGGCTTCCGTCGAGGCTCCGGCGGCGAAGGCCGGCAGGGCGGCGACCGAGGCGAGGACGGCGGCGAGAACGGCGGAACGGGCGGCGGCGAGAGCGGACATCGGGACGAGACTCCGGAAAAGACGGTGCGGGAGTCCGCACCGAGGCGACGGTTGGAAATTCGTCCGTTGGGTAACCGCGTGCGCCGTCCCGCTCAAGGGCCGAACGGCAACACCTCGGCCGGAATCGCCCGCTCCACCCTCACTTTGACGTCATGGAAGGCGGCGCCGCCATAGGGCGCCGGCTGGTCGGCGCCGGTCAGGGTGTTGATGCCGCGGCCGTCGACGAAGGCGGTGTTGGGAAAGATCCCTTCGGCCACCAGCACGCCGATTTGTAAGCCATCGTAGGACTTGACCGCCAGCGTCACCGCGCCGCGCTCGTTGACCAGCCGCACCGTCTCGCCGTCGGCGAGGCCGAGGCGGGCGAGGTCGGCGGGATGCATCTTGACCGTCGGCGCGCCCTCCTTGGCGGCCGAGGTCGCGGTCTCGGCGAAGGAGGAATTGAGGAAATTGCGCGCCGGCGGGGTCACCAGACGGAACGGATGGGCGTCGGTGGCGGTCTCGATCACGTCCCACTGGTCGGGCAGCCGCGGCATGTCGCGCCACGGCCCCATCGGCCCGTCGTTGCTGGCGGCGACCTCGGTCCAGTTCGGCGCGAAGCGGAACCGTCCGTCCGGATAGCCGAATCCACCGAGAAAGTGAGCCGTCTCATATTCCGGCTGACAATCGATCAGCGGCCGGTCGACCAGCCCTTCGAAGGTGCCGTAGCCGCCCTTGCGCAGCATCCAGTCGACGTGCTCGCGCGCCGTCATGTCGAAGCCGGGATGGCTCGCCCCCAGCCGGCCGGCGAGATCGCAGATCACCCGGTGATTCTCCCGCGCTTCGCCCGGCGGCTCGATCACCTTCGGTCCGAGCAGCAGGTACTGGTTGCCGCCGCCGCGATAGAGGTCGTCGTGCTCGAGGAACATGGTGGCCGGCAGCACCACGTCGGCCATTCTCGCGGTGTCGGTCATGAACTGCTCGTGGACCGCCACGAACAGATCCTCGCGGGCGAAGCCCGAGCGCACCTTCTCCTGATCGGGCGCGACCGACAGCGGATTGGTGTTCTGGATCAGCATCGCTTTGACCGGCGCGCCGCCCTTGAGCGAAACGGAATCGCCGTTCAGGATCGCCCCGATGCGGCACTGGTCGAGCCGGCGAACCGAGGGATCGCGCAGGTCCGAGCCCTCGACCAGCGACTTGTCGATCTTGAAGATCGCGCCGTTGTTGTGGAAGGCCCCTCCCCCCTCGTGGCGCCACGAGCCCGCGACCACCGGGACGCAACTCGCCGCATGCATCGCCACCGTGCCGTTGCGCTGGCGCGAGAACCCGTAGCCGAGGCGGAAGAAGGTCTTGGGCGTGGTGCCGATGGCGCGGGCGAAGCCCTCGATCTCTCCGACCGTGAGCCCGGTGATCGCCGCCGCCCATTCCGGCGTGCGGGTGGCGAGATGGGCCTCGAGCTCTTCGGGCACGTCGGAATGGCTGGCGAGGAACGCGCGATCGGCGAGGTTGTCGCGGAACAGCACGTGCATCACCGCGCAGGCCAGCGCCGCATCGGTGCCGGGGCGCAGCACCAGACCGATGTCGGCCTGATCCATGGTGGCGGTGCGGTAGACGTCGATCACCGCGATGCGGGCGCCGCGCTCCTTGCGGGCGCGTATCGCGTGGGTCATGACGTTGACCTGGGTGGCGACCGCATTGGTGCCCCAGATCACCACCAGATCCGACTTGGCCATCTCGCGCGGATCGACGCCGGTCAGCCGGCCGGTGCCGGCGATCCAGCCGGTCCAGGCGAGATTGGTGCAGATCGAGCCGAATTCCTCGGAATATTTCTTGGCGTGGCGCAGCCGGTTGATGCCGTCGCGCTGCACCTGCCCCATCGTCCCGGCGTAGAAATAGGGCCACACGCTCTCCGCGCCATGGGCGGCTTCCGCGGCGAGGAAAGCCTCGGCGACCCGGTCGAGCGCCTCCTCCCAGCCGATCTCGCGGAACTGGCCGGAGCCTTTGGGGCCGGTGCGCAGCAGGGGCTTGAGCAGGCGCTTCGGGGAATGGACCCGCTCGGCGTAGCGGGCGACCTTGGCGCAGATCACCCCGGCGGTATAGGTGTTCTCGGTCGATCCGCGCACCCGGCCGATGGTGTGGGCGTCGAGCACCTCGACCTCCAGCGAACAGGTCGACGGGCAGTCGTGCGGACAGGTGGTGCGGGCGACCCGCACGGGCGACGGACGATTCATGGGGCGTCGTTCTCGCTGTTTCGGCCGAAGATCCGCGGCGCCGCGACGGCGCCGGCCGACCCGGGGCCGAACCGGACGGAGGCGCAGTATCTCAGAGTCGAACGCGCTCCGCGACGGTCGCGGCCGGACCGGCGCGAAGAAATTCCCGGGGCCTCGGCGACGCAACACGGAGCCGAAATTCCGCGACCTTCGGCCAATCCATGCTCTGCCGCGCCGCGATGTCGCAAAACCGTTGCCGAAGAGTGCTCTGTGCTCGCCCCAACCTCGCGATGGCGAATCTCCGCCGCGCGCGGGTCCTCGACCCAGGGAGACCGCATTGGCCAACGACCTGCTTTCCGACGCCGTCCATGCCAACCCGTTCGCCTCCGGGCGCGGGCTGCTCGAGCGCCTCTTCACGCTGGCCTTCTCCGGTCTCGTCTATCCGCAGATCTGGGAAGATCCGGCGGTCGACATGGCCGCCCTCGATCTCGGCCCCGGCAAGCGGATCGTGACGATCGCCTCGGGCGGCTGCAACGTCATGAACTACCTGACCGCCGATCCGGAGAACATCACCGCGGTCGACCTCAACCCGGCGCATGTCGCCCTCTTGCGGCTGAAGCTGGCGGCGATCGTCGCCCTGCCCGGCCACGAGCAGTTCTTCCGCTTCTTCGGCCACGCCGACGAGAAGGCCAATGTCGCGCTCTACGATCGCTTCGTCGCCCCGGCGCTCGACCCGGTCAGCCGCGCCTATTGGGACGCCCGGCGCCCCTTCGGCGGCCGCCGCATCGATCTCTTCGCGCGCAACGTCTATCGCTTCGGCCTGCTCGGCCGCTTCATCGGCACCGTCCATCTCCTCGCCCGGATCTACGGCAAGAATCCGGCCCTGATGCTGAAGGCCGAGAGCCTGGAAGAGCAGCGCCGCCTGTTCGAGGAAACCCTCGCTCCGGTGTTCGAGACGCGTCTGGTGCGTTGGCTGACCCGCATGCCGGTTTCGCTCTACGGCCTCGGCATCCCCCCGGCGCAGTTCGCCTATCTCTCGGCGGCCTCCGGCGGCGACATGGCCGGGCTGCTGCGCGGGCGTCTCGAGAAACTCGCCTGCGACTTCCCCGTCGAAGACAATTATTTCGCCTGGCAGGCCTTCGGCCGCGGCTACGATCGCGAGAACCGGGTGGCGGTGCCGCTCTATCTCGCCCGCGACAATTACGAGACGGTCAAGGCCAACGCCGCCCGCGCCACCGTCACCCATGCCTCGATGACCGAGCATCTCGCCGCCCGGCCCGAGAACGACCTCGACGGCTACGTGCTGCTCGACGCCCAGGATTGGATGACCCCCGACCAGATGCGGGCGCTGTGGGCCGAGATCACCCGGACCGCGCGGCCCGGCGCGCGGGTGATCTTCCGCACCGCCGGCGACGACAGCGCCCTCGAGACGACCCTGGCGCCGGAGATCATGGCGCGCTGGACCTACGAGCGCGAGGCCTCGATCGGCCACACCGCGCGCGATCGCTCGTCGATCTACGGCGCCTTCCACCTCTATCGGGCGGCCTGACGGCGATGACCGCGGCGGCGAAGGGCGGGGCGGCGATCGGCCCTCAGGCGCAGGCGATGGATCGGATGTACCGCCTGACGCGGCACGTCTATGACCTTTCGCGCAAATACTACCTGCTCGGGCGCGACCGGCTGATCGCCGATCTGGCGCCGCCGCCCGGTGGGGCCGTCCTGGAGATGGGTTGCGGCACCGCCCGCAACCTGATCGCCGCGGCGCGCCGCCACCCGGCCGCGCGCTTCCATGGCTTCGACATCTCCGAGGAAATGCTCAAGACGGCGCGCGCCAACGTCGCCCGCGCCGGATTGAGTGAGCGCATCACCCTCGCCCAGGGCGACGCCACCGCCTTCGACGCCGCGACGATCTTCGGGGTCGGCGGCTACGAGCGGATCTATTTCTCCTACACCCTGTCGATGGTGCCGGCCTGGACGGCGGCGATCGACGAGGCGGTACGCCTGCTCGGCCCCGGCGGGCGGCTCCATGTCGTCGACTTCGGCGCGGGGCGCGGTCTGCCGGGACCGCTGCGGCGCCTGCTGTGGGCCTGGCTGCGGCTGTTCCACGTCACGCCGCGGCTCGATCTGGCGCGTGAACTCGCCCGCGCGGCCCGGGCGCATGGCCGGACGCTGGAAAGCCTCGAGCTTCATCGCGGCTACGCCCAGTACCACGTGCTCGGCTGACCGCCCGCGACGCGCGGGGGCTCAGGAACCGTTGCCGTAGCGCGGCAGGAACGGCACGTCGTCGAGCGAGAAACCCGAGTGGAGCAGCGCCCATAGGCCGGCGAAGACGATCGCCGACAGAACCGTGGTCCACAGCGCCTTGGCGAGCAGCGCCGGGCGGACCGGCGCCGAAGACGGCGTGCCCGGCACCACGGCGCCGGCGTCGCCCTGGGTGCGCACCCGGAAGGGCAGCACCAGGAACAAGACCGTCCACCAGATCACGAAATAGACGGCGATGGCGGTTCCGATGCGCATGCGCGGGCCTCACGGGGCGGCCGCACGGGGATCGCGCGACGACGAAGGCGCCGATCGGTTTCCCGACGGCGCCTCCCATCATGGCCCTCGCGCGAGCGTCCGCCAAGGCGGCGCTGCGTCGTTTCCTCCGAAGATGCCGGCGGCCCTGGGGTCGTCGGCGAAAGACCGGCCGGCCCTCAGGCCTGCTCGAGCTCGGTCAGGGTGCCGAGGAAGTCCTTGGGGTGCAGGAACAGCACCGGCTTGCCGTGGGCACCGATCTTGGGATCGCCGTTGCCGAGCACCCGCGCGCCGGCCGCCTTGAGCTGGTCGCGCGCCGCGATGATGTCGGCGACTTCGTAGCAGACGTGATGGACGCCACCGGCCGGGTTCTTCTCGAGGAAGGCGGCGATCGGCGAGGCTTCGCCGAGCGGCTGCAACAGCTCGATCTTGGTGTTGGGCAGTTCGACGAAGACCACCGTGACGCCGTGCTCGGGGATCGCGTGCGGCTCGGAGACCTTGCCGCCGAGCGTGTCCCGGTAGACCGCCGTCGCCGCCGCGAGATCCTTCACGGCGATGGCCACGTGATTGAGGCGTCCGATCATCTTGCTGCTCCGTCCGTCGATTTGGTCGAATTTCACGCCATGAGGATTAGTCCCGCCGGCGCGGCGGGACAATCCGCACTACCACGTCAGACCACCGAGATGAGCACCTCGACGATCGGTTTCTTGCCCCAACGTTCGTGAATCGCCCCGCGCACGGCGCGCCGGACCGAATCGGCGACCGCATCGGGATCGCGCCGGCGCGGACGCGGCAGGCCCTCGAGGGTGGTGCGGGCCGCCGTCTCGACGGTCTTGAGGAACGTCGTCCCGCGGGCGTCCTCGTCGGGCAGGCCGACCAGCACCGCCTGGGGATCGATCAGGGCCGAGCCCTTCTCGTCGACCACCAGGGTCACCACCACGACGCCGGCAAACGACGCCTTGCGCCGCTGTTCGGCGCCCGACTCGTCGGGCTCGACCAGCAGCGTGCCGTCCCGGAACAGCCGCCCGGAATAGACCACGTCGACTTCCGCCACCGGGCCGGGGGCGAGGCGCAGCATGCGGCCGTTGAGGGCATTGCCGATCTCCGGCACCCCGAGCGACTTGGCGAAGCGCGAATGCACCGAGAGATGCAGGGCTTCGCCATGGACCGGCACCGCCACCTGGGGACGGACCGCCGCATACAACTCGGCCATCTCGCCGCGGCGGGGATGGCCGGAGACGTGGACCAGGGCGTCGCGGTCGGTGAGGATCTCGACCCCGACCTTGGCCAGCGCGTTCTGGATGGCGTTGACCGCCTTCTCGTTGCCGGGAATGGTTCGCGACGAGAAGATCATCCGGTCGCCCGGCGACAGCGCCACATGGCGATGCTCGCCGGAGGCGATGCGGGCGAGCGCGGCGCGCGCCTCGCCCTGGCTGCCGGTGAGCAGCGCCACGACCTTCTCGCGCGGCAGGTAGCCGTAGGCCTGATCGTCGTGGAAATCGGGCAGGCCGTCGAGCAGGCCGAGCTCGCGGGCCACCGCGATCGCCCGCTGCATGGCGCGGCCGAGCACCACGACGCTGCGGTCGTTGGCGACCGCGGCTTCGGCCACGGCGCGGATGCGGCCGATGTTGGAGGCGAAGGTGGTCACCCCGACCCGACCGGGAGCCTCGGCGATCAGCCGCGTCAGGCTCACGGCGACGTCGCGCTCCGACGGGCTCGAGCCCTCGCGCAGGACATTGGTCGAATCGCAGATCAGGGCGCGCACGCCGGCGTCGCCGAGTTCGGCGAAGCGGGCGAGATCGGTCGCCCAGGTGCCGACCGGCGTACGGTCGATCTTCCAGTCGCCGGTGTGGATCACCGTGCCGAGCGGCGTGGTGATCGCCAGCGCCACGGCTTCCGGGATCGAATGGGCGACGGCGATCGCCTCGATCGCGAAGGGGCCGAGCTGCAGCCGCGACCCGGCAGTGAAGCGGGTGATCGGGATGGTCGGCGCGCCGCTCTCGCCGGCCGCCTTGGCCTCGAGCAGGCCGGCGGCGAAGGGCGTCATGTAGACCGGCAGCTTGAGCTTCGGCCACAGCGCGAGCAGTCCGCCGAAATGGTCTTCGTGGGCGTGGGTGATCACGATGCCGACGATGTTCTTGCGTTCGGCTTCGGCGAAGCGCACGTCGGGGAAGATCAGATCGACGCCCGGTTCGTCGAATTCCGAGGCGAAGGTGATGCCGCAGTCGACCATCAGCCATTTGCGGTCGCCGTCCGGTCCGAAACCGTAGAGCGCCAGATTCATTCCGATTTCGCCGACGCCGCCGAGCGGCAGGAACACCAATTCGTCACCCTTGATCCGGGTCCGCTTCGCCATCATTTCACCTCGTTGCCGCCCACGGGCGGGAAGAACACGTCTCCCGCCGAGACGAGGCGGCGTCGACCGTCCTCCTCGACGAGTACCAGTCGACCGGTCTCGTCGATCGCTTCGAAAAGTCCGTTTCGTTCACCGTCGGCGAGCCGCACCCGGATCGGACCGCCGAGACCGGTCGCCGCTGCGAGCCAGCGTCGACGGATCGCCGCAAAATCACGACCCCGGTCCCAGTCCGCGAGGGTCGCCCGCAGGGTGGCATCGAGGTCGGCGAGCAGCACTTCGGGGTAGATCGTGAGGCCTTCGGTGAGCAGACAGGTCGCCGGCGTCTCGGTGCCGGCCGGGAAAGAAATGCAGTTTACGCCGAAACCGATCGCCACCGCCATGCGGCCGTCGTCGAGCCGCGACGATTCCAACAGGAGCCCGGCGACCTTGCGGCCGGCGAACATCAGATCATTGGGCCACTTGAGCGCCGGCAAGGTGGCGGCACTGCGGCCGGCGACCGCGGCATGCACCGCAACCGCCGCCACGAAGGGGATTTCCGGCAGATGTTCGGGCGCGCAAGGGTCGATCAAGAGCGCCGAGGCGTAGAGATTGCCGATCTCCGAGGTCCAGACACGCCCGCGCCGACCGCGACCGGAGGTCTGGCGGTCGGCGACGAACCAACGCTCGCCGGAAAGGCCCGCTCGGGCGCGGGCGAGCGCTTCGTCGTTGGTCGAGCCGATCTCGGGAAAGCGTAGGACGGGCCAGGAGCCTCTGCCCCCGGCGATCGTCCAGCGATCGCCGGCGGACTTTCGCTCCCCCATCAGAACAGCGACTTCGCGGCGGCGTCGGCCGCGGTCACCAGTCCGTTGCCGAACACGATGAACACCAGCACGAACAGGCTCGCCACGCCGAACACCACCGACTGCTCGATCGACAGCGGATCGAGACCGGCGACCGGTTCGTCGAAGTAGATCACCTTGACGATGCGGATGTAGTAGTAGGCGCCGATCACCGAGGCGATCACGCCGAGGATGGCCAGCGGGATCAGGCCGGCATGGACGGCGGCCATGAACACGTAGAGCTTGCCGAAGAAGCCGGCGAGCGGCGGGATCCCGGCGAGCGAGAACAGCAAGAGCGCGAAGCCGGCGGCGACCAGCGGCCGCGACCGCGACAGGCCGGCGAGATCACCGATCTCCTCGACCGGATGGCCGTCGCGCCGCATCGCCAGGATCATCGCGAAGGTGCCGAGCGTCGTCACCACGTAGATGGCGAGGTAGATCGCCACCCCCTGTACGCCTTCGGCGGTACCGGCGGCCAGCCCGACCAGGGCGTAGCCCATGTGGCCGATCGACGAATAGGCCATCAGGCGCTTGATGTTCTTCTGCCCGATACCGGCGAAGGCGCCGAGCACCATCGAGGCCAGCGCCACGAAGGCGATGATCTGCTGCCAGGAGTGTCCCGCCGGGCCGAAGGCTTCCGCGGTGACGCGGATCACCAGGGCGAAGGCGGCGACCTTGGGGGCCGAGGCGAAGAAGGCGGTGATCGGGGTCGGCGAGCCCTCGTAGACGTCGGGCGTCCACATGTGGAACGGCACCGCCGAGATCTTGAAGGTCAGGCCGGCGAGGATGAACACCAGACCGAACACCACGCCGGTCGAGGCACCATGGGCCTTCACATAGGCCGCGATGTCGGTGAAGCCGGTATGCCCGGTGAAACCGTAGGTCAGCGACGCGCCGTAGAGCAGCAGGCCGGAGGACAGCGCCCCGAGGACGAAATACTTCAAGCCGGCTTCGGTCGACTTGAGGTTGTCGCGATCGATCGCGGCGAGCACGTAGAGCGCCAGCGACTGCAGTTCCAGGCCGAGATAGAGCGAGATCAGGTCGCCGGCCGAGATCATCATCATCATGCCGACGGTGGCGAGCACCACCAGCACCGGATACTCGAAGCGGGCATAGCGGTCGGCGACCGACGGTCGCGCCGCCAGGACCACGGCGACGGCGGAGCCGCCGAGCGCCAGGACCTTCATGAAGCGGGCGAAGGGATCGATCACCCAGGCGCCGCCGAAGGTGGTGGCGAGCTTCGGCCCGGCGAGGACCGCGATCGCCGCGGCGACCAGCAGCAGGACCGCGCCCCAGGTGACGGTGCCGATCGACTTCTCGCCGACGAAGACGCCGTACATGAGGAGCGCCAGGGCGCCGATCGCCAGGAGGATCTCCGGCAGGGCCGGCAACAGATCGGGTGTCATGGTCACGGACTCTCAGCCCCAGTCGTCTCAGCCGGCGGAACGAGCGGCGCTCGTCCTGATCCGACCCTCGGTTCCGTTCTCACCCCTCCCCGCAGCGACCCGAAGGCCGCGCGGCGAAGGGTCGTCGGCTCAGTTGGCGCCGACCACGAGGGCGAGCTTCGCCCCCGCGGCGATCGCCGCCTGCGCCTTGGTCACCAGCGCCTGGACCGACGCTTCGGACGCGTTCAGGATCGGCGTCGGGTAGACGCCGTAGAAGATCGTCACCAGCACCAGGGGGATCAGGACGATCCGCTCGCGCCAGTCGAGATCGAGGATGCCGGCCAGCGACGGCTTGTCGAGCTTGCCGTTCATCACCCGGGCGAGCAGCCACAGGGCATAGCAGGCCGAGAGGATGACGCCGGTCGCCGCGAAGAACGCGACCCAGGTGTTGGCGCGATAGGCGCCGAGCAGGGTCAGGAACTCGCCGACGAAGCCGGAGGTGCCGGGCAGGCCGACATTGGCCATGGTGAACACCATGAAGGCCACGGCGTACCAGGGCATGCGGTTGACGAGCCCGCCGTAGGTGGCGATCTCGCGGCTGTGCATGCGGTCGTAGATCACCCCGACGCAGAGGAACAGCGCCGCCGAGACGAAGCCGTGGCTGACCATCTGGAACACCGCGCCCTGCACGCCGGCGGCGTTCATCGAGAAGATGCCCATGGTCACGAAGCCCATGTGGGCGACCGACGAATAGGCGATCAGCTTCTTCATGTCCTCCTGCGCCAGCGCCACCAGCGAGGTGTAGATGATGGCGACGATCGACAGGGTGAACACGAAGGGCGCGAAGTGCTCGGAGGCCAGAGGGAACATCGGCAGCGAGAAGCGCAGGAAGCCGTACCCGCCCATCTTCAAGAGGATGCCCGCCAGGATCACCGAACCGGCGGTCGGCGCTTCGACGTGAGCGTCGGGCAACCAGGTGTGGACCGGCCACATCGGCATCTTCACCGCGAAGGAGGCGAAGAAGGCCAGCCACGCCCAGGTCTGCAGGGTCCCCGGGAAGTCGTGGGTGAGCAGCACCGGGATGTCCGACGTGCCGGCCTGCCAGTACATGGCGAGCATGGCGATCAGCATCAGCACCGAGCCGAGCAGGGTGTAGAGGAAGAACTTGATCGACGCATAGACCCGCCGCGGTCCGCCCCACACGCCGATGATGATGAACATCGGGATCAGGCCGGCCTCGAAGAACACGTAGAACAGCATCAGATCGAGCGCCGTGAAGACGCCGATCATCAGCGTCTCCAGGATCAGGAAGGCGATCATGTATTCCTTGACGCGGTTCTGGATGCTCTCCCAGCTCGCCAGGATGCAGAACGGCATCAGGAACGCGGTCAGGATCACGAAGGCGACGGAAATGCCGTCGACGCCGACGTGGTAGGTGAACAGGCCCTTCAGCCACTCGGCCTTCTCTTCGAGCTGGAAGCCGGCGTTCGACGGATCGAAGCGCGCCCAGACCAGCAGCGAGAGCAGGAAGGTGACCACCGTGGTCAGCAGGGTGATGCGGCGGATGTTGCGCTTGGCGACGTCGTCGTCGCCGCGCACCAGCCCGAGGAACACCGCGCCGACCAGCGGCAGGAAGGTGACGATCGTGAGTAACGGCCAGTTGCCCATCACCGAACTCCCCCGAACATCACCATGGTCGCCAGCAGCGCCACGCCGATCAGCATGGCGAAGGCGTAGTGGTAGAGATATCCCGACTGCAGCGCCACGACCCGGCCGGTGATCTGCACCACCCGCGCCGACACGCCGTCCGGACCGAAGCCGTCGATCACCCGCCCGTCGCCCTCTTTCCACAGGAAGCGACCGAAGGCCTTGGCGGGCTTCACGAACAGGAAGTCGTAGAGCTCGTCGAAGTACCACTTGTTGAGCAGGAAGCGGTAGAGACCGGGCTGGCTGGCGGCGAGCTGCCCCGGCAGTTCCGGCTTGGCGACGTAGAACACGTAGGCCGTGCCGAGGCCGAGCAGCATCGCCACGAAGGGCGCGAACTTCACCGCCACCGGCACGTGATGCATGTGCTCGAGCACATGGTTGCCGCCGGACGTGAAGATCGACCCCTTCCAGAACTCGCCGTAGCCGTGGCCGATGAACACGCTCGAGAACACCATGCCGGCGATCACGGCGCCGAGCGCCAGGACCATCAGCGGCACGGTCATTACCGAGGGGCTCTCGTGGACGTGATCCATGACGTCCTTCGGCGCGCGCGGTGCGCCCCAGAAGGTCAGGAAGATCAGCCGCCAGGAGTAGAACGAGGTGAACAGCGCGGCGATCACCAGGAGGCCGAAGGCGAGGCTGGCGAAGATGTTGTCACCGACATAGGCCGCTTCGATGATCGCGTCCTTGGAGTTGTAGCCGGCGAAGCCGATCTCGGTCATCGGCAGGCCGACGCCGGTCAGCGCCAGCGTGCCGATGATCATCAGCGCGTAGGTCAGTTTGATGTGGGGGCCGAGGCCGCCCATCTTGCGCATGTCCTGTTCGCCCGACACGGCGTGGATCACCGAGCCGGCGCCGAGGAACAGCAGCGCCTTGAAGAAGGCGTGGGTGAACAGGTGGAAGATGCCGGGGCCGTAGGCGCCGACGCCGAGCGCCACGAACATGTAGCCGAGCTGCGAGCAGGTCGAATAGGCGATCACCCGCTTGATGTCGTTCTGGACCAGACCGACGGTCGCCGCGAAGAAGGCGGTGACGGCGCCGACCAGAGTGACCACGGCGAGCGCCGCGGGGGCCTGTTCGAACAGCGGCGACAGGCGCGCCACCATGAACACGCCGGCGGTGACCATGGTCGCGGCATGGATCAGGGCCGAGACCGGGGTCGGGCCTTCCATCGCGTCGGGCAGCCAGGTGTGGAGCAGGAACTGCGCCGACTTGCCCATCGCGCCGAGGAACAGCAGCAGGCACAGCGTCGTCATGGCATCGACGTGACCGCCGAGGAAGACGATCTCCTTGCCCTTCATCGTGCCGACGGAGGCGAAGATGGTGTCGAGATCGATCGATCCGAACAGCCAGAACACCCCGAAGATGCCGAGAATGAAGCCGAAGTCGCCGACCCGGTTGACCACGAAGGCCTTGATCGCCGCGGCGTTGGCCGAGGGCTTCTGGAACCAGAAGCCGATCAGCAGATAGGAGGCGAGACCGACGCCTTCCCAGCCGAAGAACATCTGCACCAGATTGTCGGCGGTCACCAGCATCAGCATGGCGAAGGTGAACAGCGACAGATAGGCGAAGAAGCGCGGCCGGTCGGGATCGTGGCTCATGTAGCCGATCGAATAGACGTGGACCAGCGCCGACACGGTGGTCACCACCACCAGCATCACCGCGGTCAGGGTGTCGATGCGCAGCGACCAGTCGACGTTCAGGCCGGCGGTGTGGATCCACGGCAGGACGGCGATCTTGACCGTCGCGGCATGTTCGGCGAGGCCGATCTGCACGAAGGCGACCCAGGACAGGAGCGCGGCGATCAGCAGGAAGCCGGAGGTCACCAGTTCGGCCGGACGCGCGAAGGGGGCCTCGCGGTGATCGGCGTCGTGACCGTGGCCGTGGTCGTCGGAATGGGCGTCGGACGCATGGGCGTGGGCGTCGGCGCCATGGTCGCCGTGTCCGCCCGACGCGGCGCCCACGGGCGCGGCCGGATACGGAAACAGCGTCATCGCGGCCGCGATCAGGAAGCCCAGCAGGGGGAGGAAGACGATCGCCGTGAACATGACGCTCACCCCTTCATCACGTTGACGTCTTCCACCGCGATGGAACCGCGGTTGCGGAAGAACACGACCAGGATGGCCAGGCCGATGGCGGATTCTGCGGCGGCGACGGTCAACACCAGGAGCGCGAACACCTGACCGACCATGTCACCCATCGCGGTCGAGAAGGCCACGAGGTTGATGTTGACGGCGAGGAGGATCAGCTCGACCGACATCAGGATGATGATGACGTTCTTCCTGTTGAGGAAGATGCCGAACACCCCCAGCGTGAACAGGATCGCGGCCACCGACAGGTAGTGCGACAAGCCGATTACCATGGACTTCCCCCGTCTTGTCCGAGGCGCGATGCCCCTGCCCGTCCGGCTCGCGCCGGTCCTGGACCTCAGATGCCCTTGCCCGTCTCCACCGAGACGAATTCGATCGACGTCGCCGGTCCGCGCGCGACCTGGTCGGCGACGTTCTGGCGCTTGACGAACGGCTTGTGCCTGAGCGTCAGGACGATCGCGCCGATCATCGCCACCAGGAGGACGAGACCCGCCGCCTGGAAGAAGAACACGTATTTGGTGTAGAGCAGCGCGCCGATCGCCGCCACGTTGGTCGAAGCCGCCGCGACCGGCGAGGCGCCCTTGCCGATCAGCGTCGGGTCGAGCACCCAACCGCCGACCACCATCAGCATCTCGACCAGCAGCAGCCCGCCGATCACCGTGCCGATCGGCAGATAATCGAGGCCGCCGCGGCGCAGCTCGGCGAAATCGACGTCGAGCATCATCACCACGAACAGGAACAGCACGGCGACCGCGCCGACGTAGACCACGACCAGCAGCATGGCCAGGAACTCGGCGCCCATCAGTACGAACAGACCCGCCGCATTGAAGAAGGCGAGGATCAGGAACAGCACCGAATGGACCGGGTTGCGGGCCGACACCACCGCGAAGGCCGAGCCGACCAACACCGCCGCGAAGATATAGAAGAATATGGCTTGCACGATCATCGGTCATCCCCGATCGCCCGCTCCCCCGATGCTCTCGCGTCGGCGGAAGGGCGCCTTAGTCGTCAGCGGTAGGGCGCGTCCAGGCGGATGTTGCGGGCGAGCTCGCGTTCCCAGCGTTCGCCGTTGGCCAAGAGCTTGGCCTTGTCGTAGAACAGTTCTTCGCGCGTCTCGGTGGCGAACTCGAAGTTCGGTCCCTCGACGATGGCATCGACCGGGCAGGCTTCCTGGCAGAAGCCGCAGTAGATGCACTTGACCATGTCGATGTCGTAACGGGTGGTGCGCCGCGTCTGATCGTTGCCGCGCGGTGCCGCCTCGATGGTGATCGCCTGGGCCGGACAGATCGCCTCGCACAGCTTGCAGGCGATGCAGCGCTCTTCCCCGTTGGGATAGCGACGCAGCGCATGTTCGCCGCGGAAACGCGGGCTCTGCGGTCCCTTCTCGAAGGGATAGTTGAGGGTCGCCTTGGGCGCGAAGAAGTAGCGCATCGACAGGAAGAACGCCGATACGAACTCCTTCAGGAACAAGGACTTCGCCGCCCGATCGAGTGTCATCTTGGTCTACCCGCCCTCGAAGGACCCCGCTGGCGCGAGGTCGGTTCCGTCGTCTGCCCCGGCCCGGGAAGCGCGCCGTCGATCGCGCCGCGCCGCAGGATCCGAGGCACGCCGCTCACGGCGCCCACCCCGTCACCTTCAACACACCCGCGACCACCACCACCATGCCCAGCGAGATCGGCAGGAACACCTTCCACCCGAGTCGCATCAGCTGGTCGTAGCGATAGCGCGGCACCATCGCCTTCGCCATGGCCACCATGAAGAACACCAGCAGTGCCTTCAACGTGAACCACACGATTCCCGGCACCCAGGTGAAGGGTGCGAAATCGAACGGCGGCAGCCATCCACCCATGAACAGGATCGTCGCCATCGAACACTGCAGCGCGATCGCCACATATTCCGACAGCATGAACATGACATAGGGCGTCGAGCCGTATTCGACCATGAAGCCGGCGACCAGTTCGGATTCCGCTTCCGCCAGATCGAACGGCGGACGATTGGTCTCCGCCAGCGCCGAGATGAAGAAGATCACGAACATCGGGAACAGCGGCAGCCAGTACCAGTTCAGGAAGGCCAGCCACGGCACCCCGAGCGACGTCGCCAGCCCGTGATGGGCCTGAGCCTTGACGATGTCGGAGAGGTTCAGCGAGCCGGCGCAGAGCAGCACGGTGATGATCACGAAGCCGATCGAGACCTCGTAGCTGACCATCTGGGCCGCGGCGCGCAGGGCCGACAGGAAGGGATATTTCGAGTTCGACGCCCAACCGCCCATGATCGTGCCGTACACGCCGAGCGACGAGATCGCCATGATGTAGAGCACGCCGACGTTGATGTCGGAGATCACCCAGCCGCTGGCCACCGGGATCACCGCCCAGGCGGAGATCGCCACGGTGACGCTGAGCAGCGGCGCCAGGAGGAAGATCACCTTGTCGGCCGAGGCCGGGATCACCGCTTCCTTCAGCGCGAACTTGATGAAGTCGGCGAAAGACTGGAACAGGCCCCAGGGTCCGACCACGTTCGGCCCGCGGCGCATCTGCACCGCCGCCCAGATCTTGCGGTCGGCATAGAGGATGTAGGCGATGATGATCAGCAGCACGACCATCATCAGCAGCGACTCCGCCACGATGATGATGAGAGGCCAGAGATAGTCGGCCCAGAAAACGGACATCACGCTCTCCCCCTCATTCCGCTGCCGCCGCCAGCCGCGACGAGCGCAGCTGCGAGCACCGGGCCAGTACCTTCGACGCCCGGGTCATCGGGTTGGTCAGATAGAAGTCCCCGATCGGGCTGACGAAGGCCGCGTGATCGGCCGCCCCCGCGAGGCCGGCGAGTGCGACGACGTCTTCATGGCGGCCGGGGGCGGTCTCGTCGACCCCGGCGAAAGTGGGATGCGCGGCGTGGAGCGCGGCGCGCAGTTCCGTCAGGCTGTCGAAGGGCAGCGTCGCCCCGACCAGCGCCGAGAGCGCGCGCAGGATCGCCCAGTCCTCGCGGGCGTCGCCGACGGGGAAGACCGCACGATCGGCGACCTGGACCCGGCCTTCGGTGTTGACGAAGGTGCCGCTCTTTTCCGTGTAGGCCGCCCCCGGCAGGATCACCGAGGCAACGGAGGCCCCCTTGTCGCCGTGGGTGCCGACATAGACCACGAAGGTCGAACCGAGCCGCGAGGTGTCGATCTCGTCGGCGCCGAACAGGATCAGCGTGTCGATCTCGCCCTTTTCGGCGGCGGCGAGGATCGCGGCGGTCGAGCGACCACCCTCCCCCGGGACCACGCCGAGATCGAGCGCCGCGACGCGGCTGGCCGCGGTGTGGAGCACCGAGAAGCCGTTCCAGTCGGGTCCGACCGCGCCGACGTCGACCGCGAGCTTGGCCACCGTGCCGAGGATCGCCGCGCCGTCGGGACGGGTGGTGACGGCGTTGCCGACCAGGATCAGCGGCCGCTTGGCACCCTTCAGGACCTCGAGGAAGCCGTTCTCGCCGGAGGCGAGACGGGCGAGCGAGTCCGGCCCGGCGCCGAGATAGTTGTAGGCATAGGTCAGGTCGGCCTCGTCGCCGATCACCCCGATCGGGAACCCGCCCTTGCGCCAGCGCTTGCGGATCCGGGCGTTGAGCACCGGCGCCTCGAGCCGCGGGTCGGAACCGACGATCAGCAGTGCATCGGCGCTCTCGATACCGGCGACCGTGGCGTTGAAGCGATAGGCGGCCGCCCCCCAGGCGGGATCGATCACCGAACCGTCGGCGCGGGCGTCGACGTCGGCGATGCCGAGGTTGGTGGCGAGCGTTTTGATCGCGAACAGCTCTTCGGCAGTGGCGAAGTCGCCGACGAGGATCGCCGTCTTCTTCGGCGCGGCCTTGATCCGGGCGGCGACGACCCCGAGAGCCTCGGGCCAGGTGGCGGGCTTGAGCTTGCCGGCGGTGCGCACATAGGGCCGATCGAGACGCTGGACCTTGAGCCCGTCGACCACATGGCGGGTCTTGTCGGAGATCCACTCCTCGTTCACGTCCTCGTTCAGACGCGGCAGGATGCGCAGCACCTCACGCCCGCGGCTGTCGACGCGGATGTTGGAGCCGAGGGCGTCCATCACGTCGATCGATTCGGTCTTGGTCAGTTCCCAGGGCCGCGCCTTGAATTCGTAGGGCAAGGAGGTCAGGGCGCCGACCGGGCACAGGTCGACGACGTTGCCCTGGAGCTCCGAGGTCATCGCGGTTTCGAGATAGGTGGTGATCTCGACGTCTTCGCCGCGCGAGATCAGCCCGAGATCGCCGACGCCGGCGACTTCCGCGGTGAAGCGGACGCAGCGCGTGCACTGGATGCAGCGGGTCATCACCGTCTTGACCAGCGGGCCGATGTACTTGTCTTCGACGGCGCGCTTGTTCTCGGAAAAGCGCGAGGCGTCGACGCCATAGGCCATCGACTGGTCCTGCAGATCGCATTCGCCGCCCTGATCGCAGATCGGGCAGTCGAGCGGATGGTTGATCAACAGGAATTCCATCACGCCCTCACGGGCGCGCTTGACCATCGGCGTGGTCGTGAACACTTCCGGCGGCTCGCCGTTGGGGCCGGGGCGCAGGTCCTTGACCGACATGGCGCAGGAGGCCTGCGGCTTCGGCGGACCGCCCTTCACCTCGACCAGGCACATGCGGCAGTTGCCGGCGACCGACAGGCGTTCGTGGAAGCAGAAGCGCGGCACCTCGGCGCCGGCCGCCTCGCAGGCCTGGAGCAGGCTCGCTTCCGGTGCGACGTCGATCTCTCTGCCGTCGATCTTGATCTTGGCCATGCCGTGCCCCTCACTCCGCCGCAGCACGGGCACCGGACGCCTTGTAGGCATCGATGCGCGCTTCGATCACGGGTCGGAAATGCTTGATCAGTCCCTGGATCGGCCACGCCGCCGCGTCGCCGAGCGCGCAGATGGTGTGGCCTTCGATCTGTTTGGTCACCTGGAACAGCATGTCGATCTCGGCCTTCTCGGCCCGACCTTCGACCAGCCGTTCCATCACCCGCCACATCCAGCCGGTGCCTTCGCGGCACGGCGTGCACTGGCCGCAGCTCTCGTGCTTGTAGAAGGCCGAGAGCCGGGCGATCGCCCGCACGATGTCGGTCGACTTGTCCATGACGATCACCGCCGCGGTGCCGAGTGAGGAGCCGACGGTCCTGAGACCATCGAAGTCCATCGGCGCGTCGACGATGTCGGCCGCCGGCACCACCGGCACCGACGAGCCGCCGGGGATCACGGCGAGCAGATTGTCCCAGCCGCCGCGGATGCCGCCGCAGTGCTTGTCGATCAGCTCGCGGAACGGCACGCCCATTTCTTCTTCGAAGGTCGCCGGTTTGTTGACGTGGCCGGAGACGCAGAACAGCTTGGTGCCGGTGTTGTTGGCGCGGCCGAGGCCGGCGAACCAGGCGCCGCCGCGGCGCAGGATGGTCGGCGCGGCGGCGATCGATTCGACGTTGTTGACGGTGGTCGGGCAGCCCCACAGACCGACATTGGCCGGGAACGGCGGCTTCAGCCGCGGCTGGCCCTTCTTGCCTTCGAGGCTCTCGAGCAGCGCGGTCTCTTCGCCACAGATGTAGGCGCCGGCACCGTGATGGACGTAGAGATCGAAGGGATAGCCGTGGATGTTGTCCTTGCCGATCAGACGGGCCTCGTAGGCCTCGTCGATCGCCCGCTGCAGCGCCTCGCGCTCGCGGATGAACTCGCCGCGGACGTAGATGTAGGCGACGTTGGCGCCCATCGCGAAGGAGGCGAGGAAGCAGCCTTCGACCAGATGATGGGGATCGTTCCTGAGGATCTCGCGATCCTTGCAGGTGCCGGGCTCGGATTCGTCGGCGTTGACCACCAGATAATGCGGCCGGCCGTCGTTGACCTTGGGCATGAACGACCACTTCAGGCCGGTCGGGAAGCCGGCGCCGCCGCGGCCGCGCAGGCCCGAGGCCTTCATCTGGTCGATGATCCAGTCGCGACCCTGATCGATGATCGCCTTGGTGCCGTCCCACAGCCCGCGCGCCTGCGCGCCCTTCAGGCTCTTGTCCCGAAAGCCGTAGAGGTTGGTGAAGATGCGGTCCTTGTCGTGGAGCATGGCGTTCACCCGTTGGTCGGCGTGGCGTCGGACGACGTCAGGATGTTGACGCGAAAGGACCCGTCGTCGAGGCCGGGATCGAGGAGCGTGGTTGCGCCGCCCTCGGCCTCGCCGCCGATGCGGCCGTTCTGCGGACCCGACTTCGGCGTCTCGCCGCGGCCATAGGCGTCGAGCACCGCGGTGAAGGTCTCGGCGGTCAGGTCTTCGAAGGTGTCCGCGCCGACCGCGATCATCGGCGCGTTGACGCAGGCGCCGAGGCACTCGACCTCTTCCCACGAGAACTTGCCGTCGGCCGACAGTTCGTGGGCGTGATGGGCGATGCGGTTCTTGCAGATCTTGATGATCTCGTCGGAGCCGCGCAGCATGCACGGCGTGGTGCCGCAGACCTGGATGTGGGCGACAGAGCCCACCGGCGCGAGCTGGAACTGGGTGTAGAAGGTCGCGACCTCGAGGACGCGGATCAGCTTCATGCCGAGGCGCTGGGCGACCCACTCGATCGCCGCCTTGGACACCCAGCCCTCTTGTTCCTGCGCACGCATCAGGAAGGGAATCACGGCCGAGGCCTGCTTCCCGGCCGGGAACTTGGCGATCACCGTGGCCGCCCAGGACTCGTTGTCGGGCGAAAACGCGAAGGAGGCCGGTTGGACCTCGGGGGCGGCGAGCCTGCGGACGCTCATGAAATCCTCGGCGGCTGATCGTTCATGTTCCAGATCGACTCGAAACAGGCCCCACACATCACTTCGAGGGCATGCGGCCGTTGCGTATCGTCTTCCGTCGCCTGCCGACAGTCGTCACACAGGGCGCACGGAATCTCGCGATCGTCCTCGAACCAGTGGAAGCCGGGCGATTCGCCGTGCACCAGCGTGGCCTTGACGGCCGTGCAGGCGATGGCGACGCGCTGGGCGCCGTGGTTGGGACAGTCGAACTCCTTCATCGCGGGCCCTCGGCGGCGCGCGCGGCGGCGGTGGAGACGAACATCGGATGCGTCATCGGTCGATCTCCCTTCCTCAGTCGAGCGGCAGACAGGGCTGCGCGGTGGGTTTGGCCTTGGCCTCGCCGTAGAGTTCGGCGCGGACGTCGGACAGGACGCAGGCATAGACCTTGGCGTCCTTGCGCAGGATCAGCACCACCTCGCCGGCCCGACCGTTCGGCGACGCCGCCGCGACGGTGAACCCGTCGCCGAGCAGGCCGGCGATCGGCGTGGCCCCGGGACCCGACAGGGCCTGCGCAGCGCAGGCGCCGGCCGAACCGATCAGGGCGAGGGTGAGCGCGAACCCGCGGATCCTCATCGATCGACGTCTCCGAACACGATGTCGATGGAGCCGAGCACCGCCGACACGTCGGCGAGCAGGTGATGGCGGCAGAGATGATCCATCGCCTGGAGATGGGCGAAACCGGGTGCCCGGATCTTGCAGCGATAGGGCTTGTTGGTGCCGTCGGCGACCAGATAGACGCCGAACTCGCCCTTGGGCGCCTCGACCGCGGCATAGACTTCGCCGGCGGGGACGTGGAAGCCTTCGGTGAACAGCTTGAAGTGATGGATCAGTGCCTCCATCGAGCGCTTCATCTCGGAGCGCTTGGGCGGCACCACCTTGTGGGTGGTCGCCGACACCGGCCCGATCCGCTCGCGCCCGAGCAGCCGCTCGACGCACTGCTTCATGATCCGCGTCGACTGGCGCATCTCGTACATGCGGATCAGGTAGCGGTCGTAGCAGTCGCCGTTCTTGCCGATCGCGATGTCGAAATCCATCTCGTCGTAGCACTCGTAGGGCTGCGACTTGCGCAGATCCCACTTGGCGCCCGAGCCACGCACCATCACGCCGGAGAAGCCCCAGTTCCAGGCGTCCTCGAGCGTCACCACGCCGATGTCGACGTTGCGCTGCTTGAAGATACGGTTCTCGGTCAACAGCCCTTCGAGATCGTCGAGGACCTTCGGGAAGGTCTGGCAGAAGGTGCCGATGTCCTCGACCAACTGGTCGGAAATGTCCTGGTGGACGCCGCCGACCCGGAAATAGTTGGCGTGCATGCGGGCGCCGCAGGCGCGCTCGTAGAAGATCATCAGCTTCTCGCGCTCTTCGTAACCCCACAGCGGCGGGGTGAGCGCGCCGACGTCGAGCGCCTGCGAGGTGACGTTGAGGAGATGCGACAGGAGACGGCCGATCTCGCAATAGAGCACGCGGATCAACTGGCCACGCTTCGGCACGGTGATGCCGAGCAGCTTCTCGACCGCCAGCGCGAAGGCGTGTTCCTGATTCATCGGCGCGCAGTAGTCGAGCCGGTCGAAATAGGGCGTCGCCTGGGCGTAGGTCTTGGTCTCGATCAGCTTCTCGGTGCCGCGATGGAGGAGCCCGATATGGGGATCGACCCGGGTCACGACTTCGCCGTCGAGCTCCAGCACCAGGCGCAGCACGCCGTGGGCAGACGGGTGCTGCGGACCGAAGTTGATGTTGAAGTTGCGTACGGTCGCTTCGGCGCCCATCGCGGTCCCTCGATCCTTCGCCCTCCCCGTCACACGAGGAGTGTTCCGACCCTGGCGGCCGATCGCTCGGCCACCGACCCGATCGCCCCGGCGCCGTCACGGCATCGGGTCGACCCTTCGTTTCGGCTCCCTCGGTCTCGAAGCGACCGATCGCGGAGCGGCACAGGTTGGGCGAGGCCGGACCCGAGGTCCGTCGCCGCCCGTCCGGCGCCTCAGTTGGTCTTCGCCTTCTCGTCGCCGGGCAGGACGGCGTCCGGCCCTTCCCAGGGGCTGAGGAAGTCGAAGTTGCGGAATTCCTGGACGAGCTTGACCGGCTCGTAGATCACCCGCTTCTCGACTTCGTCGTAGCGAACCTCGACGAAACCGGTGGTCGGGAAGTCCTTGCGCAGCGGATGGCCGTCGAAGCCGTAGTCGGTGAGGATCCGGCGCAGGTCGTGGTGCCCGGTGAACAGGATGCCGAACAGATCGTAGGCCTCGCGTTCGAACCAGTCGGCGCCGTGATAGAGCGCGGTCGCCGAGGGCACCGGCGTCACTTCGTCGGTCTGGACGCGGATGCGGACGCGTTCGTTCAGGGTCGGCGAGAGCAGGTGATAGACCACGTCGAAGCGCTTCTCGCGGGCCGGATAGTCGGCGCCGCAGACGTCGGTGAAGGAGACGAAGCGCAGGGCGCCGTCGTCGCGCAGCAGGGCGAGCACGTCGATCAGGGTCTCGGGCGTCGCCTCGAGCGTCACCATGTCGACGCCGATCGACCAGCCGGAGAGCTTGTCGCCGAGCTTGGCCGCGATCGACTCGCCGAGGGATTGCAGCGTGTGAGCCATGGGCGTCCTCGACCCTTTCCCGAAGGCACCGCGGACCGCGGCACCGTTGATCCGTTCCCGTCAGGCCCCCGCCCGTCGGGCGAGCCGGCCGTCCGGCGACGTCAGCGTTCGATGGTCCCGGTGCGGCGGATCTTCTTCTGGAGCAGAAGAACGCCGTAGAGCAGCGCCTCGGCGGTGGGCGGGCAGCCCGGCACGTAGATGTCGACCGGGACGACCCGGTCGCAGCCGCGCACCACCGAATAGGAGAAGTGATAGTAGCCACCGCCGTTGGCGCAGCTGCCCATCGAGATGACGTAGCGCGGCTCCGGCATCTGGTCGTAGACCTTGCGCATCGCCGGGGCCATCTTGTTGGTCAAGGTGCCGGCGACGATCATCACGTCCGACTGGCGCGGGGAGGCGCGCGGCGCGAAGCCGAAGCGCTCGCAGTCGTAACGCGGCATGGCCATCTGGATCATCTCGACCGCGCAGCAGGCGAGACCGAAGGTCATCCACATCAGCGAACCGGTGCGGGCCCAGGTGATCAGCTCGTCGGTGGCGGTGACGATGAAACCCTTGTCGGCCAACTGTTCGTTGACCTCCAGGAAAAACGGGTCGTTCGCACCGACCGGCTTGCCGGTGTTCGGATCGATCACGCCGCGCGGGGCGGTGGCGACGAGCGGACCGGGTTGCGGGATCAATCCCATTCCAGAGCTCCCTTCTTCCACTCGTAGACGAAGCCGACGGTGAGGACACCGAGGAAGATCATCATCGACCAGAAGCCGAACCAGCCGATCGTCCCGAAGGCGACCGCCCACGGGAACAGGAAGGCCACTTCGAGATCGAAGATGATGAACAGGATCGACACCAGATAGAAGCGCACGTCGAACTTCATGCGGGCGTCGTCGAAGGCGTTGAAGCCGCACTCGTAGGCGGACAGCTTTTCCGGGTCGGGGCTCTTGTAGGCGACCAGGAACGGCGCCACGAGAAGCACGATCCCGATCACCGCCGCCAGGGCGATGAACACGATGATCGGCAGATATTCGCTGAGCAAGCCGTGCATGGCGACCTCGTTCTCATCTCCGCCCCGGCGAGAGCCGTGGGCGGCCCCAGCAGGGCCCGTGCGAACCCGTCCCGATCGGTACCGCAGTCCGGTCCCGCGCCCCCCGGCCGCAGGACGACGGGAGCCCCCGGCGCCGCGACGACGACACGCGCTGCGTCGGTTCGTCACCGTGGCACGCTTAGCTCAGCCCATCCCCCGACGCAAGCATCTCGGTTCGGTCTTTGGTCGGTGTGGACACATCCGGCGACCTGTCCATCCGCTTCGTACAGAAGCCGTTTTTCGTTTTCATCAGAGAAATTCCAATGAATCCCCGGACCTCGCGCGGATCTCATCGATTCGACGGCGGACCGGTCGCGACACGCGGTTCGCCCGGTGCGCGACACCGGGGCGAAACCGCTTCGCGCTACGACGTAGGCCGGATGGCCCCCGTGGTCGCCCGTCCGACAGCGCGGCGGGGCGGCCGGCGGCCACGGATCGCCCGATCGGGGGTGCGAGCGCCTCGGGGTTTTCCACAGGGGGGGACCGCCCCGACCGGTTCATCGTTCCGCGATGTGCTTGACAGGCCTCGCCTCGCACCTTAAACGACCCTCCATCGCCGACGGGGTTCGCTCCGGACGCGGCACCCGCGGGGGTGTAGCTCAGTTGGTTAGAGTGCCGGCCTGTCACGCCGGAGGTCGCGGGTTCGAGCCCCGTCACTCCCGCCACTTCTTCTCTCCAGAAGAAGTGTGAAACGAAAGACCCACGAAAAGCCGCTCGGCACCATGCCGCAGCGGCTTTCGTCGTTCTAGCGGTCCTCTTCCCTGCCCTGCGGCGCCCCTCAGCTCGGGGCCAGGAACACCGCCGACATCACCCCGCCCCAGGTCAGGATCAGGCCGCGCAACAGGCGCCGGTCGATCCTGAGCGCCAGCGTCGCGCCGAGCCAGCCGCCGAGCAGCGTGCCCGCGACCATCACCAGGGCCCAGGGCCACACGACCGCGTCCGCCGCCACGAACAGCGCCACCGAGGCGCCGGTCATGGTCATGCCGAGGACGATCTTGAGGCCGTTGGCGAGTCGCAGGTCGTCGATGCCGAAGGTGGCGAAGGCCGCGACCATGGCGACGCCGCCGCACGGGTTGAAATAGCCGGTCGCCACCGACACCGCGAAGAGGACGACACCGCGCCAGCCGGCGAGATCGGCGGTGCGGTCGAGACCCCAAGCGCCGTCGCGGCGCAGGGCGCGATCGACCCAGGGCGACACGAGGAAGCACAGGGTGGCGATCAGAATCAGCCAGGGCAGCAACCCCGCCAGCAACGGCGCCGGGGTGGTCAGCATCAATCCGCCGCCGATCAGACCGCCGACCGCCGAGATCACCGCCATGTGGGCGACGGCGCGGCGGTGGGGCCGCAGCATGCCGCGATAGCGCAGGGCGCCGCCCATCAGGCCGGTCCAGGCGGCGACCGCGTTGGTGGCGTTGGCGGCAGCCGGCGGCAGGCCGAGCGCCAGGAGAATCGGCAAGGTGACCAGCGAGCCGCCACCGGCCAGGGCATTGATCGCCCCGGCGGCGATCGCCCCGGAAAACAGCACCGCGAGATGGACCCAGAGCATGGCGTCGCCTCCGCCGCGCGAGGCCCGGCGCCTCGCTCCGACGAACAGGATCTCCCGGCTCGGCGGCGAAAGGCTTCCTGATTCGACCGCCGTCTACGCAATTTCCGCTAGGTTCTTCCGGGTGAGGCGCATCTTCGGCAAATTTCATCCGATCGGGCGCGCGTATCGACCGCGTCGAAGCGGCGATCTCTCGCGCCATCGGCATCGATTGCACTTTGATGTTGCGCCGCATCGCTGCGTCGAACGCCGCCGCGACCGCCGTCCGGATTCGCCCGCACCGGGACAAATCCCAATCGGTTCCACACGATGGCCGGAAGACCCCTGACCTCGCGTCGTGCCCGTCTTAGACTTTAGTCATGCTACCTTGGCATGACAGAACACCGAGATCCGCTCTACCGGCATGTTGCGGCGCGAAGTATGTTTCCTGCCAGAAATTGCAATCGAGACAAGAACTGCTGGCGGGTCACCCCGCCGAAAGGAGCCTCCCATGTCCGTCGCCCGTGTCGCCGAATCGATCGCCCGCAGCTGGACCCGTTTCCGTCTGATTCGCGAGACCGTCGCCGAGCTGCAGCTGCTCGACGATCGTGAACTCGCCGATCTCGGCATCGACCGCTACGACATCCCGCGGGTCGCCCGCGAAGCGGTGAACTGAAACCGCCGGCGCGCGGTCTCGCGCGCCCGCTCGGACGACGCCTCCGGCCGCCGGAGCCCCGTCGTCCGCGCATCGATATTCCGCCTCTGCGGCGAACTACGCAAAGGCGTTGCTGGTCGAGACGTCGGTCTTTGGGTGAGTTAGTGTCGGGCCGGTGGCCCGCCCTCCCCTCGACCGAACGGACTGCGATCCGATGTGCGAACTCCTCGGCATGAGCGCCAATGTGCCGACCGACATCCGCTTCTCCTTCGCGGGTCTCGCGCGGCGCGGCGGCGACACCGGTCCGCACAGCGACGGCTGGGGCATCGCCTTCTACGAAGGCCGCGGCTGCCGCACCTTCCACGATCCCGAACCCAGCGCCCGCTCCGACCTCGCCCGCCTGCTGCGGGCCTATCCGATTCGCTCGCGGGTGGTGGTGGCGCACGTGCGCCGCGCCAATCGCGGCGCGGTGTCGCTGGAGAACACCCATCCCTTCACCCGCGAATTGTGGGGCCGGTCGTGGAGCTTCGCCCACAACGGCCAGCTCAAGGGCGTCAAGAAGCTGCCGCTCGGGCGCTTCCGGCCGATCGGCACCACCGACAGCGAACATGCCTTCTGCTGGATCCTCGGCACCATCGCCGACCGCTGGACCGCCCTGCCGCCGCCGCGCCGCCTCGACGCGGCCCTGCCCGACCTGTTCGCGCGTCTGGCCGACCTCGGGGTGTTCAACGTCCTGATGAGCGACGGCCGCTCGCTCTATGCCCATTGCGGCAAGCGCCTGTCGGCGATCACCCGACGCGCGCCCTTCGGCCGTGCCACCCTGATCGACGACGATCTCGCCGTCGACTTCTCCGCCGAGACCACCCCGAACGACGTCGTCACGGTGATCGCCACCCGGCCGCTGACCCGCGACGAGGCCTGGGCCGATCTGCCGATCGGCGAGACGCTGGCGCTGCGCGACGGCGAACGGCACTGAGCCCGCCGCCGTCGCCGCTCCCTCACAAGCCCAGGCGGACCTTGGCCTCGTCGACGCTGGCCGCGAAGACCGCGACCATCTCGTCGACTTGGAGCTCGGTGATGATCATCGGCGGGCAGAAGGCGATCGCCTCGCCCATCGCCCGACTGATCACCCCCTTGTCCTGCATGATTCCCGCGACCATCCCGCCGAGCCGGCCGGGCACGTCGAGCGCCGTCTTGGCCGGCTTGTCGATCACCAGCTCGGCTGCGGCGATCAATCCGACGCCGCGGATCTCGCCGATCATCGGATGGCCGGCGAGCGCATCGAGCCGGGCGCGCAGATGGGCGCCGACCCGCCGGACGTTGCCGATCAGATCACGCTCCTCGATGATCGCCAGATTCTCCAGGGCCACCGCGGCGGCGACCGGATGGCCCGAGGCGGTGAAGCCGTGGCCGAAGGTGCCGATCCGCTTGCTCTCGTCGGCGATCGGGCCGTAGACGCGCTCGTTGATCAGGATCGCCGAGATCGGCAGATAGGACGAGGACAGCTGCTTGGACACCACGATCACGTCGGGGTTCATGCCGTAGGTGGTCGAGCCGAACCAGTTGCCGGTGCGGCCGAAGCCGCAGATCACTTCGTCGGCGACCAGCAGCACGCCGTATTTCTGCAGCACCGTCTGGATCTTCGGCCAATAGGTCGCCGGCGGCACGATCACGCCGCCGGCCCCCATCACCGGCTCGGCCCAGAAGGCCGCGACGGTCTCCGGACCCTCGGCGAGAATCAGCGCCTCGAGCTCGTCGGCGCAGCGCGTCGCGAAGGCCTCCTCGGTCTCGCCGGGCAGGGCTTCGCGCCACCAGTGCGGCGACATCGTGTGGCGGATGCCGGCGATCGGCAGATCGAACGAGCGGTGGTTGTTGGGCAGACCGGTCAGGCTCGCCGAGGCCAGGGTCACGCCATGGTAGCCCTTGGCGCGGGCGATGAAGGTCTTGCGCGCCGGCTCGCCCAGCGCGTTCGAGCGGTAGCGCAGCAGCTTCATCACCGTGTCGTTGGCTTCCGACCCGGAATTGGTGAAGTGGACCTTGGACATCGGCACCGGTGCGAGGCCGATCAGGCGCTCGGCGAGGTCGATCACCGGGCCCTGCGCCTTGTGGCCGAAGGTATGGTAGAATGGCAGTCGGCTCATCTGCTTGGTCGCGGCGGCGACGAGGCGCGGCTCGGAGAAGCCCACGCCGACGCTCCACAGCCCGGCCATCGCCTCCAGATAGCGTTTGCCGTGGATGTCGAAGACGTGGACGCCCTCGCCGCGGTCGATCACCAACGGTCCGACCTCTTCGTGGCGACGGGCGTCGGTGTAGCCGTGGAGATGATGGGCGACGTCACGGGCTTCGGGCGAATTGGGACTGTGGGTCACGGGCAACGACTCCTCGACGGGCTCCCGAGCGAGCACCGGACGTCGTCCGGGGTCGCGCCGGGGCGCGAGGGCGAGCCTACGCCACGTCAAGGCGGCGCGCATCCGTTCGATCGCTGCGGCAGCGATGCAGATGTGCAGGGGGAACGGCGGCGGCGCTCAGTCGAGGGTGCGGCGGAAGCGGGCGAGCGCGATGCCGCCATAGGCGAGGATGAACACCGCCAGCATCGCCATCTCCCAGGCGATCGCCGGCATCTCGGCGCCCTTCAGCATCACCGCCCGGACGATGCGCAGGAAATGGGTGAGCGGGAAACATTCGCCGATCGCCTGGGCCCAGTCGGGCATGCCGGCGAAGGGGAACATGAAGCCCGACAGCATCAGCGACGGCAGGAAGAAGAAGAAGGTCAACTGCATCGCCTGCATCTGGGTGCGGGCGAACGTCGAGATGAAATAGCCCATCAGCACCAACGACAGCACGAAGGTCAGCACCGCCGAGATCAGCAGGGTCAGCGAGCCGAGGAAGGGCAAGCCGAACAGGATCTTGGCGGCGGTCAGCACCACCACCACCTGGACGCCGCCGACACCCAGGAACGGCAGGATCTTGCCGAGCATGATCTCCATCGGCGTCGCCGGCATCGCCAGCAGATTTTCCATGGTGCCGCGCTCGGTCTCTCGCGTCAGCGCCATGCCGGTCATCATCACCAGGGTCATCTGCAGGATCACCCCGAGCAGGCCGGGGACGATGTTGTATTGCGAGATGCCTTCCGGGTTGTAGCGGCGGTGGACGACCACGGAGAGCATCTTGTCCTGGCGCGCCTCGACCTCGGCCTCCTGGCCCTGCTCGCGGGTCAGCGCCCGCTGGGCGACGGTGCCGAGCGTGCCGATCGCCCCCGATGCGGCGGCGGGATCGGTGGCGTCGGCCTCGATCAGGATTTCGGGATGGTCGCCGCGTTCGACCCGGGTGCCGAAGTCGGCCGGCAAGGTCACCACGAAGGCGACGGCGCCCGATTCGATCAGCAGATCGGCCTCGGCGAGGCTCGACGGCTGAGCCTCGAAGCGGAAATAGCCGGTGGTCTCCAGCGCCGTGACCACGGCGCGGGTGTAGCGATCCTGGCTGACGGCGACGATCGCCGCCGGCAGGCGCTTGGGGTCGGTGTTGATGGCGTAGCCGAACAGCAGGAGCTGCATGATCGGCACGCCGAGCATCATCGCGAAGGTGATGCGGTCGCGCCGCATCTGGACCATTTCCTTGGCGAGGATCGCCCACAGCCGCGACAGCGAGAAGTCGATCATGGCTTTGCCCTCGCCTTCGCCGCGGCGCCGTCCATGTTGTCCTCGGCGCGCGACATGAACTGGATGAACACGTCCTCGAGGCTGGTTTCGCCGCGGGTGAAGGCGACCCCGGTCTCGGCGGTCAGCGCGGCGAGCGAGGCGGTCAGCAGGCCCAGATCGGCGCCGACGACGTGCAGCGTGGTGCCGAAGGGCGCGACCTGGGAGACGCCCGGCAGCCCCGCGATGCGGGCGACCAGCTCCGGCGGGGCGTCGCGGGCGACGAAGGTCGCGAGCCCTGCCCCGGCCACCACCTCGTCGACGGTGCCGCAGGCGAGCAGTCGGCCGTAGGAGATGTAGTTGATGCGATGGCAGCGCTCGGCCTCGTCCATGTAATGGGTCGAGACCAGCACGGTCAGGCCGCCGGCGGCGAGCAGGTGGATCTCGTCCCAGAACTCGCGCCGGGCCTTGGGATCGACGCCGGCGGTCGGCTCGTCGAGCAGCAGCAGATCGGGCTCGTGCATGATGCAGGCGGCGAGCGCCACCCGCTGCTTCCAGCCGCCCGAAAGCGTGCCGGCGAGTTGCGCCCGGCGCGAGGTCAGGCCGAGGCTATCGAGGGTGCGGTCGACGTAGAGTCGGCGGGGCGAGAGCTCGTAGAGGCGGGCGACGAAGTCGAGGTTCTCCTCGATGGTCAGGTCCTCGTAGAACGAGAACTTCTGCGTCATGTAGCCGACCCGGCGCTTGATCTCGCGGCTGTCCTTCAGCACGTCGAAGCCGAGCACCGTGCCGGACCCGGCGTCGGGGGTGAGCAACCCGCAGATCATGCGGATCGTGGTGGTCTTGCCCGAGCCGTTGGGGCCGAGGAAGCCGACGATCTCGCCTTTCTCGATGGTCATCGAGACATCGTCGACGACGGTGCGGTCGCCGAAGCGCTTGGTCAGTCCTTCGACCGCGACGACGCTCACCGGCGGCCCTCCGGAACGCGCACGTCGACGATCTGGCCGGGCTGGAGCCGCGTGCCGGCGCCGATCGGCCGGGCCTCGACGAGGTGGACGAGTTTCTGGCGGGTTTCGACCGAATAGATCACCGGCGGGGTGAACTCCGGTTCGGCGGCGACATAGGTGATGCGGGCGCGCATCTCCGGGCCGCAGCCGTCGCAGCCGACGGTGATCTCGTCGCCGAGCGCAAAGCGCGAGAACAGCCGTTCGGGCACCCACAGCTTGACCTTGACCGCACCGTCGGGGAGCAGGGTCGCAACCGCCGCCTGGGGCCCGGCGACCTCGCCGGGGCGACGCACGAGGTCGGTGATGCGGCCGGCGACCTTGGCGGTCAGCGACCGCTCGGAGAGCCGCCATTCGGCGGTGGCGAGCGCCGTGCGCGCCTGGGCGACCCGGCTCTCGGAGGCGCGGATGGCGTCGTCGCGGGCCGGCAGGCGGGCGACGGCGAGATTGGCGGCGGTCTCGCGCACCCGCGCCGCGGCGACGTCGCGGGCGGTCAGCGCCTGATCGAGCTCGGCCTGGGCGGCGAAGCCGCGGTTGAACAGATCGCGGCGGCGGGCGAGCGCCCGCTCGGTGTCGGCGACCTGGGTCTCGGCCGACTGCAGGCCCGCGGCGATCACCTCGATCTCCTCGGGGCGGCGGCCGCGGCGCAGGTCGGCGAGTTCGCTCTCGGCCTGGGCGAGGCGGGCGCGAGCATCGGCGACGGCGAGGGTGGCGTCGCTCGCCTCCATGGTGGCGATCGGCGCGCCGGCCTCGACGCGGTCACCGCGCTTGACCGTGACGGCGGCGATGCGCGCCACCTCGAGCGGTGCCATCGCCACATATTCCCCTTCGACGTAGCCGTAGACCGCGACCGTGGGGGCACAGCCGGGAACCAGCGAGGCGAGGAGCGCGACCGTGCAGGCCCAGTCCATCATGATGTGCGACTCCGAGTGCGTTGCGCCGCGGCGGTGGCGTCGATGGTGGTGCGGACGACGGCGAGGATGCGCTCGACCCGATCGGCGTCGATGGTGTCCCAGGCGAGCCGGCGTAGCGCGGTGGCGCGGCCGACCCGGAAGAACATGATCTGGCCGAGGATCGCCGAGACGGTGAGGATCACCGTCTCGCTCGCCGGATCGGCGCCGACCGCCCGACCCCACAGCCGGCACATGCGTTCGTGGCGGGGGCGGATCAGCGCCTCGTAGATGATCGTGAAGGTCGGGCTCGGATCCATCTGCTCGCGCACCATGAAGCGGGCGATGGCCTCGGCCTCGGGGCGGGCGAGAAGGAAGCGGGCGAAGCCGCCGCCGATCGCCGTGAAGCGGGCGAGCGCCGCGTCGGGATCGAGCGCCTCGTCGGGACCGTCCGACGCGGTGTCGGCCAGGGCGAAGAAGCCGCCGAGGGTCGCGGCGATCAGCTCGGCACAGGCGCGATGCAGGCCGGTCTTGCCGCCGAAGTGATAGGCGATGCCGGCGACGTTGGCCCCCGCGGCGCGGGCGATGTCGCGGATCGAGGTACCGTCGAAGCCCTGGCGGCCGAACAGATCGAGCCCGGCGCGCAGCAACTGGCCGCGCGTCCCCTCCCCCGGCGACGGCGGCGGCGGATCGACCCCCGCGACGGGCGGCGCGGCGGCGGCGGGCGACGCGGGCGGGTTCACCCCGGCGTCGGTGGTGGCGGGGGCATCGGCGGCGGACGCCGCGGCGCCGGTGGGATCGTGCGGATCGGTCATGGCGCGATCCTACGCTCTTCGGAGATTCAGTCAAACGTTTGATTGAAATTTGAGAATGGCGCACCGCCGCAGGATCGGCGGTCGCCGGGACGACGTCGTCTGCCGCAGGAATCCGCGCGCTGCCGTGGAAATCGGCACGGCCGGGCCCGCGCGACGAGCTACCCTCGGTCGCGACGATCGGCGACCGACGGGCGGCAGGCCCGGACGCGGCGCGCGCGGACCGAAGACGGGGAGACGGCGATGGCGCAGGTGACCTTCTGGGAGAAGCCAGGCTGTGCCGGCAACGCCGAACAGCGCCGGCAACTCGAACGCGCCGGCCACGTCCTCGAGATCCGCAGCCTCCTCGCCGAGCCCTGGACCGCGGAGCGGCTGGCCGCATTCTTCGGCGACCGGCCGCCGGCGGCGTGGTTCAACCGCGCGAGTCCGCGGGTCAAGTCCGGCGAGATCGTCCCCGAGACCCTCGACGCCGCGGCGGCCTATGCCCTGCTCCTCGCCGACCCGCTGCTGATCCGCCGGCCGCTCCTGGAGAGCGGCGGGCGCCGGGCGGTCGGTTTCGAACGCGACGTGATCGCGCCGTGGCTCGGGCTCGCCGAGGATGCGAAGGTCTCGGAGGCCTGTGCGCGACCGCAGGCGGCCGACCCCTGCCCGCTCCCGGAAGCGGCGGGCGACGGTCTCAGGGGGTGATCTTGGTCGGCGCGTTGGGATCGCCGCGCGGCCCGGCTTCCTCGGGCTGGAACTCGAAGATCCGCCGGAAGATGCCCGGGGCGATCGCCGACAGCGGATTGATCTGCAGAATCGGATCTTCGATCGGCCCGGAGACGCGGAAGGTCACGCCGAGCAGGCCACCGTTGGAGCCGGCGCCGGTGATCGCCCCGAGGATCGGGATCTGGCCGGCGAGGTTGTTGAGGCCGAAGGCCGGGATGTAGGTCCCCGACAGGGCGATGCGCTGGCTGGCGAGGTCGAGCTGGCCGGCGGCGGTGGCGCCGACCGATTTGCCCTTGGCGATGCCTTCGGCGACGTCGATGACCCCGTCGTGCAGCGAAAAGCGTACCGAGGCGCGGTCGAAGTCGGTCGAGCGGTCGATCTCGACGCGGCGTACCGGGATCTTGCGGGTGCCGTCCGAGGCGGTCTCGGGGGCCACCGGGCGCCCGGACTTCGGCTCTTCGACCAGTTGGAAGTCGGAGATCCGCACCGTGCCGGCGGACGACCCGGGCTCCGGCAGCGACGCCTGCATGGCCAGAGTCCCGCCTTTGATGCGGTCGAACAGGTCGAGGAAGCTCAGCACCGCGCCGGCATCGTCGGAGCCGAAGACCAGCCGCCGGCCGCCGCCCTCCGGCTTCAGCGAGGCGGTCACCGAGCGCCCGCCGGAGGCCCGCGCGCTGGCCTGGAGGCTCGTCGGCACGCCGTTGCGGATCTGGCCGTCGACGCTGACGTCGCCGAGATTGGTGTCGTTGAAGCCGATCACCCGGGCGGCGCGCAGACGCAGGTTGATGTCGGGGCCGCGCTCGCCGTCAGCCGACGACCCGCCCCCCGGTTTGCGCTGGGCGAGCATCAGGCCGCGCAGGTCGAAGGAACTGGCGTCGAAGGTGACCACCAGCGTCTGCTCGCCGCTGCGCGTGACCTTGAACCGGGCGTCGTCGCCCTTGCGCAGCGCGAATTTGGTGATGTCCGCGCCGGCGAGCTTGTGCTCCTTGTCGAACTGCAGCGTTCCGCGCACCGACAGACCTTCGGATTCGATCGTCAGATTTTCGATACGGCTGCCCTTGTCGTCGTCGATCTGATCGAATGTCGCCTTGGCCGGAACGCCGCTGCCCTTGGTCCAGCCGAAGGGGGCGAGCACCAACCGGGCCGGGCCGAGGTCGGCTTCGATGTGGCGGCGGGTGTCGGTCGGCGACGGCTGCGAGACGGTCAGCGCCACCGCGCCCTGGACCAGGCCGCCGAGGTCGAGGCCCATGCGCTGGCGGGCGGCCTCGTCGAGGACCATCCGGAACTCGCGCTTTTCGCCGGTCCGCGCCGCGCCGCGCGGATCATAGAGGTCGATGTCGGTGCCGACCCCGTCGATCTGGGCCCGCCCGGTGACCTTGAGGCCGCGCGGATCGGCGACGACGCGGAACTTGCCGTCCTGGAAACGCCGGCCCTGGATCGGCTGTTGGTTGGAGAAGCGGTCGATCTGGGCGTCGACCTTCCACTCGATCGTCGCAGGATCGATGAGCTTGGTGAACACCACGTCGATCTGGGTGGAAACCGAGGCGGTGCCGGCGAGGCCCTCGGCCCGGACGCCCGACTGGTCGAGCACGAACAGCGGGTCGGCATTGGCGATCTCGGCGAGCGCCGGGACCTCGCCCGAGACCTTGGCGGTGATCGATCCCTTGGGCGGCTTGACGAAGACGTCGGGCACGAAGAAGCGCAGATTGTCGACGCTCGGGTGTTTGACCGCCCGGGTCGCCACCGCGCCGCGGTCGACCACCACCTCGAAGCGCCGTTCGGCGAGGCCGAGGCGGCCTTCGGCGCCCGCAATGGTCGGCAGAGCCCCGAAGATGCGGAACCGCACCCCGTCGAAACGCGCCGCGACCTGCACCGCGTTGGCGGGCCAAGTCTCGAACTGGTCGAAGCGCGGCATGTCGAGACGGATCGTCATGTCGGCGATCCGGCCGGCTTCGACGTTGGCGACGAACCAGCGGCGGGCGTCCGAGGCCACCCAGTGCGGCCAGGCATGAGCGACCTGGGCGACGGTGAGCGGCGAAAAGGCCAGATCCATCTTCAACTTCGGCTCGACCCCCGACACGTCGAGCCGCCCGGCGGCCTGCAGCGCCGCGGAACCGAAGCGGATGCGTCCATCGAAGAGGTCGAGGAAGCGGGTGCGCGGATCGAAGGTCGCGGCGACGTCGACGACATCGATGGGGATCGCTTCGCCCGGCACGTCGCGCGGGTGGAGGGCGCCGTGATCCAGCGCGAAGGCGAGGCCCCAGGGACCGATTCCGGCGGCGGGCGGGGTCACTCGCCCTTTGAGAGCGACGATGGTGTCGCCGACCGCCACCGACAGCTGCGGCACCTCGAAGGCGGCGGCATCGGGGCGCCACACCACCCGCGCCTGACCCTCGTCGACCAGGATCTCGTCGTCGGGTTCCTTGCCGAAGCGGAACACGCCGGCCCCGGCCTTGAGGTCGAGGTCGGCGGCGACGAGGCGGCCGGTGCGATCGTAGTCGAAGGCGACGCGCGGATAGAACGGCATGCCGAGATCGAAGCCCGGCCCGCGCGGCCCGAACAGGTCGCGATGGGTGACGTCGTCGGCGGAAAACACCAGATGGCGGCCGCCGCCGGCGGTGTCGCCGAGCGCCAGATGCAGCGACCAACGGCCGACCTCGCCGCGCGCCGACAGGTTGACGTCGAGGGCGCCGGCCGGGCCGTCGACTGCGCCCTCGGCGACGATCTCCTCGAAGAACACGTGGCGGACGGTGCCGGCGGCGTCGGCGCGCAGCACCTCGAGAGTGCCGTTGCGCAGGCCGATGGTCTCGAGGCCGGCCTCGCGCGACGCATGGACGGCGCGGTCGAGGGCGGCGCCGACCGCTTCGGCGACCGTCCGGAAGGCCCCGGCGGCCGGGCTCGGCGCAGCGGCGACCGGCGCGGCAGCCGGCGGCGGGCCGCCGAGCGGGCAGCCGGCGGCGGGCCGCCGAGCG